>NZ_JBJDNK010000009.1:0-354797 GCF_044900175.1 Pseudomonas sp. NPDC088444
GGATTAACACCAAAATATTATTAACGACGACAAAACAGAACAGACCTCTGCTAAAGACAAATCCACCTACCGCTGGCAGCGGTGGAGACCGATATCGGTCGCACCACCGACCCTGTGCGCATGTACATGCGCGAAATGGGTACGGTTGAGCTGCTGACTCGTGAAGGCGAAATCGAAATCGCCAAACGCATCGAGGAAGGCATCCGCGAAGTGATGGGCGCTATCGCCCACTTCCCGGGCACCGTCGAGCACATCCTGTCCGAATACGATCGCGTTACCAGCGAAGGCGGTCGCCTGTCCGACGTTCTGAGTGGCTACATCGACCCGGACGACGGCATTGCGCCACCTTCGGAAGCGCCAATGCCGATGGATCAGAAAGCCGACAAGGCCGATGAGTCGGACGACGAAGAAGACGAAGAAAGCGACGGCGACGACGAGGAAGAAACCGAAAGCGGGCCGGATCCTGTTGTTGCTGCCCAGCGTTTCGGTGCCGTCTCCGAGCAGATGGAGATCACCCTCAAGGCGCTTAAGAAGCACGGTCGCGGCAGCAAACAGGCCAACGAGGAACTGCTGGTTCTGGCTGACCTGTTCATGCCGATCAAGCTGGTTCCCAAGCAATTCGAGAACCTGGTTGAAACAGTACGCAGTGCTCTGGAGCGTCTGCGCGCGCAAGAACGCGCCATCATGCAATTGTGCGTCCGTGATGCACGCATGCCGCGCGCTGACTTCCTGCGCCAGTTCCCGGGCAACGAAGTCGACCAGAGCTGGACTGAAGCACTGGCCAAGGGCAAGACAAAATACGCCGAAGCCATTGGCCGCCTTCAAGCCGACATTCAGCGTTGCCAGCAGAAGCTGACCGCGCTGGAAGAAGAAACCGGCTTGAGCGTGCTGGAAATCAAGGACATCAACCGTCGCATGTCGATCGGTGAGGCCAAGGCCCGCCGCGCGAAGAAAGAGATGGTTGAGGCCAACCTGCGTCTGGTGATCTCGATTGCCAAGAAGTACACCAACCGCGGCTTGCAGTTCCTGGATCTGATTCAGGAAGGCAACATCGGTTTGATGAAGGCGGTGGACAAGTTCGAATACCGTCGCGGCTACAAGTTCTCGACTTACGCCACGTGGTGGATTCGTCAGGCAATTACTCGCTCGATCGCTGACCAGGCCCGCACCATTCGTATTCCGGTGCACATGATCGAGACGATCAACAAGCTCAACCGCATTTCCCGCCAGATGTTGCAGGAAATGGGTCGCGAACCGACGCCGGAAGAGTTGGGCGAGCGCATGGAAATGCCTGAGGACAAAATCCGCAAGGTATTGAAGATCGCCAAAGAGCCGATCTCCATGGAAACCCCGATCGGTGACGACGAAGATTCGCATCTGGGTGACTTCATCGAAGACTCGACCATGCAGTCGCCAATCGATGTCGCCACCGTTGAGAGCCTGAAGGAAGCGACACGCGAAGTGCTGTCCGGCCTGACCGCCAGAGAAGCCAAGGTTTTGCGCATGCGTTTCGGTATCGACATGAATACCGACCACACCCTTGAGGAAGTCGGTAAGCAGTTCGACGTCACCCGTGAACGTATCCGTCAAATCGAAGCCAAGGCACTGCGCAAGCTGCGCCACCCGACCCGGAGCGAACATTTGCGTTCATTCCTGGACGAGTAAGCGATCCGCGTTACCCAGACCCCCCGGCACTGCCGGGGGTTTTGCATTTTAAGGGAATAAGATTTCGGCACTGTGCCACTGCCCCTCAGCCCAGCTACACTCGACTCAATCTCAACACTGAAACGACTGAGGCTGCCATGTTTTGGATGCCAGCCATTGTTTTCTTGTGCTTGACGGGGTCGGCGCTTGCTGACACTCCGGCGCCTTCTCAGGGAGCGCTGTCCTGGCAGGGCATGCACAGGGAAACAATGCAGAGTAAGGACGCTGCGTCGCCTGACATCGAACGCATCAGCGAGACCGGTTCGCACCCGGATACCGTGGGTGACGGACTTTCGAGCATTGATGATCGCCTTCATGAAGCCCTGGCGTATACCGAACTGCCAGAAACCAACTCGGCTAATCCCACAACGCCCACCGCACGCCCTTCCGAGCTGGCGAGATTCTGGCGAGATTTTCTGCTCTACGGACTGCCTGGCCTGTTGCTATTGTCGACCATCCTGGCCGTGGTGGTACGCATCAACCGCCGTCTCAGCTCGGAAATCTCTCGACGCGTGGCACTGGAACAAGAACTTCGCAGCAGCGAATACCACTATCGCGGCATGATCGAGAGCCTGTCGGCCATCGCCTGGGAAGCCAACATTCAGGACTATTCCTACAATTACGTCTCCCCTCACGCTGAAAACCTGCTCGGTTATCCACTTCACCAATGGCGCAAACCGGGTTTCTGGCGCAGCATCGTGCACCCCGCCGACCTCGCATGCGCACAAGCGTATTGCGATCAGCAAACAGCACAAGGCAACGATCACAGCCTCGATTACCGCGTCATTGACGCTAATGGCAACGTGCTGTGGGTACGCGACATTGTCAGCCTGATCAGCTACGGTCACGAACCGGTCATGCGTGGCCTGATGATCGACATCACCGAGGCCAAGCAGACCGAAGAAGCCCTACGTCGCTCGGAAGGCAAATTCGCCTCCGTATTCGCCCAGTGTCCTGACATTCTGGTCATCGCACGGCTGTCCGACGGCTGTTTCCTTGAAGCGAACCAGGCGTTCGTCGAACAGATTGGTCTCGATGCCAGCGAAGTCGTGGGCCGCAAGCCCAGCGAACTGAACATCTGGGGCATTCCCGACATCGGCCCAAGCCTGCTGCAACGCTTGCAAAAGGGCAGCATTCGCAACCTGGAAATGCCCTTCCGTCGCAGCAATGGCCAGACGTTCACTGGGCTACTCTCGGCCGAGCCGTTCGACCTGGACTCCACACCTGCCGTAGTGGTGGTTGTCCGGGACATCACCCCGCTCAAAGAGGCGCAGCAACAGCTGCAACTGTCCGAAGAAAAGTTCGCCAAAGCCTTTCACTCCTCCCCGGACGGCATGCTCATTTCCCGACAAAGTGATGGGATGCTGGTGGAGATCAACGACGGATTCAGCCGCATCACTGGCTATCACAGCTCGCTCTCACTGGATCGCACGACGCTGGACCTCGGCATCTGGGTCGATCTCAACGAGCGTCAACAATTACTGGAGCAACTGAGCCGCGACGGCTTCGTCAAGGACTTCACCAGCCACATTCGCCGTCGGGACGGCCAGATTCGCCTGTGCGAAATTTCATCACGACCACTCCCCATTGGCGGCGAAGATTGCATGCTGACCATCGCCCGAGACATCACTGAACGCCATCAAATGCAGGAGAAACTGCAACTGGCGGCGACGGTATTCGAGAGCACTGCCGAAGGCGTACTGATCACCGACACCCGCCAGCGCATCAATGCGGTCAACCGCGCCTTCAGTGAAATCACCGGCTACAGCGAGGGCGAGGCCATTGGCGAAACGCCACGCTTGTTGGCGTCAGGCCTGCACGACAGCGCGTTCTATGCGGCGATGTGGTACCAGTTGACCGCCGAGGGTCACTGGCAAGGGGAAATCAGCAATCGTCGCAAAAACGGCGAGATTTACCCGAGCTGGCTGACCATCAGCGCGGTTCGCAACCGCGACAAGTTCATCACGCACTTCGTCGCCGTATTCGCCGACATCTCCAGCCTCAAACAGGCCCAGGCGCGATTGGATTATCAGGCTCACCACGACCCGCTCACCGGCCTCCCCAATCGCACGCTGTTCGAAAGCCGCCTGCATGCCGCGCTGGTGCACAGCAAAGAGGCTCACAGCCTGGGCGCTGTGCTGTTTCTCGATCTCGACCGCTTCAAACACATCAACGACAGCCTCGGTCACCCAGTGGGCGACCTGCTTTTGAAAGGCATCGCCCAGCGGCTTAAAGAAAACCTGCGCGACATCGACACCGTCGCCCGACTGGGCGGTGACGAATTCATCATCCTGTTGCCTGGCCTGCAAACCAGCCATGACGCGGAAGTCATTGCGACCAAACTGCTGAACAGCTTCTCCGCCCCCTTTCAGGCCGGAGAACATGAATTCTTCATCAGCACCAGCATCGGCTCTGCGTTGTTCCCCACGGATGGCGCAGACGTCGCCACACTCATCAAAAACGCCGATGCGGCGATGTACCGCTCCAAAGCCAAAGGCCGCAACCGCGTAGAAAGCTATACCCGCGACCTGACCGCCCAAGCCAGCGAACGCATTGCACTCGAACATGAACTGCGCCGCGCCATTGAACGCAACGAGTTCACGCTCTCCTACCAGCCGAAAGTCAGCCTGCTGACGCAGCGACTGGTCGGCGCCGAAGCGCTAATTCGCTGGACTCACCCCACCTTCGGAGAAGTCCCACCCGAACGGTTCATTCCGCTGGCAGAAGAAAACGGCATGATCCTGCAAATCGGCGAATGGGTATTGGAGCAAGCCTGCCAACAGCTCTATGAATGGAACCAGTCCTATGACATTTTCGGGCCACTCTCGGTCAACCTGGCCGGGGCCCAATTGCGCCAGCCCAATCTGGTCAACCGCATCGAACACCTGCTCAAACAATACGAACTGCAACCCGGCTGCCTGCAATTGGAAATCACCGAAAACTTCATCATGTCCCAGACCGAAGAAGCCCTCTCGGTGCTGCATCGCCTGAAGAAGCTCGGCGTACAACTGGCCATCGACGATTTCGGTACTGGCTACTCCTCGCTCAGCTACCTCAAACGCCTGCCACTGGACATCCTGAAAATCGACCAATCCTTCGTCCGCGGCCTCCCGGACGACCCTCACGACGCCGCCATCGTGCGCGCCATCATCGCTCTGGGCCGCAGCATGCAGCTGACCGTCATCGCCGAAGGCGTGGAGAACCTCGAACAGCAGCAATTCCTGGCCGACGAAGGCTGCGAACAGATCCAAGGCTACATCGTCAGCCTGCCCCTGCGCCCGGAAGAGTTTTGCGCGACGTTTCTTCGTATCACCGTTTCAGACTTTTCGGATAGCACAGCACGGAAACCGTCGTTATAATCCGCCGCCTGACTGAGGGCCTATAGCTCAGTTGGTTAGAGCAGAGGACTCATAATCCTTTGGTCCACGGTTCGAGTCCGTGTGGGCCCACCAACCTTGAAGCCGCGTATTACGCGGCTTTCGGCTTTTTGGGTTAGTGGCAGCCGGATCAGTCCTATGGTCCGAAGGTACAAATTAGGTACAGTGCAGCTTCGCTTGCACGCCTTTGGAGTCCTTCAGATGGCCACAATCGTCAAAACCCCTGCCGGCACCTGGAAGGCCGTCATCCGCAAAACCGGATGGCCGACCAACGCCAAAACCTTCCGCACCAAACGCGACGCCGAAGATTGGTCACGACGCACCGAAGATGAAATGGTGCGGGGTGTATATATCCAGCGCAGCGGGTCCGAGCGCCTGACGCTTGAAAAAGCCTTGCAGCGATATCTAATGGAAATCACGCCGACGAAGAAACCAACGACTCAGCGGGCGGAGACCACCAAGGCGAAGCAGTTAATCAATGGGCTGGGTAAATACTCGCTCGCTGCACTTTCTGCCGAAGTGATAGCCGATTACCGGGATAAGCGTCTCTCCACCTTTACCACACGCGGTCAGCCAACCAGCAACAATACAGTGCGCTTGGAGCTAGCGCTGCTGAGCCACCTGTTTACAGTGGCCATTCAAGAATGGGGGTTAGGCCTGACGTTCAATCCTGTGCTGAACATCAGAAAGCCAAGCCCAGGAGAAGGACGTGACCGCCGCCTTACCGCTGATGAAGAGCGCAAACTCATTGCTGCGGTTAAAAAGCACAGCAATCCCATGCTGAATTGGATCGTGCGCATCGCACTAGAAACTGGCATGCGCTCTTCCGAAATCACAACCCTGCGCCGCGGTCAGGTGGATGTAACGCGCCGTATCGTCCGCCTGCTTGATACGAAAAACACACAGCCTCGAACCGTCCCACTGACAACCGATGCCACCGCCGCTTTCCGCGAGGCATTGGCCAACCCGATTCGTCCGCTCGACTCTGATTTGGTTTTCTTCGGTGAACCTGGCAGAGACGGTAAACGTCGCCCCTACAACTTCAACAAGGTCTGGTTAGACATCAAGAAAAATCTCGGTCTGGCCGATTTCAGGTTCCATGACTTGCGCCATGAAGCCGTCAGTCGTTTAGTAGAAGCTGGGCTTAGCGACCAAAAGGTCGCCGCCATCAGCGGCCACAGATCAATGCAAATGCTCCGACGCTACACCCATCTACGAGCTGAAGATCTAGTCATTGAACTGGATGTTCTGGCGCGTCGGCGAACTGGAAAGAAGAAGGAATCGACCCAAGCGCCTTCGACACTGCCTGACGACTGATCCCCATCCTCCGAGCAATCTCGCTCTGGTTCAAACCGGCCGCCCGAAGAATCAGCATCTGTTTCTTGGCGTCCGTCAAACGAGCATCAATCATAAGGCGCGCTTGCTCCCGCAGTGCACCTTCATCTGCGGCGGTAAGACCGTTGCTATGCGTGATATGGAAAGCAAAAAGTTCGGCAGCAGGAGTGTCATGCTTCGGTGACGGAGTGCGCTGAGCACTTTGCTCTGTGAGCCGGGCCAGTTCGAGATTAAAGAGATTCTTTGAGCGCTTTGCCCGTTGATACTGCGGGTTCCAAGTCCCATCAGCATGCCGAGGTCGATGGGAAGCGCAATACCGATTACTGAGGTGCAGTGCGTAGTCGGTATCGGCGCTTTCTGGCCAATCACCTGTATTGATCAGATGAGCGAGTTCAGACGGCTGCCCGCACACCTCACAAAAGTCTCTGTTGCGCTGCGCATTTTGAGTTACACCCTCAACGGTACATCGTGAGCGAGCTGGACGCTTGCGGCCGCACGCTCCGATTACCTCCACCAATGTTTCAAGCGTTCCGATCACTTCTCTCGATTGCTCTCCAGTATGACGCGTCGCGCTCATGTACTGACGGATCAGAACTCGCTGAGCCTGCATAGCTCCCTTGTAGTGAATTGAATGGATCAGATCACTCAGGGCGGTAGTTCCCGGTGCACCCAACATGTATCGCTGAAACACCGCATCGAGACACAGCAGCGCGATAGCCGGGTCGATCAGTTGCTCAATCAGCCTGCGTATCGGAAAACGTCTCGCGCTGCTTGAGTACGGCCGCCAGTTGGCGACGAGTTCTCGCACCGCCGCTTCCATGATCGGTGAACAGTTGGGCCAGACTGGGATTTCTGTTTCGCTTGCACTCATGTCAACCATAATGACCAATTAAAAGAATGTTATCAACCAGTGCCCTCCCTACGATACGGATAAATCCGATCACAAATGGAGATGAGCGATGGGTATCGAAGAAAACCTTTTGGAGCGATTTGGACCACTATTGAGCTTGCCTCAGTTGGCGACGATCTTGGATCGCTCACCAGATGGCCTAAGAATCAGCCTGAGAACGCAAAACCCTTGGACCCTCCCCATCAACAGAGCCCGTCTGAAGATAGGCCGCAGAGTCTACTTCCGGACCTCTCAAATTGCTGAGGTCCTTAGCGCAGACTCATTCGAAGATGGGGGCCGCATTTGATGGCCATCGATCTAACCGCAGCTTTTGAAAGTGACCCGCCGGTGCTTGATTTCATATGGCCCGGCTTCCTCGCTGGCACAGTAGGAGCTTTGGTTGCCCCAGGAGCCACCGGTAAGAGCTATTGGGCACTCGAAGCGGCCATGTCGATCGCATGCAGCGTTGCCGGTGGTGATCTAGTAGGGCTTGGCCCCACATGCGCTGGCCGCGTGGTGTATTTCGCTGGAGAAGACCCGGAAGTCGCACTGGTCCGCCGAATCCATGCCATCGGCCAGCACCTGAATCAGCAGGCACGTGAAGCCATCGCGGAGAACCTGATTGTCCAGCCCATCATGGGCAAACGGATGAACGTGATGGATGACCAGCATCTTGCCCGCATTATCGAATTTTGCGCCGGTGCGCGCTTAATCGTACTGGATACTCTAAGCCGGATTCATGATAGGGACGAAAACAGCAACGGCGATATGGCACGACTTGTCGCCACGCTGGAGTGCGCCGCGACGAGCACTGGGGCATCCGTCCTGTACTTGCATCACGTCAGCAAGGGTAGTGCCCGTGAGGGGCAGACTGACCAGCAGCAAGCAGCGCGGGGCGCCTCCGCTTTGATCGACAACGCACGCTGGTGCGGCTTCGTCGCCAAAATGACTGAGGAACAGGCGAAAACACTCAGCGACCGTGCCTATGATCGACAGCCGATTGGCAATGACCGAAGAGGCTTGTTTGTCCGCTTCGGCGTTAGCAAACAGAACTACGACGCCACCCCGGTCGATCAATGGTACAAGCGCCATGACGGCGGCGTCCTTATGCCAGTGGAACTGTTAGAGACGAAGAAGGTAGGAGCTCTGCACATCGTCAATGGAGACGACGATGAGCGGTGGTAATGCTGTGACTCCCACCAGTACGTGCGCGCAGGCGCGGGTAATGCTTTATCAACCTAGTCAGCGCCCCCGATTTCGGGATAGTGACTGGGCCGATACGTCATTTGGTCGCTGCCGTGTGATAGGCAGGCTAGGCCAGAGACACGCCGATATTGTGGAAGCGATATTGTATTGCGCGGAACGGCGACGCGATGTTTCTGATGGCGGCGTGGAGCTTCTGGTAGACCCCGCTCGGGTGAGAAAAACACTGTCCGACAGTCGCTACAGCTTCACACAGATCGAAAAGCTGTTGGCCGAACTGCGAGCTGCGACGATCACAATCGAAACCCCAAAATTTGATTTTCCAATAATCGGCGGATTGATTGATCACGTTATCCCTTCGCCAATGACGCGGCTTGATCCGCTGACAAGGGGAGAGCGAAATCTGTGGCGGGTGCGGCTTGGCGTAGCACTGGTGACGCTACTTGAGCATGATTTGAGTTTGTACTACGACCCGGCCCCCGTTGCCCGCCTCCAGCATGGCATCAGCCAAGCGGTTGCGCGGCACGTTTTGAGCCACAAGTTCGAGCCGCCAGGTGGCTGGTATCTTGACACCGTCATCGTGGCTGTCGCCGGTGCGGTGCATAGTAAGGCGATGCGCGATGCGCGGTACAGATTGAGGGAAGACGCCGCCGAATTGAAAGCGTTAGGCCTGATTCTGGACGGCGTGAGGGTAAAGAAAAAAGGCACTGGTGAAGCTTGAAGCGTCGCATACCCGCCCGATAGCGTTGTACATCCGCCCGATAGCGTCGCGCACCCGCCCGAAACGTCGCACACCCGCTCGGAGTTGGCAGGATATTCAGGATATTCAGTTCTGCGCGGCGCAGCCCGCGCTTAGGCGCGGTCCGGCCTTGCCAGTCGGCCTACGGCCGTTGGGCACCAAAAGAAAGGGCTGTCCCGTCGTACCCCCATCGCTTCGAGCCTGGCATGTAGCCCCCTCTGCAAAATTTGAATAGACATCAAAACGAGTAGAGGTGGCCGTCGGCCGTTCCATTGCGATCGTCAAGGGGACTGGTGGTGTCAGGGTCGAGTGTCGCTCAAGACGCAGCTCAGAGCCTGTAAAGTGGGCCTATCAGACTGTTCAAAGTCCGTGCGTATTACTAATGACAAAGCCCTAAGCTTTGGATGGCCTTTATCCGTGTAGATGGTGGAGATGGTGGAGATGGTGGAGATGGTGGAGATGGTGGAGATGGTGGAGATGGTCCTGCGATCCTCCTAGAGCTCGCTACGAGACAGGAGAGGCTGGATTGTAATGAACCCCACACAGAGGCGGGGCTGTCTAGGAGACTGGTCAGCAATCAGCGATTGTTGGGCTTCTCTCGTTTCTGTGCTTCCTGCGCAGCCTGAATGGCAATCAACACTTGATGGTTCAGAGCAGCGCTACTCTTGCTTCCCAGGAGAGGTAGACGATTCAGGATCTGCGTGCCCGCAAATATGCGATAAGAGGCAGACAAGGCAAGCGGTCTGACTCGAAGCTGTACGGCCGTGAATTGGCGATTCAGCTTATCCAGCTGCGGCCCATAACCTTTGCTACGCAGATATCGGCCGAGCGCCCACAGACCAACGGCCGAGGTCGAAGTGAGAACTACGAATCCAGCGAATATCAGAATTTCACTCATGGTTATTTCTCCGGTTGGTCGTTGCTCGTGGCCATGCTCGGAACGTCGAGGCGACCGAGATTCGAGCTGGTGCCCTCATCTGGTCGGATGACGTTGGATTCCGCGCCTACCGTTTCCGCAGGCGGTTCTGCGCTTGTGGTCGATCTGGCTTCGCCGAGAGCTGATGTTGGAACACCTGCACCAAGAGACGCTGAGTGCGCATTCTCCATGCCGGGCACTGACAGCGAGGCGATCACGCCGAGTGCTTTTGCTCCACCATTGGCCGCTTGGGACAGTGCGCTGCCGGAACTGACAGTTCCACCCTTTGGTGCCGCTTTTTGATCATTGTCACCGCCGCTCTGCGCGGCCTTCCTCACCTGCTTAGCGGCCTGTTGGACGCCGTTGCTGGGCGTAGCCGATGGGATAGCTGCACCACCGCCAGTCTTCGCACCTGCGGAGGTTGCCCCCTTGGTCGCTGCGCCGCCGCCAGTGCTGGCTCCCACGCCGGAGGACGTTGCGCCACCTACAGACGAAGCGGCACCACCGGCAAAGCTGGAGTTGATAGCCCCTGCCAGACCGCCACTGCTGATGCCACCGGCACCCGCTGCACCGGCAGCACCACTGCTGCCAGCAGCACCGAGAGCACCGGCAGCGGCAGGAGCGGCCGCCCCGGCGGTGGCGATGGTCGCGATTGCCGCCGCTGCACCGGCAGCACCAGCCGCCGCCATACCACCTATGGCTGATCCACCACCCATCGAGGTGCCACTTATCATTCCGCCGATGAGGTCAGGAATGGTCTTTGTCAAATAGCAGCACACCAAGGCCAGACCAACCATCGTCATCAACGACGCTTCGTCATTTGTGTAGGCGGCCAACCACTGCTTGGCCGACTGAACGATTAGGCCGACAATCAGCGTTAAGACGAACAGCTTGGCTCCGATTGCGACGGTGAAACGCATTGGGGCGATTGCAAAATCACGCGTCCATTGTGAGCCGCCAAAGCCAAAGAACAGCACCGAAGCATTGATGATTACGTAAGACTCTACGAGCGTTACGAACATGAATGCAGCGATGAAGGCGAAACACGCCAATACAAGGATTGCGCAAACTGCGATCAGAAGTCCTTTGGCCGGCGAAAACACTGATATGCCCTTCACCATGGTGCGGCCAAAATCCAGCGCAACCGCCAGCATATCGCCGGGCTCTAACGCGCGCTCGAGGCCGCTCGCAGAAGCCGCCGCATCGCGGAAACTATCGACAACGGCAGATGCCCATTCCACCGAGTACTTCATAACGGCAAGGAAGAAACCGACCACCAGGACGAAGCGCAGTAGCTCGCCAACTATCTCGCCGAGGTCGGCTTGCTTCATGACTAGAGGCATGAACGTCCAGATGAACTGAATCGAGGCCAACAGCCAGAATAACCTGATCGCGTAGTCATACAGCTTTCCTGACCATTGGTGCGACTGCTGCAAAACGAGGTCGAGTAGGCCCTGGACCGAAGTGTCGGCATGGGAAAGGTCGGTCGCGGCCATAGTATTTCCGCTCACGAATACACTCGCCAAGACGAGGAAGAACAGTAGGCGACGATCCATAGCTAGTACCCCTTAACGCCGCCGCGAGTGTTCGGGCGTGCTTCAAACGAGGCATCAGCGTCGCGCTGTTGCTGTTGCTGTTGCTGCTCAGCCATCGATGTACATTCGCTATTGCGTTGAACCGCCAAGGTGACCATAGAACCGATTAGTGCAGAGCCGGAGCAGATCAACGCGATGAGCCATTTCGAAATAGTCATTCTCAATACCCCTTAACGCCGCCACGGATGTTTTTGCGCGCTTCAAACTGTTGTTCGGTAGCTTCGCTGGCTGCTGTACGGTCGCCCTGCTGAGCCAGATAATTGCCCTGCATGTTGATTTGCGTAGCCACCAGATCGCGCAGCTTTTGCAATTGCTGTACGTTCTGTGAAGCGATTTCGTTGCCCGCCTGAAGTGCTTGCATCCGGCCGACGGCTGACTGTGAACGGGTCATCATGCGGTCAAGCTGCACGCCCTCAGACTCAAAGGAGCTGGTATTGAGGTTCGCCGCTTCGAGCGCAGTTTTCACGTTATCACGGCCTTGCTCAGACCAAGTCTGATAGCGATCCTGTGCAGATGACTCAGCCGAGTTGGCAGCTTGGTTCAGGTACGACTCGAAACCGGGGAAAGCCGTGTTGAATTGTGAATCCATGTTCTGGATTTGGCGGCCCAACGCCTGCGAGCGGTCGTAGATGTTCATCACATTTTTAAGATCAGCGGCGATACTGCCGAACATAGAATCGGGCAACCCGGTGCCTTGGGTGATCATGCTTTGATACTGCTGCACCTGGGTTTGCAGTTGCTCGGCCGTGTTCAGAGCCGTGTTGACAGCTTCAGCGTACTCAAACATCTGCTGATAGAACGTGGAGCAGTTTGCGCAGTAGATGGCGTAAGCCGTGGCAGGCGCAACGTATAGCCCCGCGCCAAGTAAGCCGGTTCCGACCATCGCAACGCTTAACGCCACATGACGCCCGGATTTGCACAAGTGGGACGATGCTTTTATGAGTAATTCCCTATTCATACCGAATACCTCATTTCTAACCTTGACGGCTCTATTATTTGTCGACATTGCTCTTTTTTGAAATATACGGATAACTATTCTATCCGCATAAAATGCGATAGGCGTGTCCGTAAACTGTCCGCCATATAGCTGAGAAAAATAACTATCGATCTGATATGTAAGGCTTTAATTTTGAAGATGGTATAGATTAAACCTGTCCGGCTTTATACGTTTTACGGACACAAAAAAGCCCACCGAAGTGGGCTTTTTAACCAGAGCGGAGTCAATGTTCTGAGTAATAAGGATTCTGTGCTCGGTAGGGGGCACGCTCCGCCTTAGGTATGCGCAGCGCGTCGAGATGCCAGTCTTCAAGGGATAAAGCCAGCTCAGCCGCGATGCGCTGGGCTTCCGTAACATTTTCCGTAGCCCGGTTGCTGGCTCGACCGAGGCAGGCTTGCAATTCGTCGAGTCGACTGGCAAATGCGCTGATGCGGTGAGCTGTCTTCATGGTCAATTCCTCTTGCTGATCTTTGCCACGATTCGGTCAAATTCTTCCCGGACTTGATCGTCCGTAAGCTTCAGATTAACCAATCCTGACTTTATTGCAATTCTGCCAATTCTCTCAGCGGCTTCATTGTCGAGTTTTGCGAGTCGCGCCTTAGCGGTTTCCAGTTCGGAAATGGCGTCAGAACGGCGCTCAGCGAGAGTTTTGCGTGCCATTGATTGCTCCGGTATACCTGATGATTTTCTTCGGTAAAAGTGCGTACACCTATGAATGCTCTCATTCGAGATGCGCAATTTTCAAGGAGCATGCTTTGTAACATAGCCGTGCAAGCCGCCAATCAGTCTGTTCAGGCGCCTGTCCCCAGATAATTCAATCGAGCTCGTTTAAGGCGACGGCTTTATGCGATTCTGCGCGACTCTATGCGATTGACACTATTTATTAGTGCGACGCTGCGCGAATGTATGCGAACTAACGCGAATCTACGCGATTAGATAAAATCCGAATGGCATCTCCACTACAGTTGCATAGAATCGCATAGTGATAGACGGCAAGATGTGTGTTGTACGGGTACGGGCAAGCCCGTCCCCATCCAACACCGTCCCTTATTCGCCTTCGGCTCAACGGCATCTTGCTCTGCGAGGCATGCAGGCGCTGCCGCGTCTAATAGCGAAAAGCAACAACTGGAACACAAGCCATGTCAAAGCACACCAGAATAAAGGCTCCTCCTGAAGGACGTGACAATGAAGCAGTCTCGCCCGTACACACAAGAAAACAACACCCAGCGCGGGCCACATAGCTGTTGTAAAACGAGCTATACTTGATAAAAACCTAGAGACATAAATATACATTACCAAAAACAACCCCAACTCTTACCGAACAGAGAGGAATATATAGATGATCTTGAGACACTTCACCTCGCCACATCAAGCATAAAGACAACCATGTAAATCATGAAGCACCCTCCAGATATATCTCACAAAGAATACTTCATCAACATGCTCGACAGCGATCACGAGTACGCTTTAGAACTTTACAAAAAAGTATTAATAGAAGGGAGCGAGCAAGAAATAGAGTTACTCATAACAGCTTTGGCACAGGCCGGCATTACCAATAAAACCAAAAATATGACAAGCCGGAATCTTGACAAGAAAAAGTAATTACTGACTAACAACCCTGAATCGTGTAGAATTCGCAACAAGCTAGATTTTAAAACCACTTAAAATATGAAAGAAGCCGAAATAAAACGTCTTACCGGATACCATCTTCTAAAACAAGAAGGTACGGACGTTGTTTTTTTTGAATATCCATTTCACTTCGGCCGTCGCCGTGCAGATATAATTTCTGCAAAAGACGGCATGATCATCGGATACGAAATCAAATCCGCCCACGACCGAATAGACCGGCTATCAGAGCAGCTTAGATCATACGAGCAGCTATTTGACTATGTCTATGTCGTATGCGATACCAAAAATCTTCCTGCCATACGGAAAATAGCTCCTGAAAAAATTGGTATCTACCTATGCTCATCTGGCGGCGTGAAACGTCTACGGAAAGCGAAGCAAATAAGAAACTCAAACACAATTGTAACGTTAGACGCGATGCCTATTGAAACGTTACGCAGAGAATTTAAAATAGTAAGAAAATCAAAACTTGAAACTTGCGAGTCCATTTCTCGCACTTACAAGAAAGAAGACATTAAAACCATCTTCAGGCGACACATCATCCAAAAGTATGGCAGCCAGACTAGCCACATGAAAAACGAGACCAGTGAACTACTTACCCTAGATGATGTATTCTCTTTAGGCTTAGCCCCTAACAGATTAGACTCGTAGTTCTTCAACCCTACGAATCATGTAGTTGCACGCTCGAACGGATATCCAGAAAGACGGACTAATACCTGAAGGACTTCCAGCAGCGGCACTTGATATTTCATTATCGCCCCAACTACCATTCGAAACATAATTCGAGCTCTTCACAACCTGCTTCGCACACCAAATGTACGAACCAACATCCCGTCGCTTTCGGTAATAATAAAATCTTGTAGCTGTACAAAAATCAATGCGTGGAACAAAGGTACCGCCTCGCATTTCAATTTGCTTTACGTTGATTGACGCGTAGTCCCCAAATTGCAACATTGGCCGATTATGCCGAAGAGATAGAAACAGTGACTGCTCGTATATCTCAAAGTCGCCCTCCTCGTCTTTGCCTTCAGCAGAGACTTGATAGGGGAATGAGCCAGCAATACAAACAATCTTTTCAAGCCATTCAACAGAACCTGGCAGCGAGGATATCTTACTGAAAGCTCGCTGATAACTATCTGTAATTGGCACTAAGCTGGACTTAGCTCGATCCCTGATACAACCCTCATCCAAAAGTATATAAAGTCGAGTACCTTTCAATTCCGAGACTATATCAGTCACTATATCTTCGTACTCATCATGCTCCAGGTCAGCAGGAAGACGCAAAGCCATCTTCTTGTATTTAGCAGTGACAGAAGCGACAAAGGCTTTGGCCTCACTTAAGTCTTCATCCAGCTCAAAGTTAACGTGAATCATAGGAACTATCTGCTCACCACAATTCAACTCCAGCCAACTTCGCCAAGACTCGTAGCCGTTGACCGGCGACAAAATACTTTCTATCTGAGAGTTTTTCTGCTTGGGATCTGTCGTCACATCTAAAATATAAGGAAGGTTCCCCTGAATATTTTTGATTTGATCAAGACGCTTAACAATATCACCAACCGAATTTTTCTTTGTGATTCTTGACTTAGTAATCTCATAGGTAGGAAGCATGTTCTTCCTATAAGAAACATCGATAGCCGATATAGCCCTTAGCTCAGCATCTTTAGTCTTAAGTACGGGAAAATAAATGAAGCTATTCCAATCCATGTCCCTTCATTCCTAAATTTTTTGCTCGGACGCGCACTGCCAAGGTTGAGACCTTAAAGTATTGTGCGATTTCTTCAATACTGCCGGAAAATACCTTAACCTTATCTCTGAAAGCCGATTCAGGCATCAAAAGCTCGCTAGCGAATCGGTTGGCCTCAACCTCCATTGGATTGCTTTCGCCATTTCGGAAAAAATTTAGGTCTTTAAACTCGGCTTGCTGAAACCTGTGCCGAGAAAAATGTGCGATTTCATGCGCAATAGTAAATCGTTGCCTGTTAGGGTGGTGGAGCGCATTTACTTTCACCACCCATTCCTTACTATTATCAGCGAGACTCAACATTCCTGAGACATCGTCACTCATTGGAACGCTTAACAGTTTAATACCCAAAACGGACAGAAGAGACTTCACATCCAAAGGAGATGTGTCGACTTCGTGCTGCGCCGCAAGTGCGAGCAACTGATCAACTGTAAATCTTTCATCAACCGAAGCAACTTCACTTACATGCGAAGTATCGGCTGACTTTGACTTACCACTCTTCCGGATAAAAGCCATTTACTTACCTACTCTCTAATCTTACCGTCGAGGCCATCGCAGCTCTCTGATCTATCGAGAGCTGCAAGCCGACTACTAACCTGGATTATAGCATCCTCGGACACCTTAATCCTAGTTTCATGATCCGAAACTATAGCACCTTGCTCAGACAACCCGTCGAACACATCCCCATAAATAGCGTTCAGTTTATTAAGCTCTTTTTTAGCTTTCCGCTCTACTATTTTGGCAAGCCCGCCAGTACTAGAAAACTCATCAAAGTGGGCTTTTGACTCTTTAACAACTTCCGCCTTGGACGAGCTTCGGATAATGACAAACGCCCCACCAACGATAGCAGCGTTCAGGGCAATCAAAATACTGACCATCGTTTGATAGAATGATACCTGCAAAGACCAAAGCGTATCGACAGAGATTAGAGTCTTTTCTCTGATCATCCGCTCAATAACTAACTGCTCATAGCTATCAAGCTCTTTTATATCTCGGGCAGGGACATATTGAGAATGTGTAATTAAAATATCTGACACTGGAGCAAAATGGAGCACGGCCAGCACCACGATTAAAGCAATACATGTTGATAGAACGCTTGATGCAAAAAGATCCTTCATCTGGAAATCCATTCACTATGGCCGAGAGGCCCACCATGCGGGCTAAAAAGCGACCCCAAAGCACCGCATGCAGCTTTGGTAGCAAAGTGATGCTACCGCCGAGCTAATGCAGCTGTCTACGCCATCGCGTAGCGCGTTTGGGTAGGGGAACCGCGCATAAAGACTTGTGTGGCGCTGCTAGCCTTCGCACCTCCCTTCGGTACAACGAGGGTACACCTCTAAGCTATCGCGAGTTTTCGTTAACTACGCTGAGCATCAGTAACTACGGTAGCTTCAGCTTGCAGTACCTGTGCTACCCTACGCCAGATTTTGCTTGGCTTGCAGGCACGCGAGTCAACTCATAATCCTTTGGTCCACGGTTCGAGTCCGTGTGGGCCCACCACCTTCAAAAGCCGCGCATTGCGCGGCTTTTTCGTCTGGACTGCTCCCACAAACCCGCATCAATTTGACGAGCCGCAGGATATATTCACGTTCTCGACGGTCAGTCTCCTCATGAATACACCTTCCATGCTCCTGCGCCGCTTACTACGCCCCCTCCTCGACCCCTACCGCCGCTATCGCCACGCCCGCTACATCCACGCGGGCCGTATCGTCGTTGGTTTATTGGTCTCGATTCTGCTGACCACCGGCATTCACCTGCCCCACGGTGAGTGGGCGTCGGTGACGATGTTGATCGTGATTGGAGGTCTTCAGCATCACGGCAATATCGGCAAGAAATCGGTGGAGCGGGCCTATGGGACGTTGATCGGGGCGGCGTTGGGGCTGGCAGTCGTGGCGCAGCAGAGCTATCTGGGCATGCCGCTTTTGACGTACGTGATCATGTCGCTGATCTGCGGTTTCTTCGCCTATCACGCGATCGGCAAAGGCGGTTACACGGCGCTGTTATCGGCAATCACGCTGTTCATCGTGGCGGGGCATGGCGATAACCCGATTACTGACGGGCTGTGGCGCACCGTGGATATTCTGATCGGGATTGCCTTGGCGCTGGCGTTTTCCTTCGCGTTGCCGCTGTACGCGGTGTATTCGTGGCGTTACAACCTGGCCAGTGGTTTGCGCATCTGCGCGAAGGTGTACGAGCGCATCAGCAGTGGACAGTCGATCGCCGCCGATGAACACCTGAAGCTGACGGCCAAGTTGAACGCGACGATGCTGCAACTGCGTTCGCTGATGCCTTCGGTGTCAAAGGAAGTAAAGATTTCATTGGTGGAGCTGGATGCGATTCAGGGGCATTTTCGGATGTGCCTGAGCACGCTGGAGATACTTTCCAATCTGCGTCCGGCGGATTTGGGCAGTGCGGGGATGAACGCTGAACAACGGCGGATCCGACGCCTGTTCATCGGCATGGCGCGGGCGCTGCAGAACGGCGCAACAGAGCGGCTGGCGCGTCCGACCGAGTCCCTGGCGGTCGGCCCCGAAACGCCCGCTGTTTCGGCGGAAGTGCTGGGTTATCAACTGATGAATCGCCAGCTCGCGTTGAACCTGGGAGGGTTGCAGCAGCGCCTGGCGAAGACTGCAAAGAAGTGGAAGATCTGAACGGCAACGAATACCTGAGATTTGATGCAGCCTGAGTGAGGGTTGGTTTGCTGTCGAATGCATTGGATCAGTTCAATCAACGTCGCTGAACCACCGATTTCGCCACCAAGGCGGCTCCCGCAGTGATGCTCGCCGAGCCCTGTAATCATGATCGGCGCCGACTCTGTGGGAGCCGCCTTGGTGGCGAATTAGGCTGGCCAGCCAACATAGAATCTCCCACAGGTTGAGCATCTGCCGTTATCTGCGTTTTCTCAATAAACCGACGGCACCACCATGTCTCGTGGCACGGGCGCGCGCAGGTAGTTGGCGTTGTATTCACGTTCTGGCAGCACCACTTGCGGCGCTTCCACTTCGCCTCGTGGAATCTGTTGCAGCAGGTGGTGAATGCAATTCAGGCGCGCACGTTTCTTGTCATCGGCTTCGACGATCCACCATGGCGCCACATCGGTGTGGGAGCGGGTAAGCATTTCTTCCTTGGCGCGGGTGTAGTCTTCCCAACGACGGCGGGACTCCAGATCCATCGGCGAGAGTTTCCACTGTTTCAGTGGGTCGTGGATACGCATCAGGAAGCGGCGATACTGCTCGTCGTCGGTGATCGAGAACCAGTATTTGATGAGGATGATGCCGGAGCGAACCAGCATCTTTTCGAACTCGGGAACGGTGCGGAAAAACTCTTCGTACTCGTCCTGATCACAGAAGCCCATCACACGCTCAACGCCCGCGCGGTTGTACCAACTGCGGTCGAACAGCACCATTTCGCACGCCGCAGGCAGGTGTGCGACGTAGCGCTGGAAGTACCATTGCGTACGCTCGCGCTCGCTGGGCGCGGTCAGCGCAGCGACTCGGCAGACACGCGGATTGAGGCGCTGAGTGATGCGTTTGATGGCGCCGCCCTTACCGGCTGCGTCGCGGCCTTCGAACAGCACCACGACTTTCAGTTTCTGGCTGACGACCCAGTCCTGCAACTTGACCAATTCGCCTTGCAGACGCAGCAGCTCGCGGAAATACAGGCGACGATCGATACCCTTGGGGACTTCTTCGCCCAGATCGGAGAGCAAGCCATCGAGACGAGCATCGTCGTACTCCATCTCCAGTTCTTCGTCGAAGCTGTCGAGAATGTCGGCTTGGATGTAGCGAGCGGTTTCGGAAAGATCCAGCGTCATGACAGGGCTCCCGGCATGGAGTTAGAGGGTCAGGCCGAAATTTAGGCACGCCGGGGGTGACAGCTGAATGACAAAACGGTGATACCAAGGAAAAGTCCTACAGATAGAGTCTGGACACTTACGTCTATGGTCATTTCGAACGAGTAACTGAAGAATCCTGACCAACCTCCACGCAACGGTTACCATCTGCGCTTGCCCGACGGAGAGCTGCCCTTGTCTGAAACACGCCCCCTTGCCCTGGATGAGATTGATCGTCAATTAATCGCCGCCTTGCAGATCAACGCCCGTGAACCTGTGGCCAATCTTGCTCGCCAGTTGGGCATTGCGCGTACGACAGTGACTTCACGTCTTGCGCGGCTGGAGAAGGCAAAGATCATCACCGGCTATGGTGTGCGCCTGAGTCAGCGGGTGGTGGACGGCGGTCTGCAGGCTTACGTCGGGATCACGGTGCAGCCGCGTTCGGGCAAGGAAGTGCTGCGCCGGTTGAGCGCTCTGGCCCAGGTTCAGCAGTTGTGTGCCGTGAGCGGTGAGTTCGATTACGTGGCCTGGCTGCGCACCGACTCGCCCGAGCAACTGGATCAGTTGCTGGATTTGATTGGCAGCGTCGATGGGGTCGAGAAAACCACAACGTCGATCATTCTCAGCAGCAAGATTGATCGCGGGCAGCCGGTTTGATCTAGAGACAACGGCCACGTGGACGTGCGTCATCTCGAACGACGGCAGAAGATCGCTACAAAAAGCATGATTACCTCGTCATATTGCTAAAAAACTCTGCATAACGACGACACTCTGCGTCTTATTTACGTCTCAACTGTTATCTAGACTTTCCTCTTCCGCGCCACAGCCGAACAAGGTCAGTCATGAAAAACAATCGCCACCCCTCCGACGGCAAAAAGCCCATCACGATTTTCGGCCCGGACTTCCCGTTCGCTTTTGATGAATGGATCGAGCACCCCGCCGGGCTCGGCAGCATTCCGAGCGACAATCTGGGCAAAGAAGTGGCGATTGTCGGCGCTGGCATTGCCGGTCTGGTGGCCGCCTATGAATTGATGAAGCTTGGCCTCAAACCCGTGGTGTATGAGGCCTCGAAAATGGGCGGCCGTCTGCGCTCGCAGCAGTTCGAAGGCGCAGAGGGCATCATCGCTGAACTGGGCGGCATGCGTTTTCCAGTGTCGTCCACCACGTTCTATCACTATGTCGACAAGCTCGGCCTGGAATCCAAACCTTTCCCCAACCCGCTGACTGCGGCATCCGGCAGTACGGTCATTGATCTGGAAGGCACCACCCACTACGCACAAAAATTGTCGGATTTGCCTGCGCTGTTTCAGGAAGTGGCTGACGCGTGGGCGGATGCGCTGGAAGACGGCGCACAGTTTGCCGACATTCAGCAGGCGATCCGTGATCGCGACGTACCGCGCCTGAAAGAACTGTGGAACACCCTCGTTCCACTGTGGGACGACCGCACCTTCTACGACTTCGTCGCCACCTCCAAAGCCTTCGCCAAGCTGTCGTTCTACCACCGCGAAGTGTTTGGCCAAGTCGGCTTTGGCACCGGCGGCTGGGACTCGGACTTCCCCAACTCGATGCTGGAAATCTTCCGTGTGGTCATGACCAATTGCGACGATCACCAGCACCTGATCGTCGGCGGCGTGGAACAAGTGCCACTGGGCATCTGGCGCCACGTTCCGGAACGCTGCGCGCACTGGCCTGAAGGCACCAGCCTGTCGACGTTGCATCACGGCGCGCCGCGCACGGGCGTCAAACGCATTGCGCGTGCCGCTGACGGCAAATTTGCCGTTACGGACAACTGGGGTGATACCCGCCATTACGACGCCGTGCTGGCGACCTGCCAAAGTTGGTTACTGACCACGCAGATCGAGTGCGAAGAATCATTGTTCTCGCAGAAGATGTGGATGGCGCTGGACCGCACCCGTTACATGCAGTCATCGAAAACCTTCGTGATGGTCGACCGACCTTTCTGGAAAGACAAAGACCCGGAAACCGGTCGCGATCTGATGAGCATGACCCTGACCGACCGTCTGACCCGAGGCACCTACCTGTTCGATAACGGCACCTATCCCGACGGCACGGAAAAGCCTGGTGTGATCTGTCTGTCTTACTCGTGGATGAGCGATGCGCTGAAAATGCTGCCGCACCCGGTGGAAAAGCGCGTGAGTCTGGCCCTCGGCGCGCTGAAAAAGATTTACCCGAAGGTGGATATCGCAGCGCGCATCATCGGAGATCCGATCACCGTGTCGTGGGAAGCTGACCCGCACTTCCTCGGTGCCTTCAAAGGTGCGCTTCCGGGCCACTATCGCTACAACCAACGGATGTACGCGCACTTCGTTCAAAAGGACATGCCTGACGAACAGCGGGGCATTTTCATCGCGGGTGACGACGTTTCGTGGACTCCAGCCTGGGTTGAAGGCGCCGTGCAGACGTCACTCAACGCGGTGTGGGGCATCATGACTCACTTTGGCGGCCAGACCCACGCCGAGAACCCGGGGCCAGGTGACGTATTCCACGAGATCGGCCCGATTGTGTTACCCGAATAAGGAGATGGCCATGCGCATTGCCTTGTATCAGTGCTCGCCATTGCCGTTGGATGTCAGCGGCAATCTCGCTCGTCTGCGCGCACAAGCGACAGAAGCAGCCAAACAAGGCGTTGCGCTGCTGGTCTTCCCGGAAATGTTCCTGAGCGGTTACAACATCGGCGCGCAGGCCGCTCGGGACCTGGCCCAACCCAGCGATGGATCAGCCGCGCGCACCATCGGAGACATTGCCCAAGAGAACGGCATCGCAATTTTGTATGGCTATCCCGAGCTGAGCGCCAATGGCCAGGTTTACAACGCGGTGCAGTTGATTGATGCGCACGGCGCGCGACGCTGCAATTACCGTAAGACACATCTGTACGGAGAGCTGGACAAGTCGATGTTCAGCGCAGGAGACGAGCACTTTCCCGTCGTGGAATTCGACGGCTGGAAGCTCGGTTTTCTCATCTGCTACGACGTGGAATTCCCTGAAAACACACGACGTCTCGCCTTGGCGGGAGCTGATTTGATTCTTGTGCCCACCGCCAACATGGCGCCTTACGACTTCGTCGCGCAAGTGACTGTCCGCGCGCGGGCCTTCGAAAACCAGTGCTATCTGGTGTATGCCAATTACTGCGGCAACGAAGGCGACATTCATTACTGCGGCCAGAGCAGCATTTGCGCGCCCGATGGGCAGCAGGTTGGCTTGGCCGGGCGAGATGACGCGTTGGTGGTCGCCGATCTGGATCGGGCATTGATGAATGAGTCTCAGGCGATCAATACCTACTTCAAGGATCGGAGGCCGGGGTTTTACAAGGATTTAAGCAAAGCTTGACCACATCACTGTCCCCTATGGCCGCCCGACCAGACTGTTACGGGGAAGTACGTGTCCTTCAGGGTAATCCGCTAGCATGAGCAGTCACTTGCCTGTGCCTTTGCGGAAATTCGTCATGTCTGCGTCAGATTCATCCCGTCTTCTCTCCCTGATACTGCCCAACGGCTTGCGGGTGGTGCTCTGCTCGGCACCGCGTCTGAAGCGTTGTGCAGCGGCAATACGCGTGGCGGCAGGCAGTCATGACGTACCGGAGCAGTGGCCAGGGCTTGCTCACTTTCTTGAGCATCTTTTCTTCTTGGGTACAGAGCGCTTTCCGACAGGCGAGCATCTGATGTCCTACGTTCAGCGTCATGGCGGACAACTCAACGCCAGCACACGCGAGCGGACTACGGACTTTTTCTTCGAACTTTCCCCTCCCGAATTTGCAGGCGGACTGGAGCGTTTGTGCGAAATGCTCACCCACCCGCGTCTGTCGATGGACGATCAGTTGCGCGAACGAGAAGTGCTGCATGCCGAATTTATCGCCTGGTCTCGGGACGACGCATCACGCAACCTGCTGAAGCGCCTTCAGCCGCTGTCCGCTTCACATCCGTTACGTTGGTTTCACGCAGGCAATCGCTTCAGCCTGCCCGTTCCGCGTCAGGCTTTTCAGCAGGCGTTGCAAGATTTTTACCGGAGGTTCTATCACGCGGGTCAGATAACCCTGAGCCTCAGCGGGCCGCAAACGCTCGATGAGTTGCAGGCGTTGGCGACCCGGTTTGGAGGGTGTTTCCCCACGGGCGTCAGGGTTGAGCAGCAATCCCCTCCTGCGCTGATGGGTCAATGCGCCGCAACCTCATTACCAGGCGCTGATCAGCGTCGGACGCATCTGGTGTTTGCGTGCGAAGGATTACCGCAAGGCCATGAGCGGGCAGCGGATTTTCTTTGTACCTGGATGAACAATGGACAATCCGGCGGGCTGGTGGCGTGCTTACGTGAAGCGGGATTGATCGAGTCGCTAAAAGCGACGGTGTTGTATGCGTTCGCGGGGCAGACAGTCATTGAGATTGAGATTGCCCCCACAACCGATATCGCGAGCAAGCTCACTCCTACAGAAGAGACGCGTTCCCCTGTAGGAGTGAGCTTGCCCGCGATGACGCCAGATCAAACCACACACATCCCAAGCCTGATCTTCGACTGGCTGTCATTCTTCAAAACTCATTACCAAGCGCTACTGGAAGAGTACGCCCGCCTGCAAACCCGCCATCTCGACGTCGCCAGTGCCCTGTCTCTGGCCCGGCATTACAGTGCCGACGACAAGGCAACGGGGATGCATGACGAAGACATTTTGGCGCTAGAGGCCCTGTTGAACCAGCTCACGCCGGATAGGCTGATTGAGCCGCTCTCCATTGGGTCACGCCCCACCGTCCACTGGCGTCTTCCAAAACCCAACCCATTTCTGCACACCTCGTCAGTTCCTGCATCCCCCACCCCACCATCGCCAGCATGGGTCTTCAGCGATCATTTGGCTGCGACGGGAGAGGCCAGCGTTTATCTGCGTTGGACGCTGTCCTCCCCCCAGCCAACGCTGTTTCGGATGCTCAACGAAAGCTTGAAAACGCTGATCGCCGACGCCGGGCAAGCGGGCGTCACACTGGGCTTCTCGTCCTATGGCAATCATTGGCAATTGAAGCTGGGCGGTATGGCCGAGCCAATTCCTGCCGTGCTCGCACAGACGCTGCACGTGCTCGCAGCCCCCACAACGCAAACGCAGGCTCGCTATGGCCAACCGGAAAGCGAACCCGCGCTTATCCCGATTCGCCAGTTGCTCAAGACGCTGCCTGATCATTATTTGAACAACTCGATCAGCAACGAAACCCGCGATGCGCAGGCTATCTGGCGGTACGCGCGCTGGTCTGGATTTGCAGCGGGGCTGCAGGCGACTCAACGATCGGCGCTTACCCACGCCATACGGCATGCACCCGGTACGCCTGACACACACCCACTGAACGTCTCCGCCCAGATGACCGACTCACGTTGGGCCGTCGAGCTGTCGGAATCGTCTGAAGATGCTGTACTGATGTTCTATCCCACCCCCACGGCAAGTATCGAAGATGAGGTGCTGTGGCGATTGTTCGCACACATCATTCAGGGGCCGTTCTACCAACGTCTGCGTGTCGAGCTGCAATTGGGCTACGCAGTTTTCAGCGGTTTCCGACAGATCGCCGGGCAAAGCGGGTTGTTATTCGGTGTCCAATCGCCCAGCGCCAACGCTATGCAACTGGTCGAGCACATGGGTGAGGTTCTCAAAACGCTGCCTGCGTTGATCGAGCGCGCCGACCTGCAAACCACGCGTCAGGCGCTTGGAAATCAACTCGCACTGACCACCCAGGAATTCCAGGTCGCCGCTGAAACACTGTGGCAGGCAAATCTCGCAGGTCACGCAGCCGATTACCCTCAGCGCCTGCAACATTCGCTTGCAAATCTGTCGCTCGACACCATGAGAGAGGCCGCCAGTCGGGTAGCGCTACCCCAAACGCCGGTTCTTTACTTGGCAAATCGCGCCGTGCCAGACGGGTTGCGGCTTGTACGCCCGTGATCATTGCTCAAGATGCAAAAAGCTTTATCTGATATTTCATCATTGGCGAGCCGATATTTTTAGTAACATAGCTGCCTAAGCATTTGAACGTCTCCTCTCGCGAGGGCACTAAAGATGTACCAACCCACCGTAACACCTACTTGGAAGGAGTCTCCCATGGCGTGGACCAAACCTGCTTACACCGACCTGCGTATCGGCTTTGAAGTCACCATGTACTTCGCCAGCCGTTGATGGCTACGCGCTGAAAAGCCTCGGTTCGCCGGGGCTTTTTTGTTACAGGATTTGAGATTTTCGGGCCCGACGCAAAACGTCTGACAGCCCCTTCGGTACGGAGCACACATGCACATCCAGATTCTCGGCTCGGCAGCGGGCGGCGGTTTTCCTCAGTGGAACTGCAACTGCGCCAACTGCGCAGGCTTTCGCGACGGCAGCCTGCGGGCGCACGCTCGCACTCAGTCGTCTATCGCTTTGTCAGATGACGGCGTGAACTGGGTCTTGTGCAATGCCTCCCCCGACATTCGCGCGCAACTGCAAGGTTTCGCGCCCATGCAGCCCAATCGTGGCCTGCGCGACACCGGCATCAGCGCAATCATTCTGATGGACAGCCAGATCGACCACACCACCGGTCTGCTGAGTCTGCGCGAAGGCTGTCCGCATCAAGTGTGGTGCACGGACATGGTCCACGAAGACCTGAGCACCGGCTTTCCGCTGTTCAACATGCTCAAGCACTGGAACGGCGGGCTGGTCTGGAACCGCATCGAGCTGGAAGGCAGTTTCGTGATTCCGGCCTGTCCGAACCTGCGCTTTACACCGTTCCCACTGCGCAGCGCGGCACCGCCTTACTCGCCTCACCGTTTCGACCCACATCCGGGCGACAACATCGGTTTGATGGTCGAGGACCTGCGTACTGGCGGCAAACTGTTTTACGCACCGGGCCTGGGCAAGGTCGATGACGCGCTCATGGAAAAAATGAGCAGCGCCGATTGCCTGCTGGTCGACGGCACGCTGTGGGATGACGACGAAATGAAACGCCGTGGCGTCGGCACTCGCACAGGCACGGAAATGGGCCATCTGGCGCAGAACGGCCCCGGTGGCATGCTGGAAGTGCTGGAAAAACTGCCGAAACAGCGCAAAGTGCTTATTCACATCAACAACACCAACCCGATTCTCGACGAGGACTCGCCTGAGCGCGCCGAGCTGGCCCGTCGCGAGGTTGAAGTGGCGTTTGATGGGATGAGTATTGAGTTGTAAGAGCGAACCCTGACCTGTAGCAGCACGGCTTGCCGGCGGTAGCGATTTTGAGGGCCCCACCGCCGGCAACCCGGGCTGCTACAGGGAACTGCGTGTTCCTTAAAGTCTGAGGAAAAGTCTGAGATGAGCGAGCAACAGCCGCTGTCCCCCGCCGAATTCGAACAGGCCCTGCGTGCCAAGGGGGCGTATTACCACATCTATCACCCGTATCACGTGGCAATGTACGAAGGCCGTGCGACCCGCGAGCAGATTCAGGGTTGGGTCGCCAACCGCTTCTACTATCAGGTGAACATTCCGCTGAAAGACGCTGCGATTCTGGCCAACTGCCCGGACCGCGAGATTCGTCGCGAGTGGATTCAGCGCCTGCTCGATCATGACGGCGCACCCGGCGAAGATGGCGGCATCGAAGCGTGGTTGCGTCTTGGGCAGGCCGTCGGTCTGGACCCTGATCAACTGCGTTCGCAGGAATTGGTGTTACCGGGCGTACGATTTGCCGTCGACGCGTATGTGAATTTCGCCCGCCGTGCCAGTTGGCAGGAGGCGGCCAGCAGCTCGCTCACCGAACTGTTCGCGCCGCAAATCCACCAATCCCGTCTGGACAGCTGGCCACAGCATTACCCGTGGATCGACCCGACAGGCTATGAGTATTTCCGCACGCGTCTGGGGCAGGCCCGTCGGGACGTCGAGCACGGTTTGACGATTACCCTGCAACACTACACGACGCGGGAAAGCCAGCAGCGCATGCTGGAAATCCTACAGTTCAAACTCGACATTTTGTGGAGCATGCTGGACGCCATGACCATGGCCTACGAGCTGAACCGCGCGCCATACCACAGCGTCACTGATCAACGCGTCTGGCATAAAGGAATCGCCTTATGAGTTTCAACCGTCAACAAGTGCCGAGCTGGCGCCGGGGTTATCGCTTCCAGTTCGAACCCGCGCAGAATGGCCACGTGCTGCTCTACCCGGAGGGCATGATCAAACTCAATGAAAGCGCCAGCGCCATTGGTGGCCTGATCAACGGCCAGCGTGACGTGGGCGCGATCATCGCAATTCTCGACGAGAAATTCCCCGGCGTTCCGGAGCTGGGCACCGATGTCGAGCAATTCATGGAGGTCGCCCGTGCCGAACACTGGATCGAACTTGCCTGACTCAGTGCTTGAAAAAACCACCGTGCACATTCCGCCCACACCCCCGGTCGGGCTGCCGTTGTGGCTGCTCGCCGAACTGACCTACCGCTGCCCGCTGCAATGTCCGTATTGCTCCAACCCACTGGACTTCGCCAAACAGGGCCAGGAGCTGACGACTGAGCAGTGGTTCAAGGTGATGGCCGAAGCCCGGCAGATGGGCGCGGCGCAAATCGGCTTTTCCGGTGGCGAGCCGCTGGTGCGTCAGGACCTCGCCGAGTTGATCGCCAAGGCTCGTCGACTGGGTTTCTACACCAACCTGATTACCTCGGGCATCGGTCTGACCGAGCAGAAAATCATCGACTTCAAGGAGGCCGGTCTGGACCACATCCAGATCAGCTTTCAGGCCAGCGACGAGCAAGTGAACAACATGCTCGCAGGCTCGAAAAAAGCCTTCGCGCAAAAGCTGGAAATGGCCCGTGCCGTGAAGAAACACGGCTATCCGATGGTGCTGAACTTCGTCACCCATCGGCACAACATCGACCGCATCGACAAGATCATCGAGCTGTGTGTGGCGCTGGAAGCGGACTTCGTCGAATTGGCCACCTGCCAGTTCTACGGCTGGGCGCACTTGAATCGCGTGGGTCTACTGCCGACCAAGGATCAACTGGTGCGCGCCGAACGCATCACCAACGAATATCGCGAGAAGCTCGCGGCAGAAAAACACCCCGTCAAACTGATCTTCGTCACCCCTGATTATTACGAAGAACGTCCCAAAGCCTGCATGAACGGCTGGGGCAACCTGTTCCTGACCGTCACCCCCGACGGCACCGCACTGCCCTGCCATGGTGCTCGGCAGATGCCGATCCAGTTCCCCAATGTGCGCGATCACAGCATGCAGCACATCTGGTACGACTCGTTCGGCTTCAACCGCTTTCGTGGGTACGAATGGATGCCCGAGCCGTGTAGGTCCTGTGACGAGAAAGAGAAGGACTTTGGCGGCTGCCGCTGTCAGGCGTTCATGCTCACGGGCGATGCCAGCAACGCGGACCCGGTGTGCAGTAAATCGCCGCAACACGGCCTGATCACCCAAGCGCGCGACGAAGCCGAGTATGCTAGCCAGACCATCGAGCAACTGGCTTTCCGCAATGAACGAAACTCACGCCTCATCGCAAAATCCTGATCTGTTCTCTGCCGCCCAGGCCGTGGCGGCAGGCGTCGATTTCGCTGAACTGAGCGTCAGTCCCGCAGGCCTGTTCTGGAATGAATTCCGCCCGCAGGACGCGGCTTCGCGCATCTGGCGCTGGAGCGACGGCGCCACGACTTGTCTGACCCCGGACGGTTTCAGCGTTCGCAGCCGGGTCTACGAATACGGCGGCGGCTCGTTCTGCCTGACCGATGACGCCATCGCGTTCGTCAACGAGGCCGATCAGCAGATTTACGTTCAGCCTTTCGATTCTGAAGCCCCTCAGGCATTGACCGAAGGCGACAAGCGCTACGGCGATGTCCGATTCGCTCGCGGGCAAATTCTGGCCGTTGAAGAGGATCATGACGTACATCGCCTGGTCGCAATCGACCTGGACGGCCAACGTCACGTACTGGCCGAAGGCGCTGACTTTTATGCCTCCCCGGTGATGAGCCCGGATGGTAATCGCCTGGTCTGGATCGAGTGGTGGCGCCCGCATCAGCCGTGGACCTCGACACGCTTGCAAAGCATTGAGCGCCAAAGCGACGGCAACTGGAGTCGCGCGCATTGCCTGGCGGGCGGCTTGGGGCTGGAATCGTTGCAACAACCACGCTTCGACGCCCAAGGCCGTTTGTATTGCCTGACCGACCGCGCCGGGTTCTGGCAGCCGTGGGTCGAGACGCTGGATGGATTCAAACCGCTGCCTGCCGCCAAAGCCGATCACGCCCCCGCGCCTTGGCAACTGGGAGGGTCAAGCTGGCTACCGCTCGATGACAGCGCCTATCTGGCGACGTGGTCGGAAAGCGGTATGGGCGTTTTGGGTATTCGTCTGAAGGAAAACGTAGACGACTTCAGCGGTGATTACAGCCGTTTCCGCAGCCTCGCGATGGACGATCAGTACATCTACTGCATCGCGGCTTCGGCGATCAGCCCTTCGGCCGTGTTGGCAATCAATCGCGCCGACAAGCGGGTTCACGTGCTCGCCGGAGGTGTTTCGCCCCTGCCCGCCGAACGCATCAGCCAGCCACAAACGCTGCGCTACCCCAGTGGTGGCGAAGAGGCGCACGGCTATTTCTACCCGGCGATGAACGGTGATGCGAAGCCACCACTGGTGGTGTTCATCCACGGCGGGCCGACGTCAGCCTGCTATCCGGTGCTCGACCCTCGCATTCAATACTGGACCCAACGGGGCTTTGCGGTCGCCGACCTCAACTACCGGGGCAGCACCGGCTATGGCCGCGCGTACCGCCAGGCGCTATTTCTGGAGTGGGGCGTGGTCGATGTCGAAGACGCCTGTGCGGTGGTTGAGTATCTGGGCAATCAGGGTCTGATCGATCCGGCCAAAGCGTTCATTCGTGGTGGCAGCGCGGGTGGCTACACGACGCTGTGTGCGTTGGCGTTCAAGGACGTGTTCCGCGGGGGCGCCAGCCTGTATGGCGTCAGCGATCCTCTGGCACTGGCCGAGGCGACGCACAAGTTCGAAGCGGATTATCTGGACTGGCTGATTGGCGATCCGGACATCGACATGGCACGTTACAAAGAACGTACGCCGCTGTTACATGCTGATCAGATCAAGGCTCCGGTGATCTTCTTTCAAGGCGAACTGGATGCAGTGGTCGTCCCGGCCCAGACCCGCGACATGCTCCATGCGCTGCTGGAAAAAGGCATTGCGGCCGAGGGGCATTTCTACCCCGATGAACGCCATGGCTTCCGCAAGGCGGCCAACCTGGCGCATGCGCTGGAGACCGAATGGGCGTTTTATCGCAAGGTGATTGAGGGGTAATGTCAGAGACATCGCCCTTCGTTCCGGCGCCGCGCTGTCGCGCAGCAAACACTGAACCTGTGGGAGCGAATTGATTCGCGATTGGCCGGTATATCCGACGCATCTCTGTCGGATGCACCACCGCATCGCGAATGAATTCGCTCCCACAGGGTGATTTCGGTTCAGGGCTGGCCGCGCTTATTTCCGGCTAGCAATGATGTAAACCGCATGAATGATGCCAGGGAAATAACCCAGAATCGTCAGCAAAATGTTGAGCCAGAACGCCCCGCCGAAACCGACTTGCAGGAAAACACCCAAGGGTGGCAGCAGGATGGCGATAAGAATGCGAATGAAATCCATGGGTGAAGCTCCTGATTGAGAAGATGGCCCCGAGAAGGCCACACAGCTAATCGACCCTGCGCGATGGCAGGGGTTCCACCACGCCATATCAGCGAGCCATCACCCACAAAAAAACGCCCCACACCCAGTTCTCCGGTGCAGGGCGAAGCGTAAATAACGCAAGACGGTATAGGGTTGCGTCAGGCCATCAGCCCGCTGGGCACGAACGACCGTTGAATTCGAGGGGATGGCGCCGGGCGTGCCGGACGCGTCGTGGAGCAGGGTTCCTGAACGTAGCCGGGCAGCGACTCCACGGAAGCTACGCAAGCCTGGCCTCGGGCGAGGAGCGCTGGAATGCGCGGGCTACGATTCGAGTGATCGCCCAGCACCACGATGTCTGCACAAACGCCGTAAGCATCTTCGCAAAGCAAGCCACCCTGCTGGCCGACAGTACCCCGCGCCTCGTTGAAAATCAGCAGAATGTTCAGCGCCCGGCACAGCGCTTCCACGCCCTGCACATAGGCTTGAGTGGCGGGCGTTACCACGCTTTCACCCTGAATCGGCTCCAGAATGATCGCCACGGTGCGAGAATCCACGGCGGCCTCCATGGCAGCCAGGTCGTTGAACGGCACTCGACAGAACGCCGTCGCCATCGACTCGATCAACTCGTCGAAACGGCCACCACTGGCAACCACGACACCACAGTGCCCCCGCCGATGGTGTTCACCCCACAGACGTGCGAGCTTCATCGCCCCTACGCAGGCATCGTATTCGGCGGCGAAAAAGCCTGCCTGATCACTGCCGGTGCGTTGGCGAAGACGCTCCAGCGGGGGCAGCAAAGGCTGATCGACAGTTGCCGTCTCGGGCGCCTCGGCAGGACGTGACCGTTTGAACAGGTTCATGCGCGCAATCCTTCCAGTGGCAGGCCCAGCAAACGATCACTCCAATCCTCGACCCGGCCTGTGCGCAAGCGTTTGAGGGCGATGTCGCGCCAGCGGGACGACAATGCCGGGCAATCGACGAGTTTTTTCAGGCCCGGGTGTTCCAGCGGCTCCTGATAGAAGCTGCGCAGAGCCCAGGCGACTGTCAGGCCGGGATAGCTGCGCTGAATCAGTTCGAACCTGTCGTCGGGGTTTACAAAACCGGGCCTGAGCACGCGGTAAAACCAGCCGCAACGCCCTGTGTCCTGGGCGTGTTGTGGCAACGCTTCGATGCCCCAACGGTGGCTCAAGCGGTAGCACGGCGAACGGGGCTGGCTGATTTGCAGCAGTGCTTCGCCCCAACGAAACATGTCACCCAGGCACACGTGCTCTTCAGTCAACCCGATGGACGACAGGTTTTCACCAAATGCAGGTGCGCCCCACTCGATTTGTGGGTAGTGCTTGCGCCAGTAGGCGTAATGCTCGGAAGGGTAATGATGCAAGGCGCGTTCAGGGCCGGTGTGAAAGCGCGGATCACCGTGCTCGTCGGTGCCCAGCCCTTGCGGCCACAGCCATGAGCGTCGGTTTAATCGGTGCTTGTCGATATCGCTGATCAATCCATGACCCAGATTTTTCGCTTTACCTATGTAAACACCTTCAACGCGAACGCTGTTCATTGTGCTGTGCGGCCCTGTAACCCTTGTGAGTTGGGCGTAGACTATGCGCCAACCGTTTAAACAGCCATTTCGATTTTCCAGCCATTTCGATAAGAATCACTTATGGATTTCCGCCAACTGCGTTATTTCGTCGCGGTCTACGAAGAAGGCCATGTAGGGCGCGCTGCCGAACGCCTCTCGCTGTCACAACCGGCCCTGTCGCAACAGATCCGCCTGCTCGAACACAGCCTCGATGTCAGTCTGTTCGAACGCAGCAGCAAACGCCTGTTGCCGACCCTCGCCGCGCACACGTTATACAACCACGCCGTTCCGCTGCTGGACGGCATGCAACGTGCTCGTGATGCCCTGCGCAACTTCAAGGGGCAATCGCAACGGACGCTCGCCATTGGTGTAATGCAGACCGTGCACTCCAGCCTCGTGCCACAGATGTTGGAGCATGTGCGAAAAGCCCAGCCGCATCTGGTGGTGCAGATCTATGAGCTGAGCGCGATGGAAATCGAGCGGCGTCTGCTCAATGGCTCGCTGGACATCGGCATTAGTTACTTGCCAGCGCGCCAGCCAGGGTTACACGGCATGTTGCTGTACGAAGATGAACTGAAACTCGTCATCCCGGCCAATCATCCACTGCGGGAATTCAAGAAAGTCTCGATGAGTCAGGCGGCCGAGTTGCCCATGTTGCTGCTCGGCGAAGAGTTTCAAGTGAGACAGATATGGCAGACACAGTTGGGCAATCTGGGGCGACGCGCGCATGTGCAGGCCGAGTTAAACAACATGGCAGGGATTCTCGACAGCCTCGCGCACATGAAACTGGCGACGGTCTTACCGGGGCGGGCGGAGGATATTCAGGACAACGAGGAGTTGTTGTGGAAGCCACTGAGTGAGCCACGCGTGCCGCTGCAGATCGGGCTTTTGTATCGTGATGCGCAACGACAGCAGGCGACGCTGGAGTTGTTGAAGTCGGTGCTGGACGAGGTGGAAAAGCCGGTGTCTATACCTTGAGCCACGGCTGGGAGCCGGCGCCGAGCAAGAGGTTTGGATCGGACGCGATCCTTGCGGGAGATTCTGTGGTGGCAGGTCAACCGCCTTCGCCACCAAGGCGGCTGCCACAAAGACTATGCCTGACCCAACCTCTTGCTCGCCCCCGATCCTTGTGGGAGCCGCCTTGGTGGCGAAAGTGGCTGGGCCGACAACAGAATCTTTCAGGCGCGCATAAAAGAAAACCCCGCCGAGGCGAGGTTTTCCAGACTGTTTCCCTTTTGACTTCCCTTTCTTCCCACCGTCCTGGCAGGCAATCCCTACGTGTCCCTGTTGTCTGTTTGCGCATCCTGCGCGACGTCCATGTGTGTAGATTAATGTTGGATCCATTAGAGCGATAGAGCTGATTGTCAGCACGTCGTGTAAGCAAATGCTTACACGACGTAAGCGGATCAGAATTGCGAAGCATCCAGCAGGTACAGAGGCTCGCTGCCCGCCTTCACCGACGCGACAAGCGACTGAATTCTCGGCAAAAGGCGTGCGAAATAGAAACGCGCAGTGCCGAGCTTGCTGGCATAGAAATCGTCCTGAGCCTCTTTGCCGAGTGCGGCTTTGGCCGACATCGCCCACATGTAGGCGTAAGCGGTATAGCCGAACACGTGGAGATACTCGACCGACGCCGCACCGATTTCGTTCGCGTTGGCCTTGGCGCGGTCCAGAACCCAGTTGGTCAATTCATCCAGTGTGGTGAGCGCAGCGTTCAATGGCTTGGTGAATTCGCCCAAGGAGCTGTCGGACGAAGCGATGAATTGGCGCACTTCCTCAGAGAACAACCGGTAGAACGCACCGTCGCTGGCGACCACCTTGCGCCCCATCAAGTCCAGCGCCTGAATGCCGTTAGTGCCTTCGTAAATCTGCGTGATGCGCACGTCTCGCACCAGTTGCTCCTGGCCCCACTCACGAATGTACCCGTGACCGCCGAACACCTGCTGACCCTGTACGGTGGTGTCCAGACCCATGTCGGTCAGGAACGCCTTGGCCACGGGCGTCAGCAACGCGACGAGCGCATCGGCGCGCTGACGTGTTTCGGCGTCTTCGCTGTACTTGGCGGTGTCCAGTTGCAGGGCAACGTACGTCGAGAAGGCACGACCGCCTTCGTTCAGCGCCTTCATGGTCAGCAGCATGCGACGCACGTCAGGGTGAACGATGATCGGGTCAGCGACTTTGTCTTTGAATTGCGCACCGGTCGGCGCTCGGCTTTGCAGACGATCACGGGCGTATTCGATGGCGTTCTGATACGAGCGCTCGCCAGACGCCAAGCCCTGAATGCCAACCCCCAGACGCTCGTAGTTCATCATGGTGAACATCGCGGCCAAGCCTTTGTTCGGCTCACCGACCAGATAACCCTCGGCCAGATCGAAGTTCATCACGCAGGTGGCCGAGGCCTGAATGCCCATTTTGTGTTCGATGGAGCCACAGGAAACGGTGTTGCGTGCGCCGAGGCTGCCGTCGTCATTGACGAGGAATTTCGGCACCAGGAACAGCGAGATGCCTTTCGGGCCAGCCGGTGCATCCGGCAGTTTGGCCAGCACCAGATGAATGATGTTTTCGGTAAGATCGTGCTCGCCACCGGTAATGAAAATCTTGGTGCCGCTGATTTTGTAGGAGCCATCAACCTGAGGCTCGGCCTTGGTGCGAATGATACCCAGGTCGGTCCCTGCGTGGGCCTCGGTCAGGCACATGGAACCGGCCCAGATGCCCGCGTACATGTTCGGCAGGAACTTGGTTTTCAGTTCTTCGCTGGCATGGGTGTTGATCGATACACAGGCGCCGGAGGTCAGCATCGGATACAAGCCGAACGCCAGGCTCGACGAGTTGACCATCTCCTCGACCTGCGCGGACACAGCCTTGGGCATGCCCATGCCGCCGAATTCAGGATTGCCGCCCACGCCGACCCAGCCACCTTCGGCGTAGGTCTTGTAGGCCTGAACAAAGCCTGCCGGAGTGGTAACGACGGTATCTTTCCAGTGGCAGCCTTCTTCATCAGCAGCACGGCTCAGTGGCGCAACGGATTTGCCAGTGACCTTACCCGCCTCTTCGAGGATCGCCTCGACGGTTTCCGCGTCCACGGTCTCGGACAATTCGGGCAACGTGGCCCAGAGCTTGGAGACCTCGAACACTTCATTGAGGACGAAGCGCATATCGCGCAAAGGCGCTTTGTAGTCAGCCATGGCAAACCTCGCAAACAGCAACAGATACCCGGAAATAGAGACACCACACCTCATCATGCGGCGTCGATGTGTCAGTTGATCCGAGTGTACAGGAACACCATTTGCGACACATAGGGTCAAGTAGTGACCATTAATCATTTTATGGTCACATATGAATGACAAAAATAAGCAGGCCTTCACAGGGTTTGTGAAAGCCTTTGATTACAAAGAAAAAGGAAAGAAATTCAGCTGGCGGCGGCCATTCTGACGGCGCCGCGCTTGTTCGTCTGACCGTAGGCGATGACGCAATTGCGACCGGCGCCTTTGGCGGCATAGAGCGCCTGGTCCGCTGCCTTCAACACTTCCTCGGGGTTGCGGTGCTCTGGCTGGCGCTCGGCCACGCCCATGCTGACGGTCACGGAAACCGTCGAGGCCTGAGCACCTGCGCGGCGCTGGCGCCCTTGCTGATCATCCTGCGGACGGCTGTCCTGATTACGTAGATGGATGGCGTAGTTGGCAATTGTCTCGCGGATGACTTCAAGGTGCGGCATGCACTCTTCGAGGGTCTTGCCCGCGAAAACGATCGCGAATTCCTCACCGCCATAGCGATAGGCGCGACCGCCGCCATTGGTGATCTTCGACAACTTGCTCGCCACCAGGCGCAGCACCTGGTCGCCGACATCGTGACCGTGGGTGTCGTTGAATTTCTTGAAATGGTCGACGTCGCTCATGGCCAGCACGTAATTGCGCCCCAAGCGCTGCATCCGCTCGTTGAGCGCGCGGCGGCCCGGCAATCCGGTCAGTTCGTCACGAAAGGCCATTTGATACGCCTCGTGGGCAACCCCGGCAGCAATCATCAACATGACCTGGCTGCACATGATGTTCAGCGTGAAAGGCAGGATGAACGTTTTCGGCAGCGCCCAGAACATGGCCAACAAACCCACCAGTTGCGCGGCATGCAGCGGGCGGGGCTTACGGATGTATTGAGCGATCAACACGCCAAAGGCTACCAGGAATGTCGCGTAGGACAATTGAATCAGGCTCATCCATTCGCCATGCAACGACGGCCAGCGAATGTCCGCCAGCCAAGCGAGCAGTGCTTCCGGAAAACTCTGCTCAAGCCCCAGCGCGACACCGCCCACCGCGAGCAACACAGCCAGCCTGGCGATCAGGTCCTGGCCGAGATGCGTGCGCTCTTCCCACGCCGCGAACAGGCCGTACATCACTGGCAACAATAGGCAACACAAGTGGAAGACCACAGCGGCGTCTTCTCGGACCTTTCCGTTATCGCGGTAGTAATCGGTTTGTGTATCGAGCAGGAAATACGCGACGTACACCGTGATCATTAGAAACAGTTCACGCTGGCGCTTGTAGACGCCGCAGTACGCGCCGCCAAGCAACAACACCAGAGTGGGCAATACGTTGAACAGTGACGTGAAGAATACGTTGAGGTCCTTCACATAGGCAGCCGCCAGCCCGGCGATGAATAACGCCAACGAAGGCAAAAAATGGCTGATCCGTGCAGCGGATGGGCGCAGCAAGAGGACTATCTCCGACCGGAATGAAGCGAGTTTAAATCAAATGGCACAGTGCCTGTATCGGCTGAGTAACAGATTTGATGAGAAAAAATTGTGCGTTGGATCACGGTTTGTTGCGGTGCGCACAGGGGCCTGACCCACAGGCACAAAAAAGCCGCTTGCCCCGAAGGACAAGCGGCTTTGAGGTAAAGCGCAGCGCGTAACTCAGTAAGCCAGGCCGAAGTGCTCTTCGTTCATGTCCATCAGGTTGTTGGCACCCGACAACATGGCCGCAACGTGAGTACGGGTGCGTGGCAGGATACGCTGGAAGTAGAAACGCGCGGTTTGCAGTTTGGCGGTGTAGAACGCCTCTTCCGTGGTGCCCGCTGCCAGCTTCTCGGCTGCCAGACGCGCCATGTCAGCCCAGAAGTACGCCAGGCACGCGTAACCGGAGAACATCAGGTAATCCACCGAAGCAGCACCGACTTCTTCACGATCTTTCATGGCGGCCATACCGACCTTCATGGTCAGCTCGCCCCATTCTTTGTTCAGTGCAGCCAATGGCGCGATGAATTCGCTGACTGCTTCGTTGCCTTCCTGAGCCTGACAGAACTTGTGCACGATCTTGGTGAAGCCCTTCAGCGCTTCGCCTTGAGTCATCAGCACTTTACGACCCAGCAGGTCGAGGGCCTGAACGCCAGTGGTGCCTTCGTACAGCATCGAGATGCGGCTGTCGCGCACGTTCTGCTCCATGCCCCACTCAGCGATGAAGCCGTGGCCACCGTAGATTTGTACACCGTGGTTAGCGGATTCAAAACCGACCTCGGTCATGAACGCCTTGGCGATCGGGGTCATGAACGCCAGCAGACCATCGGCTTGCTTCTTGGCATCGGCGTCTTCGCTGTACTTGACGATGTCGACCTGTTTGGCGGTGAAGTACACCATCGCACGTGTCCCTTCGGCGAAGGCCTTCATGGTCAACAGCATGCGACGTACGTCAGGGTGAACGATGATTGGGTCAGCGGCTTTGTCCGGCGCTTTCGGGCCAGTCAGCGAGCGCATTTGCAAGCGTTCGCGGGCGTATTTCAGGCCGCCCTGGAAGCCGATTTCGGCGTGAGCCAGACCTTGCAATGCCGTGCCCAGACGCGCGGTGTTCATAAAGGTGAACATGCAGTTCAGGCCCTTGTTCGGCGGGCCGATCAGAAAGCCCGTAGCGCCGTCGAAGTTCATTACGCAGGTGGCGTTACCGTGGATGCCCATCTTGTGCTCGATGGAACCGCAGTTCACAGCGTTGCGCTGACCGATGCCGCCTTCGGCGTTCGGCACGAACTTCGGCACGATGAACAGCGAAATGCCTTTGGTGCCCGCAGACGCATCAGGCAGGCGGGCCAGCACGATGTGGACGATGTTATCGGCCATGTCGTGTTCGCCAGCGGAAATGAAAATCTTGGTACCCGAGACTTTGTACGAACCATCGGCCTGAGGTTCAGCCTTGGTGCGCAGCATGCCAAGGTCGGTGCCGCAGTGAGGCTCAGTCAGGCACATGGTGCCGGTCCACTCACCCGACACCAGCTTGGTCAGGTAAGCCTCTTGCTGCTCAGGGGTGCCGTGTTCGGAGATGGTGTTCATCGCGCCATGGGACAGGCCTGGGTACATGCCCCACGACCAGTTGGCTTCACCGACCATTTCGCTGACCGCCAGACCCAGCGACTCAGGCAAACCCTGACCGCCATGGGCAACGTCGTGGGCCAGGCTTGGCCAACCGCCTTCGACGAATTGCTTGTAGGCTTCTTTGAAACCCGACGGGGTTTTCACGCCGGACTCACTCCAGGTGCAGCCTTCGGTGTCACCGACGCGGTTCAGCGGCGCCAATACCTGCTCACAGAACTTGGCGCCCTCTTCCAGAATGGCGTCGACCATGTCAGGCGTGGCGTCCTGGCAGGCTGGCAGACTCTGGTAGTGCGCTTCGTAGCCGAGCAACTCGTCACGAACGAAGCGAATATCACGCAAGGGGGCCTTGTAGTCAGGCATAGCGATAAACCTCTGCTGATGAATCCTTGAATTGGATGACCGTCGGGTCACTGTGGGGACTGGCCCCGCTCCTCGATATCTGCTTTTGTTCGAGGCTCAAACAGGTGTTTGAAACATACGTTTACGCCCATTGAGTTGTCAAGGGCGCATCGCGAACCTTTCATCGACGCTGCGCAAAACGTCATGCAGGCGACCACGCACAACGCACGAAACGGGTCGGGCAATAGAGAAGAGTCTAGTTGAGGAAGCGCTCTGGAACGGCCTTTAGAACGCCGCGATTCGGTCGCGTTATAGGACGTTATTCAGAGGCGGAGGGCGTAACGCAAACGTGCGCCGCAGCGCACGTCAGAGAGAGGGAATTACGCGTAGGTGTCGATCAACGTGCCCAGCATTTCGTCGCTGGCTTTCTCGACTTTCACACCGGCCTGGACCTGAAATTTGCCTTCGGCCATTTCAACCACATTAGAGGCCAGATCAGAGCGGTCAGGGCGCTCGACAGAACGCAGACGCTCAAGCTGGAAATCCGAAGACTGGCTACGACCAGACACTTCGGTCGCCGGGCTGGCCAGTTGAGTAGCCGCCTGATCGACACGGTCCTGCCCGACCTGAATCGCGCTCAGGCCTGGATACAGCGTGTTGTTCAGTGAGATTTGCATGACTGGGGTCCTTTGTTCAAAAAACGAACAACGCCATTAAACCAGTATCAGCCGTGAAACACTCGGCAAAAAGACTAATGGCATCGGGCCTTCTGATAGACGAGGCCCGAATCGCACCTGATTTGAGACGTTGGCGCGCCGTTACCGCGTAGCAACCGGTGACAATTCATGCGTAAAAACAGTGCATCACGAAACAATTCAGGCCATCAGCCTACCCGCTTCTTCCCCTGCTCGCTGCTACCGAAGCCCCGAACTGTGCAGTGGCGCACATCCTGCATCCTGTGCTGAACTGCTCTTCTTCCCGGATTCGGCCACGAACGCCTCATGCGCCCAAAGGAACTGAAACACTGGACCAGCGGAATCGCCCATCTTCTCGACTTGCCGGGAGGCGGCGCGCGGCTGAGCGGGCTAAGCCAGTGGCTGAAGCAAATCGCGCCTGTCGATCATTTCGTGCTGTTCATCTACGAGGGTAATCACCGTCCACTTGCACTGTTCGACACTTTCCCGCCGGACAAGCGCAAGGTGTACGTCGACGATTACCAGTGCGGCCCCTATCTGCTGGACCCGTTTTACTTGGCCTGTACCCGAAAACAGCAACCGGGGTTGTGGCGTCTGCGCCAGTTCGCGCCCGATCACTTCTATCTCAGCGAGTATTACCTGGCGTATTACCAGCAAACGGGGCTGGCCGAGGAAGTGGCGTTCTTTGTGGATCTGGGCGGCGACGCGATGGCTGTGTTATCGCTGATGCGGGCGACCACCAGTTGCGCGTTCAGCCGCGATGAACTGCAACTGATGGAGTGTGCGCAAGCGATTGTCGAGCAAGTGATCAACGAAGCCTGGCGTCAGCATCGGGCGCAACAGCCGCGCTCGCCGCAGGATCTCGACTTCAAGGTACACGCCGCTTTTGATCATTTCGGTGATCACATTCTCACGGGGCGCGAGCAGGAAATCGTACGTCTGCTGTTGCGCGGGCACTCCAGCGCGTCGGTGGCCGAGCAACTGACGATCAGTCCGGGAACCGTGAAAATCCATCGCAAGAACATCTACGCCAAGCTCGGAATCGGCAGCCAGGCCGAGTTGCTGGGACTGTTCATTCGCGAGCTGACCGGGCCGGATATTGCAGCCACTGCCTAGGCCTGCTCACTCCTACAAGTGACGTGTTCTGAAACGACACCTATCCCCCGAGGGATATATACAGCGCAAAACCGCGGTTGTTAATTTCGCCTCCATCGCAGCGAACCCTGCACTGGAATGCGAGAGCCTCTGATGACCGACCATCGCCACGAAAACGATATCGAGTTCTGTAACGTCGAGAAGCACTACGGCAACTTGAAGGCCGTGAACAACCTGAGTTTTCAGGTCAAGCGCGGGACCTTTCACTCCTTTCTCGGCGGCTCGGGCTGCGGCAAGACCACTACACTGCGCATGATCGCAGGCTTCGATCAGCCGACCGTCGGAGAGGTGCGTCTGGCAGGCAAAAACGTCGCAGGCGTCCCCGCCTATCAGCGCCCCGTGAACATGGTGTTCCAGCATTACGCGCTGTTTCCGCACATGACTGTGTCGCAGAACATCGCCTACGGCCTGCGCTACCTCACTCCTCGCCCGGACAAGAAAGAACAGCAACGCCGCGCCGACGAGGCGCTGGAGATGGTGCGTCTTTCAGGCCTCGGTCATCGCAAACCAAGCGAGTTGTCAGGCGGCCAGCAACAGCGCGTAGCCTTGGCGCGGGCGCTGGTAAACAAGCCCACTGTTTTGTTGCTCGATGAACCGCTAGCCGCACTCGACCGCAAGCTGCGCAAGGAAATGCAGTCCGAACTGCTGCGCTTGCAACGTGAAGTTGGCATCACCTTCGTGCTGGTCACTCACGATCAGGAAGAAGCGCTGTCGATGAGCGACAGCATTAGCGTGATGCACAGCGGCTCGATCATCCAGACCGCCTCCCCCGAACAACTTTATGAAGCCCCGGCTACTCGCTACGTGGCCGACTTCATCGGGGAATCCAATCTGTTCAACGGCACCGTGCGCCACGTGCAGGGCAATTCGGCGCTGCTGCGCACAGAGCAAGGCATCGAGCTGAGCAGCCCATTGACGCCCAACGGAACGGCCCTGAGTGCGAACACCGAGGGCTGCATCGCGGTGCGTCCGGAGCTGATCGACATCGCCGCCCAAGGCAGCCTGCCAGGTCGCGACGTAACCCTGGACGGCTGCGTCGAAGACCGCATCTATCTGGGCAACATCACCGAATACCGCGTGCGCACCCAACCATTCGGCATCGTCTGCGTGCGGGTGCCGCGCCAACTCGGCTCAGGGGTCCAAGGGGCGTCAGACAACGCAGGTTTCGAACACGGCGCCGCCGTTCAAGTGGGCTGGAACAACGCCAGCGGCCTGGCGATGGCCCTGTAAGGCGCACAGCAATTCCAACGATCGGACTATTTATCAGACGGGGAGCATGCCATGGACCAGAAAACCTTCATCAAGACGATGCGCAGTTGGCAGAACGGCTCGATCACGCGCCGCGACTTCCTGGGTCGTACCGGCCTGGGTATCGCTGCGGCGGTGGTCGCCACCAACATGCCGGGGCTGCTTGCGGGCAGCTCCAGCGCCAGCGCACTGGGTGCTGACAAAAACATCGGCGACCGTCTGGGCCTGGCCACCTGGCCGAATTATCACAGCCAGGAAAACCTCGATAACTTCGCCAAGACCACCGGCGCCCGCGTGGCCATGAGCGTGTTCGGCTCCAACGAAGAAATGCTCGCCAAATTGCAGGCAGGCGGCAGTGGCTGGGACGTGCTGGTGCCGACCAACTACACCATCAGCACCTATGTGAAACTGGGGCTGATCGAGCCGCTGGACCTGTCGCGCATCCCGAATTTCGACGCGTCGGCCTTTCAAGAAAAATTCATGGCCCAAGGCACTGTCGACGGCAAGGTGTATGCCGTGCCGAAAAACTGGGGCACCACCGGCATGGCCTACGATAGCGCCAAGCTCAAGGCCAAACCCACCTCGTGGAAAGAGTTCTGGGCGCTGGCCAAGGATCAGGCCGACGGCCGCACCATGGTGCACGACTACCAATTGACCGCCATCGGCAACGCCCTGAAATCCTTCGGTTACAGCTTCAACTCGTTGGACCCGAAAGAACTGGCCGACGCCGAAAAACTGCTGATCGAGGTCAAGCCGCACCTGTTTGCGATCAACTCCGACATCCAGCCGTCGATGCGCAGCGGCGACGCAATTCTGGCCATGTCCTGGACCGGCGATGCCTCGCAATTGCATCGCGACATTCCGTCGATGGTCTACGCGCTGGGCAAGGAAGGCGGCGAGCTGTGGAGCGACTTCTTCGCCATCCCGAAAAGCGCAGAGCATAAAGACGCCTCTTACGCCTTCATCAATTACCTGCTTGACCCGCAGCACAACAAGCTGGAAGTGCTGAGCCACGGCTACCCGAGCGGCGACAAGCGTGTCGATGCGCTGCTGCCGAAGGAAATGCTCAACGACCCGATCATGTATCCGGCCGCCGAGCAATTGAGCCCACTGGAATTCGGTGCCGCTGCGACGCTGACCAGCCCGCTGCGCGCCGAACTGATGGCCCGCTTCAAGGCCGCCTGATCCGGCGTATCGCCATGAACGACAAGGAACCGCACATGCAAGCCGTCATGACCCCTGACGCTCGCCCCGCCGCTGCCGAGGCGGCGGTGGACATCGAGCGCGCACACCTTCGGCGGCGTAGCCTGGCGCGGCGCATCACGCTGCTGATGCTGCTGCCGTCTACCCTGTGGTTCCTGCTGCTTCTGGTGATGCCGCTGGTGATCATTCTGGTATTCAGCTTTGGCGAGCGCAGCGCCGTCGGCGGTTACGCGGGCGGCCTGACACTGGCCAATTACCTCAACCTCGGCTCCCGCGCGGCGGCGTTCGGCAACACGCTGATGCTGGCGCCGCTGGGGACGCTGGTGTGTCTGCTGGCGGCCTATCCATTGGCCTACTTTCTCGCCGTAAAAGCCGGACGCAGCCGTTCGCTGTTGCTGACGCTGGTGATCGTGCCGTTCTGGACCAGCTTCCTGATTCGCACCTACGCGTGGATTTTCATCCTCAGCGGCAAAGGCATTCCGGCGCTGTTGGCGAGTGTCGGGCTGGACGATGTGCGGCTGATCAACACGCCCTACGCGGTGCTGATCGGTATCGTGTACGGCTACTTGCCGCTGATGGTGTTTCCGATTTACGTCAGTCTGGAAAAGCTCGACAAGCGCTTGCTGGAAGCCTCGGCGGATCTGGGCGCCAGCGCGTTCGAGAGTTTCCGCCGCATCACTCTGCCGCTCTCGGCGCCGGGGATCATTACCGGTGTGATGCTGGTGTTCATTCTGCTGATGGGCGAATTTCTTATCCCTGCCGTGCTCGGCGGCGGCAAGGTGTTCTTCGTCGGCAACGCGCTGGTCGACCTGTTCCTGCAATCGCGCAACTGGCCGTTTGGCAGTGCGCTGGCGATGACCCTGGTGGCAATCATGCTGGTGATCATCGGTGTCTATCTAAAATTGGTGGCCCGCTACGGTGGCAAGCCCGGCGAAGGAGCGCTCTGACATGTGGCTGCGCACCTACTCGACGTCGCTTTATCTGTTTCTCTACCTGCCCATCGCGCTGATCATGCTGTTCAGCTTCAACGCCGGGCGCAGCGGGCTGGCCTTCGAATGCTGCTCGGTGCAGTGGTTCGGGCGGGCCTTCAGCAACCCGTTCATCATGGAAGCCTTGGGCAACAGCGCGCTGATCGCCACCTGCTCAGCGGTGCTGGCGACGCTGTTCGGCACCCTCGCGGTGTTCGGCCTGCAACGGGCCGGGCGCAGAATCCGCCTGATATTCGACGCCCTGACCTATTGCGCGATCATCATCCCCGGCATCGTCATCGGCATCTCGACGTTGATCGCCTTCATCAGCGTGTTCGACGTGATCAACCCTGTGCTCGCCCAACTGATGCCGAGCCTCCCGAAGCTGAACATGGGCTTCTTCACGGTCGTCGCGGCTCACTCGCTGTTCACCATGGCGTTGGTCATGGTAATCGTGCGCAGCCGCGTGGAGTCGCTGGACAAAGCCTTGCAGGAAGCCTCTGCCGATCTCTACGCACCACCGCTGGAAACCTTCTGGCGCGTGACATTGCCGCAGATCACCCCGGCAATCATGGCGGGCTTTCTGTTGGCATTCACCTTCAGTTTCGACGATTTCATCATCGCGTTTTTCGTCGCTGGCCCTGAAACCACGCTGCCGATCTACATCTTCTCGTCGATCCGGCGCGGCGTGACCCCGGAAATCAACGCGGTTTCCACGGTGATCATCTGCGCCTCGCTGGCACTGCTGTTCACTTCCCGCTATCTGCAAAATCGCCGCACAGGAGCCTCACATGCGTGATCAGTTGTACATCAACGGCGAGTGGGTCAGCCCGGATCTGGGTGGCTACATGGATGTGATCGACCCGGCGACCGAGCAGGTTTTGCAGAAGGTCGCGGCGGGCACCGAAGAAGACATCGACCACGCGGTGCGAGCTGCCCGACGTGCCTTTGAGAGTGAGTGGGGCCAAACCACTGGCGCCCAGCGTGCCGTGTGGCTCGACGCGCTGGCCGATGAACTGCAAAACGTGCAAGACGACCTGGCCATCCTTGAAGTGCACGACAACGGCAAACCGCTGCCCGAGGCGCAGTGGGACATCGGCGATACGATTGGCTGCTTTCGCTATTACGCAGGGTTGGCACGTGAGCTGGACGGTCGTCAGAACCAGCCACTCGCCCTGCCCGACACGCGCTTTCGTTGTCATACGCGGCTGGAACCGGTGGGTGTCGCCGGGCAGATCATCCCGTGGAATTACCCGCTGCTGATGGCGGCCTGGAAAGTCGCGCCCGCGCTGGCCGCCGGTGCCACGGTGGTGTTGAAGCCTTCGGAACTCACCCCGCTCACCGCGCTGGAGCTGGCGGGTGCGGCGGATCGTATCGGCCTGCCCGCTGGCGTGCTGAACATTGTCACCGGCTTGGGCGCGGACGCAGGCAGCCCGCTGACGCTGCACCCCGGCGTCGACAAACTGGCCTTCACCGGCAGCGTGCCGACCGGGTCAAAAATCATGTCGGCAGCGGCCAGTGACATCAAGAACATCAGCCTTGAGTTGGGCGGAAAATCCGCGTTCATCGTGTTCGACGACGCTGATGTCGAGGCGGCGGTGGAGTGGATTCTGTTCGGGATTTTCTGGAATCAGGGCCAGGTGTGCAGCGCAACGTCGCGTTTGCTGGTGCAGGAGAACATCGCGTCACGCCTCATTGAACGATTGGTGGAAGAAACACGCAAGATCACCCTCGGGCAAGGGCTTGAGCCTGACGTGTTACTGGGGCCTCTGGTCAGTCGTGGGCAGTACGAAAAAGTGCTGGGCTTTGTCGATCAGGGCAAGGCCAGTGGCGCGAAGCTGCTTACGGGAGGCAAACGTCCGGCGCATCTGGAAAGGGGCTACTTCATGGAACCGGCGATTTTCGATGAGCCCGCGCACAACAGCATCGTCTGGCGCGAAGAAATCTTCGGCCCGGTGCTGTGCGTGAAGCGCTTCAAAGACGAAGCGCAAGCGGTGCAAATGGCCAACGCCAGCCGCTTTGGTCTGGCCGCCGCCGTGATGAGCGCCGATCCCCAGCGTGCCACGCGGGTGGCCAATCACCTGCGCGCAGGGATCGTGTGGGTCAACTGCTCACAACCCACCTTCGTCGAAGCACCATGGGGCGGGATGAAGCACAGCGGGATTGGCCGGGAATTGGGGCAATGGGGGCTGGATAACTATCTGGAAGTGAAACAGGTGACGGAGTACGTCAGTGATCAGGCGTGGGGGTGGTATATCAAGTGATCCGCTGCTTTCTGATCGTTCCCACGCTCCGCGTGGGTAACGCCGTCCGGACGCTCCGCGTCCGCCGTCGGGTTGACGCGGAGCGTCAGAGGCAGCATTCCCACGCGGAGCGTGGGAACGATCAAATGCGTAATCAGCGCTCAGTCCAACAACTCCAAATGCAAATGCTCGGCGATCATCTCCGGCGTGGCCTTTTTCATGTGCGGCACGCGGCCCAGACACGGCGCGGGCAGACGCTCGGCCAGCGTTGCGAGGTTTTCTTCAAGGCGTGACGTCTTCGGGTCGATGATGTTCGCTACCCAACCGGCCAGTTGCAGACCGTCATTGGCGATGGCTTCAGCGGTCAGCAGCGCATGGCTGATGCACCCCAGACGCACGCCCACCACCAGAATCACCGGCAGTTGCAACGCGATCGCCAGATCCGACAAATTGGCCTGATCCGCCAGTGGCACGCGCCAACCGCCCGCCCCTTCGATCAGGGTGAAATCAGCCTTTTTTTCCAGAATATGCCGCATCGGGCCGAGCAGCGATTGCACGGTCAGCGCAACACCCGCCTCGCGAGCCGCCAGGTGGGGGGCGATGGCAGGTTCAAAGGCAACCGGGTTGACCTCGTTGTAGGTCAGCTCCACCGAACACTCGGCACGCAGGGCGACCGCATCTGAGTTGCGCAGGCCTTTGGGTTTCACATCGCAGCCCGAAGCCACGGGCTTGCCCGCCGCCGTGCTCAATCCGGATTGTCGCGCCGCATACAGCAGCCCCGTGGCAATGGTGGTCTTGCCCACATCGGTGTCGGTTCCCGTGATGAAATACGCAGCACTCATCTTGGCGACCATCCGTTCAGATTTTTTCAAACTATTGCTCACTCACTATAGCGCTCGCACGAACGGCACTCATAAAACCGGTCATTTTTTAAACAGCCGCTGGTTTTTCCAGCACGGCGTAAACCACTTGATAGGTTGCAGGCAGGCCTTTCTCCTGCCGAAAGCCCTCATACGCCTCAATCAACGCCTGAATCCGCGCCCGGCCAGTCAATCCGCCTGGCCTACCAGGATTGATGTTGTGGGCGCCCAGTGCCTTGAGTTCGTGGGTCAGGCTGCGCACATCGGGGTAATGCAATACATGCGGCAACACATCCAGGCTGCGCACCTGCAAACCGCTGTCTGCGCAGAGCTGCTGATATTCCTCGAAGGCGCGGAAGCGATTGACGTGCACCATACCGTCCACGGCCTGCCAACTGTCGCGCAACTCATACAGAGTGCCGACGCACAGGCTGGCAAAACCGAACACGCCACCGGGTTGCAACACGCGCTTGGCTTCCGACAGTACCGACGCAAAATCCGAGCACCACTGCACCGCCAGGCTGGAAAACATCAATCCCACACTGGCGTCGCGCAATGGCAGGCTTTCCGCATCGCCCGCAATGTAATGCTGTGCGCCGCCCAAAGGCCGCGCGTGGTTGAGCATGCCTTCGGCGATGTCCAGCGCGACGCCTTCGCTGTGGGGGAAGTTCTGCGCCAGCACGCGGCTGAAATAGCCGGTGCCGCTGCCCAGATCGAGCCAGCGCTCAAGCACCGTTTCGGGCAGGCGCGACATCAACTCACCGCCGACCGCACGCTGCAAATCCGCGACGCTGTCATAGCTGGCCGCCGCCTTGGAAAAAGACGCCGCGACCTGACGCTTGTCCGGCAGATGGCTATCGGTTGTCGCCTGTTGCTGTTTCACGGCCTTGAGCACCGCGCAGTGGGAAAGATCAGTCATCGCCGGACTCATGTAAAAACGCTTGGACTGCCGCCGCGACACCGTGGGGGTTTTCCAGGATGAACGCGTGACTGGCCTGCTCGATCACGCCGACTTCGATATCCGGCAGAAGATCGAGCAGATCGGTAGAGGCTTCAGCAGGCACCAAGGCGTCGAGACCGCCAAACAGGTGCAGTTGTGGCCCGCGATAGGCTTGCAGTGCTGCGCGAGTGTCCATTTGTTCGAGCAATTTGAGGCCTTCGATCAAGCCGTTGCGGGTACCATGAGGCGCACCCGCTTTGAGCTGACGCGACAATGCGCGAGGTTCTTCGGCACCTTGAACACACAGCAGGCTGAAGCGCTTGAGGGTGGTTTCCGGATCGTCTTTGCAACCAGTAATGAAGGCGTCGAAATCGGTCTGCGCCATCGCATTCGGCCATTGGCTTCGCGCGACGAAACAGACGTTACTGGCAAACGTCGCCAGGCCGCAGCAGCGTTCGCCACGGCGCGCGGCCAGTTCAGCAGCCAACATGCCGCCGAGGGACCAGCCGCCCAGCCAGGCGTTATCTGGGAGAGATGAATCCAGTTCGTCGAGCCATTCGTTCAGGTCATCGCTGTCCAGATCCGGCAGCGGCTCGATTTCGACCCGCAGGTGCTCGTCCAGCCCCCGCAACGCCGCTGCCAAAGGTTCCAGCGGCGAGACGCCAAGCCCCCAGCCCGGCAGCAAGATCAATCGATCACGCATCGTGTGGCTCCCCCGATTCGTCCGTGCCCAACAGCGGATAACACTGCTCCAACGCTTCCAACAATAGCTGCACCTGAGCCTCGCTGTGGGCGGCAGACAGCGTCACGCGCAGACGCGCGCTGCCCGCTGGCACCGTCGGTGGGCGAATCGCGGTCACCATCAGGCCACGCTCGCGCAGCATCTGCGACAGGCGCAAGGCGCGGTCGCTGCTGCCGATCAGGATCGGTTGAATCGGCGTGAAGCTGTCCATCAATTCCAGCCCCAATGCCAGGGCGCCGTCGCGGAACTGTTTGATTAGCGCTTGAAGGTGCTCGCGACGCCAGTGTTCGCCGCGCAGCAGTTCAAGGCTTTTCAGCGTTGCGCAGGCCAGCGCGGGGGGCTGGCTGGTGGTGTAGATGTAAGGGCGAGCGAACTGAATCAGCGTCTCGATCAATTCTTCACTGCCCGCAACGAACGCCCCTGCGGTGCCGAAGGACTTGCCGAGCGTGCCGATCAGCACCGGCACGTCTTCCATGCTCAAACCGAAGTGCTCGACGATCCCTGCACCATTCGCGCCCAGCGGGCCAAAGCCGTGAGCATCGTCAACCATCAGCCAGGCCTTTCGGGCTTTGGCGACCGTGGCCAGCGCAGGCAAGTCAGCGATGTCGCCGTCCATGCTGAACACGCCGTCAGTGACGACCAATGTGTCACCCACGGCTTTTTCCAGCCGGGTGCTCAGGCTGTCGGGGTCGTTGTGAAGATAGCGGGAAAACCGCGCGTCGCTGAGCAAACCGGCGTCGAGCAACGACGCGTGGTTGAGGCGATCCTCCAGCACGGTATCGCCCTGCCCCACCAGCGCAGTCACCGCGCCGAGGTTGGCCATGTAACCGTTGGAAAACAGCAAGGCGCGTGGGCGGCCGGTGAGATCGGCCAGCGCCTCTTCAAGTGCGTGATGCGGCGTGCTGTGGCCAATCACCAGATGTGAAGCCCCGCCGCCCACGCCCCAGCGTTCGGCACCGGCTTTCCAGGCCTTGATGACGTCGGGATGGTTGGCCAGCCCCATGTAGTCGTTGTTGCAGAAAGCCAGCAGCGGCTTGCCATCGACCACCACTTCCGGGCCTTGCGGGCTTTCCAGCAGTGGGCGTTGGCGATAGAGGTGTTCGGCACGACGGGCAGCGAGACGTGCGCTCAGATCGAAAGACATGCAGGCCTCGTGGGGTATTCGATGGGCGTTGCAAGCGCCCTGTAGCAGTCCGGCTTGCCGGCGGTGGCGCCAGTGAAATCGCTGCCGCCGGCAAGCCGGACTGCTACAGAGAGTGGCGGTGCGGACGGAATCAAACCGCCGCGTCGTAAAACAGCTCGCTGCTCTTCTGCTCCACCAGCGCCTGCTCGATCGCCGCCTGATGCACTTCGTCCGAATGCTCTTCACGGGCTTCCGGCTGAATGCCCAGACGGGAGAACAGCAGCATGTCTTTGTCAGCCTGCGGGTTGGCGGTGGTCAGCAGTTTGTCGCCGTAGAAGATCGAGTTGGCACCGGCGAAGAACGCCAGGGCCTGCATTTGATCATTCATCGCCTCACGGCCCGCCGACAGACGCACGTGGGATTGCGGCATCAGAATGCGCGCAACAGCCAACATACGAATGAAATCGAATGGATCGACGTCTTCGGCGTTGGCCAGTGGCGTACCGGCGACTTTTACCAACATGTTGATCGGCACCGACTCCGGATGCTCTGGCAGGTTGGCCAGTTGAATCAGCAGATTGGCGCGATCGTCCAGCGACTCGCCCATGCCCAGGATACCGCCGGAGCAGATTTTCATGCCTGCATCACGCACGTAGGCCAGGGTCTGAAGACGCTCGCTGTAGGTACGAGTGGTGATGATGCGGGTGTAGAAGTCGGGCGAGGTATCGAGGTTATGGTTGTAGTAGTCCAGACCTGCATCAGCCAGCGCCTTGGTCTGGTCCTGATCCAGCTTGCCCAGGGTCATGCAGGTTTCCAGGCCCATGGCTTTCACGCCTTTGACCATTTCCAGCACATACGGCATGTCTTTGGCCGACGGGTGCTTCCAGGCAGCACCCATGCAGAATCGGGTCGAGCCGATGGCCTTGGCGCGCGCTGCCTCTTCCAGCACTTGCTGGACCTGCATCAACTTCTCTTTTTCAAGGCCAGTGTTGTAGTGCCCGGACTGCGGGCAGTACTTGCAGTCTTCCGGGCAGGCGCCGGTCTTGATCGACAGCAGCGTGGAGACTTGCACGCGGTTGGCGTCGAAGTGAGCGCGATGCACGGTTTGCGCCTGAAACAGCAGGTCATTGAAGGGTTGTGTGAACAACGCCTTGACCTCGGCTAAGGTCCAGTCGTGACGCAAAGTGGCATTGATGCTGGCGCTCATGGGCGGCTCCTTCATGTATTTAGGCGAGTACCCGGGCGGTTCACTCAGTTGGCGAAACCGGAAAGACCACAGGCGCAACACGGATGTTCGGCATATTTAAGGAAGCGCGATGCACTGTCAACCACATGACAACCATCAGGTTTACATATGGTTAAAAAACGTACAAACCTGTTTGTTGTGCGACGAACAGACCGACTCGATCCTCCCGATCTGCACCGCCTGCGAAAGCGAACTGCCTTGGCTGATCGACCAATGCGAGCGCTGCGCGCTGCCTTTGCCGATCTCTGGGCTGACCTGCGCGCAATGCACACGACAGCCGCCTGTTTTCGATAAGGTCATCGTGCCGTGGCTGTATGACTTTCCTGTTGACGCGCTGGTCACGCGTTTCAAACATCAGGGCAAATGGCCCTTCGGGCGCTTGCTTGCCGAGCTGCTGAGTCAGACGTTGCAATACCGCTTTGATGAAGGCTTCGAACGGCCAGATGCCTTGATCCCCGTCCCGCTGGCCAACACGAGGCTGCGCCAACGCGGTTATAACCAGGCGGCAATGATCGCGAATTGGCTGGCCTCTGCGCTGAAGCTGCCGGTGAATGAGCAGTTGATCAAACGCACAAAAGACACACCCGCGCAGCAGGGATTGAATGCAAAGGCGAGGAAACGGAATCTGCGGGAAGCGTTTGTGTTGATGGCGCCCGAACACGTTGTCGGCAAACACATCGCGCTGATCGATGACGTGCTCACTACAGGCTCAACCGCCGGCACCATTGCGCGGCTATTGATCCGAGCCGGGGCGAGCCGAGTCGATGTGTATTGTTTAGCCCGTACGCCAAAGCCTGAGGACACACGCTAATCCTGTAGCAGCACAGCTTGCCGACAGTGACGATCTCATATACGCCACCGCCGGCAAGCCGTGCCGCTACAGGGACTCGTATTGCATTAAAGGAAAGTGCCTTACACTTCGCCCCATCACAACATGACCAGACTTGCCCAACATGTCCCTACCCCCCTCCCTCACGCAACACATGGTCCGCCGCCCTCATCGCATCGCGCTGTTGCAACACATTGCCGAGCAAGGCTCGATCACTCGGGCCGCGAAAAGCGCGGGGTTGAGCTACAAGGCGGCGTGGGATGCCATCGATGAGCTGAACAACCTGGCGCAGAAGCCGCTGGTCGAGCGCAGCGTTGGTGGGCGGGGCGGTGGCGGCGCGAAGTTGTCGGAAGAAGGCGAGCGGGTGTTGCGTCTGTATCAGCGCTTGCAAGCGTTGCAGACGCAACTGCTGGAAACGCCGGAAGAATCTGACGATCTGGCGCTGCTCAGCCGATTGATGCTGCGCACCAGCGCCCGCAACCAGTTGCACGGCGAGGTGTCGAGCATCACGCCGTTCGGGCGCAACGACATGATTGGGCTGGCACTGGCGGGCGGCCTGTCTATCGATGTGCAGATTACCCACGACAGCACCCAGCGGTTGGAGCTGGAGAAAGGCACTCAGGTGTTTGCGCTGATCAAGGCCAGTTGGCTGGAGCTGCTGCCGCCCGACCATCCCGTAACACCTGGACACAATTGTCTGAGCGGCAAAATCGAGGAAATTCTGGACGGTGAAGACGGCCCCTGCGAAGTCAGAATTGTGCTGCCCAGCAGTCAGACGCTGTGCGCAGTGGCAGAGCCAGACCACCTCAAATCTTTGAATTTAAAGGTCGGCAGTCAGGTAAGCGTCCTGTTCGCGCCGTCCTATGTACTGATTGGCACTCCACTTTAACGGGCGACGATTTGCTGTTTTCAGCGGCCCACACCGTCACCGAACGGACACAATAGCGTCATCCAGGCTGAATAAGGTTTGCGCCAAAACCGCAGGAAGCCCGTGATGAAACTATTAGAAGAACACCAGTCAACCGACCTCGAAACGCTTGTCTCTCAAAACGGCGCAGGCCTCACCCGTCGAGGCTTCATCAGCGCAGGCGCCCTGTGTGGTGCGGCGATGTTTCTGGGCGGTAACCTGCTCAGCCGCAGCGTGATGGCCGCCAGCGTCAACGCAGGCAACAGCACGCTGATTGGCTTCGACAGTATTCCCGCCTCCACCGCCGACAGCATCAGCCTGCCACCGGGCTACAGGTCTTCCGTCCTGATCAGTTGGGGTCAGCCTCTGCACGCAGGCGGCCCGGCGTTCGACCCGAGCGGCAAAGGCACCGCTAAGGCGCAGGAACTGCAATTCGGTGACAACAACGACGGCATGAGCCTGTTCACCTTCCCCGGCGACGACGTCAACACCGCTGGCCGTGCGCTGATGGCCATCAACAACGAGTACACCAATTACCGCTATCTGTTCGATCACGGCAAAGACCCTCAATCCGCTGACGACGTGCACAAGGCCTTGGCCAGCGAAGGCGTTTCAGTGATCGAAGTGAAGCGCGAAAGCGGTGAATGGAAGTTCGTGCAAGGTTCGAAGTACAACCGCCGCGTTCATGGCAACACGCTGATTCACCTGAGCGGCCCGGCAGCCGGGCATGATTGGTTGAAAACCTCGGCCGACAAGACCGGCAAGAACGTGCTCGGTACTTTCCAGAACTGCGCCAACGGCAAGACGCCGTGGGGAACCTATCTGACGTGCGAGGAGAACTTCACTGACTGCTTCGGCAGCAGCGATCCTGCACAAAAGTTCGACGCCGCGGCCAAGCGCTACGGCGTGGTCGCCACCAGCAAGGAGGTGAACTGGCACCCTCACGATCCTCGCTTCGATGTCGCGAAAAACCCCAACGAATTCAACCGCCACGGCTGGGTGGTGGAGATCGACCCGTTCGATCCGAAATCCACACCGGTCAAGCGCACGGCATTGGGCCGCTTCAAACATGAAAACGCCGCCGTGACCGAAACCAAAGATGGCCGCGCAGTGGTGTACATGGGCGACGATGAGCGGGGCGAGTTCATCTACAAATTCGTCAGCCGCGACAAGATTGACCATAAGAACCCGAAAGCCAATCGCGACATCCTCGACCACGGCACGCTGTACGTCGCCCAGTTCGATAATGGCGACAGCAACCCGGATCACCCTAAGGGCCAGGGCCGATGGATCGAGTTGACCCACGGCAAGAACGGCATCGACGTATCGAGCGGTTTTGCCAGCCAGGCCGAAGTGCTGATTCATGCGCGTCTGGCGGCGAGCGTGGTCAAGGCGACACGCATGGACCGGCCGGAGTGGATCGTGGTCAGCCCCAAGGATGGTCAGGTCTATTGCACGCTGACCAACAACGTCAAACGCGGTGAAGATGGCCAGCCAGTGGGCGGCCCGAACCCTCGGGAGAAAAACCAGTACGGGCAAATTCTGCGCTGGCAGGAAAAGGGCTCGGATGCGTCGTCGCTTGAGTTTGCCTGGGACCTGTTCGTTGTCGCGGGCAATCCTGATGTACACACGGGAAAACCGCAGGGCGGTTCCAGCCACATCACTGCGCAAAACATGTTCAACAGCCCGGATGGCCTGGGTTTCGACAAGGCCGGTCGATTGTGGATTCTCACCGACGGCGACTACTCGAACGCCGGGGACTTCGCAGGCATGGGCAACAATCAGATGCTCTGTGCTGACCCGGCCAGCGGTGAGATTCGCCGCTTCATGGTCGGCCCGATTGGCTGCGAAGTGACCGGTATCAGCTTCGCGCCGGATCAGAAAGCGCTGTTCGTGGGGATTCAACACCCCGGCGAGAAAGGCGGCTCGACCTTCCCCGAGCATTTGCCGAACGGCAAGCCAAGATCGTCGGTGATGGTGATCACGCGGGAGGATGGCGGGGTTATCGGCGCTTGATTCAGCCCCCCGTCCAGACCGAGTGATGTTCCCTGTGGGAGCGAATTCATTCGCGATGCGATCGTACATCCGACACATCTCTACCGGATGTACGACCGATTCGCGAATGAATTCGCTCCCACAGTTTGGTCTGCGGCACTGAGCGTAACCTGCTGTGTCAGCTGCAACGTGTCTGCGTTAACATAACGGGCCCGACGCGGCCGCCGGCCGCGCGCAGGAGTACGCATGGCCCACCCCTTCGAAACACTCACACCGGACCTAGTGCTGGACGCCGTCGAGAGCATCGGCTTCGTCAGCGACGCACGCATTTTGGCGCTCAACAGCTACGAAAACCGCGTCTATCAGGTCGGCATCGACGGTGATCAGCCGCTGATCGCCAAGTTCTACCGCCCCGGTCGCTGGACCAACGAGGCCATCCTCGAAGAACACAGCTTCACCGCCGAACTGGCCGAAGTGGAAATCCCGGTCGTCGCGCCCCTTGTCCACAACGAGCAGACCCTGTTCGAACACGGCGGATTCCGCTTTACGCTCTTTCCCCGCCGCGGCGGACGCGCGCCAGAGCCGGGCAACCTGGATCAGCTTTATCGCCTCGGCCAGTTGCTGGGGCGCATTCATGCCGTAGGCGCTGCTCGCCCCTTCGAGCACCGCGACGCGCTGGGCGTGAAGAATTTCGGCCATGACTCGCTGAACTACCTGCTGGAACACAACGTGATTCCCCGCAGTTTGTTGCCCGCCTATGAGTCGGTAGCCACAGACCTGCTCAAGCGCATCGAAGATGCCTACGCGGCAACGCCGCATCAGAACATCCGCATGCACGGCGACTGCCATCCCGGCAACATGATGACCCGCGATGACATCTTCCATATTGTCGATCTGGACGACTGCCGCATGGGGCCTGCCGTTCAGGACATCTGGATGATGCTCGCAGGTAGTCGTCAGGATTGTCTGAGTCAGTTGTCGGAATTGATGGACGGCTACAACGAGTTTCACGATTTCGACCCGCGTGAACTGGCACTGATCGAGCCGTTGCGCGCCTTGCGACTGCTGCATTACAGCGCCTGGCTGGCGCGTCGTTGGGACGATCCGGCGTTTCCTCACAACTTTTCCTGGTTTGGCACCGAGCGGTACTGGGGCGATCAGGTGTTGGCGTTGCGCGAGCAAATGGCGGCGCTGAACGAGGAGCCGTTGAAGTTGTTTTGAATCGCACCACCGGCTCTGCCCGGAGGGCGTGATGTTCATTTATAAAAACTTGCCGAAGGTCCACCCATGCAAGCTGCCAACCCGCGTCGCGGGTACATCCTGGGTCTCAGTGCCTACATCATCTGGGGCCTGTTTCCGATCTATTTCAAACTGCTGTCCGCTGTGCCCTCGATAGAAATCATCGTCAATCGCGCTATCTGGTCGGCGATCTTCGGTTCACTGCTGTTGCTGGTCTGGAAACACCCCGGCTGGTGGCGTGAGCTGCGGGACGACCCGCGCCGACTGGCGATTCTGGCGGGCAGCGGCTCGCTGATCGCTGCCAATTGGTTGATCTACGTGTGGGCGGTGAATAACAACCACATGGTCGAGGCCAGCCTGGGGTATTTCATCAATCCACTGATCAACGTGATGCTGGGCATGGTCCTGCTCAGGGAGCGGCTGCGCCCCCTGCAATGGGCGGCGGTGATCCTTGCGCTGGTCGGTGTGCTGCAACAGGTGTGGCATGTCGGTAGCCTGCCGTGGATTTCTCTGGCATTGGCGTTCAGTTTTGGTTTCTACGGGTTGATTCGCAAGAAGGCACCTGTGGCTGCGCTGCCAGGCTTAGTGGTCGAAACCTGGATTCTGGTGCCACTGGCCATTGGCTGGTTGCTGTTCAACCCGACGGCTCACAGTGCACAGGCTGAATTCTGGAGCACGTCGGAGGCGATCTGGCTGGCGGCTGCCGGCCCCGTAACGCTGGTACCGTTGGTGTGTTTCAACGCCGCTGCGCGGCATTTGCCCTATGCGACATTGGGTTTTCTGCAGTACATCGCGCCGACACTCGTGCTCTCGCTCGCCGTGCTGGTGTTCGGTGAACAACTCCCCTCGACCACCGTAGTGACGTTCTGCTTCATCTGGGCCGGATTGGTCATCTACAGCGTTGACGCCTGGATGGCTTCCCGTCGTCGCGCGTCACGCTGATCAAAAAACAAGCACATCGCTGCAGGCACCGAACTAAAAGGGCTACAGCGATGTTTGCTCAGGTTATCCACAACCTCACTCAAGGTATCTGTGCACAACGCACCTCCGACGCTGGCCTTCAAAACCTATCAAACGGCTGCGCCAGAGGGTGTTGTCGTCGTCGATTTTGGGTAGACGCGGACAAACTGAAATTGAACAAGGCTGGAATGTTCGACGACAAACGGCTGGTCAACACTTTCACGGTGCAATCTCGTGACACGAACCTCTCCAACGCTCGTCCCCTTGCCAATCGACGGCTCGACCCTATCCGTCAGAGGTCTCATCTCGTAATTACGAAATCGTGCTGTCGGGTTCTAGAAAGTTGTTACGGCAGTGAGAAAGCACGATCGTTTTATAACGTTCGCCTTTTTCGTTTACCAACTTTCCAGCCTGGTCAAGGTCAATGAGCCGCTGCACGCTTGCGCGTGCAGGATCGGTGTCTCCGAAGTCGCTGATTGTATCGCTAACGGTAAGCAATTGTAGGGAGCGGTCAGGAAGGAGTCTTATGCAAACCGCTTAAGGCTGCGTCAGTCGTCAGGGTTGAGTTTGAGCTCCACCATTAATTCATCCGCCAGCGTTTCAAGACACTCCTGCAATACCTCCAACGTCAAGGTCGCTGGCAATCCCAACAACGCATTGGCGCGGAACAGCAGTTCGCTGCTCATCGGAGCGGGTTCAACGCTGGTCTCCAGTGCTTCAACGTTAACGCCCTGCTCTGCCAATACGCGCGTGACGTCACGCACGATCCCCGGCCGGTCATTGCTCACCAGTTCCATACTGATGGGCTTCCAGGTTTCGGATGACTCAGGGCCCAGATCCGCAAACTGAACACGAATGCCCTGGGTTGCCAAATCCAATAAGGCGTCCTTCAGCGCAGGCTGAGCTTCGACCGGTGCGCCAATGCGCAATATCCCGGCGAACTGCCCCGCCATATGGCTCATGCGACTTTCCAGCCAATTGCCACCGTGATTTGCGATACACGATGCGATCCGTTCGACCAGCCCCGGTTTGTCGGCAGCAAATACGGTGACGATGAGATAGTCCATGGTCGACTCCTTCAGTCTTATAGGTCTGCAGGCCGTCAAACAGTGCCTGCACAGCGGTTGGGCAAGTATAGGCAACACATCAGACAGCGCCCGGATGCTTCCTCAGGAAACAATTTGTGTACTGTTTTGATAATTCTCTGGAACAATTCACACTTTTTTTGAGAACATCCGTAACCCCGATGTGACTCGTCGTGAAAATCCAGTCGCTTGGTGACATATTTAGTCTGATTTTCACGCCGCGACTCATCATGTAGTATTCCACCGCGTTCACTACATAAGCGTTAACCCGACGCAGAAACGATGCCTGACTTAGCATCGCCGCGCGTTGAAGCCTGTTTCGCGAAGCGCCCCGCGCCTTTTCTTTCAGGTACTCGCCCCGGCCCAGCCGCCCGCAAGGGCACGTTCTGGCAAGGGAGAGCGGCGATGACGATGGCTTTAACAAGAGAGCGCTCGAAGCGCACATAGCTGAGCAGAGTGAGGCAAGCAATGACTGAACACGTTCAAGTCGGTGGCCTTAAGGTCGCCAAAGTCCTGCTGGATTTCGTGAACAACGAAGCCATTCCCGGAACCGGCATCGAAGCCACTGCGTTCTGGGCCGGTGCCGACAAGCTCATCCACGAGCTGGCACCGAAGAACAAAGCCCTGCTCGCCAAACGTGATGACTTCCAGGCCCGCATCGACGCCTGGCACCAGTCCAATGTCGGCAAGGCCCACGACGCCGCCGCATACAAGGCTTTCCTTCAGGAAATTGGATACCTGCTGCCAGAAGCAGCGGACTTCCAGGTCACGACGCAAAACGTCGATGAAGAAATTGCAACCATGGCCGGTCCACAACTGGTGGTCCCGGTGATGAACGCCCGTTTCGCGCTGAACGCCTCGAACGCCCGCTGGGGTTCGCTGTATGACGCGCTGTACGGCACCGACGCTATCTCCGAAGAGGGCGGGGCGGAAAAAGACCAAGGCTATAACAAGGTGCGCGGCGACAAGGTCATCGCCTTCGCCCGCGCCTTCCTCGACGATGCCGCGCCACTGGCGGCGGGTTCTCACGTCGATTCGACCGGTTACAAAATCGTTGATGGCGTGCTGATCGTCGGCCTCAAGGGCGGCAGCAACACCGGTCTGCGCGACGACGCGCAATTGGTCGGCTTCCAGGGCGAGGCGTCGGCGCCGACGGCCATTCTGCTGAAACACAACGGCCTGCACTTCGAAATCCAGATCGATGCCAACAGTCCTGTCGGCCAGACCGACGCAGCGGGCGTCAAAGACGTGCTGATGGAAGCCGCGCTGACCACCATCATGGACTGCGAAGACTCCATCGCCGCTGTTGACGCTGACGACAAAGTAGTGGTCTACCGCAACTGGTTGGGCCTGATGAAGGGCGATCTGTCCGAAGAAGTGGCCAAAGGCGGCACGACGTTCACTCGCACCATGAATCCGGACCGCGTTTACACCTCGCCAAAAGGTGAGCCTGTAACGCTGCACGGCCGTTCGCTGCTGTTCGTGCGTAACGTCGGCCATTTGATGACCATCGACGCCATCCTCGACAATCAGGGCAATGAAGTGCCGGAAGGCATTCTCGACGGCCTGATGACCAGCCTGGCGGCGATCCACAACCTCAAGGGCAATACGTCCCGCGCCAACAGCCGCAAAGGCTCGCTGTACATCGTCAAACCGAAGATGCACGGCCCGGAGGAAGTCGCTTTCACCAACGAGCTGTTCGGTCGCGTTGAAGACGTGCTGGGCCTGCCGCGCAACACCCTGAAAGTCGGGATCATGGACGAGGAGCGCCGCACGACGGTCAACCTCAAGGCCTGCATCAAATCAGCCAGCGAGCGTGTTGTGTTCATCAACACCGGCTTTCTGGACCGCACTGGCGACGAGATTCACACCTCCATGGAAGCCGGACCGGTCGTGCGCAAGGCACAGATGAAGGCTGAAAAGTGGATCGGCGCGTACGAAAACTCCAACGTCGACATCGGCCTGAAGTGCGGCCTGCAAGGCCGTGCGCAAATCGGCAAAGGCATGTGGGCCATGCCGGATCTGATGGCTGCGATGCTGGAGCAAAAGATCGCCCACCCACTGGCGGGCGCCAACACCGCCTGGGTGCCGTCGCCAACCGCAGCCGCGCTGCATGCCCTGCACTACCACAAGGTCGACGTATTCGCGCGCCAGGCAGAGCTGGCTCAGCGCGCACCGGCGTCGGTCGATGACATCCTGACCATCCCGCTGGCACCGAACACGAACTGGACGCCTGAAGAGATTCAAAACGAACTGGACAACAATTCGCAGGGCATTCTGGGTTATGTGGTGCGCTGGATCGATCAGGGCGTGGGTTGCTCGAAAGTGCCTGACATCAACGATGTCGGCCTGATGGAAGACCGCGCGACGCTGCGCATCTCCAGCCAGCACATCGCCAACTGGCTGCGTCATGGCGTGGTCAGCGAGCAACAGGTCATGGACAGCCTCAAGCGCATGGCGCCGGTGGTAGATCGTCAGAACGCCAACGACGCTCTATACCGCCCACTGGCGCCGGACTTCGACAGCAACATCGCCTTTCAGGCGGCGGTGGAGCTGGTGATCGAAGGCACCAAACAGCCGAACGGCTACACCGAGCCGGTGCTGCATCGCCGTCGCCGTGAGTTCAAGGCGAAGAACGGGCTGTAAAACAGGCGGTGTGTTTCAACGACACCCCCCCTTTGCGAAACGACGCAATCTCATGTGGGAGCCGGCTTGCTGGCGAAAGCGATGGGTCAGATAAATCAATGTCACCGACCCTCCGCTCTCGCCAGCAAGCCGGCTCCCACAATTTCAAGACCGCGACTACCTTATGCCATCCCCAATTCCCGCTTCACTAACTTCAACAACTGCTTGGTGTTGATCGGCTTGAGCAGAAAATCCACGACGCTCAGGTGCATCGCATCAATCGCATCCCTTACATGAGCATCGCCTGACACGATAATGATCGGTAGCGCCGCGCGGTCCGAATCGCGAACCTGTCGAATCAATTCCAGCCCGTCGCACGGCACCATGCGCAGGTCGGTGATCAGCAGTGCAATGGACGGCCGGGTTTCCAGCAAATGCATGGCACTGGTGCCGCCAGCCGCCGTGATGCAACTGATGTCGTTGAGGCTGAGGATCTCGGCGAGGATCTCCCGAGCATCCTTGTCGTCGTCGACGATCAGCACCCGTTGTGGCGATTGCGATGCAGGCGCCAGCATGACCTCATTGAGGGCATCGCGCTCTTCATCACTCAAAATGTCGTGATCGAACATACCCGTCTCATCTTCCCGTCGACTTCATTCTGACAGCGCAATCGGACTGATACGCTGCAACGTTCTCGGCTTCCTGCCAGGCCTTCTCGGCCGCGGCGTGAAGGTTGTACACCACGGCCCCCTCGCCCTCCAGTGACGAATTGCCGCCTAAGACTTACGTCCAATGGGCACTGCCCGATAAGCGGTCGACCATGGAGCCATAAAAACAAGTGGTATCGGTCATGAGCAAAGCAGACGCTTTCATCCAGGCAGGCAAGACAGCCGTGCTGCAGAACATTCACGGCACGATGCAATTCCTGCAAAAATTCCCACCATTCAATCAGATGGAAAACGCCCATCTCGCCTATCTGGTTGAACAGTGCCAGCTGCGTTTCTACGCTACGGATGAGAGCATCATCAAGCCTGGCGATGGGCCAGTAGAGCACTTTTACATCGTCAAACAGGGCCGCGTGGTCGGGGAACGCCCGCATTCGGCCAAGGGCGGCACCGAAACCACCTTCGAAATCACGACCGGCGAATGTTTCCCACTGGCAGCGCTTCTGGGCGAACGCGCCACACGCACCGAACATCTGGCGGCCGAGGACACGTTCTGCCTGCAACTGAACAAACAAGCCTTTATCAAGCTGTTCGCCCTCTCCAGCACCTTCCGCGACTTCGCCCTGCGCGGCGTCAGCAGCTTGCTCGAACAGGTGAATCAGCAAGTAAAGCAGAAGGCGGTGGAAACACTCGGCACTCAATATTCCTTGAACACGCGACTGGGCGAACTGGCGATGCGTCATCCGGTGATCTGCGCGCCAGACACCCCGCTGCGTGAGGCCGTGAAGCTCATGGACGAGCAGCAAGTGGGCAGTATCGTGATCGTCGACGAGGCGAAGGCGCCATTGGGGATTTTTACCCTGCGCGATTTGCGACAAGTGGTCGCCGACGTAAACGCGGACTTCGGGCAACCCATCAGCCACAGCATGATTCAGTCGCCCTTCTATTTAAGTCCTGACGCCAGCGCGTTCGATGCGGCGATTGCGATGACCGAGCGACACATCGCCCATGTCTGTCTGGTAAAGGACCAACGCCTGTGCGGCGTGGTGTCCGAGCGTGACCTGTTTTCTCTGCAACGGGTCGATCTCGTGCACCTGGCGCGCACCATCCGAAACGCCCCGCGCATCGATTCACTGAGCAACATGCGCGGCGACATCGTGCAGTTGGTGGACCGCATGCTGGCGCACGGCGCGTCATCGACGCAGATCACCCAGATCATCACGCTGCTCAACGACCATATGGTCTGCCGGGTCATCGAGCTGACGCTGGAAGAGAAAGGCGATCCCGGCATACCGTTCAGCTGGCTGTGTTTTGGCAGCGAAGGCCGACGTGAGCAGACCCTTTACACCGATCAGGACAACGGCATTATTTTCGAGGCCAAAGATGCCGCCCAAGCCGCCGAGATCCGAGGTCGTCTGCTGCCCATTGCCGAGCGCATCAACCAAGGCCTGGCGCTGTGCGGCTTCGCGCTGTGCAAGGGCGGGATCATGGCCAGCAATCCTGAGCTGTGCCTGTCACGCATCGAGTGGGCGCGGCGCTTCAGTGCGTTCATTCGTGAGGCGACTCCGGAAAACCTGCTGTCTTCCAGCATCTACTTCGACCTGCGAGTCGTCTGGGGCGATGAAAGCGGTGGCGAGCAATTGCGCCAGAGCATCCTGGCCCAAGTCGCGGACAACCGACTGTTTCAGCGCATGATGGCCGACAACGCTCTGCGTCAACGCCCGCCTGTGGGGCGTTTTAAGGATTTTGTGGTGGCGCGCAAAGGCAGCGAGAAAGACACGCTGGACCTCAAGACCCAAGGTCTGACGCCGTTCGTCGACGGCGCCCGGCTGCTTGCACTCGCCAACGGGGTAGCGGCGAATAACACCCTTGAACGGCTGCGCCAACTGGTGGCCCAAGACGTCATCGACCCGCTGGACGGCGCGGCCTATGAAGAGGCCTATCACTTCATTCAGCAGACTCGCATGCAGCAACACCAGCAGCAGAGCCGACAAAACCTGCCGTATTCCAACCGGATCGACCCGGACGTGCTCAATCATCTGGATCGACGAATCCTGCGGGAGTCGTTTCGTCAGGCCCAACGCCTGCAATCCAGCCTGACCTTGCGTTATCAACTTTAAGCGACCGATCGATGAACCTGTTTCAGTGGCTCAAACCCGCCAAACGCGCCAAAGCCCCCGAGCTGACCGCCGAACAAGTGCAACGCCTGAGCGAGCTGCCCCGCACAGCGACGCTCAGCGAGCAACCGCTGCGACAGCAACGCTGGGTGGTGCTGGATCTGGAAACCAGCGGCTTGAACATGAACCGCGACGACGTGCTGTCCATTGGCGCGGTGGTGATCGAGGACGGTGCGATTGATCTGGGCCAGCAGTTCGAACGTACGCTGTCCCGACCCGATCACAAGTTGAGTCCCAGCGTACTGATTCACGGCTTGGGACCGAGTGCCATTGCGGCAGGCAGCGAGCCGGTGGAGGCATTGCTGGATTTCATGGCGTTCGTCGGTGATAGCCCATTACTGGCGTTTCATGCCCCCTTCGATCAGCACATGATTGGCCGAGCCTTGAAGGAAAGCCTGGGCTACAAGCTGCAACACCCGTTTCTGGACGTCGCCGAGATCGCGCCGCTGTTATTTCCTCAGGCGTGCTTGCGTCAGGCAGGGCTGGATGACTGGACCGCATTTTTTGGGCTGCACGCCGAAGAGCGTCATCACGCCAGTGCCGACGCGTTGGTGACGGCGGAATTGGCGCTGATACTGTTCAGCCATGCGCGCAAGCAAGGGATGGACAGCCCGCTGCAACTGGAGCAAGACCTGGCCAAATGGCGGCGTCGGCAGCAGTCGCATTCGTTTTAAAGCGCGAATGTGCTATCGCGAGTACACCGAATCACCTTGTGGGAGCGAATTGATTCGCGATGCGCGAGTACATCCGACGGAGATTTATGGATGTACCGACCTCTCGCGAATGAATTCGCTCTCACAGGCTGCATTAGCGTCCATACAAGGCAATCCCCTACAAAACCTGTCGCAGGTTCCTACAGCAACCGTTCAGCTCATTCCGATGAGCGCCAATTGCCAGCACTCTTCCGCTCTGACACAATCGCGAATAATTCTCGTTAGTTACTTTGTTCTCTTCGGTGCCTACGTGTCGTCATTCCAAAGTCCTCAACACCAGCTTGTCGGAACGCTCTATCGCGACCATCGCAGCTGGTTGCTGGCTTGGCTGAAACGTAACGTTGCCTGCCCACACCGCGCCGAAGATCTGAGTCAGGACACCTTCATTCGCCTCTTGGGCCGCGAAAATCTGGATGCGCCACGGGAACCCAGGGCTTTTCTGGTGCAAGTGGCCAAAGGACTGCTGTTCGACTATTTCCGTCGCGCGGCACTGGAGCAGGCCTATCTCAGTGAGTTGATGCTGATCCCCGAAGCCGAGCGGCCTTCCCTCGAAGAGCAGCAACTGATCCTGGAAGACCTGAAAGCCATCGACCGCATGCTGGGTACGTTGTCCAGCAAGGCGCGAGCGGCGTTTCTGTATAACCGTCTGGATGGCTTGAGCCACGCCGAAATAGCCGACAAAATTGGCGTTTCCGTGCCTCGCGTACGTCAGTATCTGGCCCAGGGCATGCGCCAGTGCTACGTCGCCCTTTATGGCGAGCCGACATGAGCATCACCACCCGTCCCGTCTCTTCCAAAGTGCTCGATGCTGCAATTGCCTGGCAACTGTGCCTGGATTGCGGCGAAGGCAGCGAAGCCGAGCGCGAAGAGTTCGCCAAGTGGTACGCCTCCAGCGAGGAGCATGCCCGCGCGTGGATGCAACTGGGGATGGTCGATCAGCGCTTTATCGGCACGACCGGGCCTGCCCGTTCCGCGCTGATGCGCTCCCGCGAAGGTGCAGGGCGGCAGATGCGCAAACTGGGCCGTGGCGTGGCCGGGTTCGCCTTGGCACTCGGGCTGACCCTGTTCCTGGGTGACCGATTCCTGCCGATGAGTTATTGGCTGGCCGACCAGCGCACCGCAACCGGCGAACAACGCACCATTCGCCTGTCGGACAACACCCTGATCCGGCTCAACACGCACAGCGCGCTGGACGTGAAATTCGACGCCAGGCAACGTCGGGTCATTCTTCAGGAAGGCGAAATTTTCGTCGAAACCGGCAGCCACGAAGACCCAAGGCCATTCATCGTTGAAACCGACGAAGGACAGATGCGCGCGCTGGGAACGAAATTTCTGGTCAAACGCCAGGACGACGGTACGCTGCTGAGCGTGTTGCAATCGGCTGTCGCTGCGCACCCACAGGCCAGCGGCACCGAAATGATTCTGAATGAGGGCCAGCAAATGCTGATCCAGCGCCATAGCCTGGGGCCGATGGTTGCGCTGGAACCGGGGGCCGACGCATGGCTGCGTGGGATGCTGGTGGTGGACAACGCGCCGCTCAAGGACGTTATCGCGGAACTGAGCCGTTATCGCTCGGGTTATCTGGGGGTGGCTTCGGATGTCGCGGACCTTCGTATTACCGGCAGTTTCCCGCTGAACAACACTGATCTGGCCCTCAAGGCACTCATGCCGACCCTGCCAGTGGCCATCGAAGAGCGCACCCATTGGTGGGTGACCGTGATCGCGAGCGATGCCAAGCAGACGCGCAAGTTGTAGCAACACCGCAATCTGCGTTTGCCCGCAGAATCAGCAAAGAATCGTGCCAAATTGTAAATCTAAATTATTTTCGATTCGGCTCTATCACTTTTCAGATCTCGTTCGGCACATAGGCATTGAGAACAATTCTACTCAGGAGCCGCCCATGTCCCGCACGCTTCAAACTCTCCTGCGACCGAGCCTGCTGGCCGTCGCTGTCGCCCTCGCCACGCCGCTGGCAAGTACCCAACTGCTGGCCGCCTCGCAGGCCTCCAGCGTTCGTGCTTACAACCTGCCTGCTGCGCCGCTGTCCACCACGCTGACCCAGATCGCCAGCCAGGCCGGCATCGCCCTGTCGCTGGATCCGTCGCTGGCAGCGGGCCGTACGTCGGCGCCGGTTCAGGGCCAGTTCGACGCACCGGGCGCCATGGCCCAGGCACTACGCGGCACCGGGCTGCAACTGAGCCAGACCACGGCGGGTACTTACAGTCTGATCGCAGCACCGGAAGGCGTGATGGCGCTGCCGGAGACCAGCATTCAGGGGCGTCAGGACAATTTTGAGAGCGCGTGGGGGCCGGTGGAGGGTTACACCGCAACGCGTACGGCTGCCGGGACCAAAACAGATACCGCGCTGGTTGAAGCGCCTCGTTCTATCTCCGTCGCGACTCGCCAACAGATGCAAGATCGTGGCGTACAGAACCTTGATGATGCCGTGCGCTACATGCCGGGCATCGTCGCGAGCAGCTACGGTAGCGATACTCGCGCTGACTGGCTTCGGGTGCGCGGCTTCGAACCCACTCAATTCCTGGACGGCTTGCCACTGGCAAAAGGCGTTTACGCAAATCCGAAACTCGAAACCTGGGATCTGGATCGCGTAGCCCTTCTACGCGGCCCTGCTTCTTCTGTATACGGCCAGACTCCGCCGGGTGGTTTGCTAGACATGGTCAGCCGTCGCCCTCAGGCCGAAGCTAGCCATGAAGTAGAGCTGCAGTACGGCAGCGACAACCACCGACAAATCAGCTTCGACAGCACTGGCAAAATCGATGACGCGGACAATTTCGAATACCGCGTTAGTGGTGTGGTCCGTGACAGCGGCACACAGATCGACCATATCGACAACAAGCGCTACAACATCGCGCCAAGCCTGACCTGGAACATCGATCCTGATACCAAGCTGACGTTCCTCAGTCAGTTCACTCGCGACGATACCGGCATCACCAGCCAGTTCCGCCCAGTACAGGGCACTCGAATCCACATGCCGTTTGGCGAGATTTCGCATCACAAAAATCTCGGCGATCCTGATTGGGAATACTACGACCGCACCTATTACGCGCTGGGGTATGCGTTCGAACATCGTATCAACGACACGTGGCAGTTCCGCCAGAATCTGCGATACACAAAGTCTGATCTATCGTTCCAGGCCATCACGCCAGGTGCCTACCCGTTCACTCAAGTCGACGATCAAGGCAATTTGGCCTCTCGTAGCACCACCAGCACTGACGAAGATATTTCCCAATTCGCCGTTGATAACAACCTGCAAGGCAACTTCAACACAGGTGAAATCGCTCATACATTGTTGCTGGGGCTTGACCATCAACGTCTGAACACCAACTACACGTCGATCTTCGGCACAGCGCCGGGAATCAACGTCAATAACCCGGTTTACGGGTTACCGATCACTCGCCCTGCTCGTTCGACAGCGTTCTATGACTACGACCAGAAGTCTTATCAAACCGGTCTCTATGTTCAGGATCAAATGGCTCTGGACCACTGGCGCCTGACCTTGGGTGGTCGCGAAGACTGGGTACACACAGGTACTAAGTTCTTCAACCGTGGCGATGCAACGAATACCGAACGCGACAAGCAATTCAGCGGAAACGCAGCGATCAGCTATGTCTTCGATTCTGGCTTCGTCCCTTATCTGTCCTACGCCGAGTCGTTCCAGCCAACGAGTAACGCTACCGCGTCTCCGACCGACTCTTTCAAGCCAACCGAAGGAAAGCAATGGGAATTGGGGATCAAATATCAGCCGCCAGGTTCCAACACCCTGCTCAGCGCTGCGATTTATGACCTGACGCAGAAAAACGTATCGGTAACGACCACCAACAGCGACAACGTCGCGATTACCAGCCAGACCGGCGAAGTGAAAGTCAAAGGTCTGGAGTTGGAAGCTGTTTCTGACGTTACTGACAACCTGAAGGTGATCGCCTCCTACACCTTGGCAAAATCTGAAGTCCAGAAAGGCGATTACAAAGGCAATCGCCTGCAACTGATGCCTGACCAACAGGCTTCCCTGTGGACCGATTACACCTGGCATCAAGGTGCACTGGATGGCTTTGGTATTGGCGGCGGCGTGCGTTACACCGGTAACACCTACGGCGACCAAGCCAACACCTATCTGGGCAAAGCTTACGCCTACACCGTGTTTGACGCTGCCGTACATTACGACTTGGGCCGCGTGATCAACACGCTCAAAGGCACTACCGTTGCAGTCAAGGCGACCAACCTGTTCGACAAAGACTACATTTCCACTTGCGACAGCTTCTACTGCTACTACGGCGACCAGCGTAGCGTCGTGGCCAGCGTGAACTACAAATGGTAATCGCTTAGAATCACCCAGCTGAAAAACAAGGGCCGCTCGCAACAGCGGCCTTTTTGCTTTCGCTCAACCCGGTACCCGCACCATGAAGAGCCAAACCATTCGCCGTTGGTCGTTCATCCACACGTGGAGCAGCCTGATCTGCACGCTGTTTTTGCTGATGCTGGCCATCACCGGTCTGCCGTTGGTGTTCCACCACGAGATCGATCATCTGCTCGGCGACGCCCCGGAAATCAAGGAGATGCCCGCCGATACGCCGCGTATGGACCTTCAGCAATTGGTGAAAGCTGCCGAGGCCCATCGTCCGGGAGAGGTCGTTCAGTACTTCGGTTGGGATGAAGACGAACCCAACGGCATGTACGCCTTCATGGGCAAAACTGCAGGGGGCGATCCGAACGACACCCACACGTTCATGCTCGATTCACGCACCGGCGAAGCTGTGGAAACGCCTTCGGCGAACGGCGGTTTCATGATGGTGATGCTGCGTTTGCACGTGGATATGTACGCCGGGTTGCCTGGAAAGCTGCTTTTGGCCTTTATGGGCCTGTTGTTTGTGTTAGCAATTATTTCTGGCGTGGTGCTTTACGCACCGTTCATGCGCCGACTGGATTTCGCCACTGTACGCCCGAACAAATCGACCCGCGTGCGCTGGCTCGACCTGCATAACCTGATCGGCGTCGTCACCCTGACCTGGGCGTTCGTCGTCGGCTTGACCGGCGTGCTCAATGCCTGTGCAGACCTGGTGATCGCGCAGTGGCGCAACGATGCCTTGGCGGCGATGGTTGCGCCTTATCACGACGCCCCACCCCTGACTGAGCATGCCCCGGCGACTCGCCTGCTGGACATCGCCAAAGCCACCGTGCCAGGCACCGAGCCTTCGTTCATTGCCTTCCCCGGCTCGCGCTTTTCCAGCGAACACCACTACGCAGTCTTCATGAAAGGCAGCACCCACCTGACGTCGCACCTGCTGACGCCGGTGTTGATCGACGCAAAAGACCTGAGCGTTACCGCCATCGTCAGCAGCCCGTGGTACATGGACGCATTGCTGCTGTCGCAACCCCTGCACTTTGGTGATTACGGTGGCATGCCAATGAAGATTCTGTGGGGCGTTCTCGACGTGCTGACCATCATCGTGCTCGGCAGCGGCCTGTACCTGTGGTGGGTCCGGCGGCGCGCGGCCGCAACGGTGAATGTTCGCCAGGCGGTGGAGGCGGCATGACTCGACACAAGAAGCACTCGGCGTTCTGGAAGACCTTCGCCAAACCGATCTGGATTGCCGCGTTGACCGCTGCGGGCCTGTTCGCGGCGCTGCTGGGTGATGGTGCCTGGGATGTCTTGTCGTGGATCGGCATGGGCATTCCAGCGTGGTTGAGCATCAAGGGGCTGATGATTCGACGCAGGACTTGAGGTGTTCACGCTTACTGTGGGGGGACATTACCGTGTGGGAGCCGGCTTGCTGGCGAAGGCGATCTGTCAGTGAGTCCACCGATGACTGACCCACCGTTTTCGCCAGCAAGCCGGCTCCCACAATGAATTCATCAGCCCACAGAACACCGCTTATTGCATGGCGAAGTGCCGCTGACTAGTCTAATGGCCAGTCCGATCAGAGGAATGTCCATGTCTGCTCCCAGCATGACGCTGTATTACAACGCCGCTTCGCCGTTCGCACGCAAGGTGCTGATTCTGCTTCACGAAACCGGCCAGACAGCGCGAGTTGACCTCAAGCCAGTGACCGTTACGCCAGTCAAGCCCGATGCGCAGGTCTGTCGCGACAACCCGTGCGGCAAGATCCCGGCACTGCGACTGGCACACGACAATGTGATTCACGACAGCCGGGTGATTCTCGACTATCTCGATCATCAGCACGTCGGCAATCCCTTGATCCCTCGGGAGGGCTCCGCACGCTGGAGACGCCTGACGCTGGCCTCGCTGGCGGATGCCGTACTCGATGCTGCCGTTCTGATTCGCTACGAGACGTTTCTGCGCCCCGAGGAGAAGCGCTGGGCTGACTGGATCGACAATCAGGGCGAGAAGATCTTCCGCTCGCTGTCCTATTTCGAAACGGAAGCGGTGACCGAACTCAGCTCCAACTTCGATATTGCCTCGATCAGCCTGGCCTCGGCGCTGGGCTATCTGGATTTTCGTCAGCCGAATCTGGGCTGGCGCAGTAGCTTTCCGCGGCTGGCCAGCTGGTATTACGAAGTCAGTCAGCGGCCGTCGATGAAAGAGACGCTGCCGTCGGTTTGACAGGCGTCAGCGTCCTTAGGGGCGCGTTTGCCCCGTCCTAGCATTGGGCGTAAAGCCGGAACGGTCCGGATATCAGGCCCGCACGTCAATCAGCCTGTCAGCACTCAGGCTTGTCCGCGGTGTAGCGGCGTGCCGGGTTCACTGCCGCGCCAAACTCACGCAAGGCCTTGGCGCCGATGAGCAACGGGTAGTTGAAGTGGCTGCGATCTACCAGGTTGACCTCGACAGTGCGCTTCACGTCGCCCAGGCACAGCTCCAGATCCACCACGGGGCGTTTGGTCGGGTCGACCGGCTCGTCGTCATCCTCGCCGTCGGAACGGCCCTTGATGCGGCTGATGCGCGAGACCTTGTGCTCGTACACCTTGTTGTCAGCATCCTTGGTGGCCAGACGGAAACGCACCCAGTCATCGCCATCGCGCTTGAACATCTCGATGTCTTTGGCCGACAACGACGCGGTGAGTGCGCCAGTGTCCATCTTGGCCTTGAAGGTCTCACCGAATTCGGAGACCTGAATGTACTCGTAGCGACCGTAGATCGTCGGTTCGGCGGCCATGACAGGCAGCGCAAGCAGGGACAGAAGCGCCAGAAGGGATTTCACGTAACAGATTCCTCTCTATGAGTGGGGCGTTGCACGAGCCCGATTTTAGACCGCAACTTTGCGCATCGTTCGCTTACAAAGAAAGAACCTCAGCGTACATGTAACTGAGTGAAACATTTGTCGACGACAGTTGGATTTGGCTCCGATGGCCCGGCTGCTTATCATTGCCGCCCCTTTACCGACCACGAGTGATTTATGCGTCACCTGCTCACCGGAATCGCCGTCACACTGCTGTTGCTACTCAACACCCTGGCGCTGTTCGGGCCGCTGATGGTCTTTGCGCTGCTCAAACTGGTGTTCCAGAGCGAAATGCGTGATCGCTGTTCATGGGCGGTGATGTGGATTGCCGAGACGTGGATCGAAATCAACAAGCTGATCTTCAAGCTGTGCATCCCCACGCGCTGGGAGATCAAGGGGCATGAAGGCCTGCGCGCAGACACATCCTATCTGGTGATCAGCAACCACCAATCCTGGGTCGACATCCCGGCCTTGGTCCAAGCGCTGAACCGCCGCACACCGTTCTTCAAATTCTTTCTAAAAAAAGAACTGATCTGGGTGCCATTTCTGGGTCTGGCCTGGTGGGCGCTCGACTATCCCTTCATGAAACGCTACACCAAGACGTTTCTGGCCAAGCACCCAGAACTGAAAGGCAAGGACCTGGAAATCACCCGCCAGGCCTGCGAGCTGTACAAACGCCAGCCCGTGACGGTCGTGAACTATCTGGAGGGTACGCGCTTCACTCCCGTCAAACACGATGAACAGGCGTCGCCCTATCGTTATCTGCTCAAACCCAAGGCGGGTGGCGTGGCCTTCGTGCTGGCGGCGATGGGTGAACAACTGGATGCCGTGCTGGACGTGACGGTGGTGTACCCCGGCGAGCGCATTCCCGGATTTTGGGACCTGATTTCGGGTCAGGTGCCCCGCGTGATCATCGACATCAAGACCCGCGAACTCGAACCTGCGCTGTGGCAGGGCGATTACGAGAATGACCCGGCCTTTCGGGAATACGTGCAGGAATGGGTGAATCGGTTGTGGGTGGAGAAGGATGAGCGGATTGCGGTGCTGCGGGGAGGCTCACAGCAAGCTTGAAGATCACTGTCGAACGTGTGGGAGCCGGCTCGCTGGCGAAGGCGGCACACCAGACACATTGATGTCATCTGACACAATGCATTCGCCACCTAGGCGGCTCCCACAACGTCCGCGTGAGTCAGTGGTGCTTACTTCGCGCCCCAGACACTGCTCAAGGCCGACAGCGCCGAATCATTCGCGCCCTGCTGCCCCAGATATTGCAGGATCACCGGTACGAACTGACCCACCATGCCGCTGTCCATGCCCAGCGCGCTGAAGGCCTTGTTGACATCGCCCATGCTCTGCACGTTGCCCAGCGCGTTGTTGACCGCCGACTGACTACCAGAGTTGCCGAGCATGCCGCCCAGCCCGCCCAGACTACCGAGCGCCGACGTGCCGGACAGTTGATCAAGCCCCGGCACCGACTGGCTCAATTGCGAGAAGTCGTTACTGGAGAGTTTGTTCTTCGCCAGCCCCAGCAATGCGCCCGTCCCGCCTACGGCTTGTTGCGGGGTCACGTTCAGTTGGGAGCCCAGCGTGTTGAGCAGACCTGCTGCTTCAGGCGCAGCGGTGGCTTTCTGCTGACCACCAGTTGCGTTGGAAACCGCGTTGGCCGCGTCGTTGAGATTGAAAGCGAATACCGGGCTTGCGGCCAGCGCCATCAGCATCGTCAGAGCCGCGCCGCGAGTGATTTTCTGTGCGACCTTTATTGAAACGTTCATTTGCACCCACCTCACTTTCCAGCTCACATTCCAGAAACACCGGCCATGGCCGGATAAACACGCGTTGGACCGTGGCCCGAAAAGAAGTTCAAACGAGCCGATGTCCGACGCGCTCACGAAGATTCAGGGTATTCCCGCATCCATCAGCCGTTGCGGCTCGAAGACCCTCGCCAATTGCCGCGTCCACAACGCAGAGCCCGCATTGACCGGTGGACGCTTGCTGAACGCTTTGGCGAACCGCTCTCCGCTGCGCAGTTTTTCAAGCAATGTTGTCAGACGAAACCCTCCTTGGTGATCCCGCTCCCAATACAAAGGCGCACTGAAATACCGCACCTGCGTCACAAGCTCCGGCGACTGGCTGACGCCCTGCAAATGCTGAGACCACGTTCGATTTAGCTGACCCATGGGCATCTGGCTGACACGTTGCGCTTGAAGCGCGGATGGCGGCAGTCGTGCATGCGTGATCAGAGAGAACCCCGACAACCAGGGAGACCACAGGTGAGAAGCACCACTGACAAAGCATTCGCCAGGCGCAAAGTCTGCCTCGCAGTCTTCACGCTCCCGATAGGCTGGGGCAATGCGCACGTGTTGCCGATACGCCGAGCGGTAACCTGCCTGGCACACTCGCGTCGGCACACCTGCCCACATGCACGCGTTGGCGTTTTCGAAAAATACCGTGGAAGTGATCCAGCGTTGCGCGCCTGGCTCAACATCCGTATTCGCCAACGCCCCCGGCAATGCCATTAGCCCTGTCACAGCACCCACCCAAAAAGGTGCTTTCAACATCCCTAGCAACATCTGCGTCCTGCCCCAGAAAAAACCGGGCGGACAAATAACACGCTCCCCACCGCTCAGAAACAAGCTGGTATAGAAATCAAAAATTCCTCATGCACTTGCAGAATTGACCTACACCATCAAGCGACTCGACTTACAAAAAGCCGCAAAAAAGGCGACCCAAAGATCGCCTGAGGGATACGCAATCAAGGGTGATCAGAGAATGACGTGAGGCAGGAAACGACTCGTGTCCATGGTGATCAGGGAGTCGTCTTCACGAATGCCGATACCGGCAGGCTGATCACCGATCATCCAACTGCCAATCACGGTGTAGTTCCCGTCGAAACACGGCAAGGCGTGAAATCGCTGCCGGATGCACGGCCCATCGCCATAAGGTCCACCTTGATAAACACGGCGCCCCTTGTCGGTACGAATTTCGATGTTGGCGCCTTCGCGAGAAAAGAAGGGCTTACGCACCCAGCCGTTGTCCAGTGGGCGAGTCGGGTCATTGTCGAAATAAGTTGCCAGCAGGTTCGGGTGCCCCTCGTGCAACTCCCACAGCAACGCCAGCGCGCCTTTGTTCGACAGAATGGCTTTCCAGGCTGGCTCGACGAATTGGGTGCCGCTTTGGTCGATGGCCGGACCAAAAGCTTCCTGAAACATATGTTCCCAAGGGTACAGCTTGAACAGGGTGTTGATCGGCGCATTCTGTTCATCGACAAACTGACCAAGATTGCTCAGCCCGATGTCTTCGATGGCGATCATCCGGGTGTCCAGCCCAGCTTCATGGGCGATATCACGCAAGTAATCGACCGTGCCACGGTCCTCGATCGAGCCACGAATAGAAGAGAAATGAAATGGAGGCTTGAAGCGAAACGCCTTGAACCGCTCCGACAGTTTTTCTTCAAGGCTGTTGAACTGATCACAGTCCGGGCTGAGTTGGCCGCGCTGCATCTGCTGATCCAGCCACAGGTACTGAAAAAAGCTCGCCTCGTACAGCGAGGTGGGCGTGTCGTAATTGGTTTCCAGCAGTTTGGCGGGGCCGTGGCCGTCATAGCTCAGGTCCATGCGCCCATACAAATGGGGCTGCCGCGCCTTCCATGAGCGACGTATCAGGTCGTGGTAGGCAGCGGGGATGGCCAGCCGTTCGAGCAGTTGTTCGCTCTCGACCACCCGAGCCACCAGGTCCAGGCACATCTGGTGGATCTCAAGGGTCGGGTCTTCCAGATCCCGCTCGATCTGTTCGAGAGAGAACTGGTAATAGGCGGACTCGTCCCAGTACGGTTCTCCGTCGAAGGTGTGAAAGCCAAAACCGAACTGCGCTGCGGTTTCTCGCCAATCGGCGCGGGGGGCGATGCGAACTCTCTTCATTGGAAACGCCCCTCAGCCACCAAACCCAAAACCGCCGCGCGAACCAAAGCCGCCTCGGCTGATTCGTACCGGCTCGGCACTGGCCAAGCGTGCGCTGGTGGCGAATGACTGCGGGCTGGAAATGTTGAACCTGCCGCTTTTGGCCTTGGCGAACGCTTTGCCATCATTCAGTTGCTGATTCAGCGTCACCATTCGCGAGCCATCCTTACCGACGCTTTCGCGATAAGTGGGCTCGCTGTAATAGCGAACCCCATCGTCCCCCAGACTCACCCAGCGCCAGAAACTGCTGCCGTACCCGTGAGAACTCCCGCCGCCACTGGATGATGTCTGCTGATCATCAGGAACATCCCGCTGTGTGGTAACTGCAAATCCGGTTACCGCGGGCATGATGCGGCCATTGTCCGATCGGTCGATACACGTACCAATGGCGTAGTCCGCTTCGCAATCGGCGACGTTGTTGTAGGACGGCGCCCGCTTTCGATGAGTCTCGTAAGCCGTCTTGTACGCGTCGCTGCAAACGTCCACGGCAACGCCCGCTGCGGTGCAGGCGTCCATCGAGGTGTATTGGGCGGTTTCGGTGATCGTGCGGGTCGGTCGTCGCTCCCCGTGACAAAACGCCAAGGCCAGCGGGATGCTGCCCAATGCGGCCAGACGAACAGTTGCACTGCGCTTCATGGCATTCCCCTCAGACCGGTGGCGTCATGCAGGCCGCGTTGAGCAGACCAATGCTCACGGAAATCGCCGCCACCAGAATCGCAGCGGCCATTTCTCCTTTCTCGATTCGGCTGGACAGCCCTTTGAGCACCAGGCTCACGCAGCCGAACACCAGCAGCTGCACCAGCGAAGCGATCAGCGCCCAGACCAGAAAATCGAGCAGGGAAATCGAATGGGAAATGACACTGGCGACCGGGATCGCAAACCCGATCATCGCCCCGGACAGCGCCACGGAGGCAGCCGTATTGCCTTCACGAATGAGCGCAAATTCGGCATGGGGTGTCAGACGGGTATAAACGAAGGCGAACAGCGAAAAAATCGCCACCGCGCCAACGAGGTACAGCACAAAACCAAGAACCGCATAGCCCTGCAGAGACATCTTGAGTGCGTCGATCAGCATTGCACCACTCACTTCCTTGTTGAACAAGCTGGCTTGAATATCACGAAACCTGCGACGACAACAGCACGCAGACCGAGAACCCGGAAAGACAGCCACAAAAAAGGCGACCCGAAGGCCGCCTTTGCACTGGCTACTGCACAACCCTTGTAGGAGCCGCCTTGGTGGCGAAGGCGTCAGGCCGCGCTGAACATCTTGTGCGGGTCGATCACGAATTTCTTCGGCACACCTGCATCGAACTCGCCGTAACCCCGTGGCGCATCGTCCAGGCTGATGACCTGTACGCCCACCACTTCAGCGATGTTGATGCGGTCCCACATGATGGCTTGCATCAGGGCGCGGTTGTATTTCATGACCGGAGTCTGGCCGGTGTGGAAGCTGTGGGACTTCGCCCAGCCTAGGCCGAAACGCACGCTCAGCGCACCGATTTTGGCCGCTGCGTCCACAGCACCCGGATCTTCGGTCACGTACAGGCCCGGAATACCGATCTTGCCTGCGACGCGAGTGATTTGCATCAGCGAGTTGAGCACGGTGGCCGGGGCTTCGTGCTTGGCGCCTTCATGGCCATGACCACGGGCTTCAAAACCGACCGCGTCGACGGCGCAATCCACTTCCGGCTCGCCGAGGATGTCAACGATCTGCTCATGCAGCGGGGTGTCTTTCGACAGATCGACCACTTCAAAACCCTGTGCTTTGGCGTGAGCCAGACGCGCCGGGTTAAGGTCGCCCACGATCACCACAGCAGCACCCAGCAGGCGAGCCGACGCTGCGGCGGCCAGACCGACCGGGCCTGCACCGGCCACGTAAACGGTGCTGCCGGGACCAACGCCTGCGGTCACGGCACCGTGGTAACCGGTCGGCAGGATGTCGGAGAGGCACGTCAGGTCACGGATTTTCTCCATGGCCTTGTCGCGATTCGGCAGTTTGAGCAGGTTGAAGTCGGCGTACGGCACCAGCACGTACTCGGCCTGGCCACCGGTCCAGTCGCCCATGTCGACATAACCGTAAGCGCCACCGGCACGGGCCGGGTTGACGGTCAGGCAGACGCCTGTGTGTTGTTCCTTGCAGGACCGGCAGCGGCCGCAAGCAACGTTGAAGGGAACGGAAACCAGATCGCCGATTTTCAGGTTTTCGACGTCACTGCCCTTTTCGACCACTTCGCCCGTGATCTCATGGCCCAGTACGAGACCGACTTGAGCAGTGGTGCGACCGCGAACCATGTGTTGGTCCGAACCACAGATGTTGGTAGAGACTACGCGCAGGATGACACCGTGCTCGATCTTCTTCCCGCGCGGGTCCTGCATTTTGGGATAGTCGATCTTCTGTACTTCGACCTTGCCTGCGCCGAGATACACCACACCACGATTACCAGACATGCTTTCACCTCGCTGAATTGTTTTTATGGATGCAGCTGTGTAGCGGAGAAATGCGTTGCTTGGGTGTTGCCGCAACGCAGTGGTTGCTCTGGGTGTTTCGTTTGTTGCTGATGATTGTTGATCGTTGATCGTTGATCGTTCCCACGCGGAGCGTGGGAACGATCATTCAAAGAACGACGGTCCTGTTGGCATTCAGGAACACCCGCCGCTCGATGTGATACCCCACCGCTCGCGCCAGGGTCAGACACTCGATGTCGCGGCCTTTGGCGATCAGGTCTTCAGGGTAGTGACTGTGATCCACCACCTCGACGCCTTGGGCGATGATCGGACCTTCGTCCAGATCGTTGTTGATGTAATGTGCCGTCGCGCCGACCAGTTTCACGCCTTTGTTGTAGGCCTGGTGGTACGGCTTGGCGCCTTTAAAGCCCGGCAGCAGCGAGTGGTGAATGTTGATCGCCTTGCCGTCGAGCTTGCGGCACAGCTCTGGCGACAGGACTTGCATGTAGCGGGCGAGGATCACCAGTTCAGCGCCGGATTCTTCGATCACCTGCCAGACCTTCGCTTCCTGCGCAGGCTTGTCGTTAGGGTCGAGTGGGAAATGGTGGTAGGGAATCTCATGCCAGCGAGCCAGCGGTTCGAGATCGGGGTGGTTGGAGACCACAGCGACCACGTCCATCGACAGTTGGTTGATGCGTTGACGGTAGAGCAAGTCGTTCAGGCAGTGATCGGCCTTGGAGACCATGATCACCACTTTTGGCCGGTAGTTCGGCGCTGTCAGCTCGAAGTTCATGCCAAAGGCATTGGCACGTTCGCTCAAACCTGCGCGGAATGAAGCTTCATCGAAACCCTCCGGCTGACGGAATTCGACACGAATGAAAAAGCGGCTGGACAGCCGATCATCAAACGAATGGTGCTCGGTGACGTAGCAGCCCTGCTCGAACAAAAAGCGCGTCACCGCATCCACCGTGCCCAGCACGCTGGGGCAATCGGCAGTCAGAATCCAGGTATCGGGTGCGCGGCTCATACTCTCTCCTCAATCGTGGATCGTGCCCACGCTCTGCGTGGGCACGATCAACAAACCACGCTCCCACAGATGGCGCGTGACACTCTTCAGGCTGCAATGCCCAAACCGTACTCGGCACTCGCATCCTGCAACCACAACCACCAGTAATCCGCAAAGCTGCGGCGGATCACCAGTTCCCAGGTCTCTTCGCCCGTACGACGAATCACCAGTTGCGACTTGGCGAACACGGTGCCCACTGCCTTGCCCACCGGGAAGTTGTTTGGGTGCACGTCGTAGCTGGTGGACTTCATCAGCACGTCACGCACGTTCGGGCCGGTCAGTTCCAGAATCGACTGGCCGCCCGACACGTTGACCACCTGAATGTGCAGGCCCGCCAGCGCTTCGCGCAGTTTCTGCTCAACGGTGAACTCTTCGCCGGTTGGCACGATCAGCAGCCACTCATCCGGCCCCATCCACTGGATCGAGCTGTCGCCGCTGGACACCAGCGTCAACGCGGCAGGCAGTTCCATGCCCAGCGCTTTGTGTACACCGGCGGCGAAGGCCGGATCATGGGCATCGCCACGAATGGTCAGATGGCCCAGCAGTTTTTTCTCGCGCAGCACCACACCCGGGTTGGTGCGGCCTTTGCCGACCAGGCTTTTCAGGTCGGCGTGAAACAGTGGCGACTCGGCTTTGACGTCGGTCGTTGGCCGCTGTTGGTAAACGTTGGCTGTGGTCATAAAGCACCTGTCTTGAATTCTGTTGTTCCAGTTGACGCAACATTTGTGGTGTTTCGGATGGCCTCTTCGCCAGCAAGCCGGCTCCCACAATGGAATGCAGTCTGTGGGAGCCGGCTTGCTGGCGAATCGATCAGGCCACGCGGTACATCAAAGGCACCGCGCTCGCCCAGCCTTTACTCCACGTTCTGCCGGTCACCCTTCGGATCGAAGAACACCGAGGACACGATTTCTGCCTCGATCACGCTGCCGTCCGCCTGTGGCGAGAACACGCGCTCACCCATGCGCTTCAGACCGCCTTTGACCACACCGAGGGCAAACGAATAACCCAGCGAGTTTGCCGCGTAGCTCGACGTCACGTGGCCGACCATGGTCATCGGAATCGACTGCTTCGGATCGAACACCAGTTGCGCGCCTTCCGGCAGCCACTTGTTCGGATCGACCGGCTTGAGGCCGACCAATTGCTTGCGATCCTCACGTACACAGTCTTCGCGAGCCATGCCGCGCTGGCCGATCCACGAGAACGGTTTGGTGCGACCGACGCACCAGCCCATGTTCAGGTCATCCGGGGTCATCGAACCGTCAGTGTCCTGGCCGACGATGATGAAGCCCTTCTCGGCCCGCAGCACGTGCATGGTTTCAGTGCCGTACGGGGTCAGGTTGTACTTCTTGCCTGCCTCGGCGATTTTTTCCAGAACGCCCATGGCGTAGTCGGCCTGGATGTTGACCTCGTAGGACAGCTCACCGGTAAACGAAATCCGGAACACGCGAGCCGGAACGCCAGCCACCAGACCTTCTTTCCAGGTCATGAACGGGAAGGCTTCGCGGTCCAGATCGATGTCGGTCACTTCGCTGAGCAGCTTGCGGCTGTTCGGGCCAGACAGGGTCAGGGTCGCGTAGTGGTCGGTCACCGAGGTGAAGTACACCTTCAGATCAGGCCATTCGGTCTGCTGATAGATCTCCAGCCATTGCAGGACGCGAGCTGCGCCGCCAGTGGTGGTGGTCATGATGAAGTGGTTGTCGGCGACGCAAGCGGTGACGCCGTCGTCGAAGACCATGCCGTCTTCTTTACACATCAGGCCGTAACGCGCCTTGCCCACGTCCAGTTTGGTCCAGGCGTTGGTGTAGATGCGGTTCAGGAACTCGCGGGCATCCGGGCCTTGAATGTCGATCTTGCCGAGGGTCGAAGCGTCCAGCAGGCCGACGCTGTCGCGCACGGCTTTGCATTCGCGGCGCACGGCGGCATGGATGTCTTCACCGGCTTTCGGGAAGTACCACGGACGTTTCCACTGACCGACGTCTTCGAATTCGGCGCCGTTCTTGACGTGCCAGGCGTGCAGCGCGGTGAAGCGCACAGGCTCGAAGATGTGACCGCAGTGACGACCGACGATCGCACCGAAGGTGATCGGCGTGTAGTTCGGGCGGAACATGGTGGTGCCCATCTCAGGGATGGTGACGTTCAGCGAACGGGCCGCGATGGCCAGACCGTTGACGTTGCCCAGCTTGCCCTGATCGGTACCGAAGCCCAGTGCGGTGTAGCGTTTGACGTGCTCGACCGACTCGAAACCTTCGCGGGTCGCCAGTTCGATGGCGGCGGCGGTGACGTCGTTCTGCAGGTCGACGAATTGCTTCGGCGCACGGGAGGTGCCCTTCTCATGCGGCACCTGGTACATCGCCAGCGTCGCCTCTTCAACGCGGCTCAGGGCCTTCGGAATCACACCTTCCACCGGCTGGAAGCCTGCTTCGGTCGCGGCGCGCACGCCACCTTCGAAACCATCGGCCAGCGCGTCGCCCAGCGCGTATACGCCGTTGATGCCGCCGACGCAGACGCGTTTCTGTGGAGCTTCACCCGGCACGAAACCGAGGATGTCTTCACGCCAGACTGGCTTGCCGCCCAAGTGCGAGGCCAGGTGAACTACCGGGCTGTAACCGCCGGAGCTGGCGATCAGGTCGCAGTCGAGCCACTCGCCTGGGCTGGTGACTTTGTGTGCACGCACGTCGATAGCTGCCACGCGGGCACCGCTGACGCGCTTGCTACCACGGGCTTCGATCACGGCGCTGCCGGTCAGGATGCGGATGCCCTTGGCGCGGGCTTCTTCCACCAGTGCGCCACGTGGATTGTGACGGGCATCGGCGACGGCGACCACTTGCAGCCCGGCGTCGAGCCAGTCCAGCGCCACGCGGTAGGCGTAATCGTTGTTGGTCGACAGCACCAGCTTCTTGCCTGGCGCCACGCCATAACGACGGACGTAAACCGACACGGCACCGGCCAGCATGTTGCCCGGCACATCGTTGTTGCCGTAAACCAGTGGACGCTCGTGAGTACCGGTCGCCAGGACCACGCGCTTGGCGCGAACGCGGTGCAGACGCTGACGTACCTGGCCAATCGGTGCGCGGTCGCCGAGGTGATCGGTCAGACGCTCATGAATGGTCAGGAAGTTGTGGTCGTGGTAGCCGTTCACGGTAGCGCGTGGCAGCAGCACGACGTTTTTCAGGCCTTTGAGCTCGGCAACGACAGTGGCCACCCACTCAGCGGCAGGCTTGCCGTCGAGGCTTTCGCGGGAGTCCAACAGGCTGCCGCCGAACTCTTCCTGTTCGTCAGCAATGATCACACGGGCGCCGCTGCGTGCAGCCGCTAATGCTGCGGCCAGACCGGCAGGGCCTGCGCCGACCACCAGCACGTCGGCGTGGTGGTTCATGTTGTCGTAAGTGTCCGGATCGTTTTCGGTCGGCGAACGGCCAAGACCGGCTGCCTTACGAATGTACTTCTCGTAAGTCATCCAGAACGATTGCGGGTACATGAAGGTTTTGTAGTAGAAGCCCGGTGGCATCAACTTGCCGCCGACCTTGCCAAGAATCCCCATCACGTCGGTGTTCACGCTTGGCCAGCCGTTGGTGCTGGTGGCAACCAGGCCCGAGTACAGTGCTTGTTGCGTGGCGCGCACGTTCGGAATCTGGGTAGCTTCGGTCGCGCCGATCTGCAATACAGCGTTCGGCTCTTCGGCGCCCGCTGCGAAAATGCCGCGAGGACGCGAGTATTTGAAACTACGACCAATGATGTCGACGCCGTTGGCCAGCAAAGCTGCGGCCAGGGTGTCGCCTTCAAAGCCTTGGTACGTCTGGCCGTTGAAGTTGAAGTTCAAAACCTTGCTGCGGTCGATGCGACCGCCGTTAGGCAGACGATTGGACTGGCTCATGCTTTGTCTCCCTTTCCGACCGCAGGCACAGGATTTACAAACTGTGGCTTGGTACCAATCAGATAGGTTTCGAGAATTTCGTAAGTCACGGTGTCACGCGTGGCGTTGAAGTACTGACGGCAACCGGCAGCGTGAATCCACAGTTCGTGGTGGATGCCGCGCGGGTTGTCGCGGAAGAACATGTAGTCGCCCCACTGTTCGTCGGTGCAGGCGGCCGGGTCCAGCGGACGCGGGATGTGAGCCTGGCCGGACGAGTGGAATTCCTCTTCGGAGCGCAGTTCGCCACAGTGAGGACAGAAGATGTGCAACATGATTTGGGTCTCCTGTTAGTGGGCTACGGCTGCAGCGCCGTGTTCGTCGATCAATGCGCCGTTGTGGAAACGGTCGATTGAGAACGGTTTGGCCAATGGGTGCATTTCACCTTTTGCCAGGCTGGCAGCGAAGACGTTGCCCGAACCCGGCGTGGCCTTGAAGCCACCCGTACCCCAACCGCAGTTGAAGAACATGTTCGGAACCGGCGTCTTGGAGATGATTGGGCACGCGTCCGGTGTGGTGTCGACGATGCCGCCCCACTGACGGTTCATGCGCACTCGGGACAGGACCGGGAACATCTCGACGATGGCCTGGATGGTGTGTTCGATCACCGGGTACGAACCGCGCTGGCCGTAGCCGACCCAGCCGTCGATACCCGCGCCGATCACCAGGTCGCCCTTGTCGGACTGGCTGATGTAACCGTGAACGGCGTTGGACATGATCACGCTATCGATGATCGGTTTGATCGGCTCGGACACCAGCGCTTGCAGCGGATGCGATTCGACCGGCAGGCGGAAGCCCGCGAGTTTGGCCATGTGACCGGAGTTACCGGCGGTCACCACGCCGACGCGCTTGGCGCCGATGAAGCCTTTGTTGGTTTCAACACCGACGCAGACGCCGTTTTCCTTGCGGAAGCCAATGACTTCGGTCTGTTGAATCAGGTCAACGCCCAGTGCGTCAGCGGCGCGGGCAAAGCCCCAGGCCACGGCGTCGTGACGGGCGACACCGCCGCGACGTTGAACGGTCGCGCCGATGATTGGGTAACGGGTGTTCTTCGAGCAATCCAGGTACGGAATCTCTTCCGCCACTTGTTTGCCGTTCAGCAGTTCGCCATCGACGCCGTTCAGGCGGTTGGCGCTGACACGACGCTCGGAGTCACGCATGTCTTGCAGGGTGTGGCACAGGTTGTACACACCGCGCTGGGAGAACATGACGTTGTAGTTGAGATCCTGCGACAGGCCTTCCCACAGTTTCATCGCATGTTCATACAAGTGGGCCGATTCGTCCCACAGGTAGTTGGAGCGCACGATGGTGGTGTTACGGGCCGTGTTGCCGCCGCCCAGCCAGCCTTTCTCGACCACGGCCACGTTGGTGATGCCGTGCTCTTTGGCCAGGTAGTACGCGGTCGCCAGACCGTGACCGCCACCGCCAACGATGACCACGTCGTAGACCTTTTTAGGGGTCGGGGTGCGCCACATGCGCTGCCAGTTTTCGTGGTGGCTGAGGGAGTGTTTGAAGAGGCCGAAGCCCGAGTAATGCTGCATGGTGCGACTCCTGACTCAGCGGTAAACCGGGAAATCGGCGCACAGCGCGGCGACTTGGCTGGCAACATTGGCCTCGACATCGGCATCGCCGAGGTTGTCGAGAATGTCGCAGATCCAGCCGGCCAGCGTGACGCACTGGGTAACTTTGAAACCGCGGGTGGTGACCGCCGGGGTGCCGATACGCAGGCCCGAGGTCACGAACGGCGATTGTGGGTCGTTCGGTACGGCGTTTTTGTTGACGGTGATGTGCGAGCGGCCCAGAGCGGCATCGGCATCTTTACCGGTCAGGCCCTGACGGATCAGGCTGACGAGGAACAGGTGGTTGTCGGTGCCACCGGAAACTACGTCGTAACCGCGATCGATGAACACCTGCGCCATGGCCTGGGCGTTTTCGATCACTTGCTGTTGGTAGGCTTTGAAACCCGGCTCCAGCGCTTCCTTGAAGCACACGGCTTTGGCTGCGATGACGTGCATCAGCGGGCCACCTTGAGCGCCCGGGAATACGGCGGCGTTCAGTTTCTTTTCGATCTCTTCGTTGGACTTGGCCAGGATCAGACCGCCACGTGGACCGCGCAGGGTTTTGTGGGTGGTGGTGGTGACCACGTCAGCGTACGGCAGCGGGTTCGGGTACAGGCCAGCAGCGACTAGACCGGCCACGTGGGCCATGTCGACGAACAGCAGCGCACCGACTTTGTCAGCGATCTGACGGAAGCGTGGGAAGTCCAGAGTCTTCGAGTACGCCGAGAAACCGGCGACGATCATTTTTGGCTTGTGCTCAACGGCCAGACGCTCGACTTCGTCGTAGTCGATCAGACCGGTGGTAGTGTCGATGCCGTATTGAACAGCGTTGTAGAGCTTGCCCGAGGACGACACTTTGGCGCCGTGAGTCAGGTGACCGCCGTGGGCCAGGCTCATGCCCAGAATGGTGTCGCCCGCTTGCAGCAGTGCCAGGTAAACGGCGCTGTTGGCCGAAGAACCGGAGTGCGGCTGCACGTTGGCGTAGTCAGCACCGAACAGTTGCTTGGCGCGGTCGATAGCCAGTTGCTCGACTTTGTCGACGTATTCGCAGCCGCCGTAGTAACGCTTGCCCGGGTAGCCTTCTGCGTATTTGTTGGTCAGGCCGCTGCCCTGGGCCTGCATCACGCGCTTGCTGGTGTAGTTTTCCGAGGCGATCAGCTCGATGTGATCTTCCTGACGCTGCTCTTCGGCATTCATCGCTGCCAACAGTGCATCGTCGTAACCCTGGATTTGGTCTTGCTTGCTGAACATCGCGGATCTCCCAGCGGCGGCGCGGCGCCTGAATTGTCGTGTCAGAGCTTTTGAATCGCTCTTTGATGGCGATACTAGGGCTGACGCAAACAGACCAGATGCCTACGCACGCCACGCAAAGGCGCGTTTACGACATGGGTTTGGAGAGACCGGCAGATGCGCGATTGCGACACCCTTTTTGATCGTTCCCACGCTCCGCGTGGGAATGCATCTCGTGACGCTCTGCGTCACTGCGGTAGAGGGCGCAGAGCGCCCGAGGCGGCGTTACCACGCGGAGCGTGGGAACGATCAGGTTCAAACAAAAAATCCCCGGGCTGGGCCGGGGATTTTTAGAGGAGACGATGTCGCAATCAGACCGATTTGGCTGGCAACAATCCGTCGGCCCTGAACATGCCGCGAATACCGCGAACCGCTTGACGAATCCGGTCCTGGTTCTCGATCAACGCAAAACGCACGTGATCGTCGCCGTACTCACCAAAACCGACGCCCGGCGATACGCACACCTTGGCCTCAGCCAGCAGCTTCTTGGCGAACTCAAGCGACCCCAGATGAGCATAGGCCTCGGGAATCTTGGCCCAGACGTACATCGACGCTTTCGGGTTTTCCACCATCCAGCCCAACTCGTGCAGACCTTTGACCAGCACGTTGCGGCGCTGACGGTACTGTTCGGCGATGTCGAGCACACACTGCTGATCGCCCTCCAGTGCAGCAATGGCCGCGACCTGCAGTGGGGTGAAGGTCCCGTAGTCGTGGTAGCTCTTGATCCGCGCCAGTGCGCTGACCAACTCAGGATTGCCGACCATGAAACCAATCCGCCAGCCCGCCATGTTGTAGCTCTTGGACAGGGTGAAGAACTCCACCGCAATGTCCTTGGCGCCCGGCACCTGCATGATCGACGGGGCTTTCCAGCCGTCGTAGACGATGTCAGCGTAGGCCAGGTCGTGAACCACCAGCACGTCGTACTGTTTGGCCAGCGCGACCACGCGCTCGAAGAAGTCCAATTCGACGCACTGGGCGGTCGGGTTGGACGGGAAGCCCAGGATCATCATCTTCGGTTTGGGGATCGAACCACGAATGGCTTTTTCCAGCTCGGCGAAGAAGTCCACGCCCGGAATCAGTGGCACAGAGCGCACCTGCGCCCCGGCGATCACGGCGCCGTAGATGTGAATCGGGTAGCTGGGGTTTGGTACGAGCACCGTATCGCCCTGATCGAGGGTGGCGAGCATCAAATGCGCCAGCCCTTCTTTCGAGCCGATGGTGACGATAGCTTCGCTTTCGGGGTCGATATCGACCTCGTAGCGGGTTTTGTACCAAGTAGAGATCGCCCGACGCAGACGCGGAATGCCACGCGAAGTCGAGTAGCCGTGAGTGTCTTCACGTTGGGCGACGGTGACCAGTTTTTCGACGATATGCGGCGGCGTTGCCCCATCGGGGTTGCCCATGCTCAGGTCGATGATGTCCTCACCACGACGACGAGCGGCCATTTTCAGCTCGGCAGTGATGTTGAACACGTAAGGGGGGAGTCGATCGATACGCGCAAAGCGGCGCGGCGAACCGTGGTCAGCCATGGAAACCTCAAGAAGACGTAAGCGCCCGGAACCGTCCGAGCGACGCTGGCCACTGCGGTGGCCTGGTGCGGAAGATAAGCGTCGTGATGGCGGTTTGTCTACAAGGATCTCAGATCAGCCCGCTCCTACAGGATCAGCGTTCGCAGCGCGTACAGGAGCAAAAAATGCAGCGGATAAATCAGATACGCCCACCTGCGCATTGGCCAGACATCGAAACCCGGACGCCAGCGTAATATCGCCAACCCCAGCCAAGGCCCCAGCAAACAGGTGATCAAGGCACCAATTGAAATCGGATCGCCCCACAACATCCCATCAATAATCTTCGACCACTCATTGCTCAATAAACACACAATCCCCGGCACCACCGCCAGCCACAGCGACCCACGCAGCACCAGCAAAAACGCCGTCGGTAGCAGCACGCCGAAGGCGCCAAACATCAGTTGCGGCGCAAAAGCGACGCCGATGCCCAGCGCCATAAACCCAAAAATCCGAGCCTGCCATGAGCGATGGATGGCGCCCTGTGCAACCAGCAATCCCAGCGCCAGCGTCGGCAACACATTGAACGTCGTTACTTCGTCCGCCATGAACAGCCGATACGGGAACTCCGAGACCACGGAAAATACGGCCAGCCACGTCAGATATTTCCAACTCACACGGGGCTGCGCCGAACCTCGTCCGACGTTCACCGCAATTGCCAGGCAAAACCACGCGAACGCCATACGCCCCGGCACATACAGCCAGTCCACGTGCCACCCGACATAGCGCAGATGGTCCATGACCATACTCAATATCGCCAACCACTTGAGCAGGTCCAGTGCCCGATCACGCACAGGGCGGACCGCTGATGTCGTTTCGCTCATTTCACCCTACTGTTTTGCTGAACTTTCCGACGCAAGAATGCATGACCAAACCCTCGATTCTTGGTTACAGTCCCAGCCTTCGATTACAAGGAACCGGCCATGTCAGACCAAAGCCAGCAGTTTGCCAGCGACAACTATTCGGGAATCTGCCCGGAAGCCTGGGCGGCGATGGAGCAAGCCAACCACGGGCATCAACGCGCCTATGGCGACGACCAATGGACAGCGCGCGCTGCCGATCAATTCCGTCAGTTGTTCGAGACCGACTGTGAAGTGTTTTTTGCCTTCAACGGAACGGCCGCCAACTCGCTGGCCCTGTCATCGCTGTGCCAGAGTTACCACAGCGTCATCTGCTCTGAAACCGCCCACGTCGAAACCGACGAATGCGGCGCTCCGGAATTTTTCTCCAACGGCTCGAAATTGCTGACCGCCCGTAGCGAGAACGGCAAGCTGACGCCCGCCTCGATTCGCGAAGTCGCACTCAAGCGCGCCGATATTCATTACCCCAAACCCCGCGTTGTGACGCTGACCCAGGCGACCGAAGTCGGCAGCGTCTATCTGCCAGAAGAGCTGAAAGCCATCAGCGAAACCTGCAAGGAACTGGGCCTGAACCTGCACATGGACGGCGCCCGCTTCGCCAACGCCTGTGCGTATCTGGGCTGCTCGCCTGCCGAACTGACCTGGAAATCAGGCATCGACGTCCTGTGTTTCGGCGGGACCAAAAACGGCATGGCGGTGGGTGAGGCGATTCTGTTCTTCAACCGCAAACTGGCCGAAGACTTCGACTACCGCTGCAAGCAGGCGGGGCAACTGGCGTCGAAGATGCGTTTCCTGTCCGCGCCATGGGTCGGCTTGCTGGAAAACGATGCCTGGCTCAAACACGCCAGCCACGCCAACGGCTGCGCGCAGTTGCTGGCCGAACTGGTCAAAGACATTCCCGGCGTGGAGCTGATGTTCCCGGTGCAGGCTAACGGCGTGTTCCTGCAACTGTCGGAAGCGGCCATCGCCGCACTGACCGCCAAAGGCTGGCGTTTCTACACCTTCATCGGGAGCGGCGGCGCACGGTTCATGTGCTCGTGGGACACCGAAGTGTCACGCGTGCGGGAGCTGGCGGCGGACATTCGGTTGGTGATGGGGGCTTGATTCGTCCGGTCAGACGCAACCTTCCTGTGGGAGCGAATTCATTCGCGATGGCGTCGGCACACCCAACATCACCGTTGCCTGACACACCGCTTCGCGAATGAATTCGCTCCCACAGGGAAAGGTGGCAGCCAGATCGATTGTGCAAACCAATCGGTCGTCTCCGACCCTTCACCCCTGCGCGATGGTCTTCTCGATCACCTCAACCGTCGCGCTGACCTGTTCCTCATACCGGCTCAACTCAGCCGCATGCTGCTGCTTGAGTTCAACCTGCTTCGAGCACAGGTTCAGCGCCGCCAGCACCAGCAAGCGGTCACCGATCAGGGCCGGGTAATTACGTTTGGTCTCGGTCAGCGCCGCTTTTAGAAGCATGACGGCATCCATCAAGGCCTGTTCCTGCCCCTCAGGTGCCTTGATCGTGTATTCGTTGCCGAGAATGGAAATGACCTTGGTGGAGTCACGATCCATGATCATGCGCTGACCGCGCTCGCACTGGTGGCCCGGTCAACCAGCGCCTGAATACGCGCGGCAGTGGCGCCCTGCTTCTCTTCCTGCTCCAGCAGGCTCAGTTGTAGGCTGTCGTTTTCATCCCTGGCTTGCTTCAACTCCTGGGCGAGTTGCGCGCTCGTGTTCTGCAGTTCCTGATTTTGCTGTACCAGGTCACTGACGAGCTTTTCCAACTGGCTAAGGGATGCTTCCAACATTTTGATTTCTCAGGCAAATTTCAAAGGGCGCGTACGATAAAGAAAAGTCACTCCTGCTACCAGTGAAATCAGGGCATTCACGCCACAACACCGACCAGAAAAAGCACATCTTTTGCTTCAATTGCGCAAACGCGTAACGGACGTGATTGACTGCGTTTTCCCCCTCTTGTTCCTGCTGTTCGTCAGATGAGCTTCACTGCGGCATAAGCGCGCAGGAGCGAACCAAAGGGTTCAAGTCTTGCGCGGTATGACCGATAAGCCAGGCATCCCCTTTCAAACCTCCCCTTTGCACGCATGGATTGCGGCTTTCTCAGGAACCGTCATGTCCCTCCGCAATATGAACATCGCGCCCCGCGCTTTCCTCGGTTTTTCCATCATCGGCCTATTGATGCTGGTGCTTGGCATCTTTGCGCTGACCCAGATGAGCAAAATCAACGATGCCACCGAAACCGTGGCCACCAACAGCATGCCCAGCATCAAGGCGCTGGATAAGCTGACCGAAGCCAGCATTCGTCTGCGCGTGCTGTCCTATCGCTTGATGCTCAACCGCGAGACCGATACCCAGCAAAAAACCATCGAACTACTGGCCATGCGCAACCGCCAGATCGAAGATGCTCGCGCCATTTACGTCAAGCTGATCGCCGCGCCTGAAGAGCAAGCCACGTATGACCAATACGTCAAACTGCTGAACGACTACCGCCAGCTTGAAGACCGCATGAAGTCGTTGAGCAACGCCAACAAGCTCGACGAGTTGACCGCGCTGCTCAACAACGACCTGCAAACCAATTCCGACCAGATGAACGTGGTGCTGGGCAAGCTGGTAGAGATCAACACCCAACAGCTCAACGACACCAACAAGATGGCGTCTGACCAGTATTCGACGGCGATTACCATGGTCGTCACCCTCCTGATCATCGCCACCGTGCTGACGCTGCTGTTCGCCTGGCTGCTGACCAACAGCATCACCCGTCCGATCGCGTCGGCGCTGAATGCTGCCGAGGAAATCGCCGAGGGCGATCTGACCCGAACCATCCGCGTCGACGGCACCGACGAGGCGGGCCGGCTGTTGGCCGCCATGCTGAAAATGCAATCCAAATTGCGCGACACCCTGCAACGCATCTCGGGTTCGGCCACTCAACTGGCGTCGGCTGCTGAAGAGTTGAACACCGTCACCGACGAAAGCGCTCGCGGTCTGTCGCAGCAGAACAACGAAATCGAGCAAGCCGCCACTGCGGTCAACGAAATGACCAGCGCTGTCGAAGAAGTCGCCCGCAACGCCGTGAGCACCTCCGAGGCGTCGAAAAACGCCACCACTTCGGCCAGCGACGGTCGCGATCTGGTACAGGAAACCGTGAGCGCCATCGAGCGCATGAGCAGCGACGTGCAGGGCACTGCGACCCTGATCGGCAACCTGGCCGACGAATCCCGCGACATCGGCAAAGTGCTGGACGTGATCCGTGGCCTGGCCGACCAGACCAACCTGCTGGCCCTCAACGCCGCCATCGAAGCTGCCCGCGCGGGTGAAGCCGGTCGTGGTTTTGCCGTCGTGGCGGACGAAGTGCGCGCACTGGCTCATCGCACTCAGCAGTCGACCAGCGAAATCGAGCGCATGATCGGCAGCATTCAAGGTGGCACCGAACAGGCCGTGAATTCGATGCGCAGCAGCACAGAACGCGCCGAATCGACGCTGAACATCGCCAAAGGCGCAGGCGTCGCGCTGGACACCATTAACAGCGCGGTCGTGGAAATCAACGAGCGCAACCTGGTCATCGCCAGCGCGGCGGAAGAACAGGCCCAAGTGGCCCGTGAAGTGGATCGCAATCTGGTCAACATTCGCGACCTGTCGACTCAATCAGCGACCGGCGCCAACCAGACCAGCGCGGCGAGCAATGAGCTGTCGCGTCTGGCGGTGGATTTGAACGGGATGGTGGCGCGGTTCAGGTTGTAGTTACCGTGAGCGACAACGCATAAACACTGTGGGAGTCGGCTTGCTGGCGAGTGCGGAACAACAGACACATTCTCAGTGAATGACACAACGCCTTCGCCAGCAAGGCGGCTCCCACACTGCTCTGTGTCGAGCCATGAATTCAGGACCGGCGCCGATTCTGTGGGAGCCGCCCTGGTGGCGAATGCGGGTGGCCAGGCAACATAAAATCTCCCACAAGAGTCAACTCGTTCGAATCAATACTCGATCCGCACATCCCCTTTCGGCACGCTGCAGCACGACAGGATGTAACCCTCTTCCACGTCATCATCAGTGATGCCGCCGTTGTGCTCCATCTCCACTTCGCCGCTCAGCTTCATTACCTTGCACGTACCGCAGATGCCCATACCGCAGGCTTTCGGGATCATCAGCCCCAGCTTGGCGGCTGCCGCGTGAACGGTTTCCCCTGGCGCCACACGAATGCTCTTGCCCGTGTCGGTGAACTCGACCTGATGCAGTTCGGCGACGTCGATTTCCGGCGCCTCGGCGGCCTGTTCGGCGTGCTCCACAGCGTCGGCGCGGGCTTCTGGCGGGGTCGCGCCAAAGGATTCTTCGTGGTACTGCGCCATGTTGAAGCCGTTGGCTTCCAGCAAGCGCTTGACCGCGTTCATGTACGGCGTCGGGCCGCAGCAGAACACTTCACGCTCCATGAAATCTGGCGCCATCAGCTCCAGCATTTTCTGGTTCAGGTAGCCTCGATAACCGGCCCACGGCTCGCCCAGCCCGTGTTTCTCACAGACGATGTGCAGCGAGAAGTTGTTGATCCGCGACGCCATCTGCTCCAGCTCGCGGTGGTAGATGATGTCTTTCGGCGAGCGCGAGCTGTGGACGAACACCATGTCGACGTTGGCGTTGGTGTCGTAATACCAGCGGGCCATGGACATCACTGGCGTGATACCGACGCCGCCGCTCAAGTAGAGGATTTTCGGGTTCGGAAAGTCGATGGCGTTAAACAGCCCGACCGGCCCGTGTACCGCCAATTCCTGGCCTTCGTGCAGGTTGTCGTGCAACCAGTTGGAGACCTTGCCGCCCGGGACGCGTTTGATGGTCACGGAGAAGCTGTACGGCACCGACGGCGAACTGGAAATGGTGTAGGAGCGCATGATCGGCACGCCTTCGATTTCCAGCTCCAGCGTGACGAACTGACCGGGCTTGAAGAAGAACAGAATCGGCTGGTCAGCCATGAAGCAAAAGGTGCGTACGTCCCAGGTTTCCTGGATCACTTTGACGACCCGCACCACGTGGCGGCCATTGGCCCAGGTCTGTGTGGTAACCGGGTTTAGGAAATTCTGGGACATGCTTACTCTCCACGGCCGCCTGTCGGCCTCTTATGGTGGCGATTCTGCGTAACGCACAACGCGCCTATTTACCTATCAGCGACATTCACATACTTATGGCGACCAGCCCCGGTCTATAGGGCTTACGTAGTCGGAAACGGATTCGGCCATGTCGCCCATGGATAAGGTTCACGTCTCGCCCGGCTCCACACTCGCCGCTAAATCGTTATGACATTTTTACACCCATAAACATGAGCGACAGCTGCATCGGTCGCCTCGCGTGCCAGACACACAACACAACCGTATTAGCCACATTCGTAGGCCGCTGAAATTGCGGTCTGAGGACTTGAAAGATGGACGTCACCGCAACTCTGAGCCTGGGCGATCCGCTGGAACCCGCACGCAAGGCCACTGCCGAAATGCTGCAAACCCGCGAGCGCACCTACTCGCTGCCGCAGCCTTTCTACAGTGATGACCGACTGTTTGAAATCGACATGCAGGAAATCTTTCAAAAAGAATGGCTGATCGCTGGCATGACCTGCGAAATCCCGGCCAAGGGCAACTTTTTGACCCTGGAAATCGGCAAGAACCCGATCCTCGTCGTACGCACCCCGGACGGCTCGATCAATGCCTTCCACAACGTTTGCCGTCACCGCGGTTCGCGTCTGTGCACCAAAGAGAAAGGCAAAGTCGCCAAACTGGTGTGCCCGTACCACCAGTGGACTTACGAACTGGATGGCCGTCTGCTGTACGCGGGCACCGAAATGGGCGCCGACTTCGACATGAAGAATTTCAGCCTCAAGCCTGTGCATTGCAAGGTCTCGGGCGGCTATATCTTCATCAGCCTGGCGGAAAACCCACCGGCCATCGACGAGTTCCTGCAGACGCTGAATCACTACATGGAACCGTACGACATGGAAAACACCAAGGTGGCAGTGCAAACCACCTTGATGGAAAAAGCCAACTGGAAGCTGGTGCTGGAAAACAATCGCGAGTGCTACCACTGCAGCGGCTCGCACCCTGAACTGCTGAACACCCTGCTGGAATGGGACGACACCAACGATCCGCGTGCCGACCAGAAATTCAAGGATCACGTCGCCGAGTCCGCCGCCGCGTGGGAAGCCGAGAAGATCCCTTACCTGCACAAGAGCTTCGGCCTGCGTAACCGCATCGTGCGCATGCCGCTGCTCAAAGGCACCGTTTCCATGACGATGGACGGCAAGCAAGGCAGCAAGAAGCTCATGGGCCGCATCCAGAACCCGGATCTGGGTTCGATGCGCATCCTGCACCTGCCGCACTCCTGGAACCACTGCATGGGCGACCACGTCATCGTGTTCACCGTGTGGCCGATCAGCGCCCAGGAAACCATGGTCACCACCAAATGGCTGGTGCACAAAGACGCCGTCGAAGGCGTGGACTACGACGTCGCCCGCCTGCGCGAAGTCTGGGACGCCACCAACGACCAGGACCGTCGCCTGGCCGAAGAAAACCAGCGCGGCATCAACTCCGTCGCCTACCAGCCTGGCCCTTACTCGAAGACTTACGAGTTCGGCGTGGTCAACTTCATCGACTGGTACAGCGCCAAGCTGCTTGAAAACATGGGCGCCGAGCCTGCGCCGTATCTGAAGGGCGTGGCGGTTAATCACGAGTAAGGCCCGCATCGCCTCCTACCCTTGTGGGAGCCAGCTTGCTGGCGAACGCGTAGAGTCATTCAGCACTGATTTGGCTGAGCCAACGCATTCGCCAGCAAGCCGGCTCCCACAGGTTCGGCGTGAACGAAAAATCTGGATTCGACGCAATACTTGTGGGAGCCGCCTTGGTGGCGAATGCAGTTAACCAGACACCATAGAATCTCCCACAACGGATACCTCACGCCCCGTTCTGATCAAAAAACGCTCAACCCCGCCTCGTATCAATCCCGCCGCACCTCTTCGTCATTCACAAACAACTTATCCACATCACAACCCACAGTAATTGTGAGGAACATGGAATTCGGCTGTGCAAAAACTCAGAAAAAACCGTGGGTTATTCAGCCCGACATAAATGAGAAAGACCTGGTCGTTTTTTGATCAACAGCCTGAACGCCTTGATCAACGAGGCCTCCAGGTGAGAGCGAACACCTTATCCACAGAGGAACCAACAGAGAATGTGCGCAACTCGCATAGCCGCATGACCTGCTGTGGAAAAGAGGCACTCATGACAGTTTTAAGTGGTTTCAAGATTAAACCTGCCAGAAAACCGTCCGATAGATCATTTTTTAACCAGCTTCGTGAATGCCTTGATTTTAAAGGCTCTTGGCATGTAGCGAACAACTTATCCACATAAGCGCCAACAGAGAATGTGGGCAAAACAACCTGATATAGCACGAGGCATAACGGGAAAAAGCTTTAAAAAATAGACAGATAACCTGCTCATAATTTAATCAACGCTCTGAAAGCCTTACAGATCGGGCGCTTCATCAATAGCCAAACAGTTTATCCACAGGTGAATCAACAGCGGATGTGGGTATGTGGGTAAAGCCGCGACGCTTCGAATCAGAATCGTCTGACATCTTCTCATTGTCGCAAGCGCTAAGGTGCTCTACCCAAACGCCATGATTCGACATGCTCGCGAGGCATACATGATGCGAACGATACTTTCTTGGGCCGCCCTCTTCGTCCTGTTCACGGGATGGCTGTTAACCCAAAGCGGTCTTGCGATAGACGCCCCCAGTGACGTGCTGGCAGTGCTGATATTCGCTGTACTCTTCATTGCTCCTACAGTGTCATTTCTCAGTAGCAACCGAAGGGTATTTCGCGCTTATGCCCGCAAACCTAACCGGAAGCTGGTGATGCGGCTGATTTTTGGCAAAGCGAAGCGCGTGCCCGGACAGCGAGAAGAGTTGCTTGGCCGTTAGCAGAGCGCCGACCTCGCGTGGTTTTCGGAATCGTCTGACATCGCGATATTTTTTGGAGGGATCTGAGGAAGTACTATTCGGCAAAAGCAAACAACGAAATTCGCACCGCTCGAGCGGGATTCTGGAAAGGCGTATCGCAGAGCCTTATAGCATCAGGATTGTTCACACTGCTCATCGGCTGCCTCGTCTTCTTCACCTGGAGCCTGAAACAGGGGCCGCGTCAGGTCATCGAGCAAGTCTTTGACGTGATGATCGTCGATACAACCCCAGCAAGCCGGCAGTAGCGGTAGATGACCCACAGTCTTAAATGCAAAAGGCGCCACACCGGCGCCTTTTGCGTGAGAACGAACCGAATGGCCTACCGAACCACTCCCTCCTCCACCAACAGCTTCAAAATCGCCGCAGCGCCTTCCTGAGGCGTAACACCCTTCAGCACCTGCCCACCGCCACCACTGGCTTTCGCCGTCGCAGCTTTCATCCGATCCGCGCCGCTTTTCGCTTTGATCACCTTCAAACGTTTCGGGCGAGGTTTGGCCGGGGTCAGTTCGGCACCTGTGAATAACTCGTCGATGGTGACTTCGATCTGTTCCACATCCAGCGTGCCGCGCTGCGCCGGGCCGTAGGCGCTTTGGCGGGGCTTGGGTGCGGCGTTGTCCACAGTGGCGAGAAATGGCAGGCGCACTTTGAGGCGGCGGCGTTGGCCGCGTGGCAAGGCTTGCAGCACTTGGGCGGAGCCGTTGCTCATGGACTCGACCTCGGCCATGCCCACCACAAGCGGCCAGCCAAGTTTTTCGGCCAGCAGGTACGGCAACATGCCCGAGCCTTCGCCGGTCTCGGCCTGAGTGCCCGCAAGCACCATTTGGACGCCGGACTCGCGGATGTAATCGGCCAGCCCCGGCAGCGCGTCGGCGCCTTCGGGTTGGTCGAGGACGTGCAGTTCTTTCAGGCCCATCCCCAAGTAGGCACGCAACGCAGGCTCTTCGGCGTTACCAGCATGTAGGACATGCAAGTTATCCCCAGCCAATTGCAAGCCCAGTTCAACGGCGCGGGCGTCTTGTTCAGCACGGCGCGGGCGACCCGAAGTCGGGTGCGCGCCAATGGAGACCAGGCTGATGACGTGCAACGCGCTTTTATCCACAGGCAGTTTTTTGTCAGGCTGCATCGCGTTTCGCCTCGTTCCGGTAGGCTTCGACTGCCTCGATGAGTGCATCCATCACCGCAGCGCTTTCGCCAATCACTGACAAATCAGCACGTTTGATCATGTCGCAGGTCGGGTCCATGTTGATCGCCACGACTTTGTCGCACGCGCCGATGCCTTGTAAGTGCTGAATGGCACCAGAGATACCCACAGCCACGTACACACGGGCCGTGACCCAGGTACCGGATGCACCGACCTGACGATCGCGAGTCATGAAGCCATCGTCCACCGCCACGCGGGATGCACCCTCTGTCGCGCCCAACGCTGCGGCAGTACGGTGGAACAGATCCCAGTCCTTGACCCCGTTACCGCCGGAGAAAATGAATTCAGCTTCGGCCATGGGGATAAGTGCCGGGTCAACGGCCACGGCACCGAGGTCTTCGATGCGCGACAGGCTGCGGGCGATGGTTGTGGACAACTCCACCGGCAGTGCTTCGTGTCGGGTTTCGCTGACCGGCTCGGCGCATTCGGCAGCCGCCAGAATCAGGCGCGCAACGGGACGGGAAATGTCTTCACGCCCAGCGCCTGCGCGGCCTGTGGCCTGCTCGTCTTTGACCTGCCAGACACGTGTCGCCGGGCGTTCGCCCAAACTGGCTGCAAAACGACGCCCCAACTCGCCACCACCGGTGCGGCTGTCGGGCAGCAACCAGTGGCGTGGATCGAACTGGTTATCCACAGCGCGTAAACCTTGAATACGTTGCTCGGGTGAATAACCGGCAAACTCGGCGCCGTCCATGATCAGCAAACGGTCAACGCCCGCTGTATCGAACGCGCTTTCCTTGTGCTCGCCAAAGACCACGGCCAGTACAGCGCCGTCCTTGCCTGCCAACCCATGGGCCAGCCCCAGCAGATCGCGGTCGTGGCTGCTCAAGCGGCCGCCGACCATGTCCGGCACGACGGCGATATAGAAAGCAGGCTCTGCCACCTGATGCAGCGGCAGTTGCACTTCAACCGATGCCGAACGCTTGGTGGTGCCGCCCTGTTGCGCGCCACTGCGGTCGATGCGCTTGATGCCGTTGGGGCCGATGAAGCCAATGCCGTGTACATTTTTGCGGACCAGGCCATTTGGTCCCATCCAGCTGCTTTGCACCGGCTGCATGGCCGCGTGCAGTGGATGAAGCCGGTTGCGGGCGATCCACTCGGCACGAGGGTCGCGGCGGATAATGTCGCTCATCAGTGCGCCTCCGCAGGTTCACGTTTGACGGGGGCCGGCTTGGCCGGTGCGGCGTCTTCCACCAGCGCGTCGGCGACCAGTTCGGCGATGTCCTTGATCATCGGACGCGGCTCGACCACGCCCTCCAGCATCGCCGTGCATTGTGGACAACCCACGGCCACCAGCTCAGCACCGGTTTCGCGGATGTCTTCCATGCGCATATCGGGAATACGTTGCTTGCCCGGAATGTCGGTGATCGGTGCGCCGCCACCACCGCCGCAGCAGCGGGAGCGGAAACCGGAGCGTTGCATCTCTTTCACCTCAATGCCCAGCGCCTTGAGCACCTGACGCGGTGCTTCGTACTCGCCGTTGTAGCGACCCAGGTAGCACGGATCGTGATAGGTCACGCTGCTGCCTTTGTGCTGACCAAGGCTAAGCGCGCCGTCGCCAATCAGCTCCGACATGTAGGTGCTGTGGTGTTGCACGAGGTAGTTGCCATCAAAGGCACCGTACTCGTTTTTCAGCACATGGAAGCTGTGCGGGTCGCAAGTGACGATGCGTTTGAAGCTGTATTTGGACAGCGTCTGAATGTTGCGTTTGGCGAGCATCTGGAAGGTGGCTTCATCGCCCAGACGACGGGCCACGTCGCCGCTGTCGCGTTCTTCAAGACCCAACACGGCGAAGTCGACTTTGGCCGCTTTCAGCACTTTGACAAAGGCGCGCAGGGTGCGCTGGTTGCGCATGTCGAATGCACCATCACCGACCCAGAACAGCACGTCAGTGGTCTTCTTCTCGCTCATCAGGCTGAGGTTCAGGTCAGCCGCCCAGTTCAGACGACCGCCCGGCGCGAAGCCGCCCGGGTTGTCGGTAGCGATGAGGTTTTCCAGGACTTCGGCGCCCTTGTTCGGGGTCGCGCCTTTTTCCAGAGTCAGGTGACGGCGCATGTCGACGATGGCGTCCACGTGCTCGATCATCATCGGGCACTCTTCCACGCAGGCGCGGCAAGTGGTGCACGACCACAGGGTTTCGGCATCGACCAGACCGTTGACGATCGGTTGATGCGGGTTACCGCCGTGCTCGCCTACTGGTTTGCCTGGATACGGGCTGCCTGCGAACTTGGCGTCGGTGCCACCCGCCAAGCCGACGACCATGTCCTGAATCAGCTTTTTCGGGTTCAGCGGCTGGCCTGCCGCAAATGCAGGGCACGCAGCCTCGCATTTACCGCACTGCACGCAGGCGTCGAAGCCCAGCAGTTGGTTCCAGGTGAAGTCCTTGGGTTTTTCAACTCCCAGCGGCGCAGTCGGGTCTGCCAGATCGAGCGGTTTGAGGCCGGTGGAGCGGCCGCCGCCAAAACGCTCGGCGCGACGGTGCCACGCCAGGTGTAACGCACCGGCGAAGGCGTGTTTCATCGGGCCGCCCCAGGTCATTCCGAAGAACAATTCGGAAACGCCCCACAGCACGCCGATCCCCAAGATGACTGCCAGCAGCCAGCCGCCGAAGTTTTCCGGCAGGATGCCCGCAACGGGCAGGGTTACCAGGAAGAACGACCCGGAGAACGCCAGCAGGCTTTTCGGAAGGCGCATCCACGGGCCTTTGGACAGGCGGCTCGGCGGGTTGAGGCGGCGTCTGTAAACGAAAATCGCACCGACGAACATCACCGCCGACATCAGCAGCAGCGCATAGCCGAGGATGCGGTTATGCAGGCCGAAACCGTGAACCAGGATCGCCAGCAGAATCGACGCCACTGCACCGCCCGCCGTCGCGACGTGGGTGTTGGCGATGTATTTGTCCCGCGCGACCACGTGGTGCAAATCGACCATGTAGCGCTTGGGCATGGCCAGCAGGCCGCCGATCAGATCGACCTTGGACGCACGCCCGTTGCGCCACATGGACACCCGTCGCAAGGCGCCGAGGATCGCAAGACCCAGGGCGGCGAACAGCAGGATGGGAAGAAGGGTGTTTAACATGGGGAGCTCCCGCAGAACTCAGGGTCAAGCACGATGATCGTTCCCACGCTCTGCGTGGGAATGCTGCCGGGACGCTCCGCGTCGCTTCGAACGCAGACGCGGAGCGTCATGGGCGAGCGTTACCACGCGGAGCGTAGGAACGATCAGATCGCCGATTAGAAGTCTTTACACAGTCGCAGTGCGTCGTAGATGGCAGCGTGGGTATTACGCTGCGCCACGCAATCACCGATGCGGAACAGCAGGTAGCCATCACCCGCCTGACTCAACGACGGTTGCGGCTGGATCGCGAACAGGGCGTCGATGTCAATCTGGCCTTTGTTGCGCGAGCCTTCCTTCATGCCGTAATACAGCTCTTCGTCAGGACGCACGCCGTTCTCGATGACCACCTGATCGACCACACGCTCCTCTTTGGCGCCGGTGTATTCGTTCTCCAACACCGCCACCAGCTTGTCGCCTTCGCGGTAAACCTTCTCCAGCATCATGTCGCCGGTCATGATGATTTCTTTCGGGTACATGCTGCGGTAGTACGTCGGGAACGACGTACCGCCCATGGCCACACCCGGCTTGATGTCATCGGTGACGATCTCGACCAGGCTGCCCTTGTCGGCCATGAAGTCGGCGACCGACATCCCGGTGAATTCGCAGATGGTGTCGTAGACCAGCACGTTCTTGGCGGGTGCAACCTTGCCGTCAAGCACGTCCCAACTGCTGACGACCAAACCTTCCGCCGCGCCCCAGTGCTCGTTCTGCTCGATGAACGGATGACCGCCCACCGCCAGAATCACCACATCAGGACGCAGGTCCATGATGGTTGGAATGTCCGCCGCCGTGCCTAAACGCAGGTCGACCTTCAGACGTGCCAGCTCCAGTTGATACCAGCGAGTAATACCGGCGATCTGGTCGCGTTGTGGTGCTTTGGAAGCCGTGGTGATCTGGCCGCCAATGGCGTCTTTCTTCTCGAACAGGGTCACGTCGTGGCCACGTTCAGCCGACACACGTGCCGCTTCCATCCCCGCCGGGCCGGCACCGACGATCACCACTTTGCGTTTCACGCCGATGGTTTTCTCGATGATGTGCGGCAGGCCCATGTATTCACGGGAGGTCGCGGCGTTCTGGATGCACAGCACGTCCAGACCCTGGTACTGGCGGTCGATGCAATAGTTGGCACCGACGCACTGACGGATCTGGTCAACCTGGCCCATCTTGATCTTGGTGATCAGGTGCGGGTCAGCGATGTGCGCGCGGGTCATGCCGACCATGTCGACGTAACCGCCTTCCAGAATACGGGTTGCCTGGTTCGGGTCCTTGATGTTCTGCGCGTGCAGAACCGGCGCCTTGACCACTTCCTTGATACCGGCCGCCAAATGCAGGAACGGCTCCGGTGGATAACTCATGTTTGGAATCACGTTGGCCAGGGTGTTGTGCGTGTCGCAACCCGAGCCCACCACACCGATGAAGTCGATCATGCCGGTCTGGTCGTAGTACTTGGCGATCTCTTTCATGTCTTCATGGCTGAGACCGTCCGGGTGGAATTCGTCACCGCAAATACGCAGGCCAACACAGAAGTCAGGACCGACTTCTTTACGCACGGCCTTGATCACTTCCAGACCAAAACGCATGCGGTTTTCGAAGCTGCCGCCCCACTCGTCCGTACGCTTGTTGACCCGCGGACTCCAGAACTGGTCGATCATGTGCTGGTGCACAGCCGACAGCTCGACACCGTCCAAACCACCGGCTTTCGCGCGGGCAGCGGCGCTGGCGTAGTTGCCGATCACCCGCCAGATTTCTTCCGGTTCGATGGTTTTACAGGTCGCACGGTGCACCGGCTCACGGATGCCCGATGGCGACATCAGCGTCGGCCAATGGTCGCCGTCCCAACGAGAACGACGGCCCATGTGGGTAATCTGAATCATGATCTTGGCGCCGTGCTTGTGCATGGCGTCGGCCAGATTCTGGAAGTGCGGGATGATTTTGTCGGTCGCCAGGTTGACCGATTTCCACCAGCTTTGCGGGCTGTCGATGGCAACGGTGGAGGAGCCGCCGCAGATGGCCAGGCCGATACCGCCCTTGGCTTTCTCCTCGTAATACTTCACGTAACGGTCGGTGGTCATGCCACCGTCGGTGGCATAGACCTCGGCGTGTGCGGTACTGAGGACGCGGTTGCGGATTGTCAGTTTGCCGATCTGAATCGGCTGAAACATTGCTTCGAAAGCCATCTCACGGTCCTCGGCTTACAACGGTTTTACGACGAACAGACCATCTTCGTGGCCTTCTTCCGAACCGCCGTAAACCTGCTCGGCCACGGTGCGAACGGAACTGCCTTTGGCAGCGAGAATCTGGTCCATGGCACCGGCAAACCAGCCCGTGAACATGTAATCGACCTTGCGACCGACCTTGCCGTACACGTAAACGAAAGCAGAGTGCTCAAGCTTCACGCTGCAAGTGCCTTTATCCAGGTCGATTTCCTGAATCTTGAACAGGCCCCAACCACGCTGGGACAGACGGTTCATGTAATGCTCGAACACCGCGACGCCTTCAATGCCATGGCACTCGGCTTCTTTCTCACACCAGTGCCAGGCGGACTTGTAACCAGCCTTGTAGAGAATCTCGGCGTAGGCTTCAGCGCCCAGCACTTCCTCGATGCCCATGTGGTTGTTCACGAAGAAATGGCGCGGCACGTACAGCATCGGCAGGGCGTCGGTGGTCCAGACACCGGTCTCGCTGTCGACTTCGATGGGCAATTGCGGGGCGATCTTGGCCATGGAAACTTAACTCCAGAAAAATTTTGTTGGATGCCCCCTCCGCGGAAGGGAGAGGGAGAAATTCAGAGATCGAGCGGCTTATTCGCCCCAGACATCCGCTAATACACGAACCCAGTTCTCGCCCATGATCTTGCGCACAACGCGCTCCGAATGGCCGCGCTTGAGCAGGGTTTCGGTCAGGTTCGGGAACTCTCCGACGGTGCGAATGCCCAGCGGGTTGATGATCTTGCCGAAGTTGGTCAGGCGGCGTGCGTAACCCTTGTCGTGGGTCAGGTATTCGAAGAATTCCTGGCCATGACCCTGGGTGAAGTCGGTGCCGATACCGATGGCGTCTTCGCCGACGATGTTCATCACGTATTCGATGGCTTCGGCGTAATCGTCGATGGTCGAATCGATACCTTTGGCCAGGAACGGCGCGAACATGGTCACACCGACAAAACCGCCGTGGTCAGCGATGAACTTGAGTTCAGCGTCGGATTTGTTACGTGGGTGTTCTTTCAGACCCGAAGGCAGGCAGTGGGAGTAAGTCACTGGCTTCTTCGATTCGAGGATGACTTCTTCGGAGGTCTTGGAACCGACGTGGGACAGGTCGCACATGATGCCGACGCGGTTCATTTCAGCAACGATTTCACGACCGAAGCCCGACAGGCCGCCGTCGCGCTCGTAGCAGCCGGTGCCAACGAGGTTCTGGGTGTTGTAGCACATCTGCACGATGCCCACGCCCAATTGCTTGAAAATCTCGACATAGCTGATCTGATCTTCAAACGCATGGGCGTTCTGGAAGCCGAACAGGATGCCGGTTTTGCCCAACTCTTTGGCCTTGCGGATGTCAGCGGTGTTGCGCACCTGGAGCACCAGGTCGCTGTTTTCGCGGATCAGCTTCTGGCTGGCAGCGATGCTGTCGACGGTCTGCTTGAAGCCTTCCCATACCGAAACAGTGCAGTTGGCCATGGTCAGGCCACCTTTGCGCATGTCTTCGAACAGCTCACGGTTCCATTTGGCAATAATCAGACCGTCGATAACGATGCTGTCGGCGTGCAATTCGGCTGGGCTCATCAGGCTGTCCCCTTTAGGTTAATCACGCACCGAATCGTCTGTCGGCGCTTTGGGGCCAGCATATGCCTGCGGGTCGGATGAGCCGGATGTAAAAACGACAGGGGAATTGCCGAAAGCGTCAAGAAGCGACAAAGGGCGACCGCATGTGTCTGGGCCTTGCGTTTGTTCACTGTTCTTTGGCGCGCGCTTGGGCGAGAATTCCCCGCATCACCGAATCGGGAAACCCCAATGAAGACGATTTTTCTGGCTCTGGCTCTATTCGCGACAGGCGCGCACGCCGCGACCAACCCTGACGCCACGCCTTGCGACGGCGTGGATGAAGACAAACAGACCCTGGAATGCTCGGTGTACAGCCGCGACACCGCCGTCAAATTGCTGGATGAGAATTTCCAGAACCTGCTGGAGCGGGTGAACGTTCAGTTCGGCGCCAATAAAGCACAGGCAGATGAGTTCGCTGCCAAGCTGAAAACCGCCGAAGACGCCTGGAAGAAACTGCGCGACGCCGACTGCGCCGTGGAAGTCTTCCCCTCCAAACCGGGCACCAAGGAATTCAACATCGGCCAGAACGACTGCCTGGCGCGCATGAGCGACGAGCGTTCCGAGTATCTGGAAAGCATCGCGCAGTCTGAGTGATGCCACGTATCTGTGGAAGCCGGCTCCCACAAAGACCGCGCTGGAAACCAACCTCCTGTTAGACGCTGAACTTGTGGGAGCCGCCTTGGTGGCGAATGCAGTTGACCTGCCAACACAGTACCTCCCACACGCTCCCCGTCATCACCCAAGGTCAGCACATGAACATCTGCGGTGTAGAAATCAAAGGCAGCGAAGCCATTTTCGCTGTCGCCACTCGCGCATCCGGTGCGCCTGAACACCTGCCGCTGGCAACCAAGAAGATCGCACTGGAAGACGATGACGAAGCCGCCAACGTCAAAGCGTTCGCTCGTCAGATCGCGACCTTCATTCACGAAAACGCCATCACCCACCTCGCCATCAAGAAACGCAGCAAGAAAGGCGAATTCGCGGGCGGCCCGACCACCTTCAAGATCGAAACCGTGTTTCAGCTACTGGCCGAATGCGACGTGGTGCTGCTGTCACCCCAGACCATCAACGCCCAAATGAAGAAGCACAATTTCGAGCTGCCTGCGGCGCTGAACAAGTATCAGCATGAGGCCTATAAGGCGGCGTGTTCAGCCCTGATGAAAGGCGCGAAGTAGGTCTGCGCCCCCACTGAAATGTCTGTCCGGGCAAAAATCTACAAGAAATCGCCTGTTCCGCACTATTTTGCGTCTGCCCCGGCGATCTTCACCTCTCGTACTACACGCCCCCGATCCTCCCTCGGACACACCACATACCGTGCCTTATAACTGCGGGTGAAATACGACGGCGACTCAAAGCCACAGGCAATACTCACCTCCAACACGCTCATGTCGCTCTGGCGCAGTAACTGCCGGGCTTTCTCCAGACGCAGGCCGAGATAAAAATTGCTCGGCGTGTCGTTCAGGTGCAAGCGAAACAGCCGCTCCAATTGGCGGCGGGTCACCTGAATGCCTTCTGCCAGCTCTAACGTGCTCAACGGAGGCTCGGTGTGTTGCTCCATCACGCCAATCACCTGGACCAACTTCTTGTTGTTGATACCGTATCGGGTCGCGATCTGCATCCGCTGGTGGTCTTTGCGCTGGCGAATACGACCGAGCACGAACTGCTCAGACACCTTGATCGCCAGATCAGGGCCGTGAGCCTGACCAATCAGATCGAGCATCAGGTCAATGGACGCCGTCCCCCCCGCTGAACTGATACGACGCCGGTCGATTTCGAACAGCTCCTGCGTCGCCTGCAAGCCGGGGTAGGTTTCCTTGAACGCATCCAGCGCTTCCCAGTGCAGCGTCAGGCGATAGCCCTGCAACAAACCGGCCTCGGCCAGCACGAAACTGCCGGTGTCGATAGCCCCCAGCACTACCCCTTCCAGATCGAGCCTGCGCAGCCAGTGCGCCAGCGCCGAGGTGTAAGCGTTCAGCGGATCGACACTGCCCATCACACACAGCGTTGCGCCTTTCTTCAGCGGTTCCAGCGCCGCATCGGCGTTTACCGACATGCCATTACTGGCGATCACCGGCCCGCCGTCGATGCTCAGCACATGCCAGCGATACAACTCACCCCCAAACCGATTGGCCACCCGCAACGGCTCGATGGCCGAAACGAATCCCATCATGGAAAAGCCGGGCATGAGCAGAAAATAGAAATCCTGGGACATCGTTGGCGCGTTCCTTGGGGATGAACTGAGGCGGCTGTAGGAGCGCCAGATCGCGGGACAAGCCACGCTCCTACAGCGGGAGGGTCTGAACATGAGATACGCCTGTTCAGACAACGAGGCAACAACACAGGTCGCTACCGTGCAAGAGCTTGTCGCCGCTGTGCGTTTTGAGCGGCCTTGGGCTGCGTAGTTTTGCAGCTCAAAAGCGGGTGGCAAAAACCCGTCTCTCACACGCCCTGGCCTGCAAGGAACCTCGCTCATGAATCACGACGTCATCATCACCTGCGCACTCACCGGTGCTGGCGACACGACCGGGAAAAGCCATTTGGTCCCGATCACCCCAAAACAGATCGCTGCCGCAGCCGTTGAGGCCGCCAAGGCGGGCGCGACCGTCGTGCATTGCCATGTGCGCGATCCGCAAACCGGCAAGTTCAGCCGTGACGTCGAGCTGTACCGCGAAACCATGGACCGCATTCGTGAGGCCGACATCGACATCATCGTCAACCTGACCGCAGGCATGGGCGGCGATCTGGAAATCGGCCCGGGCGAGCGTCCGACCGATTTTGGCCCGGCGACCGATCTGGTCGGCCCACTGGCGCGCCTGGCCCACGTCGAGGCGCTGCTGCCGGAAATCTGCACACTGGACTGCGGCACCCTGAACTTCGGCGACGGCGACACCATTTACGTGTCCACTCCGGCGCAACTGCGCGCAGGCGCCAAGCGCATTCAAGAGCTGGGCGTGAAGGCCGAGCTGGAAATCTTCGATACCGGCCACCTGTGGTTCGCCAAGCAGATGATGAAAGAGGGCTTGCTGGATAACCCGCTGTTCCAGCTGTGTCTGGGCATTCCGTGGGGCGCGCCCGCGGACACCACCACCATGAAAGCCATGGTCGACAACCTGCCTGCGGACGTGGTCTGGGCCGGCTTCGGGATCGGACGCATGCAAATGCCGATGGCCGCGCAAGCGGTGCTGCTGGGCGGCAACGTACGAGTCGGTCTGGAAGACAACATCTGGCTGGATAAAGGCGTACTGGCGAGCAACGGCGCGCTGGTCGAACGCGCCACCGAGATCATCAGCCGCATGGGCGCAAGGGTCATGACCCCGGCTGAGGGCCGCGTGAAGATGGGCCTTAAACGCCGCGGTTGATCAAACCATACATCTCCCCTGTGACCTTTATCTTGAGTGCACGACATGACCTTCATCACCGAAATCAAAACCTTCGCAGCCCTGGGCAGCGGTGTCATCGGCAGTGGCTGGGTAGCCCGCGCGTTGGCCCATGGCTTGGACGTCGTGGCCTGGGACCCGGCGCCGGGCGCCGAAGCCGCTTTGCGCAAACGCGTCGCTAATGCCTGGCCTGCCCTTGAGAAAAAAGGCCTGACGGCAGGCGCTTCGCAGGATCGTCTGCGCTTCGTAGCGACCATTGAGGAGTGCGTGCGCGACGCCGATTTCATTCAGGAAAGCGCCCCCGAGCGTCTGGACCTGAAACTGGACCTGCACAGCAAGATCAGCGCCGCCGCCAAACCGAATGCAATCATCGGCTCCAGCACCTCGGGCCTGCTGCCGTCAGAGTTCTACGAGAGCGCGACGCACCCCGAGCGCTGCGTGGTCGGTCACCCGTTCAACCCGGTTTATCTGCTGCCATTGGTCGAGGTCGTTGGCGGCAAGAACACGGCGCCGGAAGCGGTAGAGGCCGCGATCAGCATCTATGAATCGTTGGGCATGCGTCCGCTGCACGTGCGCAAGGAAGTCCCCGGTTTCATCGCCGACCGCCTGCTCGAAGCGCTGTGGCGTGAAGCGCTGCATCTGGTCAACGACGGCGTGGCGACGACTGGCGAAATCGACGACGCCATTCGTTTCGGCGCGGGCTTGCGCTGGTCGTTCATGGGCACGTTCCTGACCTACACCCTGGCCGGTGGCGACGCAGGCATGCGCCACTTCATGTCTCAATTCGGTCCTGCGTTGCAGTTGCCATGGACCTACCTGCCAGCGCCTGAACTCACCGACAAGCTGATCGACGATGTGGTGGACGGCACCAGTGATCAACTGGGCAGCCACAGTATTTCGGCACTGGAGCGCTATCGCGATGACGCGTTGCTCGCGGTGCTGGAGGCGGTGAAGAAGACCAAGGAAAAGCATGGGATGGCGTTCGAAGACTAACCCCCCGATGATCGTTCCCACGCTCCGCGTGGGAACGATCAGACACTACGACTACGGACCCCCTCCCATGCCCGCACTCACCACCTACACAACCCCCATCCTCGCCGATTGGGTCGACTACAACGGCCATCTTCGCGACGCGTTTTATCTGTTGATCTTCAGCTACGCCACCGACGCGTTCATGGACCGCATCGGTCTGGCCAGCGATGACCGGGATGCCAGCGGCAATTCGCTGTTCACACTGGAAGCCCACATCAACTACCTGCACGAGGTGAAACTCGGCGAGGAAGTGCAAGTGCGCACGCAGATCGTGGCCCACGACCGCAAGCGGGTGCAGCTCTATCACAGCCTGTACAAAGCGGGTGGAGATGAAGAACTGGCCGCCAGCGATCAGATGCTGCTGCACGTGGACTTGGCTGCTGGACCAAAATCGGCGCCGTTCAGCGAGCAGTCCCTTGAGGCAATGCGCCTGCTGACCGAAGCGCAGCATGATCAACCCGCCCCTGCGTATATCGGCCGCACCATTGGACTGCGCGTCTGAGACACTTTAGTGGGAGCCGGCTTGCTGGCGAAAGCGACGCATCAGAAACGAATAGGTTGCCTGACATACCGCATTCGCCACCAAGGCGGCTCCCACAAAAGTCAGCATTTCAGGCACAAAAAAGCCCGCATCGCTGCGGGCTTTTTCTTGTCAGAACCTGATCAATGAATAATCAGTTGACCTTGGCGTTCAGCTCGCCTTTGGCGTAACGCTCGAACATTTTCTCCAGGGAGATCGGTTTGATCTTCGAGGCGTTGCCAGCGGTGCCGAAGGCTTCGTAACGAGCGATGCAGACGTCGCGCATGGCCGATACGGTTTTCGCCAGGTATTTACGTGGGTCGAATTCGGCCGGGTTCTTGGCCATGAATTCACGGATGGCGCCAGTCGATGCCAGACGCAGGTCGGTGTCGATGTTGACCTTACGTACGCCGTGCTTGATGCCTTCAACGATTTCTTCGACCGGTACACCGTAGGTTTCTTTGATGTCGCCACCGAACTCGTTGATGATTTTCAGCCATTCCTGAGGAACGGACGACGAACCGTGCATCACCAGGTGGGTGTTCGGAATGCGTTTGTGGATCTCTTTGATGCGCTCGATCGCCAGGATGTCGCCGGTCGGCGGCTTGGTGAACTTGTACGCGCCGTGGCTGGTGCCGATGGCGATGGCCAAGGCGTCCACGTTGGTTTTCTTCACGAAGTCAGCGGCTTCTTCCGGGTCGGTCAGCATCTGGCTATGGTCCAGTTGACCTTCGGCGCCTACGCCGTCTTCTTCACCGGCCATGCCGGTTTCCAGCGAGCCCAGAACACCCAGCTCACCTTCAACGGAAACACCGCACGCGTGCGCCATGGCGACAACGCGCTGAGTCACGTCAACGTTGTACTCGTAAGTGGTCGGGGTTTTGCCGTCGACGCCAAGCGAGCCATCCATCATCACCGAGCTGAAGCCCAGTTGCATGGAGCGCTGGCAGATATCAGGGCTGGTGCCGTGGTCCTGGTGCATGACCACCGGGATGTGCGGGAATTCTTCGATAGCGGCCAGGATCAAGTGGCGCAGGAACGGGGCGCCCGCGTATTTACGCGCACCGGCCGAAGCCTGAACGATCACCGGGGAATCGGTCTTGTCGGCCGCTTCCATAATGGCGCGCATCTGTTCCAGGTTGTTCACGTTGAATGCAGGAACGCCGTAGCCGAATTCGGCGGCGTGGTCCAACATCTGGCGCATGCTGATAAGTGCCATTGTCTGTCTCTCTCCCGGTAGGGTCGTTAGTCGCGTGTGCCTGCCGTAGCGGCGGCTATTCAAATTATAGGGGCGCACTGCAATGGCGCCCGGTGTCGCATCGGTTGGATCACGTAACGCCTTACGGCGCCTTGCAGCCTCGACCGATCAAATCGTTGGTAGCGTCCCAGTAAACCAGTCCTTCGCTGCCTTTGTTGTCAAAGGCCAGTACGCCATTGCTATACAGCGCGCCGGAAGCTCCGGGCGCGGCTTGCAGACGGAATACCTGCTCGCTCTGATTCAGACGAACATCGACCTCTTTCTTCGCGGCATCAGCGTAACGCCAGTAAACCTCAGCCTTGCTGTCGCAGACCCAATGGGTCCAGGGAGCAACCGGTTCAGAAGCCTTCATGCTGGCACAACCGCCCAGCAGCATCAGTGTCGCAAGGGCAATCAAGCCTTTCATTACCACTCCTGGAACCCCTGCGAAACATGGCCTTCACCAATGCTTCGATCGCCAGGGGCAGTTCTGTTTCTGATGTTCCTGCTCGCTATCAGTTCAGATTCAGCGACAGGCTACCGGCCCGACCGCAGGCATGAACTCGTACTTTTCCCAGACTTCAGGACCGCCGCGTTTGTATACGATCGGTACGGTTTCAGCCTGCCAGCCTGCCTGATAGCAGCTGACCTGAAGCTTGTCCGGCGCGGTGTCGAGCGCCGTCTGAGCCTCGGGCTTGCTCGCGCAACCGACCAGCAAACCCGCCATGATGAACAGCGGCAATGGCTTGATCATGTCACTCCCCTTCACCTCGGCCTGAATCTCAAGCCTTGGCGCGTTGTTCCAGAACTTCCACGGCAGGCAAGACTTTGCCCTCGACAAATTCGAGGAACGCGCCGCCGCCTGTGGAGATGTAGGAGATTTTCTCGCCCACACCGTATTTGTCGATTGCTGCCAGCGTATCGCCACCGCCCGCGATAGAGAACGCCGGGCTTTCCGCGATGGCCTGAGCCAGCACTTTGGTACCGTTGCCGAACTGGTCGAACTCGAACACGCCAACCGGACCGTTCCACAGAATAGTCTTGGAAGATTTCAACAAATCGGCGAAATGTGCGGCAGTTTTCGGGCCAATGTCGAGAATCATGTCGTCGTCGGCCACATCAGCGATGTTTTTGACGGTGGCTTCGGCGTCCGCCGCGAACGCTTTGGCGACTACCACGTCAACCGGCAATGGCACGCTGACCTTGGCCGCGATGGCTTTGGCGGTGTCCAGCAGGTCCGGCTCGTACAGGGACTTGCCCACCTTGTGACCGGCAGCAGCCAGGAAGGTGTTGGCGATGCCGCCGCCGACGATCAGTTGATCGCAAATGGTGCTCAGGCTGTTCAGCACGTCCAGTTTGGTCGAGACCTTGGAACCGGCGACGATGGCCGCCATCGGCTTGGCCGGGTTACCCAACGCCTTGCCCAGTGCGTCCAGCTCGGCCGCCAGCAGCGGGCCAGCGGCAGCCACTTTGGCGAATTTGGCCACGCCGTGGGTCGAGCCTTCAGCGCGGTGAGCGGTGCCGAAGGCGTCCATCACGAATACATCGCACAGGGCCGCGTACTTCTGCGCCAACTCGTCGGCGTTTTTCTTCTCGCCCTTGTTGAAGCGCACGTTTTCGAACAGGACGATATCGCCCGCCTTCACGTCCACGCCGCCTAGGTAGTCCGCCACCAGCGGCACATCGCGACCCAGCGCCTTGCTCAGGTACGCAGCAACAGGCTTGAGGCTGTTTTCGGCAGAAAATTCACCTTCGGTCGGACGACCCAGGTGCGAGCAGACCATGACGGCAGCGCCCTTTTCCAGCGCCAGTTTGATGGTCGGCAGCGAAGCAAGGATGCGTGCGTCGCTGGTGACGACACCGTCCTTGACCGGGACGTTGAGGTCTTCGCGGATCAGCACGCGCTTACCTTGCAGGTCGAGGTCGGTCATCTTCAACACGGTCATGAGGCGTTCCTGTTTATTACTGTTGTTTATGGATACTGCGCAGATAGTGATCAGCGACATCCAGCATTCGGTTGGCAAAACCCCATTCGTTGTCGAACCAGGCCAGCACGTTGACCAGCCGAGGGCCGGAAACCCGTGTCTGGCTGGCGTCGATGATGGCCGAATGAGGGTCATGGTTGAAATCACAACTGGCATGCGGCAATTCGGTGTACGCCAGCAGGCCTTTGAGCGGGCCGCTGGTCGCCGCCTCGCGCAGAATTCGGTTGATCTCGACCGCGTCGGTGTCACGCCCTACCTGCATGGTGATGTCCAGGCAAGAGACGTTGACCGTCGGCACACGAACTGCTTTGGCCTGAATTCGGCCTGCAAGTTCCGGAAGCAGCCGCTCGATGCCACGCGCCAGACCGGTGGACACCGGAATGATCGACTGAAACGCCGAGCGCGTGCGACGCAGATCTTCGTGATGATAGGCGTCAATCACCGGTTGGTCGTTCATCGCCGAGTGAATCGTGGTGATGGTGACGTATTCCAGGCCCAACTCGCGGTTCAGCAAGTCCAGCAACGGCACGCTGCAGTTGGTGGTGCAGGACGCAGCGGAGACCAGCCGCTCGTCGCCGGTCAGGGTCTGCTGGTTGATGCCATAGACGATCGTGGCGTCGACATCCGCCTCGCTGGCCATTGGCTGGGAAAACAGCACCCGAGGCGCGCGGGCAGAAAGGAAACGTTCGCCATCGGCGCGGGTGTGATAGACACCCGAGCACTCCAGCACCAGATCGACGTCCAGCTCGTTCCAGTCGATGCCTTCCGGCGTCGCGCTGCGGAACACTTTGATGACGTGATCGTTGATGTGCAGAAAATCGCCTTCGACCCGCACTTCGCCGGGGAACCGGCCATGGGTGGAGTCAAAGCGCGTGAGGTATTCGAGACTGGCCATGTCAGCCAGATCGTTGATCGCCACCACCTCGAAACCCGCCTTCGCACCCCGCTCGCACAGCGCGCGCAGGACGCAGCGACCGATACGACCGTAACCGTTGAGGGCGACTTTGAAAGGATGTGGTTGAGGCATGAGGGTTCTCGCAAATGCGGGCGTTGCATATATCCCTGTAGGAACGTGACTTGTCCCACGATCTGCCGGGAACCGGCAGCAAACCCGTTGAACGCGTTGTGTCAGGCACATCGACGCCGTCAGGTTTCACTGCCGCTGCGCAGCAGATCGCGGGCAAGCCACGTCCTACAAGGGGAGCGCACCTTCTTAGTCTTCCAGCAGCTCTTCAGCGGTGCTGATGACGTTTTCCAGCGTGAAGCCAAACTCTTCGAACAGCGCCGCCGCAGGAGCGGACTCACCGAAGGTGGTCATGCCGATCACGCGACCTTCCAGACCGACGTACTTGTACCAGTAGTCAGCGTGAGCGGCTTCGATGGCGATACGGGCGCTGACTTCCAGCGGCAGAACGGACTGCTTGTACAGCGCGTCCTGGCTTTCGAAGACGCTGGTGCATGGCATCGAAACAACACGCACGTTCTTGCCGTCAGCGGTCAGCTTGTCGAATGCCTGAACGGCCAAGCCGATTTCCGAACCGGTCGCGATCAGGATCAGGTCCGGCTCGCCGTTGCAGTCGCGCAGTACATAACCACCCCGGTTGATGTTCTCCAGTTGCTGCGCATCACGAGCCTGATGCGGCAGGTTCTGGCGGGAGAAGATCAGCGCCGACGGACCGTCGTTACGCTCGATGGCGTGTTTCCAGGCTACGGCCGACTCCACGGCATCGGCTGGGCGCCAGGTGTCCAGGTTCGGCGTGGTGCGCAGGCTGGTCAGTTGCTCGATAGGCTGGTGCGTCGGACCGTCTTCGCCCAGACCGATGGAGTCGTGGGTGAACACATAGATCGCGCGCTGTTTCATCAGCGAGGACATGCGCACCGCGTTGCGGGCATATTCCATGAAGATCAGGAAAGTCGCGCCGTACGGAACGAAACCGCCGTGCAGGGCGATGCCGTTCATGATGGCGCCCATGCCGAATTCGCGCACACCGTAGTGCAGATAGTTGCCGCTGGCGTCTTCGCCAGTGATGGACTTGCAACCTTTCCAGATGGTCAGGTTGGAACCGGCCAGGTCAGCCGAACCGCCCAGGAACTCAGGCAGCAGCGGGCCGAGGGCGCTCAGGGCATTCTGACTGGCCTTACGGCTGGCGATGGTTTCGCCCTTGGCGTTGACTTCCGCGACGTAAGCGGCGGATTTCTCGGCGAAGTCGGCTGGCAGCTCGCCGCTCATGCGACGGATCAGCTCGTTAGCCAACTCAGGGAAAGCAGCGGAGTAGGCCGCGAAACGCTGGTCCCACTCGGCTTCGGTCGCCAGACCTTTTTCCTTGGCGCTCCACTCTTTGTAGATGTCAGCCGGGATTTCGAACGGACCGTGGGTCCATTTCAGCGCAGCACGGGTCAGGGCGATTTCGTCGTTGCCCAGTGGCGCGCCGTGGCACTCTTCCTTGCCCTGCTTGTTCGGCGAACCGAAACCGATGGTGGTCTTGCAGCAGATCAGGGTCGGCTTGTCGCTCTTGCGAGCGGTGTCGATGGCGGTCTTGATCTCATCGGCGTCATGGCCGTCGACGTTGCGGATCACCAGCCAGCCGTAGGACTCGAAGCGCTTCGGCGTGTCGTCGGTGAACCAGCCTTCGACTTCGCCGTCGATGGAGATGCCGTTGTCGTCGTAGAAAGCGATCAGCTTGTTCAGGCGCAGAGTACCGGCCAGCGAAGCGACTTCGTGGGAAATGCCTTCCATCATGCAGCCATCACCCATGAACACGTAGGTGTGGTGGTCGACGATGTTGTGGCCCGGGCGGTTGAACTGTGCAGCCAGTGTCTTCTCGGCGACAGCGAAACCTACAGCGTTGGCGAAACCCTGACCCAATGGGCCGGTGGTGGTTTCAACACCTGGGGTGTAGCCATATTCCGGGTGACCCGGCGTGCGGCTGTGCAGTTGACGGAAGTTCTTCAGGTCATCGATGGACAGGTCGTAGCCGGTCAGGTGCAGCAGCGAGTAAATCAGCATCGAGCCGTGGCCGTTGGACAGGATGAACCGGTCACGGTCGGCGAACAGCGGGTTGGCCGGGTTGTGTTTCAGGTAGTCGCGCCAAAGGACTTCAGCGATATCCGCCATGCCCATTGGGGCACCTGGGTGGCCGCTGTTGGCCTTTTGCACGGCATCCATGCTGAGTGCACGAATGGCATTGGCACGCTCACGACGGCTTGGCATCGCTGATCTCCTGGGGCAGAAAGAAGTGGGATCTGAAAAAGGCGGCCATTTTCCCTCAGGCACTGCTTCGGGGCAATGACAGATCAAGGCTCAGACACGATTTTCCGCAGTTGTGCAGGATATTTCTCCAGCATTGCGTCGGATTTGCCCTTAAGTGACGTAATCGCCGCGACGGCAAATCACCACCCATCGAGCAATATCAAAACTTTTTGATATTGCCCTTGCGACACACGCAGTCGATCACTAGACTGCCAGCCTTATGAATCTCAGTGCGCCCACTTTCAGCCATGACCAAAGCGATGAACTGGCAGCCTTGTGCAAAGCCGGTGGCGATCCGTTGCGGCTGAACGTTTTGCGCGCACTCTCCAACGACTCGTTCGGCGTACTGGAACTGGCGCAGATATTTGCCATGGGCCAGTCGGGCATGAGTCACCATTTAAAGGTGCTGGCCCAGGCCGATCTGGTGGCAACCCGTCGCGAAGGCAATGCGATCTTCTATCGCCGCGCCCTGCCCCACATCGATCAGTTCGGCGGCAAATTGCACGCGGCCCTGCTGGAAGAAGCCGACAACCTGACACTGCCCGAAGACGTACAGGCCCGTATCGGCCTGGTTCACCGTCAGCGCGCCAATGCCAGTCAGGACTTCTTCGCACGCACCGCCGAAAAATTTCGGGCTCAGCAGGACCTGATCGCAGGACTGGCCCAATACCGCGACAGCCTGCTGTCGCTGCTGGACAAACTGAGCTTCGATGCCGACGCCACGGCGGTGGAAGTCGGTCCCGGCGATGGCGGTTTTCTGCCTGACCTGGCGCAACGCTTTCGGCATGTCACGGGGCTGGACAACAGCCCGGCGATGCTTGAACTGGCGCGTACGCTCTGTGAGCAGAAGGCACTGAACAACGTCGAGCTGAAACTGGCCGACGCCCTGTCCAGCGCTAACGTTTCGGGCGACTGCGTCGTTTTGAACATGGTGCTTCATCACTTTGCAGCGCCTGCCGATGCATTGAAACAACTGGCCAACCTGCTGCAACCCGGCGGTAGCCTGCTGGTGACAGAGTTGTGCAGCCACGACCAGAGCTGGGCCAAAGAAGCCTGCGGCGACCTCTGGTTAGGGTTCGAACAAGAAGATCTGGCCCGTTGGGCCCTCGCGGCGGGGTTGGTCCCCGGAGAAAGTCTGTACATCGGTTTACGCAATGGTTTCCAGATTCAGGTCCGCCACTTTCAGCGACCGACTGGCGACACTCACCATCGGTAACACTCAGGAAAATTGTCGAGATGAGCGAATACTCCCTTTTCACCTCCGAGTCCGTGTCCGAAGGGCATCCGGATAAAATCGCCGACCAGATCTCCGATGCGGTGCTGGACGCCATCATTGCTCAGGACAAACACGCGCGCGTCGCCGTGGAAACCCTGGTCAAGACTGGCGTGGCCATCGTGGCGGGCGAAGTCACCACCAGTGCGTGGGTTGATCTGGAGCAGATCGTTCGCGACGTGATCAGCAACATTGGCTACACCAGCTCCGATGTCGGTTTCGACGGCGCGACCTGCGGCGTAATGAACATCATCGGCAAGCAATCCCCTGACATCAACCAGGGCGTTGACCGTGCCAAGCCAGAGGATCAAGGCGCGGGCGACCAAGGCCTGATGTTCGGCTACGCCAGCAACGAAACCGCAGCGCTGATGCCTGCGCCGATCGCCTTCTCGCACCAACTGGTCCAGCGCCAAGCCGAAGCGCGTAAATCGGGCCTGCTGCCATGGCTGCGTCCGGACGCCAAATCCCAGGTCACCTGCCGCTATGAAAACGGCATCGTGGTCGGCATCGACGCGGTGGTTCTGTCGACTCAGCACAACCCGGAAGTGTCCTACGCCGACCTGCGCGAAGGCGTGATGGAACTGATCGTCAAGAACGTGCTACCAGCCAACCTGCTGCACAAAGACACCCAGTTCCACATCAACCCGACGGGCCAGTTCATCATTGGCGGCCCGGTGGGCGACTGCGGCCTGACCGGTCGCAAGATCATCGTCGACAGCTACGGCGGCATGGCTCGCCACGGTGGCGGCGCCTTCTCCGGCAAGGACCCATCCAAGGTTGACCGTTCGGCAGCGTACGCTGGCCGTTACGTGGCCAAGAACATTGTCGCTGCTGGCCTGGCCGAGCGTTGCGAGATTCAGGTCTCCTACGCCATCGGTGTTGCCCAACCGACCTCGATCTCGCTGAACACCTTCGGCACCGGCAAGATCAGCGATGACAAGATCATCAAACTGGTCCGCGAGCACTTCGACCTGCGTCCATACGCAATCACCAAAATGCTCGACCTGCTGCACCCGATGTACCAGGAAACCGCAGCCTACGGCCACTTCGGTCGCACGCCGCAAACCAAGACCGTGGGCGAAGATACCTTCACCACGTTCACTTGGGAAAAAACCGACCGCGCCGACGCCCTGCGCGCTGCTGCCGGTCTGTAATACGCCCTAGCGGCACCGAGTAAAGAAAAGCCCCTGACGATGTGAGTCGTCAGGGGCTTTTCATGCGTATATCGCAACGCCCTCCGTTTTAGCAGTAACAATGAGCAGCCTTTGTAAGGACACATCCCCGCACAAAACGAACCCGACCTGTATTTATTACACCCTGAACCACCCAGAAAAGCCTGGTAACGGATGACCGCTGAATCATCCCGCACGAAACCCTAGCCTTGACGCTTCCTGTTCTCAGCAAGGATGCACCGATGCTGCCCTTCTCCCGCTCAGTCCTCTGCGTTGCTATCGCCTTCTTCTCCACCCTCACAACCGCTAAAACCTGCCCTCAATGGCCTCCCGCCAAGGCCCAAAGCGAGATGCGCGGCCTACAAGAGCAGATCGCTCATTGGGACGACAGTTACCACCGGCAGGGCATTTCCCTGGTCGCGGATGAGTTGTACGACCAATCGGTGCGACGCTTGTCGCTCTTGCGCGAATGTTTCGCCGAAATTGGCTCCCCCGAGCCTGACCCGCTCAAGACGGCGAGGGGTAAGCACAGTCACCCGGTACCGCATACCGGGGTGAATAAGTTGCTGGACGAAAGCGCCGTACAGGCTTGGCTCAGGGGCAAAAGCGACCTGTGGATTCAACCGAAAGTCGATGGTGTCGCAGTGACGCTGGTGTATGAAAACGGAGAGTTCGTGAAGGCGATCAGCCGTGGAGATGGGAACAAAGGACAAGACTGGACAACACATGCGCGAAAGATCGATGCAATCCCCCGCACATTAAAAGAGAAGGCGCCCATGGTGCTGCAAGGCGAGTTGTATTGGCGCTTGCCCCGCCATGTGCAAGCCCGGGCGGGCAGTCTCAAGGCTCGCAGCAAGGTGGCCGGTTTGCTGGCACGAACGGACATCACCGAAGCCGAGGGCGCGCAGATTGGGCTGTTTGTCTGGGACTGGCCACAAGGCCCTGCCGACATGCGTGAGCGGCTGGACAGTTTGCGAGCATTGGGTTTTGAAGACAGCCTCAACTTGAGCGAACCCTTCGAGAGCTTCGTGCAGGCGAAGAAATGGCGCGAGCACTGGTACAAAAGCGCCCTGCCATTCGCGACCGATGGCGTCATCTTACGTCAGGGAAATCGCCCAACGGTCGATCGCTGGCGGGCCAAAGCACCCTACTGGATCGCCGCATGGAAATATCCGTTCGCTCAGGCTTTGGGAGCGGTGCGCAAGGTGGAGTTCAACATCGGGCGCAGCGGCAAGGTCACGCCTGTGCTGGATATCGAGCCGGTGCAGCTGGACGACCGCACGATCAGCCGGATCAGCGTGGGTTCTTTGAAACGCTGGAAAATGCTGGATATCCGGCCCGGCGATCAGGTAGCGATCAGCCTGGCGGGGCTGACCATTCCGCGTCTGGACGGCGTGGTGACGCGCAGTGTCGAACGGGTGCCCCTGAACGTGCCGGATACCGCCAAGTATCACGCCTTAAGTTGCTGGGAGCCGATTGAAGGCTGCGAGGGCCAGTTTCGTGAGCGCTTGAAGTGGCTCAGTGGCAAGAAAGGACTGGCAATGAGCGGTGTCGGTCCAGGGACGTGGGACAAGCTGATCGAGGGCGGGGAACTCAGTGGTTTACTGGACTGGATGCGCCTTGATGGTGCACAGATCGCTAACATTCCCGGCCTCGGCGAGCGAAGCAGCGCTAAACTGCTGAAGAGTTTTCAGGATGCCCGCGAACAATCGTTCGAAGTTTGGCTCAAAGCCATCGGTTTGCCGCCCACAGCGGGTGTGAACCTGGGTGATTCATGGGCCGTTTTGTCAGCGCGCAGTGTTGACCAATGGCGCGTTGAACCTGGAATTGGCCCGGGTCGTGCGAAGCAATTGGTAGCATTTTTTCAAGACCCGCAGGTGCAAGCGTTGGCGATGCAGTTGCGGGAATACGGTATTCACGGTTTTTAGTCATTTTTTCGCCCGGCCGGTGGTTTGCTGCCCGTCCGGGCCTGCGTTTTCAAGGAGCACTCATGAATTTTCTGTCCCCCCTGATGGTGTTCGCCGCCTGCGGGATTCTGGCGACCCCACTGTTCGCCGCTGAACCACTGTGCGAAGCCAAGCGCGCCGATATCCAGACCCAGATTGACCAGGCCAAAGCGGCCGGCAACGGTGAGCAACAGGCCGGACTGGAAAAGGCCCTTGCTGAAAATACCGACCACTGCACTGATGCCGGTTTGATCAAGGCCCAAGAGAAGAAAGTGCTGGAGGCCAAGCAGGAAGTCGGCAAGCGCCAGGCAGATCTGGACAAGGCGATGAAGAAAGGTGATGCGGACAAGATCAACAAGCGCAAGGACAAGCTGGCTGAGTCGCGCAAGGAGTTGCAAGACGAGCAGCAGAAGCTGGAAGAGATTCAGCCGGATGAAGACGACGAATGAGGCCAAACCCCTCCGCTGATACGCCTTCTGGCATGAGATAGATTTTGTGGGAGCCGGCTTGCTGGCGAATGCGGTGTATCAGCAGCAGATGATGGAGCTGACACAACGTTTTCGCCAGCAAGCCGGCTCCCACACGCTTATCCGCGGCTGCTTTCAGTGATCGCGAAACTCCTTGTGGCACACATCGCAGGCATCTTCGACGTTGTTCATCGGCGGGATCATGTTGGCGGGGTTCAGCTCAAGGGTTTTGGTCGCAATAACCAACTCCCCGGTCCGGGCCTCCAGCGCTCGGGCCAATTCCTGAAAACGCGCCTGTCGCTGCCAGACGGCGTCCTTGGCGCTGGTGTGCTCCGACTCTTTCACTGCGGGAAAATGCTTCCACGGTTCGTGAGACAACGCATCGAGCTTGACCGCACCCTCGGCGAATTTCGGCCCGTCGAATGGCAATCGACCGCGCAACATGCCGCCGGTGTCTTCGCTGGTCTTGAGCATCTGCTTGAAAATCGCCTTGCGCTGGCCGAGCGGCGAGTTTGGATCAACACCGCCGCAGGCACTCAACCCCACTGCGGCCATCAACAGCAGACTGATCAACCGAATGTTTTTCATGGCAACGCGCTTCGACTTCATGGCGGCTCATGGCTGAAAAAATGGCCGCCAGTATCTGCGCGCGCCATTGAAAACCCAAGTGAAGGATAGCTATCCCGTCAGACCGAGATGCCGAACAACGCAACGACCAGCGCCAGGCCAATGAACCACACCAGTGAGCGAAGGGCCGCAAGGTCGGTCAGGTAGAAAATGATATAGAGCAAGCGCGTGGTGACGAACAACACGGCCAACACATCGATGGTCACCAACTGCGCAACGCCCGCGATGTGGGCAATGATTACGCCCGCAGCGAAACCGGGAATGGCTTCAAAGCTGTTTTGCTGGGCAGCATGAGCTCGACGGGGCAGACCTTCTAGACGCTCAAGGAAATCCCGAGGGTTGTGGTTGTCGCGCAGGGCAAACCTGCCGCTGCCGAACTTGGCAATCGACGTGCATACGAGCGGCAGCAGAATCACGATCAACACGCACCAGAAGGCAACGGTCATTTGAATCTTCCTTTTTAAATATGAGCGTCTTTAAAACCTGAGCTTCATCAGAAGCATTCCGAGTAATACCAACCCACAGGCTAAGAGCCGTGGCCGACCGAAAGGTTCTTTCAGGTAGCGCATACCGAACAGCACCACCAGCACGACGCTGACCTCACGCAAGGCCGCCGCTTCTGCCACCGACCCCAGCTGCATCGCCCACAACACCAAGGCATAGCTCAATAACACGCAAAATCCTACGCTCAAGCCCAGTTTCCACTGCTCCCGCCAGAACAGGGTGAATGCGGGACGCTTGCTGACCATCGCCAACAGCGGAAAAGGCCACGCACTGATGAGCGTCAACCACACCATGTAATCCAGCGGCGCAATGCCGCGCTTGAGTGCCTGCCCGTCAATAAAGGTGTAGCAGCCGATGCACAGCCCGATCATTGCCACCACCGGTAGCATCGACCACGGCAACCGGTCTCCGCCGCCGCCCTGCCACAGCAGGCAGATCATGCCGCAGGGAATCAGCAAGATGCCGAGAATCTGCTGGGTCGTCAGGTGTTCCCCGGCGAAGATCAGCGTCAGGGCCAGCACCACCAGCGGTGAAAGTCCGCGCATCAACGGATAGACCAAACCCAGATCGCCCACCCGATAGGCCTTGATCAGCAGCACGCGATAAAGCAATTCGAACAATGCCGACGCCACCAACCATGGCCAGATATGCAAAGGAGGTGGCGAAACGAACCCCAGCGCCAATACCGCCAGCGCAAACGCGACGACGTCCATGCTGGCGATCACTAACACACGTTCGCCGCTGAATTTGATGAGGGTGTTCCAGGTGGCATGCAGCACCGCTGCGATCAGAACCAACGTTGTCGCGAGCACTTGCTCTCCTTATCCGCCCGAACGCAGGGCCGAGCGATTTTTTCTTCTTGTCGGGCAGGCATCGATTCGCCCTCACACCCCGTGGCGGTTGAGGATAAAGGATTCCCAAGGCAGGAACACGCGATGCAGGGGTGTGAATTTCGATGTTTTTCACTGCTGCGACCGCCCCGACGTTTGGCTAAGATGCCAGCCATCACAGCCGACACCGGCTGTACCGCAATGCCCCAGGAGCCTCAATGTCCAGCGAAGAAGACACCACCGTCAGTGGTGCAGCGCCCATGATTCCCGATCAGCGCCGTGAGCTGATGCTGCGTCAGTTACGCAAACACCAGGTGCTCAGCGTGCACCAGTTGATGGAAATGTTCGATTGCTCGCACATGACGATCCGCCGCGACATCGCATTGCTCGAACAGAGCGGCCGCGCGTATTCAGTGACGGGCGGCGTGCGCATCGCAAGCCAGGTGCACAGCGAGCCGAGCCATCAATCGAAAGCTGTCGTCGAACTGCCGCACAAGCAGGCCATGGCGCGTCTGGCTGCCGGACTGCTGCACCCGGAGATGACGGTCTATCTGGACGCGGGCACCAGCACGCTGGAGCTGGTGCCGCACATCGCCGCACTGGCTGGCATGACGGTGGTGACCAACGACTTTGGCGTGGTCAATGCGCTGGCCGATGCCACCCATGTGAACGTGATTCATACGGGCGGGCTGCTGGATCACCCGAACCGTTCCTGCGTAGGCGGGCTGGCGGCGGCGACCTTGCGCCATCTGGCGACCGACGTGGCGTTCATGTCCACCAGTTCGTGGGATTTGCAGCGCGGCACGACAACGCCTTCGGCGCTGAAAGTGGAGGTCAAGCAGGCAGCCATGCAGGCGGCGTCACGCAGCGTGCTGCTGACCACCAGTTCCAAATACGGCACGTTCGGCATGTACAAGGTGGCGAGTCTTGAGCAGTTCGACGCGATCATCAGTGACGACGGATTGGCCCAGGCGGCGGCTGACAGCATTCGTGCTCAGGGAGTTGAGTTGATGTTGGCGTCGGTCGACAAGCGCTGAATCCATGCCGTGAGATGGCCCTTGTGGGAGCCGGCTTGCTGGCGAATGCGTGAGATCAATCACAGATGAGTGGACTGACACACCGCCTTGGCCAGCAAGCCGGCTCCCACAGGTTCTGCGTCAAACAATAGGCCCAGTAAAACGCGACCTTTGCACCCTGAAAGCCCCGGCTCTAAACCGGGGCTTTTTTGTGTCTGATCAAAAAACGATCAATGTTAACTTTTGTTAAATTGAAAAACTGCTTCACATTATCCGCTCACAGGTTCACTATCTTTAACAGATCAGAACAAACACCGTTCGAGTGCTGGCTAAACTTCGGCGCTCAACCCGAGGAGAGACACATGAATAACAAGAACGTCGGCGTAATTGGACTGGGTGCCATGGGTCTTGGCATCGCACGCTCCCTGTTGCGCAGCGGATTCAACGTTCATGCCTGCGACGTACGTGCAGCGGTCACCGAACAATTCGCCAGCGAGGGCGGTGTTGCTTGTGCAACCCCGGCCGCCATGGCTGCCGCTTGCGACGTGATCATCACCGTCGTCGTCAATGCCGAGCAAACCGAAACCGTCCTGTTTGGCGAAAACGGCGCTGTCGCCGCGCTCAAGCCGGGCAGGCTGATCATCGGTTGCGCCACCGTCGCCCCTACTTTCGCCATTGAGCTGGGCCAGCGCCTGACCGAAAAAGGTCTGCTGTACCTCGATGCGCCAATCTCTGGCGGCGCTGCTAAAGCCGCAGCCGGTCAGATGACCATGATGACCTCCGGCCCTGCCGACGTTTACGCCAAAGCTGACGCTGTCCTGAATGGCATGGCGGGCAAGGTTTATCGTCTGGGAGACGCTCATGGCCTGGGCTCGAAAGTCAAAATCATCAACCAGTTGCTGGCGGGCGTGCACATTGCTGCGAGCGCCGAAGCCATGGCGCTGGGTCTGCGTGAAGGCGTTGACGCTGACGCACTGTACGAAGTGATCACCAACAGCGCCGGTAACTCGTGGATGTTCGAAAACCGCGTGCCGCACATCCTCAAGGCTGACTACACGCCTCTGTCGGCTGTGGACATCTTCGTCAAGGATTTGGGGCTGGTACTGGATACCGCCCGCGCCAGCAAATTCCCGCTGCCGCTGTCGTCCACCGCGCACCAAATGTTCATGCAGGCGTCGACCGCAGGCTTTGGCCGTGAAGACGACTCCGCCGTGATCAAAATCTTCCCGGGCATCACCCTGCCGGGCGCCAAAGCCGCCAACGACTGAGGAATCGCAGATGAGCACCACGACTCCGCGCCCTCTGCTGGGCTGCATTGCCGACGACTTCACCGGCGCCACTGACCTGGCCAACATGCTGGTACGCGGCGGTATGCGCACCGTGCAAAGCATTGGTATCCCGAGCGCTGACAGCTTGTCGGAGCTGGACGCCGACGCCATCGTCATCGCCCTGAAATCCCGCACCACGCCGACTGCCGAAGCGGTCGAGGAATCGCTGCAAGCCCTGCAATGGCTGCGTGATCGTGGCTGCGAGCAGATCTTCTTCAAATATTGCTCCACCTTCGATTCGACCGCCAAAGGCAACATCGGCCAGGTCAGCGAAGCGCTGCTGGAAGCACTGGGCAGCGACTTCACCCTCGCCTGCCCAGCGTTCCCGGAAAACGGCCGGACCATTTTCCGTGGTCACCTGTTCGTGCAGGACCAACTGCTCAACGAATGCGGCATGCAAAACCACCCGCTGACGCCGATGACCGACGCCAACCTGGTGCGCGTGCTGCAATCGCAGACCGAAAAGAAAGTCGGCCTGCTGCGTTACGACAGCATCGCCAAAGGCGCGGAAGGCGTGCGTGCGCGCATCGCCGAGCTGCGTGCCGATGGCGTGACCATGGCCATTGCTGACGCGTTGTCTGACGCTGATCTGTATGTGCTGGGCGAAGCCTGCGCTGATCTGCCGCTGCTGACCGGCGGTTCGGGTCTGGCACTAGGCCTGCCGGGCAACTTCCGCAAAGCGGGCAAACTGCGCAACATCGACGCCGCTCAGCTTGAGCCGGTCAACGGCGGCGAAGTGGTCCTGGCCGGTAGCGCTTCGGTCGCCACCAACGGTCAGGTCGCAGCGTGGCTGGAAGCCAAGCGCCCCGCCCTGCGCATTGACCCGCTGGCATTGGCCGACGGTAAGCCAGTGGTTGAAGACGCATTGGCCTTTGCTCGCGATGCCGGCCAGACCGTCCTGATCTACGCCACCAGCAGCCCGGATCAAGTCAAAGCCGTGCAGCAAAAGCTGGGTGTCGAGCGCGCAGGCGCGATGGTCGAGGAAGCCTTGGGCAAGATCGCCAAAGGTCTGCTGGAGTCGGGCGTGAAGCGCTTCGTTGTCGCAGGCGGTGAAACCTCAGGAGCCGTCGTTCAGGCGCTGGGCGTGAGCCTGCTGAAAATCGGCGCGCAGATCGATCCTGGCGTTCCGGCGACCATCAGCAGCGGCGAGCAGCCTTTGGCACTGGCGCTGAAATCCGGCAACTTCGGTGGCCGCGATTTCTTTGACAAGGCCCTGAAGCAGCTTGCAGGCGGTGCGAAATGAGCGCCGAAAACAAACTGCGTGAAGAGATTTGCGACATCGGCCGCCTGCTGTTCGGACGCGGCTACACCGTAGGCAGCGCTGGCAACATCAGCGCGCGCCTTGATGATGGCTGGCTGATCACCCCGACCGACGCGTGCCTGGGTCGTCTCGATCCGGCGGCCATCGCCAAGGTCAATCTGGCTGGCGAATGGGTTTCCGGCGACAAACCGTCCAAAACCCTGATGCTGCACCGCGAAGTCTACGACCGTAATCCGGGCGTCGGCGGCGTGGTGCACACCCACTCCACGCATTTGGTGGCGCTGACCCTCGCAGGCGTTTGGCGACCGGACGACATTCTGCCGCCCATCACCCCGTATCAAGTGATGAAAGTCGGTCACATCCCGCTGATCTCGTACGAGCGCCCTGGCTCGCCGAAAGTCGCCGAACAGGTGGCGAAACTGGCGAACAGCGTGCGTGGCGTGATGCTTGAGCGGCTGGGGCCGGTGGTCTGGGAAAGCTCTGTGGCCAAGGCGGCCTACGCCCTGGAAGAGCTGGAAGAGACTGCGCGTCTGTGGCTGATGAGCAATCCCAAACCCGAGCCGCTGGACGCAGCAGCACTGGACGATCTGCGTCAGGCCTTCGGCGTGACCTGGTAACGCCTTAAACAGTGTTTGACTGAAGGCCGTTTCGGCGGCCTTTGGCAACCCGGCACGCCGGAAACAATAACAACAGGACACCCAACACGACATGACCCCACTACTTCTCATGACCATCGCTGGAGCCGGTATCGCGCTGTTGCTCCTGCTCGTACTCAAATACAAATTCCAGCCGTTCGTGGCCCTGATGCTGGTCAGCATCATCGTCGCGCTGGTCGCCGGGGTAAAACCGGCCGATCTGGTGGCGACCATCGAAGGCGGCATGGGCAAGACCCTCGGCCACATCGCGATCATCATCGCGCTGGGTGCCATGATCGGTCGCATCATTGAACTGTCCGGCGGCGCGGAAGCGCTGGCCAAGACGCTGATCAATCGCTTCGGCAACAAGCGCACGCCGCTGGCGTTGACCGTGGCCGGTTTCATGGTCGGCATTCCGGTGTTCTTCGAAGTGGGCGTGATCATCCTCATGCCACTGGCCTACGGCGTTGCTCGCGCAGCTCGCAAGCCGCTGCTGATCTTCGCCCTGCCAATGTGCGCGGCGCTGCTGTCGGTTCACGCGTTCCTGCCGCCGCATCCGGGCGCTGTCGCGGCAGCCGGTCAACTGGGTGCTGATCTGGGCCGCGTGCTGATGTTCGGTATTCCGATGGTCGCAGTGCTGTGCCTGATCGGCTACGTGATTGCCGGTCGCATGACCCGCAAGACCGTCCCGATGACCGACGACATCCGCAGCGAAGTCTACGGTCCGCACATCACCAACGAAGACTTGGTGGCGTGGGCGAACAACGACTACTCCAACGCCAAAGAAGCTACCCACACCAAAGAGCTGGGTCTGGAAGAGAGCGCCAGCAGCCTGGCCGCTCGCTTGCCAAAGGCGCCAGCACCGGGCGCGGGCCTCATCGTGGCGCTGATTCTGCTGCCGATTATCCTGATCCTGCTGGGCACCCTGGCGACCACCATGCTGCCTGCCGACTCAGGCCTGCGCAGTGTGCTGACCGTTCTCGGCGCGCCACTGGTTGCGCTGCTGATCGACACCCTGCTGTGTGCCTGGATTTTGGGTTCGCGTCGCGGCTGGAGCCGTAGCCAAGTGTCTGACGTGATCGGTTCGGCCTTGCCGGGCGTGGCGATGGTGATCCTGATTGCCGGTGCGGGCGGCGTGTTCGGTAAAGTGCTGGTCGATACCGGTATCGGCGCCGTGGTGTCTGAAGCACTGCGCAGCACTGGCCTGCCGGTTCTGGCGCTGGGCTTCATCCTGACCCTGCTGTTGCGCGCTGTTCAAGGCTCGACCACCGTGGCGCTGGTGACCACTGCCGGTATCCTCAGCCCGCTGATCGCGACCCTGAACCTCTCCGCCAACCACATGGCCCTGCTGTGTCTGGCCATGGGCGGTGGCGGCCTGGCGATGTCCCACATCAACGACGCCGGTTACTGGATGTTCACCAAACTGGCGGGCCTGAACGTCGGTGACGGCCTGCGCAACTGGACCTTCCTGGTGACCGTTCTGGGTACACTGGGCTTCCTGTTCACTTTGCTGCTCTGGCCTTTCGTTTAAGCCCTTCTGGAGACAAACATGCCTCGTTTCGCTGCCAACCTCAGCATGCTGTATCCGCAACACGACTTCCTCGACCGCTTCGCTGCTGCGGCGGCAGACGGTTTCGAGGCGGTGGAATACCTGTTCCCGTACGATTTCACGGCGGCCGAAATCAAACAGCGTCTGGTCGACAACAAGCTGACTCAAGCGCTGTTCAACGCCCCTCCGGGTGATTGGGCCAAAGGTGAGCGCGGCATTGCTTCGCTGCCGGGTCGTGAAGAGGAATTCCGCGCTGGCATTCAGAAGGCGCTGGAGTACGCAGCGGTACTGGGCAACGATCGCGTCCACGTGATGGCAGGCTTGCTGCCGAGCGAAGACCTGCGCGAGAAGCACCACGCGGTGTACATCGAAAACCTGCGCTACGCGGCGCAGGAAGCGGCCAAAGTAGGTGTCACGGTGCTGATCGAGCCGATCAACACCCGCGACATGCCGGGCTTCTTCCTGAACCGTCAAGATCAGGGCCAAGCGGTGTGCAAGGAAGTGGGCGAGGCGAACCTGAAAGTGCAGTTCGACTTCTACCACTGCCAGATCGTCGAAGGCGATGTGATCAGCAAACTGCGTCGCGACTTCGCAGGCGTCGGCCACATCCAGATCGCGGGCGTGCCGGATCGTCACGAGCCGAATCTGGGCGAAGTGAATTACCCGTGGATCTTCGAAGAAATCGACCGCCTGGGTTACACCGGCTGGATCGGCTGCGAGTACCGTCCGAAGGGCGATACCAGCGAAGGGTTGCAGTGGTTGCGAGATTGGAAAGCTGCTAACCCGGCGTAACATACACCGCTAAACCCGTGGGAGCCGGCTTGCTGGCGAAGGCGTCAGGCCAGACAGCACAACGCTGAATGACACACCGCCTTGGCCAGCAAGCCGGCTCCCACAAGGTTTGTTCGTTTCGTCAAATCATTCGCCGATCACTTCTTCCTTGAACTGGTCCTTGATGTACGTAATCTCGGTCTTGCCATGCGGTGCGGGCAAACCGTCCTCTCCCAGATTCACGAACACCATTTTGTCGACCGTCAGAATGCTCTTGCGGGTGATCTTGTTGCGCACTTCACACATCAGGGTGATCGACGTACGGCCAAACTCCGTAGCGGTGATGCCCAACTCAATAATGTCACCCTGGCGCGAGGCGCTGACGAAGTTGATCTCGGAGATGTACTTGGTCACCACACGCTGGTTGCCCAGTTGCACGATGGCGTAGATCGCCGCCTCTTCGTCGATCCAGCGCAGCAGGCTGCCACCGAACAGCGTGCCGTTCGGGTTGAGGTCTTCGGGCTTTACCCACTTGCGAGTGTGGAAATTCATGATTCGCTCCTGTCATCTGCCTGTTGATGACCAGCATAGTGCCAGCCCTGGGCATTAACCTCCATTGAGCATCGACTATGGTCTCGATTAGTCGCTCGTCATTTATCTGAACGCGCCTCTTGGGCTGAACCAGAGACGCCGCTATACTCTCCCCCGCTTCAAAAAACGGTCATCACCGCTTGATACCGTTTTCCCGCCACCTGTCCGAGGGGCGCTGCAGCAGGTCAGACCTGTCAGGCTCGGATGGGGCGTTGTCTGCTCGCTTCGGGCAGGCCTTAAACGCACAACGGCGCCCATTCGCACACTACGAATGGAGACTCTTTATGAGCGCTGTACTGACGCCCAACGATTTCAACGACTACAAGGTCGCGGACATTTCCCTGGCTGCCTGGGGCCGTCGCGAAACCATCATCGCTGAATCCGAAATGCCAGCCCTGATGGGCCTGCGTCGCAAGTATGCCGGTGAGCAACCGCTCAAGGGCGCGAAGATTCTGGGCTGCATCCACATGACCATTCAGACTGCCGTGCTGATCGAAACCCTGGTTGCCCTGGGTGCCGAAGTACGCTGGTCGTCCTGCAACATTTTCTCGACTCAGGACCAGGCCGCTGCCGCTATCGCCGCTGCCGGTATCCCGGTGTTCGCCTGGAAAGGTGAAACCGAGCAAGAGTACGAGTGGTGCATCGAACAGACCATCCTGAAAGACGGTCAGCCTTGGGACGCCAACATGATCCTCGACGACGGCGGTGACCTGACCGAGATCCTGCACAAGAAATACCCGCAGATGCTGGAGCGCATCCACGGCGTCACCGAAGAAACCACCACCGGCGTTCACCGCCTGCTGGACATGCTGGCCAAGGGCGAACTGAAGATCCCTGCGATCAACGTCAACGACTCGGTCACCAAGAGCAAGAACGACAACAAATACGGCTGTCGTCACAGCCTGAACGACGCCATCAAGCGGGGCACCGACCACCTGCTGTCGGGCAAGCAAGCGCTGGTTGTCGGCTACGGCGACGTGGGCAAGGGCTCGGCTCAGTCCCTGCGTCAGGAAGGCATGATCGTTAAAGTCACCGAAGTTGACCCGATCTGCGCCATGCAAGCCTGCATGGACGGTTTCGAAGTGGTTTCGCCGTTCATCAACGGCGAAAACGACGGCACCGAAGCCAGCATCGACAAGGCTCTGCTGGGCAAGATCGACCTGATCGTGACCACCACCGGCAACGTCAACGTCTGCGACGCGAACATGCTCAAAGCGCTGAAAAAACGCGCTGTGGTCTGCAACATCGGTCACTTCGACAACGAAATCGACACCGCTTTCATGCGCAAGAACTGGGCATGGGAAGAAGTGAAGCCTCAGGTGCACAAGATCCATCGTACCGGCGCTGGCGAGTTCGACCCACAGAACGACGACTACCTGATCCTGCTGGCCGAAGGCCGTCTGGTGAACCTGGGCAACGCCACCGGTCACCCAAGCCGCATCATGGACGGCTCGTTCGCCAACCAGGTCCTGGCTCAGATCTTCCTGTTCGGCCAGAAATACGCTGACCTGAGCCCGGCTCAGAAAGCCGAGCGCCTGACCGTCGAAGTTCTGCCGAAGAAGCTGGACGAAGAAGTGGCACTGGAAATGGTACGTGGCTTCGGCGGCGTCGTGACCAAACTGACCAAGACCCAGGCCGACTACATCGGCGTGACCGTCGAAGGTCCGTTCAAGCCGCACGCTTACCGCTACTGATACGTCTGCGGGAGTGGCTTGCCCACCGTCATGGGCAAGCCACTCCCGCACGAACGACCGCTACTCTGTGGGAGCCGGCTTGCTGGCGAAAGCGTCAGGTCAGGCAAAATTGATGTGTCTGACCTGACGCTTTCGCCAGCAAGCCGGCTCCCACAGGATTTGAGTCAGGTTTTAGAGTTTCCCAGGATACGACCATGTCCCAAGACCGTCGCTACAGCTTCGAATTCTTCCCGACGAAGACCGACGCTGGTCATGAAAAACTGATGGCCGTTGCCCGTACGCTGGCAGGCTACAACCCTGACTTCTTCTCCTGCACCTACGGTGCGGGCGGGTCCACGCGCGAACGTACGATCAGTACCGTGATGCAACTGGAAAAAGAAGTGAACATTCCGTCCGCTCCGCACCTGTCGTGCGTGGGTGACAGCAAGGCCGATCTGCGCGGTCTGCTCAAGCAATATCAGGAAGCCGGCATCAACCGCATCGTCGCGCTGCGCGGTGACTTGCCATCCGGGATGGGCACCTCCGGCGGCGAATTGCTTCACGCCAACGATCTGGTGAGCTTCATCCGTGAAGAAACTGGCAGCCACTTCCACATCGAAGTCGCCGCTTATCCTGAAATGCATCCACAGGCGCGCAATTTCGAAGACGACATCAAGAACTTCGTGCGCAAAGCCAATGCCGGTGCCGACAGCGCCATCACCCAATACTTCTTCAACGCCGACAGCTATTTCTACTTCGTCGAGCGCGTGCAGAAGCTGGGTGTGAACATCCCGATCGTGCCGGGCATCATGCCCATCACCAACTACAGCAAGCTGGCGCGCTTTTCTGATGCCTGCGGCGCAGAAATCCCACGCTGGATTCGCAAACAACTGGAAGCTTACGGCGACGATTCAGCGAGCATCCTGGCGTTTGGCGAGCAGGTCGTGACACAGATGTGCGAGCGATTGTTGCAAGGCGGCGCACCGGGTTTGCACTTCTACACGATGAACCAGGCTGAACCTAGCCTGTCTGTCTGGAACAATCTGAAGCTGCCCCGGTAAATGGCGGAAATCTGTCTCGAACACCCCGGTCACTATAGGGTAATGTTCGTTCGGCAGGCTGATAGCACAGAGCCTGCCAATGCCCTACCGAGACGGATTCCAAGCAGTTGACCTCACCTAATAGCAGTACCTCTCGCCCGCAGTTGGTTTATCTGGTCTTCGGTGCCGAGACCTACCATCAAGAAGCGGTGTTCAGTATTGCCAGTGCATGGGCCAAAACCCGTGACCTGGCCGAGCGCCCTTTTGACATTCAGGTATTCACCGATAACCCCGAACCTTATCGAGAGCTGCCCGTTCGGATAAGGCCTTTCGATACTGAGCTACGCCACACCTGGAGCGGGCCGCATCAGTACCACTTCCGTTGCAAGCACATGGTGGCGCGCACGGTACTGGAAGAATCGGACAAAGCGATCCTGATCGACACCGATACATTCTTCCACCACTCCCCGATGGCACTGTTCGAGCGAATTCAGCCCGGCACCTTGCTGTGCAATGCGCTACGCCTGCGCTTTGTCGATTACAAAGAGTCCTCGCTTTACACCGTACTGGCCAAGGAGCTCGCACAGCGCAACCTGGCCGACGACCAGATGGTCCTCATCAACTCCGGCGTCATCGGTCTGATGCGTCAGGACATTGCTGTGCTGGATAAGTCGATCGCCTTGATGGACGAGTATTTTCCCCGCGTACCGGGCGCCGTGATCATGGAAGAGTTCTGCCTGGGAATCGCCGCCTATCGCTCCCTGAGCGTGGCCGAATGCCCCGACCTGATTCATCACTATTGGAGCCGCAAACAGCTGTTCCGGGCCAAGGTGCGCGCCTGGCTGAACAAGCACGCGAGCGATCCGTTGAGCGATCATGCGCTGGCGGACACCGTCAACGTTTCCGAAAAACTGCCTCGCCCGTCGACGTTCCAACGCCTGGTCTACAAAGGCGCGACACTTGCCGTACCTGCTCAGCAACGGCAGTTCGTTCGTGAAGTGCTTTATGGCTGCTGCGATTACCCGAACGAGTTCGACCGGGCATGCTCCCACGCCTGGTGGGAAAAGGCATTCAGCAACGCTGAACAGCGAATGAAACGCCGCATTCCGCAGGAACAGCTCAAACAGTGGCTCGACCACTGGGCCGTCCGACGACTGCTGGGACGTCAACGCGAGGCGATCTTCCAGCACCTGGTCAAAACACAAACCGAGCACTGACCTGCATTCCAGAGCGGCGGCTTTCATGCGTTGCTCTGGATTTTCGCTTCTCATCCCGAGGCGCGCGTCGTACTCTCGCGCCATGTCGCCGACCGCTCGCTTGCTGCTCACCCTCCTTCTCATTTGCCTGAGCTTCAACGTTCTGGGCGAGAAGCTGCGCATCGTGACCGAACCTTGGGCGCCTTATGCGATGGTCGAAAACGGCCAGGCCTCGGGGCTGGACTACGAAACCACGGCTATCGTCTTTCAGCGGCTGGGCATCGAAGTACAGTGGCAATTCCTGCCGTGGAAACGCTGCCTGCTGATGTTGCAACAAGGCGAAGCCGATGGCGCGCTGGATATCTTCAAGGTCAACGAGCGAGACGATTTGCTGCTGTACCCAAACGAACCCTTGTCCGACGTGAACTGGGTACTGTTTCAGGCCAACGCACGACCTCATCCCTTCAACCGCCTCGACGACCTCAAAGGCCTGACCGTGGGGATTTCTCCGGGCTACCTGTACACCCCGGAATTCGACAGTTCGACCGCATTCATTCGCGAACCCGCCCCCAGCCATGAAGCCAACTTTGGCAAATTGATCCGGGGCCGCATCGACTTGCTGGTGACAGACCGCCGCCTAGGCCAGCAAATGCTGGCGCAACTGGGGTTGAGCGATCAGGTAAGCCAATTGCCCACAGTCCTGAGCACCCGCGAGCAATTTCTCGCGCTGCGACGCAACGCGGGCATGGATTTTCTGGTACAACGCTTCGGTGCAGAACTGAAGCGTTTCAAGCGCGAACCCGCTTACGCTCAACTGGTGGAGCGCTACACTGGGGAAACGCTGGTGGCACCTGCAAATGCCCCGACCGGACCCGCGACGCACAGCGCTGAAAAAACCGTTGAGCAGCACGAACGCAGCGCATTGTGATTGCTCTGTTATACTCCGGCGTTCCCGCCAGGCTTACGCCCGGATGCTCGGTCTCCCAGAAGACTTCTCGATCACGTCAGCAGCGCATTTTTCATTCACGCGCCCCTGCCACGAGTTGAACTTACAGACCCCGGGATCGCGCGCCGATTCGTGCAGCGCAGATCATTCCTATTCGGGCCCCTTGGCCCCAACTTAAGACAGGATTACTCATGTCCTTTGCTTCCCTCGGTCTCTCCGAGGCTTTAGTCAGCGCCATCGAGGCTGCTGGCTATACCCAGCCTACTCCGGTGCAACAGCGGGCCATTCCCGCCGTGTTGCAAGGCCGCGATCTGATGGTCGCTGCTCAGACAGGTACGGGAAAAACCGGTGGTTTCGCGCTCCCGATTCTGGAGCGCCTGTTCCCCGCCGGTCACCCGGACAAATCCCAACGCCACGGCCCGCGTCAGCCGCGCGTACTGGTCCTGACCCCGACGCGTGAACTGGCCGCGCAGGTTCACGACAGCTTCAAGATCTACGCCAAGAACCTCAAGTTCGTCAGCGCCTGCATCTTCGGCGGCGTTGGCATGAACCCGCAGGTTCAGGCCATGGCCCGTGGTGTCGACGTGCTGGTCGCCTGCCCGGGCCGTTTGCTGGACCTGGCCGGTCAGGGCAGCGTCGATCTGTCCCACGTCGAAATCCTCGTTCTCGACGAAGCCGACCGCATGCTCGACATGGGCTTCGTCCATGACGTGAAAAAAGTCCTTGCGCGCCTGCCCGCCAAACGCCAGAACCTGCTGTTCTCGGCCACCTTCTCGGCGGACATCACCGCGCTGGCCAGCAAGCTGCTGCACGACCCTGAGCGCATCGAAGTCACGCCGCCGAACACCACGGTCGAGCGCATCGAGCAGCGCGTTTTCCGCCTGCCTGCCAACCACAAGCGATCGCTGCTGGCGCACCTGATCACTCAGGGCGCGTGGGAACAGGTGCTGGTCTTCACCCGCACCAAGCACGGCGCCAACCGTCTGGCCGAGTACCTGGACAAACACGGCCTGAGCGCTGTGGCGATCCACGGCAACAAGAGCCAGAACGCCCGCACCAAAGCCCTGGCCGACTTCAAGGCAGGCAGCGTGCGCATCATGGTCGCGACCGACATCGCGGCACGCGGCCTGGACATCGACCAACTGCCTCATGTGGTCAACTTCGAGCTGCCTAACGTCGACGAAGACTACGTGCACCGCATCGGTCGTACCGGCCGTGCGGGCCGTACTGGCGAGGCGATCTCCCTGGTTGCGCCAGACGAAGAGAAACTGCTCAAAAGCATCGAGCGCATGACCAAACAGAAGATCCCGGATGGCGATCTGATGGGCTTCGACATCAACTCGGTCGAAGCTGAAAAGCCTGAAGTACGCGAGCGCCCTGATGTGCGCAACCCGCGTAACGGCCGTGGCCAGCGTGGCGAAAACGCCAACGGCGGTCGCAAAGACAAAGGCAAGGACAAGGGCAAAGAGAAAGACAAGGAAAAACCGGCTGCTGCCGCGACCGCCGAAGGTGAACAACGCCCGGCCCGCAATCAGCAGCGTCGGCAGAAGCCTCGTCAGGGTACGCCATCCGCCGAAGCACGCCCTTCCAAGCCGCCAGCGCCTCGCGCTGATCGCGATCCGGAAGAGTTTCTGGATGATGATGTTGATAACTTCGGCAACCGCGCCGATTACGTCAGCCCATACCAGAACAAGAACTCGCAAGGCCGCAACCGCCGTCCGGGCGCTCCTGCTGCCGCAGGTTCGACGCAGGCACCGCGCGGTCAGTCCGCAGGTCGCAACGGTTCGCGCAATGGTTCAGGTGGTGGCGCGAGCAAAGGCACAGCAGCAGGTGCGGGTACTCAAGGCAAGCGCAATGGCCAACCTCGTAACGGTTCTGGCCGTCGCGAAGACCAGCCACGCAACCGCCGCCCGTCCCGCGACGACCAACAAGCGCGCCAGGAGCCCGCTGTCCGTGGGCCTCGCGATGGCCAGCCTGGGCCGAAGATCATGCACAAAGAGTCCAAGATCGACCGGTTCCCGTCTGCTGAAATGCTTGATCAGTTGCCAAGCCGTCCACGGGGTGAAAAGCCAGCGCTGCTGACGCGTAACCGCGACAGCTAACGCCTGCGGGGAATCTTGTTGCCTGGCCGGGCGCCTTCACCAGCAAGCCGGCTTCCACAGTAAGGCGTGTCGAGCCATAGATTTGTGGTCGACGCCGGTTCTGTGGGAGCCGCCTTGGTGGCGAAGGCGGTAGATCGGACACACCTCCATTGGCTGACACGCCTCCCCCGACCAGTTCGTAGGAATCGCGCTGTGAGCTGAAACAAAAACGCCGACCCTGAGGTCGGCGTTTTTTTTGGCAAGCCCGTATTACTTGGCTTTCACACCTTCGAACGAGATGTCGAAGGTCACAGTGTCAGACTGTGGACCCAGGTCCATCATCTTGCCGAAGTCGGAACGTTTGATGGTGGTGGTGCCGTTGAAGCCAGCACGGTAGCCGCCCCATGGATCCTTGCCTTCGCCGTTGAAGACGGCCTTGATGACGATTGGCTTGGTGACGCCATGCAGAGTCAGATCGCCGGTCACGTCAGCAGTGTCTTTGCCATCGGCGTTTTTGCCGGTCGACTTGACGCTGGTGGAGACGAACTTGGCGTCAGGGTAGGTCGCGACGTCCAGGAAGTCCTTGCTGCTGATGTGTTTGTTACGCTCAGCGTGGTTGGTGTCGACACTGGCAGTTTTGATGTCGATGCTGATTTTGCTGTCTTCAGGTTTGGCAGCGTCGAAGCTGAACGTACCGCTCCAGTCCTTGAATGTACCGGTGATGAAGCTGTAGCCCAGGTGGCTGATCTTGAAATCGATGAAGGCGTGTTGGCCTTCCTTGTCGATGGTGTAGTCAGCGGCCATTGCCTGACCCGCTGTCAGCAGCGCGGAACCCAGAGCCAGTGCAGCAAGTGTCTTTTTCAACATACGTCTTCTTCCTTCTGAGTTGAATTCAGGCCTTGCGGCCAAGCATACGAATGAGTGTGGCATCACGGTCGATGAAGTGATGCTTCAAGGCGGCCAGCCCGTGGAGTACCGCAAAGATCACCAGCGTCCAGGCCAGGTACAGGTGCACTTCACCGGCAACATCCGCCTGGTCGGGCAGTCCGCTGATCAGCGCAGGCACTTCAAACAATCCGAACACCGGAATCCCGACACCTTCGGCGGTGGAAATCAGGTAACCGGCAAACATCACCAGGAACAGGTCCAGATAAAGGAACGCATGCCCCAGTTTGGCGGCGATCCGCACGAACCGACTGTGGTTGGCCGGAGCAGGCGGCGGTGGGCTGACGAAGCGCCAGACCACGCGAATCAGCATGAACAAGAACAGGGTGATGCCGATGCTCTTGTGCAGATCCGGACCCGCCTTGCGCCAGGCATCGTAGTAGCCCAGACCGACCATCCACAGCCCCAGCGCGAACAATCCGAAAACAGTCAGCGCGACACCCCAGTGCAAAACAATGCTGACCCAGCCATAGCGTGAAGAAGAGTTGCGTAACTGCATGCTAGCGTTCCTGTAAGAGCAGCCCGTTAAAGCTGTGAGCAAGACTATCGGTTTACCTATCGAAAGAAAGCGCAAAATTTCGCTACGAAATATCGGGAAATACGATTGAAATTTCCCGTCATATTTTTCTTCGAAGAGGATTAACGCAACGTTATGGCTCTCCCTCGCTCACCGTGGGAGTCGGCTTGCTGGCGAATGCGGTGTGACAGTCGACATCAATGTAGATGAACCACCGCTTTCGCCAGCAAGCCGATGCCCACAGGATGTGCACCTCCTGACAACACTCTAGACGCTCGCCTTATTCGCGAGACGAAAAAAAGCGCGGTATGTAACCGCGCCTTTTTCATAGCTCGAACTCAGCGATCAGTTCTTGCTGTCCGCTGCCGGAGTGGCTGCCTTCTCAGTTGTCTTGGCAGGCGCTTTCTTGGTGGCATCAGCCTTGGTCGCAGGCTTGTGCGTCGCGGCAGGTTTGGCTGGGGCCTTTTTTGCAGGCTCCTTGTGCGCCGCTTCTTTCTTGGCAGGCGCCTTCTTCGCAGGCTCGGCAGCAGGCTTGGCTGGCTCAACCACTGGAGCAGGCGGCGCAACCGGAGCAGGTGCCGGGGCTGGAGCAGGAACCGGTGCAGGTTCTGGCGCTTTCTCAACCGGTTTCGGCTCGGGTTTGGAACCACCGAACATGTTCGAGAAGAAGCCACCAATGCCACCGCCGCTTTCCTTCGCTGCAGGCTCAGGTGCTTTTGCAGGCTCGACCTTCACGGGCTCGAACGACTTGCCTGCCGCAAGATCCTGAACCTGACCCGCCGCCCGCTGACCGGTACGCAGCGCACCTTCCAGCGTGCCCGGGTACAGGCTGTCGGTGTGTTCACCCGCAAACGCAATGCGTTGCAGTGGCTTTTCCCACAGGCGCCAGTATTTGCTGATCTGCCCTGGACCGAACGCCAGATACGCGCCGCCGGTGGACGGATCGACGCTGGAGCGGCGGATCTCGTAACCGGTGAATGCACCCCGCGCTTGTGGATAGAACGCATGCAGACGAATCAGTACCTGATCCACCATCTGCTTGTCGCCAAACGCCTGCATGATCCGCGCATTGTCGCCGGACAGGTTGATCACAGCGTTCGCACCACCTTTGAGCGCAGGCTCGATCCATAGCATGCCCAGACCGGTGTTGCTGTAAATCTCACCGGACATCCGCGCCTTGCTGTCCCAGACCGGGGTTTTGAACTTCAACATGATCTGGTCGTGCCAGCCGTAGTTGGTGCTCTTGATCGCGCCCTGATGCTGGGCATCCAGCGCCGGGGTCAGCTGAATCTTGCTCAACGCGCGCAAGGGTACGGCGAGGACCACATACTCGGCCTCGTAACCCACCGAACCCACTTTGACGGTCACGCCGTCCTTGTCCTGGTTGATGGCCGACACCGGCGAGTTGGTCTTGATCACTTTCAGCTGTTTGACGAATGCCTCGGCGAGTACCGCGCTGCCGCCTGGCAGACGTGCAGCACGACGATCACGGTCGTCCACGTTGCGATTGACCCGCGATTGCTGGGCGAAATACAGCAGCGACAGGCGCGAAGGCTCGTCGTAACGGGTACGAATCTGCTGGTTGATCAACTGACGTGCGGTCGGTGGCAGGTTTAGACGGTCCAGCCAGTTGGACACGTTGATCTGATCCAGCGCGAACAACGTGCTGTTGGCGGCAGGGTTTTCCGGATCGGTGATGGATTTGGCCAGATCGTCCAGCGTCGTTTCGTAACGTTTGATCGCTTCGGCCGTCGCCGGTTGCTTGGTGGCCAGATCGGCGGCGGAGAAATACTCGCCTTCGATCAGGTAACCCGGTGTCCGCACAAACTCAGGCGCAGGCACCGGTTTGAGGTTGAAGCGGTCCAGGTATTGATTGAGAACAGGTTGCGCCTTGGCATTGCCGATCCATTCACTGCCTGCCAGGCCCGAACGGCCGCCGACGGTGGGCTTGGCTTCCAGCAGCGTGACTTGCCAGCCCTTGCTTTGCAACTCATAGGCTGCCGTCAGGCCCGCCAGACCACCGCCCACGACAATCGCCGTATGCGGTTTTTCCACAGCCAGCGCCGACGCGCTGACCAGCCCAACCATCACCAGCGCACAGGCGCGCAGCCAACCAGAAAGCATTCGGGGAAACTCCGGAGTGAAACGAGGGAATTATCGGATTCAGACGTCCGATTCTTCGAAGAGCGCGCAGGATACGCCAGCCGCGAAAGCCCCGCTAGCGGTGTCCATCAAGCCGATTTCTGACGGTTAAAGGTTGTCCCCTCGCCATGCATTGCATAGGCTTGCGCGATTGTTTTGCCCTCGCCTCGGGCGAGCCGTACCTGGAGATGACCAATGGGCCTGAATGACCAGTGGATGCAGCGTGACCTCAAGGTCCTGTGGCACCCCTGCACCCAGATGAAAGACCACGAACAGCTGCCGCTGATCCCGATCAAACGCGGTGAAGGGGTGTGGCTGGAGGACTTCGAAGGCAAGCGTTATCTGGACGCTGTCAGCTCCTGGTGGGTCAATGTGTTTGGCCACGCCAATCCACGCATCAATCAGCGCATCAAGGACCAGGTCGATCAACTGGAACACGTGATTCTCGCTGGCTTCAGCCATCAGCCCGTCATCGAACTGTCCGAGCGTCTAGTGGCCATGACGCCAGAGGGCCTGACCCGCTGCTTCTACGCCGATAACGGCTCGTCCTGCATCGAAGTCGCGTTGAAAATGAGCTTTCACTACTGGCTCAACCGCGGCAAACCAAACAAGAAACGCTACATCACCCTGACCAACAGCTACCACGGCGAAACCGTGGCGGCGATGTCGGTGGGTGATGTGCCGCTGTTCACCGAGACCTACAAAGCGCTGTTGATGGACACCATCAAAGTGCCGAGCCCCGATTGCTACCACCGCCCGGAAGGCGTGAGCTGGGAAGAGCACACCCGCACGATGTTTGCGGTGATGGAGCAAACCATCGCCGAGCATCACGACACCGTTGCGGCGGTGATCATCGAGCCGTTGATTCAGGGCGCGGGCGGCATGCGCATGTACGACCCGATTTACCTCAAGCTGCTGCGGGAGGCCTGCGATCGTTATGGCGTGCATCTGATTCATGACGAAATCGCCGTGGGCTTTGGCCGCACCGGGACCATGTTCGCCTGTGAACAGGCCGGTATTCGCCCGGACTTCCTGTGCCTGTCCAAAGCGTTGACCGGCGGTTACCTGCCACTGGCGGCGTGCCTGACCACCGATGACGTCTATGAGGCGTTCTACGACGACTACCCGACCCTGCGCGCCTTCCTGCACTCCCACAGCTACACCGGCAACCCGCTGGCCTGTGCGGCGGCGCTGGCGACGCTGGACATCTTCGAGCAGGACAACGTCATCGAGAATAACAAGACGCTGGCGCAGCGCATGAAGACCGCGACGGCGCACCTGGTGGATCACCCGAACGTCGCCGAGGTGCGCCAGACCGGCATGGCGCTGGCCATCGAAATGGTGCAGGACAAGGCCAGCAAAGCGGCGTATCCGTGGCAGGAGCGCCGTGGCCTGAAAGTCTTCGAACACGCCCTGACCCGTGGCGCCCTCCTGCGCCCGCTCGGCAGCGTGGTGTATTTCCTGCCGCCGTATGTCATCACCCCGGAGCAGATCGACTTCCTCGCCGAAGTGGCCAGCGAAGGCATCGACATCGCCACCCGCAGCAGCATCAGCGTGGCCGTGCGTGAGAACTTCCATCCGGATTTCCGTGATCCGGGTTGATTGGAACTGAACGCTCCCCTGTCAGGTTGCCCCTGACTTGTGGGAGCCGGCTTGCTGGCGAAGGCGGTGTGACAGTCGACATCAATATAGATGACCCATCGCTTTCGCCAGCAAGCCGGCTCCCACAGGAATATGCGCAGTACCTGAAGAATTCACTGATTCACAGAGAAACAACCATGAGACTCTCCCGCTTTTTCATCGACGCCCCACTGAGCATCGGCGAACACGAATTGCCTGAAGCCCAGGCGCATTACATCGGTCGTGTGTTGCGCATGGCCGAGGGCGACGCGGTGCAGTTGTTCGACGGCTCAGGCCTGGAGTTTCGCGCCGCGCTGGTGGAAGTTGGTAAGAAGCGGGTCCGCGTGCAGGTCAGCGAAAGCTTCGCGGGCCTGACCGAGTCGCCCTTGCAGATCCACTTGGGTCAGGGCCTGTCCCGTGGCGAGCGCATGGACTGGGCGATTCAGAAAGCCACCGAACTGGGCGTTTCGCAGATCACCCCGATCATCAGTGAACGCTGCGAAGTTCGACTTAAAGATGAACGCGCCGAAAAGCGCCAGGCCCACTGGCAACAGATCGCGATCAGCGCTTGCGAGCAATGTGGACGGTCAGTGGTGCCGGTGATCAACGCACCGGTCACAGTGGCTGACTGGCTCAAGCAGACCGAAGCCGATTTGAAGCTGGTGCTCCATCCGGTGGCCGAACCGCTGGTCAGCCATGAAAAGCCCGGCACGCTGGCGTTTCTGATTGGCCCGGAAGGCGGACTGAACGATGCGGAAGTCGATCAGGCAAAAAACGCAGGTTTCCATGCCGCCCGCCTCGGCCCGCGTGTACTGCGCACCGAAACCGCGCCGGTCGTGGCGCTGAGCGTTGCGCAGCAGTTGTGGGGGGATTTCTGAACGATAGGGGCCTGGTGTGAAAAACCGATTTCGACACCAGCACCGAACCTTGTGGGAGCCGGCTTGCTGGTGAATACGGTGAGTCAGTCATGAATCAGTTGCCTGACACCCCGCTTTCGCCAGCAAGTCGGCTCCCACAAGGGAAGCAGTGTGATTACAGTACATACCGCGTAATCGCCACAAAATGCAGCAGACTCCCGGCGATCACGAACAGGTGCCAGATCCCGTGCCAGTGCCGAAAGCGCTTGTCGTAGGCAAAGAAAATAATCCCCACGGTGTACAAGACCCCACCCAGCGCCAGCCAGGTGAACCCCGCCGTTCCCAAGGCAGCCATTAACGGTTTAACCGCCACCAACACGATCCACCCCATGACGGCGTAGATCACAATGGACATCACCCGCGCTTCTGAACGCGGTTTGATCTCCTGCAACATACCGACCACCGCCAGCCCCCAGACGATCCCGAACAACGTCCAGCCCCACGGCCCGCGCAGGGTCACCAGACAGAACGGGGTGTAGCTGCCTGCGATCAACAGATAAATCGACAGATGATCGACCTTCTGCATGATCACCTTCGCCCGCCCACGCACGCTGTGGTACACGGTCGAGGCGCTGTACAACAGCACCAGCGCCACGCCGTACACCGCGACGCTGACAATCTTCCACACATCTCCGGCAATACTGGCGATCACCAGCAACCACACCGCACCGATGGACGCCAAAACGGCACCCACAAGATGGGTCCAGGCGTTGAATTTTTCTCCGTAGTACATCCGTAAACGACCTCGCTCAGTTGCACGACATGCCTCAAGGCTCCAGCTTATGACCCAAAAGCGCAATCCATGTGTCAGTGTTAATGAGAATTTAATGCAGCCAGCCAGAGACGAGTTGGGCACAATCGAGCCTGCGAACAACAAGAATCCGCGGCGGAAACCAGACGATGCAGATCGATGAAGAACTGACCCTCAAGAAGCTGGAAATCTTTCTGGCCTTCATGCGCACCGGCAATCTTGGGCGTGCGGCGTCGGAATTGCAGACGAGCACGGTCAGCGTTCATCGGGCGATTCACTCACTGGAGAACGCGCTGCGCTGCCCGTTGTTCAAACACGAAGGTCGCAACCTGACGCCACTCGAAAGCGCATACGTGCTGGAAGAGAAAGCGCAGAAGCTGGTGCAGGACACCGTGGGGATGGTCGAGCAGACTCGCGCAGCGGCAGGGTTTTCAGCAGCGCGCTTCAAGCTGGGCGCGCTGTACTCGCTGACGGTCAAAACCGTGCCGCAGTTGATCATGGGCCTGAAGATCCGCCGCAGCGAGCTGAACATCGATTTGATTCTTGGCTCGAACATCGACCTGTTTTACAAGCTGAAGAACATGGAAGTGGACGCAATTCTGGTGTCGCTCAACGAAAGCGTGAGCGACCCGGATTGCGAGCAGTTGCCGCTGTTCTCCGACGACATTTTTCTCGCAACACCCGCTGACTCGCCGTTTGCACAACAGAGCGAAGTGGACCTGAGTGATCTGCGGGAAATGACCTTCATCACCCTGACCCAAGGCTTCGCCACCCACCGTGACGGCACGCGAGTGTTTCTACAGGCGGGGTTCGAACCAAAAGTAGCGATGCAGGTGAACGACATCTTCACCCTGCTGAGCATGGTCAGTTCGGGGGTGGGCTACGCGCTGCTGCCGGGCCGCATCGCCGCCGTGTACGAAAACCGCGTGCGCCTGATCCCCCTTCAGCCGCGGTATCGCATGCAGCAGCACATTGGTTTGGTGTTTCTCAAGGCCAGGGAGCGCGATCCGAACCTGTTGGCGTTGTTGGCAGAGTGCCGGATGTATTCGAATCGGTTGGCCGAGGGGTAGCTGCAGGGGTGCGCCCTGTAGGAGATTCCATGTTGACTGATCAACCCCTTTCGCCAGCCGGCTCCCACAGAACCGGGGCCGATCCGTGTGGGAGCCGGCTTGCTGGCGAATGCGGCGTGTCAGGCCACTCATTTGTTACTGACACACCTCTTCGCGGGCAAGCGCGCTCCTACGGCCTTCGGCCAGAATCAAGTGCAGATCCGGGCTTAACCCAAAATCCCGCGCACGATGAAATACAGCAGCGAAGGCCCCAGCAAACAGCCCAGCCCGGTGTGAAAGGTTGCGGTCAACGCGCCATACGGCACCAACCGCCGATCCGTCGCCGCAAGGCCCGCTGTCACGCCGCTGACCGTACCTGCCAAGCCACCGAACACCATCGCTGAACGCGGGTTGTCCAACGCCATCCAGCGTGCCGCCATGGGGGTGCCGACCATCACCAGAATCGCCTTGATCAGCCCAGTCGCAATCGACAACGCCATCACATCCGAACTCGCACCCAACGCCGCCCCAGTCACTGGCCCAACGATATACGTCACCGCGCCCGCACCGATGGTGGTGATGCTCACCGCATCGCGGTAGCCAAACGCATAGGCCACACAGCAACCGACGATGAACGGCAGCACAGTGCCCAGAAATAAAGAGAATGCGCCGATCAACCCGGCCTTTTTCGCCTCAGTGGCCTGCACCTCGAATGCCGTGGCCACGATCGCAAAGTCGCGCAGCATCGCACCGCCCATCAAACCAACACCGGAGAACAGCGCGAGGTCAGCGAGGCCTTTCTGGCCGCCGGTCATCACGCCACCGACCCACGCCAGTACCAGGCCGATCACGATGGCGATGGCCGAGCCGTGGATGCGTCCGAAGGTCAGATGCTTGGACAGCACCACGGAAATCCACATCACCACGCCGACGACAGCGAACGCCGTGATCAGGCCCTGACTGATGAGGTCTTTCTGAATGAGATCCCACATATCAGCGACCTCCTGCCGGTGCGGTGGTCGGCGCGATCACCGAGCTTTCGTGTTTAGGCTCGTGTTTGGGTTCCTCTGCGGGCAATGGCTCACCCTTGTTGATCCGACTGATCAACGCAATCGTGCAGCCGCAAACGACCACCGAACCAATGGCCGCGATCACTGCAATCGGGCCGCCTTTCAACGCCGTGACGACGTTCTGCTGCGCGGCCATGGCCACGACCACCGGAATGTACATCGCGCCCCAGAAGCCGACGCCCATTTCGCAACCCTGGCTCATGCCTCCGCGCTTTTGCATGTAGAGACGGGCGCAGATCAGCAGGATCATCGCGATCCCGACACCGCCCACGTTGGATTTGACCCCCAGCAGCACGCCGAGCAAGTCACCGAGAATCACCCCCGCGAGGGTGCAGATAGCGAGTAACGCAACGCCGTAGATAATCATTGTTTTGCCCTCAATCGTCGAAGTTGTTGTTTTTGTGTTCCTTCGAAAGCAGCAGCCGGTTCAGCCCGTTTATAGTTGGCGACGTTCCTCCTCTCGCGACAGCGCGCTCAGCGTATCCAGCCGGGCGCCCTGAAAGGCGACAGCCGATCCTTGTTCAAACACTCTTCTCGCCAATCCCGTCAAGACAGTGCCAGGCGGTAATTCGATCTGCAGACGCGCACCGCGCTCGTAGGCGGTTTGCACGGTGCTGCGCCAGTCGATGACCCGGCACATGTTGAAGGCCAGGTCGTCGCGTAATTTGTCCGCGGTGAACAGCGGGCGAGCGGTGCTGCCGCTCAGGTATTTCAGCGTCGGCACTTGAATCGACACCTCTGCGAACGCCTGCGCCAGCGCCCGTGCGGATTCGCTCAACAGCTCGCAGTGAGAGGGCACGCTGACCGCCAAACGTTTCGCCGTCGCAGCGCCCTCGCCCTTTGCCAGTGATGCAACGTCAGCCATGGCCTGATCATTGCCCGCAATGACGAACTGGTTGTCCGCATTGATATTGGCTAGGTACACCGGGCTGCGCGGGCTGTGGACTTGCGCGACGAGACGTTCGACTACACCCTGATCCAGCCCGATCAACGCTGTCATGCCATAGCCCTGTGGATAAGCACCCTGCATCAATTCACCCCGCAGAGCGACCAGCCGTACGGCGTCGGCGAAGCTCAAGGCACCTGCGATCACCGCTGCCGGGTAGGCACCAATCGACAGCCCTGCCACGTAATCCGGGGCATTGCCCCGCGCCATCAATAATCGCGAACAGGCGACGCCTGCGATCAGCAAACACAGCTGAACGCTGCGAGTGGACTGCAAGGACTCGGGGGAATCCAGATCCAGTACTTCCTCATTCAGCGCGTCGCTGGCTTCGCGCAGGCATTCGCCAATCAACGGATCGCTCGGCAGCGCGTGCAACATGTCCGCCTGCTGCGCGCCTTGGCCGGGAAACGCCCAAAAGCTGCTCATGCTGCGCACTCCTGGGCCAGCCACGGGTTGCTCACCAGTCGCGCGCCCTCGTCCGCTTTGAGCAATACCTGCCGCGCGGAACCCGCCCATTCGCGCAAAGCCACCGCCCCGAATGGAGTTTGCAGTTGCAGGTCAATGCGACAGGCCGCGCCGTCCAGCGCTTCGAGCAGTTCAACGGCCCGTTGGCGGCTGAAGAACGACTCGGCGCGCAAGATCAAATCCAGATCGCTGTCCTGATGCAGCACCTTGATGCCCGTCGCCAACTCAAAACCGGCGCTGCCCGCAATACCCCACGGCAAACTCACGGCATCCAGCATCGGACGTATCTGTTTCAGCACACGCAACGCTGGCCACTCGGTGCCCAGGTTGTCCACAGCATCGACCAACTGCTCAGGTCGGACCTGCCGCGCGATGTCGGCCAGTTTCATCACCATCGCGAAGCGCTGATCCCGCGTGCGACCTCGAACCCCCACAGCTATGCAGCCCGCCGCTACCTGCGCCCGGCGCACTACCACTGGATGCCCAAGGCTGACCGCCTCGACCACCCACGCAGGCGCGTCGGCAGGCAAAGCGGCCACCGGCATGCCCCACAACAAATCGTGGGGCTGCACGTGCAGGTTGAGGCGCATTACCACTGCGCCCGCAACAGTTCGCGGACTTTCGAAGACGCCGCCCGGTTAGGCGCGCCCAGCCGCGAACTCAAATCGTTGCTGCCGCCTTGAACGTCTTTGATCGCCGCGATCAGGCACTCCTGAACCACGCTGATATCCCCGGCAGCCGGTTGTTCGATCTGGCTCACCGAAAGGGTTTCCCAGAGCAGGCCCAGCCCCGCGTAGCTGTCGATGTCATAGGCCATCGGCGGGATGCTCGCGGCGAGCTTTTCCAGTTCTTCGACACTGCGCAAGGTGACGCGGGCTGCCGAGGCTTTGCCCATCGCGTGCACCATCACACCCGGATCGCGAAGGGCGATCAAACGGTTGGCCTGGTAGCCATGAGCGAGAAACGCGCCGGACATTGCCTTACCCACCAGTAAGCCAATCACCGGATGCCCAGCCAGCCGCGCGCGAGCATACGCATCGACTGCCCCGGCCAGCGCCTGATGAATACCCAATGCCTCTTCGCGACGGCCATAGGCCTGGCTCGGCACGTCGATGATGGCTACCAATGCACGCTTTTGCGGGTTTTGCCGATCCAGTTCGATGGCGGCATCGACAGCTTTCGCCAGCCCCCAGCCTTCCAGCAAGCCGACCTCGCCGTTCCGGGCGCGAGGGAAGCGGTTGCTTGAGTCAGCCACTACCGCGAGAAAACGCGCAGGCTGAGCGCCCAACTGGCCATCGGCAACTTTGACCGATGCGGGCAAACCCACCACGTGCGAAGCGCCAGCGCTCAGGGCATTGAACCAGTTCAAACCGCGGACGGACGCACTCATGGCTGTTCTCCTTTGTAGAGCGCGCGCACAGCAGCAGGCTCGATTTGCGAGGCAGTGTCCAGACCGGACAGCCGTTGCAGGAACACTCCGTACTGTCTGCTGCGTTCGTGCTCGGGTTTGCCTTTTTGCAGCAGCGTTTCCACCTGCTGAGAAATGGCAGCGATGTCGTCGGCGACGTAAGCGTCTACCAGACCGCTGGCGTAACGCTGCTCGCCCCCGGTCAGGCTCCAGATGAAAGGCCGGTCGCGGGAGTCATATTCTTCGATGCCTGCTTCCTGCTCGATCACCTGCGGGCCGTTCAGCCCGAGACGCGCCTCTTGAGTCACCACCAGATAGCTGCACAGCCCGGCGGCGATGGACATGCCGCCGAAGCAACCGACGCTGCCCGCCACCACGCCGATCACCGGCTGATAACGACGCAGATCGACAATGGCTGCATGAATTTCGGCAATCGCAGCAAGCCCCAGATTGGCCTCCTGCAAGCGCACGCCACCGGTTTCCAGCAACAGAACGGCTGCGGTCGGGATGCCTTTACGGTTGTCTTCAGCCGCCAGCTCCAGTGCACCGGCCATTTTCGCGCCGCCGACTTCGCCCAGGCTGCCGCCCTGAAAGGCTCCTTCAATGGCGCAGATCACCACCGGCTGACCACCGATCGAACCTTTGGCGACTACCACGCCGTCGTCAGCCTGGGGCACCACGCCCTGCTTCGCCAACCAAGGCGACGTAACGCGCGCAAAGGGATCGATCAGTTCGCGAAAGCTGCCTTCGTCGAGCAGTGCACGGGCACGTTGCCGAGCACCGAGTTCGACGAAGCTGTGTTGTTTGAGCAGACGGGCGCTGTCAGTCATGACCGATCTCCTCGAAACCTTGCTCCAGACGCAGGCGCACCACGCCGGGGGTCGCGCCGAAGTCGTGGATATCGATGCTCAGGGCAGGCGGCGTCTGACCGTCGAACATGCGCTCGAACAGGTGCTGCCAGCGCGCCGAACTGCCGTTCACTGACGTCAGCACTTGAATCGTCAACCTGCCCGGCAGGCCGGGTTCAAGCAGCACTTCCAGATCGCCGGAACCCACACAGCCCACCAGCGCACGCCCCAAAGGCGGTTGGCCCGCCGGGAATTCGAAAGACAGGGTTTCCATCACATAGTCCTCGTTTCAATGCCGAGCGCAGGCTCAAGGCAATCGATAAACAGGCAAGCGGCCAGCAGATCGGCAGCGCCTCCCGGAGATGCGTTCAGGCTCAGCAGTTGCTGATCCAGCTCATGCAAGGCGCGACGACCGCTGAGGGTCGCACTGCCACCGGCGTCGAGCACCCGTTGCGCACCAAACTGCGTGGCCTGCAAGCCCCGTTCGCCTGCGCGATACAGCACGCAGGTGTCGGAGAGCGTGGTCATGATTGCCAGCAAGGCATCGAGCCGAGCGTTCTGTTCACCATGCCCCGCTGTGCGGCTGCGCTGGAGTTGCGGCAAGCCGGTTTGCGTGACGGACGGAAAGCCCATCTGCGCCTGCTCTCTGGCGCCCATCGCGCCGAACTTGCGAGCGACCTGCGCGCCATGACTGTTGGTGGCAGGCTGCTGACGATCCTCGATCAACGCCAGACAACCCGCGCGCAGGCCCAAGCCCGCAGGTGACAGATCCTCTGGATCAAGCGCGGCTGCCGTGACCAGCAAACCCAGTGCCCAGATCGCGCCGCGATGGGTATTCACGTCGCCCGTGGTGCGCATCATGGCGGCCTCGCCTTCGCGACCGATCCGGCCAATCGCCTCTCTCAACGGCTGGTTGATTTCACCGATCTCAATGGCCACTTCGGCCATCTCTTTGAACGCAGGCCAGAGGGACAGGGCCGAGGCGTGCATCAAACCCAGATGCAGGTCTTTGTGGGCGCCACTGCTGCGACGGTCCACCAGCGCGGGTTTGGGCGAGAGGTCAGCCTCGTCGATCAGCGCGTCCACCGCCAGATCTGCGAGCCGCTCGGCCAATGGCAGCGAACGTGGTGCTTCGTTGAATGCAACGTTAAGTGCACGCATCACCAGCTCCTGAATTTCGCAGGCGGGTTGTACAAGCCTGCGGACCACTCCACCAGTTCAGCAATGCTCTTGGCGGCCAGCAGTTCACGCGTGGCGTCGGTGCGGCGAATACCCAGGTCTTCCGGCAGCGCGATCAAGCCTTCACGGCGCATGCGAGCGGTGTCTTTGGGGTTGTGGCGCAAGCCGATGGCCGTGACGCCTGCAACGGCGGCGATCATCGCCTGGCGCTCTTCGAGGCTGCGCGCTTTGTACAGATAGGCAATGCCTTCTTCAGTCAGCAGGTGGGTAACGTCGTCGCCATAGACCATGATCGGCGCCAGCGGCATGCCGCTCTTCTTCGCGACTTCGATGGCGTCCAGCTTCTCGACGAAGGTCGGTTTGCCGCCCTCCTGGAAGGTTTCGACCATCTGCACCACCAACTTTTTACCCCGTGCCAGATAAGCGTCGGTATCGGGGGTTTGCTGGCGCATGTCGAGCCAGGCCGGGGTGCCATGACGACGACCGCGCGGGTCATGGCCCATGTTCGGCGCGCCGCCGAAACCGGCGAGGCGGCCCCGAGTCACGGTGGAGGAATGGCCATCGCCGTCTACTTGCAGCGTGGCGCCGATGAACAGATCCACCGCATACTGCCCGGCCAGTTGGCACATCATGCGGTTGGAGCGCATCGAGCCGTCGTGGCCAGTGAAGAACACATCAGGCCGCGCCGCGATGTAGTTTTCCATGCCCAGTTCGGTGCCGAAGCAATGCACGCTTTCCACCCAGCCGCTTTCAATCGCAGGGATCAGGGTTGGATGTGGATTGAGCGTCCAGTTGCGGCAGATTTTGCCTTTAAGGCCGAGGGATTCGCCGTAGGTGGGCAGGATCAGCTCTATGGCGGCGGTGTTGAAGCCAATGCCATGGTTCAGCGACTGGACGTTGTGTTTCTCGTAGATCCCGCGAATCGCCATCATCGCCATCAGCACATGCACCGGCTTGATGTGGCGCGGATCGCGGGTGAACAGCGGTTCGATGTAGAACGGCTTGTCGGCCACCACCACGAAATCGACCCACGACGCCGGAATGTCCACGCGGGGCAGATCGCTGACGTCGTCCACCAATTGGTTGACCTGCACGATGACGATGCCATCGCTGAACGCGGCCGGTTCGATCAAGGCCGGGGTGTCTTCGGTACTGGCACCGGTGTAGATGTTGCCTGCGCGGTCGGCCATGAAACCGGCAGACAGCACGACGTTGGGAATCAGGTCGACCAACAGGCGGGAATACAGCTCGATGTAGGTGTGAATCGCACCGACTTCCAGCAGGCCGTCTTCCAGCAACTGGCTGATGCGCAGGCTTTGCGTACCGGCGAAGGAGAAATCGAGCTTGCGGGCGATGCCGCGTTCGAAGAGATCCAGATGCTCGGCGCGCCCGACGCTGGGCATGATCATGTGCAGGTCATGCAACTTGCCGGGGTCGGCCCTGACCAGCGAACGTGAAAGAAAATCCGCCTGTTTCTGGTTGTTGCCTTCCAGCACCACCCGGTCACCGGGCGCAATCAACGCCTCCAGCGCCGCGACGATCTTGTCGGTGGGCAGAACCACGCCATCGGCGAGGGAACGCACTTGCTCGAGCCGCCGCTGCTTTTCGCTGCGACGACGCGACCAGCGCGGGTCAAGGTTTGTTGTAGTCGTCATGCTGACTCCACGGGTTCGCTGTCGTGGGTCACCTTAGGAGGATGGCGGGGGGGTATCAATCAAGTAGCGGGCGGGATCGTTACGGTTGGAGTAATGATTTGCCAGAAAGTGGCTCCAATCCCCCGATCTGCCTGACACGACGCGGGTGTATGGTTTTGCTGCCGCTTCGCGCCAGATCGCGGGCAAGCGCCGCTCCTACGAGCTTCGCCCAGAATCAAAAGTCATGCGTCGACCCTCATCTGCATCAAAAGCCATGCGCGAACCCCGCAAGGCTCCACACTGAATCAAAAGCTACCCGACACCTGCACCAACCCCGCATCCACCAACCACTGTTCCAACGCCACCAGATCCGGAATCTTCGCCACCGTATCCCCCACCTGCACCGCCGCCAGTTCCAGCTCGGACAACGGCACATCGACATAACTGAGTTGGCTGTCGAGCTTGCAGGAGCGAGGAATACCCTGAGTCAGCAAGGCGATGAATTTCAGATCAGGCCGTCCACCCAACGCATTGAGCACGACGATCCGTGCCCGTCCGCCTACCCGCGCGCGGCCACCGCAGGCGGCTTCGAAGCTGAGTAACGGCAGGCTGCGATGCCGCCAGTCGATCGGCCCCAGATACCACTGAGGCGCAGCGGGATCGGCGATGCTGTCCTGATAATCGATCAATTCAGCCACCGCCACGTTGGGCAGCAGCAGATGCCGGTCGCTCAAGGGGATGAGCAATCCGGTGAGGCTGGTCAGGCGTGCGGTCTGGCTGGTGGTGTCAGACATGGGCGTGACTCCAGTGGGCGATGCTCTCCAGCAAAGCCGCTTCCTGATACGGCTTGCTCATGTAGTCGTTCACGCCCAACGCCATGGCGCGGTCTCGGTGTTTCTGGCCCGAACGGGACGTAATCATGATGATCGGCAGGTGTTTGAGCGCTTCGTCTTCGCGGACTTTACTGGCGACCTCAAAGCCGTCCATGCGCGGCATCTCGATGTCCAGCAACATGACGTCGGGGGTGTGCTCCTGCAACAGGGCCATGGCGTCGACACCGTCCTTGGCCGTCAGCACGTTCATGCCGTTACGCTCCAGCAAGCGCCCGGTGACTTTGCGCACAGTGACCGAGTCGTCCACCACCATCACCAGCAATGGGCGGGTATGCTCGGCTTCGATATACGGCGTCGGCGCCTGCCCGGACACGTGCAAGGCGAGCCTCTGCGCGTGGTGGCGGCGAATATGGGCAAACAGGTCCAGAATCAGCACGACGCTGCCGTCTCCCAAAATCGTAGCGCCGGTAATCCCCTGAACGCCTGAAAACTGCGGCCCGAGGTTCTTGACCACGATTTCCCGCGACCCCGCCAGCGCGTCCACCTGAACCGCTACCCACTGATCGTGAACGTGAACCAGCAACACGGGCAGCGGCTGGGTCTGCCCGATCAACTTGGGCGGCTGGCTGTTGTGCAACAGTTCGCCCAGATAGCGCAACTCATAGGTCCGGTCACTATATTGGTAGCGAGCGGGCGAAGACTGATAACAGGCCTCCAGTTCACTGGGCATGACCCGCACGATGCCTTCGACGCTGTTCAGCGGGACCGCGTATTGCTCATCGCCGCATTGCACCATCAAGGCCTGATTGACCGACACCGAAAACGGCAGGCGGATACGGAATCGCGCGCCTTGCCCGGCTTTCGAGTCGATGACCATCGAGCCGCCCAGCTCTTTGACCTCGGCGTGCACCACGTCCATGCCCACGCCGCGCCCGGAAATCTGGGTGATGGTTTCGGCAGTGGAAAAACCGGCCTGCAAGATGAATTGCAGCGTGTCGTGCTCGCTCAACTCTGCATCCGGCGCGATGAGACCGCGCTTGATCGCCTTGCGCCGCACGGCCTCGAAATCGACGCCCGCGCCGTCGTCGCTCATCTCGATGACGATATCGCCGCCTTCGTGGGCCAGGCTCAATGTGATATGCCCGACTTCGGGCTTGCCCGCCGCAAGGCGTTTTTCCGTGCTTTCCTGACCGTGATCCACCGCGTTTCGCAGCATGTGTTCCAAGGGCGCGACCATGCGCTCCAGCACGTTGCGGTCCATTTCGCCCTCGGCGTTGATCACGTCGAATCGGACCTTCTTGTTCAATTCGCCCGACACCTGCCGTACGATCCGACGCAAGCGCGGCACCATGCGCTCAAACGGCACCATGCGCGTGCGCATCAGGTTTTCCTGAAGCTCGGTGTTCACCCGCGCCTGTTGCTGCAACAGGGTTTCGGCGTCGTGAGCGCGGGTGTCGAGGGTTTCCTTGAGGTCCATCAGGTCCGAGGCCGATTCGAACAGGGCGCGCGAAAGCTGCTGCAACTGCGAATGGCGGTCCATTTCCAGTGGGTCAAATTCCTCATAACCCAGCCGCTCGGCCTGATGATCTCGGCTGAGAATCCGTCCTTGCGTTTCGATGTCCAGCCGACGCAACTGGTCGCGCATCCGCTCGATGGTGATTTCCATCTCGGCCAGCGTGGCTTGAGCATCGCTGACTTGCTGCTCGATACGCCCACGAAAGATCGAGGTTTCACCGGCCAGGTTCACCAGGTCTTCCAGTTGCTCGGCGGGCACCTTGACCATTTCGGGCCCTGCACGCTCGGCGTCGGGCTCGGGCGTGACAGGTGCCGACTCAACCGCTGGAGGCGGCGCAATGACGGGCTCTTCCAGCGGTTTGACCGCCACCTCATGGATCGCTCCCGAGGCGGAATACTGAGCAATGCTGTCGATCAGTAGCGCCGGGTTGGGCAGCGGCTCATAGCCACGAACGGCATCGACCATGTCGGCAAGCATGTCATGGCCGCTTTGCAGCAAGCCGTTGAGCAGCGCGCCGTTTTTCAGCGCACCGGAGGAAAGCCCCTCGTACAGCGACTCCAGTTCATGAGCCAGATCGCCAATCGACGTGATTTCCACCATCCGCGCGCCACCCTTGAGGGTGTGCAGGTCGCGCAGCAGGTTTTCCACTTCCACGGTGTTCTGTGGCTCGGCCTGCCAGCGCACCAGCGCCGCGCTGGAACTTTCGATGATGTCGTCGGCTTCTTCGAGGAAGATTTCCAGCAGCTCGGGGTCGCGCTCGTCCAGCGGCTGGATCATCGAACCAACATTGCGCGGCTCGCTTTCCGGCACGGCTGCGAAACTGGATTGGCGGAACTCGCGGATTTCCTCGATCAACGCATCGGCGGTGGTCAGTTCGGCACGGTTTTGCAGTTGATCGAGCATGGCGGCCAACTGGTCGTGACTGCGCACCAACAACGCCGCGAGCGGAGACGAATACATACAGCGCCGGTCGATCAACGCCTCGTACAGCGATTCAAGCTCATGACCCAGATCGCCCACCGGGCCAATCTCCGCCATGCGCGCGCCACCTTTGAGGGTGTGCAGATCACGCTGAAGCGACGACAGTGGCATCGCGTTGTCCGGATCATCCAGCCAGCGCTGCAAGGCCTTGCCCGCGCCATCGAGGATATCGACGGCTTCTTCAAGGAAGATGTCGACGATCTCCTGATCGATATCGTCCCGCTCGACAGGCGCAACCTGGCTCTCAAGGGCTTCGGTCGCTTGATCCAGCTCGATGACACGGCTGGCCAATCCACCGTCGCGCTGCACGATGCCCATCGCCGCAGGGTCCAAAGCCTCATCGAGCAGCTCTCGCAGCGCCTGAATGCGCTCGGGGCAGGCCTGAACCTCCTGACCGGCCGCCACCTGATCGAGCATGTTGATCAGTGCCTCGTGGGCGCTTTCTGCCTCATCGAAAAACCGCTCGCTGACCGCAAGACTGCTTTCTTCCACCGCGCCATAGAGGTCCAGCAGGGCTTCGCACAGCTCGTCCACCTGTGGCAGATCAGCCATGTGCGCGCCCTGGCCGAGCATGGTCAGTTCATCCAGCAGCGCGTTGAGCTCCTGCCGCTCGCCAGGGTGTTTGCGCCAACGGCTGAGCAGGGTTTCGGCGTCCAGCAGAATGTCCATGCCTTCGGCAAGAAAGCTGGCAATCAATTGCGGGTTACGACGACGGCGCAAACCGTGGCCATCCGCGTTGAGGGCTTCAGCCAGTTGCTGATCGAGCAACGCCCGAGCCATTTCGATCAACGCCGCAGCGCCCTCGATCGGCATCAGCGGGTCGATTTTCAGGTTCGCCAACCCCTGATGGAACAATGGCTCGGCTGAGCGCAACAGCTCGATTTCGGGCTGGCCGACACTCATCAGATTGGTCTTGTACTCGCGAATCAGCAGGTCCAGCGGCCCCGCCAGTTCCGCCATCGGCAGCACACCGGCCATGTAGGCACTGCCTTTCAAGGTGTGCATCGCGCGCAGCAAATCGTCGCTGAACGTGGGCGAGTCATCGTGCTGAACGGCGTCCAGATAGCGGTTCAGCGTGTCCAGATGCGCCAGGGCTTCCTGACGGAAAATCTCCAACAACTGCGGGTCGAAGCCTTCTTCCGGCTCCACAGGGTCGGGCGATGCAACCACTTGCACCTCGTCCTCTTCACCCTGCGCCAGCGCATGGGCACGGGCCGCCAACAGGTCGACATCGTCCCGCTGGCGCTGAACGTCTTCGGCAAAGTCACGAATCACATCCGGCAGCAGCGCCTGCATGTCTTTGAGCAGTTGCTGGACGCGTTCGTCAGGCTCGACGCTGCGCTCCAGCACCCGGTTCAACAGGTTTTCTACCGCCCAGGCCAACTCACCCAGCACCAGCGCCCGCACCATGCGCCCGCTGCCTTTGAGGGTGTGAAATGCCCGGCGAATTTCGCCCAACGCGGAAAAATTCTGTGGATCACTCAGCCAGCGCGGCAGGTATTCGTGCAGGGCTTCGAGAACTTCGTCAGCCTCTTCGAGAAACACATCACGCAGGTCGTCATCGACCGCAGGCTCACTCTTCGGTGGCGGCAGCAGGCTGGCGGGAACGTGACGAGCCGGAGGGTTGACCGCCGAAACCGGGCTGGCCAGCACTTCAGCCAGGCTCTGACTTTCGACCGACGCAGGAGGCGTATCGTGCTGCGCTGCGTGGGCGATGACCTGATCGAGCATCGGCACCTCCACCTCATCGGTGACAGGCGAATACCCCAGCCTGGCCAGACTCTCCTGAGCCAGATCCAGCACACGCTCCCCTGGCGCTTCCGGGTCTTCGGCCATGCGCTCCAGGTAATACTCGATACCGATGATCACGTCGGCCAGATGATCGAGTTGCGACCAGCTCGGACGCTCCTGATCCTGCAACAGATGCTCGATGATGTATTCGTTGCATGCCGCCAACAGACCAGAGGCGCGGGTCAGCGGAATCATCGCCAACGCACCACGCACCTGTATCAGTTGCGCCGACAGCGGCGCCAGTCGCTGACGATCCAGATCGCCGACGATGTAATCGTCAATCACATCCTTGGCCTGCTGCAAAACGAGCCGCGCTTCCTTGATCACCAGTTGATGAATCTGGCTCAGGTCGGTGGTCGGCAAACGACTTTCTTCGGGGCTGCTCTGATCGACCGTCCCAGCCATGCCCGCCAGCGTCGCCTCGACGTACAGCAGGGCACCCGCCACATCCATCAGGCTCGGATCACTCGGCTCCCGTTGCCCCTGAGCCATGCCCTGCACCACCGTGAGCTGGTCGATGATGACCTTGCGCGGCTGACCGAAACCCAGCACCGCCAGCGTGTCGGCGATTTGCCTCAGCGGCGGCAACAGCGCATTGAGTTCACTGACGTGCTGGCGGTCGCCCCGCACGAACACGTCCAGCCGCTCCTTGGTGCGCACCAGTTCGTCACACAATGCAATGATCACCGAACGCATCGCATCGCGGTCGGGCGCGGCCATTCGCGCGCGCTCCTCATCGACCAGCGCGCTTTCGGGAAGGGCCTCGTCAAGACCGTATTGATCCTTCAAATCCATCATTTTCTGAGCCTGACTGTCAGATTTGGCGATGTAGAACAGCAGACTTTTCAGCAACTCATCGGGTGCTGGCTGATTGATCCCCGCGATCCCCTGCTCGAACAACCTTTTCAATTCCTTGTCCGCGTCCTTGAAGAGACTGCGCAAGGCCGGGCTGTTGGTGAAATTGCCACTCGCCATACCGTCCACCAGGGCGGAGGCGATGCGCCAGAGCGGTTCAAGGGGCGCATCCTTGCACAAGGTTTCGAGACGCGCGAAGACCCTGGTCATGTAATCGAGTTGTTTCTGCACATCCTGCTCGCGCATCAGACCGACCAGCGCGGTTTGCAGGGTCTGGCGCCATTTGCGCAGTTTTCCGGGCAGTTCGGGGCTGTCGCGCTCGGCGAGGGCTTGCGTGTCGAGAGCGGGAACGGTCAGCAATTGCGGCGAGAACAGGCTGGTTTCCGAGAGCAGACTCTCGCCTCGGGCGCTGCGCAGATCGTTGAGCAGCGGCAGCACCACCAGCGGCAGGTCACGGCGGGCCGAGTGCACGCGCTCCAGATAAACGGGCAACTGGCTCATGGCCTGATGCAGCAACTGCACCGCCTCAGCCTCTTGCCCCACATGACCGCACTGCAACGCCAACGCCAGTTGTTCGATCTCTTCGGCGAACAAAGCAGCGCCATAGAACTCGATCATTTGCAGGCTGCCGTGCACCTGATGAATGAAGTCCAGACAGACTTCCATCGTCGACGGATCGTGAGGGCGCGAGACGTACGCATCCAGCGCCTGTCGGGCGTGTTTGAGCGTATCGGCGATTTCACCCTTGACCCACTCTAGGGCCACGTAGTCGTGACGGTCAGCCATGATGGCTCCAGTTGCCCAAGTCGTGAGGCCTGACGATCAATGCGTATCCCGCGATGCGGGCAGTGTAAAACCGGACACCGAGCGGCGCATCTCACTGGCCATTTTCGCCAGATTGCCCATGCTCTGCGCAGTGGCGGCGGTTCCCGAGGTGGTCTGCGTGGTGGTCTGCTGAATCACCTGCATCGTTGCGGAAATCTGCTGCCCCAACGCCGCCTGCTGCTGCGCCGCGTTGGTGATACTTTCGACCAGCGCCGCCAGCACTTTCGAAACCCCTTCGATTTCTTCCAGCGCCACCCCCGCATCCTGCGCCAGCCGCGCGCCGCGCACCACCTCGGAGGTGGTCTGCTCCATGGAGATTACCGCTTCATTGGTGTCATTTTGAATCGCGCGGACCAACGTCTCGATCTGCTTGGTGGCTGAAGACGAACGCTCGGCCAGACGCTGGACTTCATCCGCAACCACCGCGAAGCCACGTCCGGCATCGCCCGCCATCGACGCCTGAATCGCAGCGTTAAGCGCCAGAATGTTGGTTTGATCGGCAATGTCATCGATCAAGCTGACAATATCGCCGATTTCCTGCGAAGACTCGCCAAGGCGTTTGATGCGCTTGGAGGTGTCCTGAATCTGCTCGCGAATGTTGTCCATGCCATGGATGGTGTTGTGCACCACCTCGTTACCCTTGTTGGCGATGGCCACGGAACGCTCGGCCACCGCGACGGATTCCGAAGCATTGGCCGAAACCTGCTCGACAGAGCGGGACATGTCATTCACCGCCGTGGACGCGGCAGCGATTTGCAACGCCTGATGCTCGGAGGCCGCCGCCAGTTGCGTCGCCGTGGTCTGGGTGTCCTTCACCGCGCCGAAGACCTGCTCGGCAGTGAGGTTGATGGTCGCCACCAGTTCACGCAGTTGATCGATGGAATAGTTGATGGAGTCTGCAATCGCCCCGGTGAAGTCTTCGGTCACAGACGCGGCCACGGTCAAATCGCCGTCGGCCAGGTCTTCGATTTCATCGAGCAAACGCATGATCGCAGTCTGGTTGCGGTCGTTCTTTTCGGCGGTCTCACGCAGTTGACGGTTGGTCTCGCGAACCATGACCAAACCGATCAGGATGATCGACATCAAGGCCAACAAGCCCAGAATGTAGCCGCCGTAACTGTTGGTCGCCCGACCGCCGGCCATGTGCTCGAAGCTGTTTGCCAGCACCGAGGCTTCATCGAGCAGGGTCTGGGACAGGGTGAAGATATTCCCGGACGCCTCTCGCACTTCGAGCAACTCCGGCGATGTTTCCAGAATTTCGTCGACCGATCCCGACACAAACTGGAACAGTTCGGCAATTTCAGCCAATCGCGCGCGCGCATCCCGATCCTCGACCTGAGCGATTTTCAGGGTCGCGTTACCTTCGAGCATGCCGTTCAGTACACGCCCGAACTGGCTGGCGTCGCGACCAAAGCCATCGGCGGCCTGAACGGCAGACTCATCCCCGGACAACACGGTGTTCACAGCACCGAGAATTCGCTCGGCGAGCAAAGACTGACGTTGCGCCAATGCCACCTGACTGGCGGGAGCACGATTCTGCAGAAGGATATCGACGACTTTTTCCGACTCGATCTGCAACTGCGGAATGGTCTCGGCCAACGTCGCAGCGACCTGATGCAGTGACAACACCGTTTGTTCGCGGGAAAGAATCACATCGGTGCTTTTCCGCAGATTTTCCCAGTCGTTCTGCACCGCTTTCAGCTCATCCGTCACTTCAGCCGGTGCCGCAGGCAGACCGGTGTTTTTATCGCCTTTCTTCAAATACTGCCAACGGGTGTCGAAATCGTTGCGCGCATCGGCCAGCAACTTGAATGCGGCGGCCTTGCCAGCAGCAGCTTCAGTGGCGTTTTTGGCGATCCGTTGGGACAGCACGCGCAACTCGCCCGCGTGGCCTATGTACTGTTTGTCGTAGTTGGACTGGGTGCTCAGATACGCGAAGTTGACGAACAACAGCATGATCAGCACGATCAGGCCGATGAACAGTGCAACGATCTGCGAGCGGCTGCGCAGACCTTCCAGAGACTTGCCGGTTTTACTCATTGCTCAGGGCTCCGCCTGAAGATCGGTGTGTTTGACTCACAGAATCGACTGTGGGAGCCGGCTTGCTGGCGAAAGTGGCGGGTCAGTTGCGGGCAAGTCGCCTGACTCGCCGCCTTCGCCAGCAAGCCGGCTCCCACAGAATTCGCGGCAGGCCTGGTATTGAAGTATTGACGAGAGCCGCTGTGCGGACGAATACCACAAAGCCCCTCTTGACCTTGATTAAAGGGCGACATTCATAAAACCCGGGGACTGCACCAGACTTCGGGGGCTGAACACCCGCCAGGCCTGCTCACGCAGGAAACAGCCCTGAATATACGGTGCGATATCGGGATCGCTTTCACCCGACGGTTCGGGCATCAGACTCCGCTCGCTGAAATGCTGCATGCCCAGCACCTCATCCACCAGCAGCCCGACGAAGACATCCTGATCGTCAATCACCAATACGCGACGTTGCTTGCGCTGAGGGGAGAGTTCGTGGCCGAAAAACGCGTACACGTCCATGATCGGCAACAGGCGCCCACGCAGGTTAGCAATACCCTTGACCCAGTGTTTGACGCCCGGCATCACGGCATAGCGCGGTTCGTGAAGAATTTCGTCGACCTCGCCCATGGGCGCAACGTAGTAACGCTCACCCATGCGAAAACCGATGCCGCTCCAGCCTTGCTGCCGGGTTTCCTGCAAGGGCAAGCCGGCAGCCAGCGAGCGGCAGCGCTGGTCGATGTCGAGCAGCAGTTGAAAGGCGGTTTGCGACCGGGCCATGAACGCGGGCCAGGCTTCAGCCCGCCAGAACCGCGTTCAGGGTTTTCAAGAGGGTTTCTTCGTCCACCGGCTTGGTCAGGTAATCCCGGGCGCCCTGGCGCTTGCCCCAGACCTTGTCGGTTTCCTGATCCTTGGTGGTGATCATGATCACCGGAATGGCACTGGTGTCTGCATCCTTGGTGAGCTGACGAGTCGCCTGAAAACCGTTGAGGCCCGGCATGACGATGTCCATCAGCACGGCATCGGGCTTTTCCTGACGCGCCAGCGCCACGCCGTCAGCGCCGTTTTCAGCCTTGAGGACCTGATGGCCGTGTTTTTCCAGCATCCCGGTCAGCTTGTACATCTCAGTCGGCGAGTCATCGACGATCAGAATTCGAGCCATGGTGCTTCCCTATAGAAACAGCCGTCCCCGCGCAAGGGCCCGGCATCAAGATAGTTGTTGTTCTACTGCAACGAACTCAGGCACGTGGGCCTTGATCGTACTGAGCAGCTCTTCCTTGCTGAACGGCTTGGTCAAAAACTGATCAGAACCGACGATACGCCCCTTGGCCTTATCGAATAGCCCATCCCTGGAGGACAACATGATCACCGGGGTGGATTTGAACGCCCGGTTGTTCTTGATCAACGCACACGTCTGATACCCGTCCAGCCTGGGCATCATGATGTCGACAAAAATGATTCTCGGATGATTATCAGCGATCTTCGCCAGCGCATCGAAGCCGTCCACCGCGGTGATCACCTCACAGCCGACGTTTTGCAACAAGGTCTCGGCGGTGCGACGAATCGTTCGCGAGTCATCGATAACCATGACCTTCAATGGGGCTGAATGCTGTTCCATATCTGCTCTACCATCGCCGCGGCGATTCAGATGGGTTGCCTTCGGCCGTCTGGTGTTGTTCGAAATCGCTGAACCCCCATCTAGAGGGGTATAGGACAACTGGCCTCACGCCAGATGCCGAGCCTTTTTAGCACACTCTAAAGACGCAATCCATAAAGCATATACGCCACGCTTGCCCCTTGACCCGAAGCCTGCGCGGCGCCACCCTGACGCGTATTTTCAGGCCCGCAAAGGCCATTACCGAACAGAGGATATTACCCATGAGCGTTCGCGTTGGCATTGTCATGGACCCTATCGAGCGCATCTCCTATAAGAAGGACAGCTCGCTGGCCATGCTTCTCGCAGCGCAAGCGCGCGGCTGGTCGCTGTTTTACATGGAGCAGCAGGATCTGTATCAGGCCAAGGGCCAGGCCCGCGCCCGTATGAAACCGCTGAAAGTCTTCGCCAATCCCGAGAAGTGGTTCGAATTCGAAGCCGAAATCGACAGCGGCCTGGACGATCTGGACGTGATCCTGATGCGCAAGGATCCGCCGTTCGACATGGATTTCATCTACACCACCTATCTATTGGAGCAGGCCGAACGCGCTGGCACGCTGATCGTGAACAAGCCGCAAAGCCTGCGCGACTGCAACGAAAAGCTGTTCGCCACCCTGTTTCCGCACTGCACCCCGCCAACGCTGGTCAGTCGCCGGGCAGACATTCTGCGCGCCTTCGCGGCAGAGCATGGCGACGTGATCTACAAACCGCTGGACGGCATGGGCGGCACCTCGATCTTCCGCCACCGCCCCGAAGACCCGAACCTGTCGGTGATTCTGGAAACCCTGACCGTCAACGGCGCGCACCAGATCATGGCACAGGCCTACCTGCCCGCGATCAAGGATGGCGACAAACGCATTCTGATGATCGACGGCGAGCCAGTGCCATATTGCCTGGCGCGCATTCCGGCTGCTGGCGAAACCCGTGGCAACCTGGCCGCAGGTGGTCGTGGCGAAGCGCGCCCCCTGACCGACCGTGACCGCTGGATCGCCGCTGAAGTCGGCCCGACGCTGCGCGAGAAGGGCCTGCTGTTCGTCGGCCTGGACGTGATTGGCGAGAACCTGACCGAAATCAACGTCACCAGCCCGACCTGCATCCGCGAGATCGACAATGCATTCGGCACTGACATCGGCGGGATGTTGATGGATGCGATCGAGAAGAAACTAGAAGCCCGCTAATACTCCCACAGGGTGTGCGCATTACCCTGTGGGAGCGAATTCATTCTGGGCGGCATCCCGACGATTGGGGCGTCACATCCGATAAATGTCTATCGGCTGTACTGGCGTCTCGCGAATGAATTCGCTCCTACAGGTGTCATGCGTCGACTGGCCTATCCACACATCGGCCAACCCGCATCAAAGACAAAGTCCCCACTCACATTGCGTTATTATGCGCGGCCTGATTTTCGCCCTAGGTGGGTTTTCACAATGCTGGCTCATGTGATGCCGGAGCGTCGATGAACGCTGCGGTCGATAGAGATCTCCCGATGGCCCTGACTCGCACCTCCGTGCGTCCGGCCGATCGCCTGGGTTTTACCCTGCTGATCGCGGCGCTCGTGCATCTGGCGCTGATCCTTGGTGTGGGCTTCACCTACGTCAAGCCGGAAAAGATCAGCCAGACACTGGAAATCACCCTCGCCCCATTCAAAAGTGACACCAAGCCCAAGGACGCCGACTTTCTCGCCCAGGAAAACCAGCAAGGCAGCGGCACCCTCGACAAAAAAGCCGTTCCCAAGACAACAGAAGTCGCGCCCTATCAGGACACCCAGATCAACAAGGTAACGCCTCCGCCTGCCGCCAAACCGGTGGTCAAACAGGAAGCACCGAAAACCGCCGTGGCCACCAAGGCACCCGCGAAAGAAAAGACCGTCGCCAAGCGCGAAGAGGTCAAGCCGGACGAGCCGAAGAAAGCAGCACCCACCTTTGACAGCACTCAGTTGAACAGCGAAATCGCCAGCCTCGAAGCCGAACTGGCCGATGAGCAACAGGCCTACGCCAAGCGGCCGAAGATTCATCGCCTGAGCGCGGCCTCGACCATGCGCGACAAGGGCGCCTGGTACAAAGAAGACTGGCGCAAGAAAATCGAGCGCATCGGCAACCTCAATTACCCCGAAGAAGCCCGACGCCAGCAGATCTACGGCAGCCTGCGGATGATGGTGTCGATCAACCGCGACGGTTCTTTGTATGAAGTACTGGTACTTGAGTCTTCCGGCCAGCCGTTGCTGGATCAGGCCGCGCAACGCATCGTGCGCCTGGCCGCGCCGTTTGCGCCGTTCACCGGGGATCTGTCGGACATCGACCGCCTGGAAATCATCCGCACCTGGAAATTTGCCCGCGGGGACAAACTTTCCAGTAATTGAATGAACCCACCCGCCCCTGTGGGAGCCGGCTTGCTGGCTCCCACAGCTACAGTGCCCGGCCGGAATCAATTGGTGCATGTAGTCGTGCGCTCGCCCCTCATCAGCAACATGAAACCTGAACCCCGTCGCGATTTATCCACCCCTGTGTCGGTTCTGCCAGTTGTCACAACTGCCCCACGGCGCCACACTAGGGCTCATGAAAAACGTCCCTCCGTCGTACCTCAAGCACCAATTTCTGATCGCCATGCCACACATGCACGATGAGAACTTTTCCCAGACCTTGACCTACATCGTCGAGCACAACGCCAATGGCGCGATGGGGCTGGTGATCAACCGCCCGCAAAGCCTGTCACTGGCAGACATCCTCGAACAATTACGCCCGGAAATGACGCCGCCTGCGCGCTGTCAGCACATCCCCATTCATGTCGGCGGCCCAGTGCAGACCGACCGCGGCTTCGTCCTGCATCCGCCCGGCCAAGTATTCCAGGCCACGGTCGATCTGGGTGGCGTAGCGCTCTCCACCTCGCAAGACGTACTGTTTTCCATCGCCGACGGTTACGGCCCTGATCAAAATCTGATCACTCTGGGCTACGCAGGCTGGGACGCAGGCCAACTGGAAGCCGAATTCGCCGCCAACGCCTGGCTGAACTGCGCGTTCGACCCGGCCATTCTCTTCGAACTCGACAGCGACCAGCGCCTCAATGCCGCTGCCGCAAAACTGGGCGTGAACCTGAACCTGCTGACCAGCCAGGCGGGGCACGCCTGATGGCCGCGTTGCGTCTACTGCTAGGGTTCGACTACGGCACCAAACAGATCGGCGTCGCTGTCGGGCAGGTCATCACCGGCCAGGCCCGCGAGCTGTGCACCTTGAAAGCCCAGAACGGCGTGCCCGACTGGGACAGGGTCGAGGCGCTGATCAAGGAATGGAAACCCGACGCCATCGTGGTCGGCCTGCCCTTGAACATGGACGGCACGCCCAGTGAGATGAGCGCCCGCGCCGAAAAGTTCTCGCGCAAGCTCAACGGCCGCTTCAACCTGCCCGTCTACACCCACGACGAACGCCTGACCACCTTTGAAGCCAAGGGCGAGCGCATGTCCCGAGGCGGTCAGCGCGGCAGTTTCCGCGACAATCCGGTGGATGCCATCGCCGCAGCGCTTCTGCTGCAAGGCTGGCTGGAAGCCAATGGCGCACTGTTTGAAGACTGAGCGTGACGGCTGAGTTTGAAACCTGAGCGCTATACACTGCACCGAATCTGAGTTTTGGCCCGGTCCGTTGCCGTCTGCACGACCGGGCTCTTGAAGGAGCGACCATGAGCAGCCTGCCGAACCCCGCCGAACTGATCAGCCAGATGGCGATCGACCTGACCGCATACCTGAATAAAAGAAGCATCAGCGAGCCACGCTTCATTGGCATTCGCACAGGTGGCGTGTGGGTCGCTCAAGCCCTGCTTGAGGCCTTGGGCAGCCAGTCGCCGCTGGGCACGCTTGACGTGTCGTTCTACCGCGATGACTTCAGCCAGAACGGCCTGCACCCGCAGGTGCGCCCATCGGAGCTACCTTTCGAGATCGAAGGCCAGCATCTGGTGCTGATCGACGATGTGCTCATGAGCGGGCGCACCATTCGCGCCGCCCTCAACGAGTTGTTCGACTACGGCCGCCCTGCCAGCGTAACGCTGGTCTCGCTGCTGGATCTGGACGCCGCCGAGCTGCCGATTCGCCCGAATGTGACCGGAGCGACGCTGAACCTGTCTCCCAACGAGCGCGTCAAGCTGTCCGGCCCGACGCCGCTGACGCTTGAACTGCAAGACCTTTCCACCGATTCCGCCGCCCTCTAAGAGTCCTTTGCGATGACGCCTCTCGACGCCAAGCGCCCGCTGCAACTGAACCATCAGGGTCAGTTGCAACATTTTCTCTCGCTCGACGGTTTGCCCCGCGAACTGCTCACCGAAATCCTCGACACCGCCGACTCGTTCCTTGAAGTCGGCGCGCGGGCGGTGAAGAAAGTCCCGTTGCTACGCGGCAAGACCGTGTGCAACGTGTTCTTCGAAAACTCCACGCGCACCCGCACCACCTTCGAGCTAGCGGCGCAACGGCTGTCGGCGGACGTCATCACCCTGAACGTCTCGACTTCGTCCACCAGCAAAGGCGAGACCCTGTTCGACACCCTGCGCAACCTTGAGGCCATGGCCGCCGACATGTTCGTCGTGCGCCATGCCGACTCGGGTGCCGCGCACTTCATCGCTGAACACGTCTGCCCACAGGTGGCGATCATCAACGGCGGCGACGGCCGTCATGCGCACCCGACTCAGGGCATGCTCGACATGCTGACCATTCGCCGCCACAAGGGCGACTTCAAGAACCTCTCGGTGGCCATCGTCGGCGACATCCTGCACTCCCGCGTGGCGCGCTCGAACATGATCGCGCTCAAGGCACTGGGCTGCCCGGACATCCGCGTGGTCGCCCCAAAAACCCTGCTGCCGATTGGCGTCGAGCAGTATGGTGTGAAGGTCTACACCGATCTGGCCGAAGGCCTGAAAGACGTCGACGTGGTGATCATGCTGCGCCTGCAACGCGAGCGTATGTCGGGTGGCCTGCTGCCGAGCGAGGGCGAGTTCTACCGCCTGTTCGGCCTGACCACTGCGCGTCTGGCCGGTGCCAAGCCGGACGCCATCGTCATGCACCCCGGCCCGATCAACCGGGGCGTGGAAATCGAGTCGGCAGTGGCCGACGGCGCCCACTCAGTGATCCTCAATCAAGTCACCTACGGCATCGCAGTGCGCATGGCCGTCTTGTCCATGGCCATGAGCGGCCAAACCGCACAACGTCAGTTCGAGCAGGAGAACGCCCAGTGAAGTTCAGCATCCTTGGCGCTCGCGTCATCGACCCTGTCAGCGGTCTGGACCAGGTTCTCGACATTCACCTGGAAGCCGGAAAGGTCCTCGCCCTCGGTGCGGCCCCAGCCGATTTCGTTCCAACGCAAACCATCGACGGCAAAGGCCTCGTCGCCGCACCCGGCCTGGTCGACCTGAACGTATCCCTGCGCGAGCCGGGCTACAGCCGCAAAGGCAGCATCGCCAGCGAAACCCGCGCCGCCGCAGCGGGTGGCGTGACCAGTCTGTGCTGCCCGCCCCGGACCAAGCCGGTTCTGGACACCTCGGCGGTTGCAGAGCTTATTTTGGACCGCGCCCGCGAGGCCGGGCACAGCAAGGTGTTTCCAATCGGCGCGCTGAGCAAGGGCCTCGAAGGCGAGCAACTGGCCGAACTGATCGCCCTGCGCGACGCAGGCTGCGTGGCGTTCACCAACGGCCTGACCCACTTCGGCAGCAACCGCACGCTGTGCCGCGCGCTGGAATACGCGGCGACGTTTGACCTGACCGTGATCTTCAACTCGCAAGATCATGATCTGGCCGCAGGCGGTTTGGCTCACGATGGCCCGACAGCGGCTTTCCTCGGCCTGCCGGGCATTCCGGAAACCGCAGAGACCGTGGCGCTGGCTCGTGATCTGCTGTTGGTCGAACAAAGTGGCGTGCGTGCGCACTTCACGCAACTGACCAGCGCCCGTGGCGTTGAATTGATTGCTCAGGCGCAAGCTCGCGGCCTGAAAGTCACCGCTGACGTTGCGCTGTATCAACTGATTTTGACCGATGAAGCACTGATCGACTTCTCAAGCCTCTATCACGTGCAACCACCGCTGCGCACCCGCGCTGATCGCGATGCGCTGCGTGAAGCGGTCAAGTCCGGCGTGGTGCAGGCAATCGCCAGTCATCACCAGCCCCATGAACGAGATGCGAAGCTGGCCCCGTTCGGCGCAACCGAGCCGGGTATCAGCAGCGTGGAGCTGTTGTTGCCACTGGCAATGACACTGGTGGAAGACGGCCTGCTGGACCTGCCGACGCTACTTTCGCGCCTGAGCGCAGGTCCGGCTGCGGCATTGCGCTTGCCAGCGGGTCAGATTGCAGCGGGGGCTGCGGCGGATTTGGTGTTGTTCGACCCGGCGGCGTCGACCGTCGCTGGCGAGAAGTGGCTGTCCAAAGGCGAAAACTGCCCGTTCACAGGGCATTGCCTACCGAGCGCGGTGAAGTACACCTTTGTGGATGGACGCATCAGCTACATCGCGTGATGTAGTCCCGCGTCTGATTGACACAATCGGCCCTAACGGCAACGCAAAACCTGTGGGAGCCGGCTTGCTGGCGAAAGTGGAGTGTCAGTCAGCTGATTCATAGCTGACCCACCGCTTTCGCCAACAAGTCGGCTCCCACAATTGTCCCGCGTGCCTTCAATGACGCTCTGCGTTTTTCACTGAGACCTGGTCATTCAGCGTCCAGAAGTCATACAGCACCCCTAGAAACGCCAACCCGCCGGTCAAGAGGTAAAGGATCCCGGTGATCCATTTGCCCTGATACATCCGATGCACGCCAAACACACCGAGAAACGTCAGCAGAATCCAGGCGACGCTGTAATCGGTTGAGCCTGCATGAAAACGCAAGTCCGCCTCGCGATCCATCGATGGAATTAGAAACAGGTCGATCAGCCAGCCAATCCCCAGCAAACCGAAAGTGAAAAACCAGATCGTCCCGGTCACAGGTTTGCCGTAATAAAAGCGATGAGAACCGGTGAAGCCGACGATCCACAACAGATAGCCCATCACTTTGCTATGCGTGTCCGGGCGCTGGCCGTCAGGGTAATAGGTGTTCATTGGGTTCCTCTTTTGCACCGATAGAAAAAAATATGCGTAACTTTTGTGACTTTAGTAGCGCCGTCCGACGTATGGTTTGAACATCTGCGACTTCGTGCAAACCCTTGATACGTAAGGCGTTGACTACAGTCATTTGACAGTTTTACCGCCAAATCTGACTTTCAGGGCAGTAAATTGTTCGACAAATGGGATCAGCGCGCTTGAAAAAGCTGTTATAAAGTTGCGCGCTGACCCACATGAGCCCTGCCTAATGCGTCCATTTTTAAAGACATGGCTGACTATTTGTCTATTTATGCCACTGGCCGCCCACGCCACCAATCGTGAGCAATCGCTACCACCGAGCTTCACCGGTTTCACCGCGAAAAGTCATCCTTCGCAAACCACGGTAGCCAGCAACATCGCCACTCAGGAGGCCATCGAAGAAACCGCAACACCTCTTGAGACGTCCAGCAAGAAAAGCCGAGCGACCAAAGGCAAGAAAGCCCAAAGCACTCGCAAGATTTCGAAGAACACCGTCGCCCTCGCTTCTGCCGGGCAGGCGGGGACCAAGCAAAGCAGCAACGTGGTGAACCGGGCCGTCAAGGCCATCGGCACCCCGTATCGTTGGGGTGGCACCAGCCCGACGAAAGGCTTCGATTGCAGCGGTCTGGTGAAATACGCGTTCAACGATGTGAGCGAAGTGGACCTGCCTCGCACCTCCAACGCCATGGCTGAAGGCCATGGGCAGAAGGTCGATCGCAAGGACCTGAAACCGGGCGACTTGCTGTTCTTCAACATCAAGAGTCGCAAGGTGAACCACGTCGCGATCTACCTGGGTGATGGCCAGTTCGTGCACGCCCCTCGTCGCGGCAAGGCCGTGACCGTCGACACGCTGAACAAGCCGTACTGGGACAGCCACTACGTGATCGCCAAGCGCGTATTGCCCAAACAGCCGCCGAGTCATAAAGGCACGGTGCGGGTCGCGCAGCGCTGATACGCGGCATTCTGTCTGACGACGGAAAAACTTGTGGATTGCAATATCTGTGGGAGCGAATTCATTCGCGAGACAGTCGTACAGCCGATAGAGATTGATCGGATGTACCGGCCAATCGCGAATGAATTCGCTCCCACAATTGTTTGCAGCGTCTGAGCGCTAGAAATTATCCGGCGTCTTCGCCTTCTCGCGAGCGCTCTCCCGCGTGATCAGCCCCTTGCTAATCAGATCTTTCAGACACATGTCCAGGGTCTGCATCCCTAGCGCCCCGCCGGTCTGAATAGACGAGTACATCTGCGCCACCTTGTCCTCTCGAATCAGGTTACGGATCGCCGAAGTGCCGATCATGATTTCGTGCGCCGCCACTCGACCGCCGCCCACCTTCTTCAACAGCGCCTGAGACACGATGGCATGCAGCGACTCGGAGAGCATCGAGCGAATCATCGATTTCTCCTGCGCCGGGAAGACGTCCACGATCCGGTCGATACTTTTCGCCGCCGACGTGGTGTGCAGCGTGCCAAACACCAAGTGGCCCGTTTCCGCAGCCGTCAGCGCCAGACGAATGGTTTCCAGGTCCCGCAGCTCGCCCACCAGAATCACGTCCGGGTCCTCCCGCAGTGCCGAGCGCAATGCTTCAGCAAAGCCGTGAGTGTCGCGGTGGACTTCACGTTGGTTGATCAGGCTTTTCTTGGACTCGTGAACGAATTCGATAGGGTCTTCGATGGTGAGGATGTGGTGATGCTTATTGGCGTTCAGGTAATCGACCATCGCCGCCAGCGTCGTCGATTTACCGGAACCCGTAGGGCCGGTGACCAGCACCAGGCCGCGAGGAACGTCTGTAATCTTCCGAAACACTTCCCCCATGCCCAACTCTTCCATGCTCAGGACCTTCGATGGAATGGTCCGGAACACGGCGCCCGCGCCACGGTTCTGGTTGAAGGCGTTGACCCGAAAGCGCGCCACCCCCGGCACTTCAAAAGAGAAGTCCGTTTCCAGATCTTCCTCGAAGTCCTTGCGCTGGCGGTCGTTCATGATGTCGTAGATCAGCGCCTGTACCTCTTTCTGGTCCAGCGCTGGCAGATTGATCCGTCGCACATCGCCGTCCACACGGATCATCGGTGGCAGGCCAGCCGAGAGGTGTAAGTCCGACGCGCCTTGCTTGGCACTGAAGGCAAGCAGCTCGGTAATATCCATACAGCTCCTCATCACATAGAATGCCGCAGACTTTAGCCCTGCTGGCGCAAATCAATGTCCACGATAGCAGAGAACATTTCAACGCTCGCAGAGCGAATTCGCATCGCAGCGCAGGCCGCTCAACGCGACCCGGCGACCGTCAGGCTGCTGGCCGTGAGCAAGACCAAACCAGCCAGTGACCTACGCGAAGCGTACGACGCGGGTCTGCGCGACTTCGGCGAGAACTACCTCCAGGAAGCCCTCGGCAAACAGACCGAATTGAGCGATTTGCCCTTGATCTGGCATTTCATCGGCCCCATCCAGTCAAACAAGACTCGCGCCATCGCCGAGCATTTCGACTGGGTACACTCCGTGGATCGTCTGAAAATCGCACAACGCCTGTCCGAACAGCGCCCTGCTGAACTGCCCCCGCTCAACATCTGCATTCAGGTCAACGTCAGCGGTGAAGCCAGCAAGTCCGGCTGCACGCCTGAAGAGCTGCCTGCGTTGGCGCAAGCGATCAACGCCCTGCCCAATCTGAGATTGCGCGGCGTGATGGCAATTCCCGAACCCACCGAAAACAGCGACGAACAGAACGCTGCCTTTGCTGCCGTGCGCAGCCTGCAAGACCAACTGAAGCTGCCGCTGGACACCCTTTCCATGGGCATGAGCCACGACCTGGAAGCCGCCATTGCACAAGGCGCAACCTGGGTGCGGATCGGCACGGCCCTCTTTGGCGCCCGTGATTACGGGCAGCCCTAACCTTTGCCTCACAGGAAATCGTTCATGAGCAAGACTCGTATTGCGTTCATCGGCGCCGGCAACATGGCTGCCAGCCTGATTGGCGGCATGCGCGCCCAAGGCGTCGAGGCTGAATTGATCCGCGCCAGCGATCCTGGTGCCGAAACGCGCGAGCGCATCAGCAAAGAACACGGCATCAAAACCTATGCCGACAACTCAGAGGCCATCGAAGGCGCTGACGTCGTTCTGTTGGCGGTCAAGCCGCAGATGATGAAAGCCGTTTGCGAGGCGCTCAAACCCTCGTTGAAACCAAATCAGCTGATCGTCTCGATTGCCGCCGGTATCACCTGCGCCAGCATGAAAGGCTGGCTCGGCGAGCAACCCTTGGTGCGCTGCATGCCCAACACCCCGGCGCTGCTGCGTCAGGGCGTGAGCGGTTTGTACGCCACCGCAGACGTGACGACGGCTCAGCGCCAACAGGCGGAAACCCTGCTTTCGGCTGTGGGCATCGCGCTGTGGGTCGACACCGAAGCGCAGATCGACGCCGTCACTGCCGTTTCCGGCAGCGGCCCTGCGTACTTCTTCCTGCTGATCGAGGCGATGGCAGCTGCTGGCGTCAAGTTGGGCCTCTCGCCTGAGGTCGCCAAGCAACTAAGCCAGGAAACCGCGCTGGGTGCCGCACGCATGGCCACTACCAGCGATGTCGATGCCGCCGAGCTGCGTCGTCGCGTCACCTCGCCTGCGGGCACCACGGAAGCGGCGATCAAATCGTTCCAGGCGGACGGTTTCGAAACGATCGTTGAAAAGGCGCTTGGCGCCGCTGCACATCGCTCGGCCGAACTCGCCGAACTGCTGGGCAAATAAGGAGCGATTTATGAATGCACTCACCGGCGCCACAATTTTCGTCATTCAGACGCTGATCAGCCTGTACCTGACAATCGTTCTGCTGCGCTTCGTGCTGCAACTGGTCAAAGCCAACTTCTACAACCCGCTCAGCCAGTTCGCCGTGAAGGCCACTCAGCCTCTGCTCAAGCCGATTCGCCGCATCGTTCCAAGCGTGCTGGGGCTGGATACGTCGTCGCTGTTGCTGGCCATCGTGATTCAGGCGCTGTTGATGGCCTTCGTGCTGATGATGACCTACGGCACCATCGGCGACTTCCCGCACCTGTTGATGTGGGCAATCATCGGTATCACCTCGTTGCTGCTGAAGATCTTCTGGGTGGCGATGATCATCATGGTGATCGTCTCGTGGATCGCCCCCGGCACCCACAACCCGGCGGCCGAGCTGGCCTACCAGATCAGCGAGCCGATCCTGGCGCCGTTCCGCCGCATCGTCCCGAACCTGGGTGGCATGGACATCTCGCCGATTTTCGCGTTTCTGGCGATTCAGGTGGTGCAGTCGTACGTCATGCCTGAACTGGCGGGCTATGCCGGTATGCCGCAAGAGTTGTGGCGGATGATCTGATCCCCAGCCTTGACACTCCCCTGTAGCAGTCCGGCTTGCCGCGACAGCGATCATTCAGACGCTACCGCCATCAAGCCGGACTGCTACGGGAGTTGTGTACGCCACTCCTGTTGTTTGCTTGCCGCTCCCCCCCGCGATCTTTAGACTTACGCCTCATTTCAGTGAGAGCAGGGTCGATGTCCACGGTCTTTCCCGAAGATTCTGTTGGTCTGGTCACGCCGCAAACGGCGCATTTCAGCGAGCCACTGGCTCTGGCCTGCGGTCGTTCGCTGGCCGCATACGACCTCATCTACGAAACCTACGGTCAACTCAACGCCGCCAAAAGCAACGCGGTGTTGATCTGTCACGCCTTGTCCGGCCATCACCACGCTGCCGGTTACCACAGCACCGAAGACCGCAAGCCGGGCTGGTGGGACAGTTGCATCGGCCCCGGCAAGGCGATCGACACCCACAAATTCTTCGTCGTCAGCCTGAACAACCTCGGCGGCTGCAATGGTTCCACCGGCCCCAGCAGTATCAACCCGGAAACCGGCAAGCCGTTCGGCGCCGATTTCCCGGTACTGACCGTCGAAGACTGGGTGCACAGTCAGGCGCGACTCGCCGACACCCTCGGCATCATTCAATGGGCCGCCGTGGTCGGCGGCAGCCTGGGTGGCATGCAGGCGTTGCAGTGGACGATGACCTATCCGGACCGCGTGCGCCATTGCCTGGCAATCGCCTCGGCGCCCAAGTTGTCGGCACAGAACATCGCCTTCAACGAAGTCGCGCGCCAAGCCATCCTCACCGACCCCGAATTCCATGGTGGCTCGTTCCAGGAACAGGGCGTGATCCCTAAACGCGGCTTGATGCTGGCGCGTATGGTCGGCCACATCACTTACCTGTCCGACGACTCGATGGGCGAGAAATTCGGCCGTGGCCTGAAAAGCGAAAAGCTGAACTACGACTTCCACAGCGTCGAGTTTCAGGTCGAAAGCTACCTGCGTTATCAGGGCGAAGAGTTCTCCGGGCGTTTCGACGCCAACACTTACCTGCTGATGACCAAGGCGCTGGACTATTTCGACCCGGCCGCCAACTTCAACGACGATCTGGCCGCGACCTTCGCCAACGCCACCTCGAAATTCTGCGTGATGTCCTTTACCACCGACTGGCGCTTCTCCCCTGCCCGTTCGCGGGAACTGGTGGACGCGCTGATGGCCGCGAAAAAGGACGTTTGCTATCTGGAGATCGACGCACCGCAAGGCCACGACGCCTTCCTGATGCCGATTCCGCGCTATTTGCAGGCCTTCACCAGCTACATGAACCGAATTGCACTCTGAGGACACCATGAGAGCCGACCTGGAAATCATCCAAGACTGGATACCGGCAGGCAGCCGCGTGCTCGACCTCGGCTGTGGCGACGGCGAATTGCTGGCCTGGCTGAAGGACAACAAGCAAGTGACCGGCTACGGTCTGGAAAACGACCCCGATAACATCGCCCGTTGCGTGGCGCGGGGCGTTAACGTCATCGAGCAGGATCTGGACAAAGGCCTGGGCAACTTCGCCAGCAACAGCTTCGACATTGTGGTCATGACCCAGGCGCTGCAAGCCGTGCATTACCCCGACAAGATCCTCGACGAAATGCTGCGCGTTGGCCGCCAGTGCATCATCACCTTCCCGAACTTCGGTCACTGGCGCTGCCGCTGGTACCTGGCAAGCAAGGGCCGGATGCCGGTGTCCGAGTTCCTGCCGTACACCTGGTACAACACGCCAAACATCCACTTCTGCACGTTCGCGGACTTCGAAGAACTGTGCCGCGGGCGTTCAGCGAAGGTCATTGATCGGCTGGCGGTGGATCAACAGCATCGCCACGGTTGGACCAGCAAGCTTTGGCCTAATCTGTTGGGTGAGATCGGCATCTATCGAGTCAGCAGCCCTACGTTGCAGGACCACCAGATCGCCGTGTAATCCCGACAAGAAGGAGAACGATCATGGCGCGTCTGCTAACCCTGCTGGGCCTGTTGATGACGCTCGCCATGTCAGCGATGGCCGCCGACAGCGCCAGCCCGACACGACAACAGCAGTTCGGCGACCTGATCGTTCATTACAACGCCTTCGCCTCCGGCATGCTGCAACCGGCGATTGCCGCGGAATACGGCCTGACCCGCAGCAAGGGTCAAGGCGTGATCAACATCACAGCGATCAAGGACGGCAAGACCGTCATGGCCAGCGTCGACGGCTCGGTCGCCGACCTGACCGGGCGCAAGAAAACCTTGAGCTTCAAGTCGATCAGTGAGAACAGTTCGATTAATTACCTCGCCCAGTTCGCTGTGGAGCCTGATACCTCGGCCACTTACGTGTTCACGATCAACGTCAAAGCGGCTGACGGCGAAACCCACACGCTCAGCTTCAACCAACAGATTTTCTCGGACGAATGATGAATTTTTCCCAACTCGTACTGGCCAGCCACAACGCAGGCAAACTCAAAGAACTTCAGGCCATGCTCGGCGGCAGCGTAAAACTGCGCTCTATCGGCGAATTCAGCAGCGTCGAACCTGAAGAAACCGGCCTGTCGTTCGTCGAGAACGCCATCCTGAAAGCCCGCAATGCCGCGCGCATTTCCGGGCTGCCTGCATTGGCGGACGACTCGGGCCTCGCGGTGGACTTTCTGGGCGGCGCGCCGGGCATTTATTCCGCTCGTTACGCCGATGGCAAAGGCGACGCGGCGAACAACGCCAAACTGCTCGACGCTCTGAAAGACGTGCCCGAAGAACAACGTGGCGCGCAGTTCGTCTGCGTGCTGGCGCTGGTTCGTCATGCCGATGACCCGCTACCGATTCTCTGCGAAGGGCTGTGGCATGGGCGCATCCTGACCGCCGCCAGCGGCGAACATGGTTTTGGTTACGACCCACTGTTCTGGGTGCCGGAGCGCAATCTGTCGAGCGCAGAGCTGACGCCTGCCGACAAGAACCAGATCAGCCATCGCGCCCGCGCCATGGCCATTCTGCGTCAGCGTCTGGGTTTGTAATGGTCAGTGATCTTCACACTCGGCCGCTGATCCTTGGCGCGGCCGGTCTCAGTTCGGAATCGGCACGACCTCCGCTGGCCGAGCTGCCCCCGCTGTCGCTGTACATCCATATCCCCTGGTGCGTGCGTAAATGCCCGTATTGCGATTTCAACTCCCACACCGCCAGCGCCGTGCTGCCGGAAGAGGAGTATGTCGACGCGCTGCTGGCCGATCTCGATCAGGATTTGACTCACGTCTATGGCCGTGAGCTGAGCACAATCTTCTTCGGCGGCGGCACGCCAAGCCTGTTCAGCGCAGAAGCCCTAGGACGGCTATTGAGGGGCGTCGAGCAACGCATTCGTTTTGCTCCGGACATAGAAATCACGCTGGAAGCCAACCCCGGCACCTTTGAACAGGTCAAATTCAGCGCCTATCGCGGCCTGGGGATCAACCGCCTGTCCATCGGTATTCAGAGCTTTCAGGAAGCCAAGCTCAAGGCCCTCGGACGCATTCACAATGGTGATGAAGCCGTGCGCGCGGCGGACATGGCGCGTCAGGCCGGTTTTGATAACTTCAACCTGGACTTGATGCACGGGCTACCCGATCAGTCCGAGGATGACGCGCTGGGCGATCTGCGTCAGGCCATCGCCCTCGCGCCGACGCATTTGTCTTGGTATCAGTTGACCCTAGAGCCCAATACCGTGTTCTGGAATCAACCGCCGACGCTGCCGGAAGACGACATCCTCTGGGACATCCAAGAGGCCGGTCAGGCGCTGCTGCGAGAAAACGGCTACGCGCAATACGAAGTTTCGGCCTATGCACAGCCAGGACGTATTGCACGCCATAACCTGAACTACTGGAGTTTCGGTGATTTCATCGGCATCGGTGCTGGCGCCCACGGCAAACTCAGCCACCCTGACGGCCGTATCGTTCGCACCTGGAAAACCCGGTTGCCCAAGGATTACCTGAACCCGGCCAAGCCGTTTCAGGCGGGCGAAAAGCTGTTGCCGCTGGATGAAATGCCGTTTGAATTCCTGATGAACGCCCTGCGCCTGACAAATGGGGTCGACGCTGCATTATTTCAGCGCCGCACCGGTCTAAGCCTCGATTCGCTCGCCAGCGCGCGTCAGCAAGCCGAACAAAGAGGTTTGCTGGAGGCCGATCCCACGCGTCTGGTAGCGACTGCCCGAGGTCAACTGTTCCTCAATGACCTGCTGCAGGATTTTCTTCTTTAAGGCTTAACGCTAAGGAAACTGAATGGACCTCGTACTCGACCTGCTGGCCACTGTCTCACGCTGGAGTCGCAGCAACCTGTCGGAAATCGCGCTGGCGTTGGTGGGCTGCCTGTTGATCCTGTTTGGCGCAGATATCAAAGGCTGGATCGAAGGCCGGTTGAGCAGCTTTGCCGGTGCCTTGCGCGTCCCGGTCATGGCGCTGCTGTGCACCATCGGTAGCGGCGCTGCGCTGATTTACGCCACGCCATGGGTCGTGCGCGGACTCAGCCAGTTCAACAACTACAGCCTGGCGCCGGTATTGCTGGTGGTGCTGGTCTTGATTGGCGTGGTGGCTGATCGCAAGTGATGGACATCGCACCCGTAGGCTTCACGGGTGCGACGCTTTCATTAGCGAATGCTCTGGATGCTGCCTTTGTTGCCGGTAACCTTGACGTTCACCTGCTTGAAGATGAAGTAATCGTTGACGGTCACTTCATAACGCGGCGCTACAATCAGGTCTGAACCGGACGACTTCACCGCCTTATAGGCCGCCGCAGCCTTGGCCTGAGAGATCGGGTCCGGCAGAGGCAAGCCCATGCCGCCACCGCTTGCGCCGCCATACGTCACACCGTCAGCGAATTGAGTATCGCCGCCGATGTTCAACCAGCCGAACAGAACGTTGCTGGACGATTCACCCTGAATGGTTTCGCCAACTTTCACGTCCGCCTTGAGATCGGTCGTCACATCGCCAGAAAGCGACGCAACCGGTTGGCTCATGTTGTAGCTGACACAGCCACTCGTCGTTGCGATCAGCGTAGCGACTGCGGCCATTTGCCAGATCTTTTTCATCATCATTCCCCGTTTTCAACATTGATAGGTGCAACGGCAGGACGATAGCGATCAAATTTGGCGAGCGAAGCAGGAGGGTTCTGACGGGGGTGTAGTTTCGCTTTGAAGGGGCTGAAGGATGAATCCTACAAGAATCCACCGATCCAGATCATGAACGACTGTGGGAGCGAACTCATTCACGATTGGCCGGTACAGACGGTATATCCCTATCGTCTGCAATAGCTCATCGCGAATGAATTCGCTCCCACTGGTTTGCGCACCTCTGCACCCTCATCGGTGCAGCACGGTCAGATCAAGCGATCTTTTCGAACTTCAGATCCCATACCCCATGCCCCAAGCGCTCGCCACGGCGTTCGAACTTGGTGATCGGGCGCTCCGCAGGGCGCGGAACGCATTTGCCGTCTACGGCCAAGTTGCGATAACCCGGCGCGACGTTCATCACTTCCAGCATGTATTCGGCATAAGGTTCCCAGTCGGTGGCCATGTGCAGAATGCCGCCCGGCTTGAGCTTGCTGCGCACCAGCGCCGCGAATTCGGCCTGCACGATACGGCGCTTGTGATGGCGCGCCTTGTGCCACGGGTCCGGGAAGAACAGCATCAGGCGATCGAGGCTGTTATCGGCCACGCAACGGTTGAGCACTTCGATCGCATCGCAATCGTAGACTCGCACATTGGTCAGGCCTTGGGTCAGCACGCCATTGAGCAGTGCACCGACACCCGGACGGTGCACTTCAACGCCGATGAAATCCTGTTCAGGCGCAGCCGCTGCCATTTCCAGCAGCGAGTGGCCCATGCCGAAGCCGATTTCCAGCGTGCGTGGCGCGGAACGGCCAAACACCTGATCGAAATCCACCGGCGCGTCCGCCAGCGGCAAGACAAACAGCGGCTTGCCCTGGTCCAGACCGCGTTGTTGGCCTTCGGTCATGCGACCGGCGCGCATCACGAAGCTCTTGATGCGCCGATGATGGCTGTCATCGCCCTGGGCTTTACCGTCTTCGTCGTTCATCACTTCGTCGTCCGGAAGTGGGTCGGGCGTTTGCGAATCAATCATCAACAGGCTCTTACTTGATCAGACCATCCAGCGGCGAGGACGCGCTGGCATAGAGTTTTTTCTGCATACGCCCAGCCAGGTAAGCCATACGGCCTGCCAGGATGGCGTGTTTCATGGCTTCGGCCATCAGGATCGGTTGCTGCGCGTGGGCGATGGCCGAGTTCATCAGCACCGCTTCACAACCCAGTTCCATGGCGATGGTGGCGTCGGACGCAGTGCCAACACCGGCATCGACCAGCACCGGGACTTTCGATTCTTCAAGAATGATCTGCAGGTTGTACGGGTTGCAAATGCCAAGACCGGTGCCAATCAGCCCCGCCAGCGGCATGACCGCACAGCAGCCGATTTCCGCCAGTTGACGCGCGATGATCGGGTCATCGCTGGTGTAGACCATCACGTCGAAACCATCCTTGACCAGCGTTTCAGCGGCCTTGAGGGTTTCGATTACGTTGGGGAACAGCGTCTTCTGGTCAGCCAGCACTTCCAGCTTGACCAGGTTGTGGCCGTCAAGCAGTTCACGGGCCAGGCGGCAGGTGCGCACGGCTTCGATGGCGTCGTAGCAACCTGCGGTGTTCGGCAGGATGGTGTAGCGGTCCGGCGGCAGCACGTCGAGCAGGTTCGGTTCGCCCGGGTTTTGACCCAGATTGGTCCGGCGCACGGCGACGGTGACGATCTCGGCACCCGAGGCTTCGATGGCCAGACGGGTCTCTTCCATGTCCTTGTACTTGCCGGTGCCGACCAACAGGCGCGACTGGAAAGTACGACCGGCCACGGTAAACGGCTTGTCGCTACGAACGTTGCTCATTGGAAATCCTCTTTATGGTTGAGGTTCTTGCAATTCTTCTGGATCGGGCAGCAGCGCGAGGCTGAAAGGCCTAGCCGCCGCCGATGGCATGCACCACTTCGACCTGATCACCTTCGTTCAGCGTCGTGGAAGCATGCTGGCTGCGCGGCACGATATCCAGATTGAGCTCGACCGCAATTCGACGCCCGGCCAGGTCCAGACGGGTCAACAACGCCGCAACGGTCTCGCCGTCGGGCAGTTCGTAGGATTCACCGTTCAACTGAATGCGCATGCGAAGGCAGCCATCATTTTAGGGGGCGTGCATTCTAGCCCGATCAGTCAGGATGAAAAAGGCAAAGCAGCGCCATTCGTCATGCGCAACCCTTTAAAGGGTATCCACGCCCAAACGCCACGCGGTCCAGCCCAAAATGAACCAACCGACCAGGAAACACAGGCCACCAATCGGCGTGATGATGCCCAACTTGCTGACACCCGTCAGGGTCAGGGCATAGAGGCTGCCGGAGAACAACAGAATGCCCAGCGTAAATGCTATACCGGCGTAGCTGACCAGCCGCCCCTGAATCTGCGTAGCGAGAATCGCGACGCCAAAGATCGCCAGCGCATGGATCAACTGGTACAGCACACCGGTATGAAAAATCGCCAGGTATTCCGGGGTTAGCCGGTTTTTCAAGCCGTGGGCAGCAAATGCGCCTAGCCCAACACCGGTGAATCCGAAGAAAGCGGCCAACATCAGAAAGGTTCGAAGCATGTGTAACTCCAGGTTCAATGGCGCGTGATCTGTATAATGGCCCGCTCAACGGGTTCGGCCAAGCCATCTCTATGCTGCGTTTTTTTCTTCGTCGTATCACCAAAGGCCTGCTCTGGTTCGCAGTGGCCAGTGTCGTGCTGGTTTTGATTTTTCGTTTCGTGCCTCCGCCCTTTACGGCGTTGATGGTCGAGCGCAAGGTTGAATCCTGGTTCGATGGTCAACCCATCGATCTGCAACGTGATTGGGAGCCGTGGGAGAAAATTTCCGACGATCTGAAAGTCGCGGTCATTGCGGGTGAAGACCAGAAATTCGCCGAGCACTGGGGTTTCGATATCGACGCCATCCAGGCCGCACTGGTTCACAACGAACGAGGCGGCTCAATTCGCGGCGCCAGCACCCTGAGCCAGCAAGTCTCGAAAAACCTGTTCTTGTGGTCGGGTCGCAGCTACTTCCGTAAGGGGCTGGAAGCCTGGTTCACGGCGTTGATCGAAGTGTTCTGGTCCAAGCAGCGGATTCTTGAGGTTTACGTCAACAGCGTTGAATGGGACGACGGCGTGTTCGGCGCCCAGGCAGCGGCTCAGCACCACTTCCACGTGAATGCCAGCCAACTGTCGATGCAGCAGGCCAGCTACCTTGCCGCCGTACTGCCCAACCCACGGGTCTGGAGCGCCAGCCATCCGAGCAGCTACGTATCACAACGTGCCGGGTGGATTCGCCAGCAGATGCGTCAGTTGGGTGGGGATGAGTATCTGGTGGGGTTGAATCACAGCCGTAAGTGGTGAAATTACAAACCTGTAGAAGTGCCGCCCAGACCAAGCTCACTCCTACAGGTGATTAGGCAACTACACAAACAAAAACGCCCCGATCATCTCGGGGCGTTTTTCGTTTCGGTTGGTCGCTTACGCTGCAATCGATAGCTTGAGCTTGTTCATCGCGCTCTTTTCGAGTTGACGAATACGCTCGGCAGAGACGTTGTACTTCTCGGCGAGGTCATGCAGCGTTGCCTTTTCCTCAGCCAGCCAGCGCTGGTAAAGGATGTCGCGACTGCGTTCATCAAGCACACTCAACGCTTCGTGCAGGTTCGCCGTCGAGCTATCAGACCAATCGGCGTCTTCCAACTGACGCGCCGGATCGTAACGATGGTCTTCCAGATAGTTGGCTGGCGACTGAAATGCGCTGTCGTCGTCCGCTTCCGCCGCCGGATCGAACGCCATGTCCTGGCCCGTCAGACGGCTTTCCATTTCGCGCACTTCACGCGGCTCAACGCCAAGGCTTTCCGCTACGCGATGCACTTCTTCGTTGTTCAGCCAGGCCAGACGCTTCTTCTGGCTGCGCAGGTTGAAAAACAGCTTGCGCTGGGCCTTGGTGGTCGCGACTTTCACGATGCGCCAGTTGCGCAGGATGAACTCGTGAATCTCGGCCTTGATCCAGTGCACAGCGAACGACACCAAACGAACGCCCATTTCTGGGTTGAAACGCTTCACGGCTTTCATCAAGCCGACGTTGCCTTCCTGGATCAGGTCAGCCTGAGCCAGTCCATAACCGGAATAACTGCGTGCGATATGCACGACAAAACGCAGGTGGGCGAGCACCATCTGCCGAGCCGCCCCTAGATCCTGCTCGTAATAGAGACTCTCGGCCAGTTCACGCTCCTGCTCGGGAGTCAGCAATGGAATGCTGTTCACCGTGTGCACATAGGCTTCCAGGTTTGCACCCGGAACCAAGGCATAAGCAGGTTGCAAAGAATTGGTCATACGAAAAAACCTCCTACACATGACTCGTGCAGTTCAGCACTGCGAAATTGACCGGGGACCGCGAAACAAGTTCCCTTAAGTTGAAAAGTCAATAGATGAAACAAAATTTACGCTACAAACATGAACCCAACATTAACACTCAACGCGGCGCCAGCTCTCTCAGGTGACGCGCAACCGCAATCCACGCACCGATATACCCCAACAACACAGCCCCTAGCAAGAGTGACAGACCATCAGCCACTGGCACACCGGCCAGCGAGAAATTGCTGCCGTACAGCCCTGCCAAGCGGATGACCGCCTCATTGAGCCAGTCCAGACCAAAGGCCAGGATGCCCCACGAGAAGATCCCCGCGCCGAAGCCATACAACGCGCCCATATAAAGGAAGGGCCTGCGCACATAGCTGTCGGTGCCGCCCACGAGTTTAATCACTTCGATCTCTGTGCGGCGGTTTTCGATATGAAGACGGATGGTATTGCCTATCACCAATAACAATGCGACAACCAACAGCACCGTCAAACCGAATACGAAGCGATCACCCAGCTTGAGGATCGCTGCCAGCCGCTCGACCCAGACCAGATCCAGTTGCGCCTGTTGCACCTTGGGCAGTTCAGCGAGTTGTGTACGTAATGCCTCAAGCCCCGCCTTGTCAACTTCCAGTGGCGTCACCAGCACGACGCCAGGCAGCGGGTTTTCCGGCAACTCCTTGAGGGCTTCACCCAGACCCGACTGCTTTTGGAACTCGTTCAATGCCTGATCGCGGGAGATGTACTCCGCTTCGGCGACACCGTTCATCTCCTTGATCCGGCTGACCAGACTTTGCCCTTCGCTTGGCGACGCATCCAGTTGCAAATAAAGCGAAATTTGCGCGGCGCGCTGCCACGATCCACCCAAGCGCTCGACGTTGCTCAACAGCAACGACAAGCCCATGGGCAAGCTCAACGCAACGGCCATCACCAGACAGGTGAAGAAACTGCCAATCGGTTGTTTGCCCAGACGGCGTAGGCTGTCGGCCATGCTGGAGCGATGAGCCTCGATCCAGGCGTTGAACAACTCGCCAAAACTCGGGCCGTCGTCGTCATCGTGGCGTTTCTTTTTCTGTTTCTGTGGCCCCGGCTCGGCGGCCTTGGGCGCGACGCGTTCGGACACCTTGGGACTGCGAGTGGCACTCATACGCCAGCCTCCCCATCACCGATCAGTCGGCCGCGTTGAAGCGTGAGCATGCGATGGCGCATCCGGGCAATCAATGCGAGGTCGTGACTGGCAATCAGCACGCTGGTGCCCAGTCGGTTGATGTCTTCGAACACACCCATGATTTCTGCCGCCAGCCGAGGGTCGAGGTTACCGGTTGGTTCGTCCGCCAACAGCAACGCCGGGCGATGAACGATGGCACGCGCAATACCGACGCGCTGCTGCTGACCGGTGGACAGGTCGCCAGGGTACAGCTCGGCCTTATCGGACAGCGCAACGCGCTCCAGCGCAGAATCCACACGCTTGGTGACTTCGGCCTTCGACAGCCCGAGGATCTGCAACGGCAATGCGACGTTGTTGAACACCGTGCGATCAAACAACAACTGGTGGTTCTGGAACACCACGCCGATCTGACGACGCAAGAAAGGGATCTGCGCGTTGCTGATCTGGCCCAGGTCCTGTCCGGCCAGCAACAGCTTGCCCGAGGTGGGGCGCTCCATCGCCAACAGCAGACGCAACAGGGTACTTTTACCGGCACCGGAGTGACCGGTTACAAACAGAAATTCACCACGACGCACTCGAAAGCTCAGCTCATGCAAGCCGACGTGTCCGTTCGGATAGCGTTTACCGACCTGTTCGAAACGAATCATGTGCGCTCCCGCTCGGCGAATAGGGCTTGAACAAAGGGTTCAGCCTCAAAAGTCCGCAAGTCGTCGATGCCTTCGCCGACACCGATGTAACGAATCGGCAGTCCGAATTGCTTGGCCAGCGCGAAGATCACTCCGCCTTTTGCCGTACCGTCGAGCTTCGTCAACGCCAGGCCCGTCAGGTTGACGGTCTGGTTGAATTGCTTGGCCTGATTGATGGCGTTCTGGCCAGTGCCCGCGTCGAGCACCAGCAGCACTTCGTGTGGCGCCGCTTCGTCGAGCTTGCCGATCACACGACGAACCTTTTTCAGCTCTTCCATCAGGTTGTCTTTGGTGTGCAGGCGACCCGCCGTGTCAGCGATCAGCACATCAATGCCACGGGCCTTGGCGGCCTGAACGGCGTCATAGATCACCGAAGCCGAATCAGCCCCAGTGTGCTGGGCAATGACCGGAATCTTGTTGCGCTCACCCCAGACCTGAAGCTGTTCGACCGCTGCGGCACGGAAGGTGTCGCCCGCTGCGAGCATGACTTTCTTGCCTTCAAGCTGAAGTTTTTTGGCCAGCTTGCCGATGGTAGTGGTCTTACCCGCGCCGTTGACGCCGACGACCAGAATCACGAACGGCTTGTGCTCGGCGGCGATCACCAGCGGTGCTTCCACCGGTTTGAGCATTTCCGTCAGTTCGCTTTGCAACGATTTGTACAGCGCATCGCTGTCGGTCAGCTGTTTCCGCGCCACTTTCTGCGTCAAATTCCGCACGATCAGCGACGTTGCTTCAACGCCAACATCGGCGGTGAGCAAGCGGGTTTCCAACTCGTCGAGCATGTCGTCGTCGATGGCCTTCTTGCCCAGAAACAGGCTGGCCATGCCTTCGCCAAGACTGGCGCTGGTTTTCGACAGGCCCTGTTTCAGGCGGGCGAAGAAGCCGGGCTGTTTAGGCTGGGCTGGCTCAACAGGCGACGGGACCGGCGGTTCGGCAGCAATAGGAGCTGGCGATGTTTCGACTACCGGCGCTGGCTGCGTCGGCGCGACAACGGATGCGGGTTGCGTCAGGGCAGGCAAATCGTTGCCGGCGACAGGATCCGGCAGCGCCACGGGCACCGGCTCGATCGCGGGGGGCGCTTCGACAACCGGAGAGGGTGCAGGAGCTGCAACCGCTGTCGGCACGTGCGACGCCGTGTGCGCTGGAATCGCAGGCGTCACATGGGGTTCGCTCTCATCGGTCAGCGCGACCGGCTCTTCGGCAACAGGCAGCTTCAGCCAAGGCTCGGCGGCAGGCTGTGCGTCGACAGCATGTTCCGGCTCAGGCGCAACAAAGGTGTGCGATGCAGGGCTGGTGGGCGGAATGGTCGGAGGCGTTTGCGGCTCGGCGAGGGGCGAAGTCGACTCAACGACAGGCTCAGGGGCTGCAACGGGGGATTCTGCTGGCTGTTCGGCGACGGTTTCCTGCGGCTTTTTGCGCAGCCATCCGAACAGGCCTTTCTTCTCGCCAGCCTGGGCTGGGGTCTTCTTGTCGTCGTTGGAACCAAACATGGAGGACGGCTATCTCAAGGTAGCGACGCGCCAGACCGGCGCCTCTGAAAAATTCTGTATGCGAAACAGACTGTTTTTAAGTCCGCTCGTTCATCAGCTGGCCCGGCGCAGGACGATACTGAAATCACTTCGAAGCGTGAAGCCGCATGCGCTGGTTTCAGCTCATGGGCCATCGCTTATCCGAAAACTCCTACATCTTAGTCGTGGTCGGCGAGCAAACTGGCCGCTATCCTAACACCCCCGCGCCCGCCGACGCTAAGTTCACGCAGGCCGTCTCGAAGGTTCAAATTACGAATGAATGCTCTCGCCCGCCGTGCCGCAGGCTTTTTGCTCGGTACATTGTGTTTGCCCCTCGCTGCTGTTGCCGCCGATCCTCAACCCACTACCGAATTCACGCTGGAAAACGGCCTGAAGGTGGTCGTGCGCGAAGACCACCGCGCGCCGGTCGTCGTCTCGCAGGTCTGGTACAAAGTCGGCTCCAGCTATGAGACGCCCGGCCAGACAGGCCTGTCCCACGCGCTGGAACACATGATGTTCAAGGGCAGCTCCAAAGCAGGCCCCGGCGAGGCATCGTTGATCCTGCGCGATCTGGGCGCTGAAGAGAACGCCTTCACCAGCGACGACTACACCGCTTACTACCAGGTGCTGGCCCGCGACCGTCTGAGCGTGGCTTTCGAGCTGGAAGCCGACCGCATGGCCAGCCTGCGCCTGCCGCCGGAAGAGTTCGCTCGGGAAATCGAAGTCATCAAGGAGGAGCGCCGCCTGCGCACCGACGACAAGCCTAACGCGAAGGCTTATGAGCGCTTCAAGGCCATTGCCTACCCGGCCAGCGGCTATCACACGCCCACCATCGGCTGGATGGCTGACCTGGACCGCATGAAGGTCGAGGAACTGCGCCACTGGTACGAATCCTGGTACGTGCCGAACAACGCCACACTGGTGGTGGTCGGCGACGTGCAACCCGATGAAGTGAAAGCGCTGGCCGAGCGCTTCTTCGGGCCGATCCCTCGTCGCGACGTGCCACCGTCGAAAAAACCACTGGAATTGCCTGAACCCGGTTTGCGCCAGATCACCGTTCACGTCGCCACACAAATGCCGAGCCTGATGTACGGTTTCAACGTACCGAGCCTGGCCACGGCCACGGACCCACAATCGGTGAACGCCCTGCGGCTGATCTCGGCGCTCCTCGATGGCGGCTACAGCGCGCGCATTCCGTCGAAACTCGAACGCGGGGAAGAATTGGTCACCGGTGCTTCGTCTAACTACGACGCCTACACCCGAGGCGACAGCCTGTTCACCATCAGCGCCACGCCAAACATGCAGAAGAAGAAAACCCTGGCGGACACCGAGGCCGGTATCTGGCGCCTGCTGAACGAACTGAAGACCAAGCCACCCACCAAAGCCGAGCTTGAGCGTGTTCGCGCGCAAGTCATTGCAGGCCTCGTCTACGAACGCGACTCCATCACCAGCCAGGCCAGCACCATTGGCGAACTGGAGACCGTCGGTCTGTCCTGGCGGTTGATCGATGGCGAACTGGCTGCGCTGCAAAGCGTCACGCCAGAAGACATCCAGAAAGCGGCACGCACCTATTTCACCCGCGAACGGCTTGCCGTCGCGCATGTACTGCCTGAGGAGAAAGCCCAATGACCCAGCGCATCGAGACCCGCTCTGCGCGAACAAGGGCTTCAGCATTGTTGCTGGCCGTCACCGTTGGCCTGCTTGGCCCTGTCGCGGCCATGGCCGAGACGCCAGCGTCGGCCCCCATGGAGACGCCAAAAGCCATCGACAAAGCGGCCAACACGCTGCAATCGCTCAAGGAACTCGATGGCAAGGCGCCCGCCCGCCGCGCGTTGAATATTCAGTCGTGGAACACCGCTGAAGGCGCGCGCGTACTGTTCGTCGAGGCCCACGAACTGCCCATGTTCGACATGCGCGTGCTGTTCGCCGCCGGCAGCAGCCAGGACGGCGCAACACCGGGCATCGCGCTGATCACCAATGCCATGCTCAATGAAGGCGTCAAAGGCAAAGACGTCAGCGCCATCGCTGCGGGGTTCGAAGACCTCGGCGCGGACTTCGGCAATGGCTCCTATCGCGACATGGCCTTGGCCTCGCTGCGCAGCCTGAGCGCTCCCGACAAGCGCGAGCCTGCGCTGAAACTGTTTTCGGAAGTGGTCGGCAAACCGACGTTTCCTGCCGACTCACTGGCGCGCATCAAGAATCAGTTGATGGCCAGCTTCGAGTACCAGAAGCAGAACCCCGGCAAACTGGCGGGCGATGAGTTGTTCAAGCGCCTGTACGGCGACCATCCGTATGCGCACCCAAGCATGGGCACCGCGAAAACCATCACGCCGATCACCCTCGCGCAGTTGAAAGCCTTCCACGCCAAGGCCTACGCAGCGGGCAACGCCGTCATCGCGCTGGTGGGCGATCTGTCTCGCGCAGACGCCGAAGCAGTGGCCGCACAAGTGTCGTCGTCGCTGCCAAAAGGCCCGGCGCTGGCCAAAACCGTTGCACCGACAGCCCCCAAGCCGGGCGAAACCCATATCGAGTTCCCGTCCAAGCAGACTCACTTGATGCTGGCTGAGCTGGGTATTGATCGCGCCGATCCGGATTACGCCGCGTTGTCGCTGGGTAACTCGATCCTTGGCGGTGGTGGTTTCGGCAGCCGCCTGATGACGGAGGTGCGCGAGAAGCGCGGCCTGACCTATGGTGTGTCGTCAGGCTTCACGCCGATGCAGGCGCAAGGCCCGTTCATGATCGGCCTGCAAACCCGCGCCGAACTGAGCGAGAACACGCTCAAGCTGGTCAAGGACGTTACCCGCGACTTCCTTGCCAACGGCCCGACCCAGAAAGAACTCGACGACGCCAAAAGGGAACTCGCGGGCAGCTTCCCGCTGTCGACCGCCAGCAATTCGGCAATCGTTGGCCAATTGGGGGCGATTGGCTTCTATAATCTGCCGCTGAACTACCTCGAAGATTTCATGACGCAATCCCAGAGCGTCACCGTCGAGCAGATCAAGGCGGTGATGAACAAACACCTGAACGTGGACAACTTGGTGATCGTGACCGCGGGCCCCACTGTCCCGCAGAAGCCTCTGCCACCCCCCACTGATAGACCCGCCGAACAACCCCTCGGCGTTCCGGAGCATTGATGACCTCGACTTCCAAGCCGCCGCGCCTTCACAAAGGCCCCAAAGTTCACACAGGCCTGGGCCAGTTGCGGATCATCGGCGGCGAATGGCGCAGTCGGCGTCTGAGTTTCCCTGACGCGCCGGGCCTGCGTCCGACGCCAGACCGGGTCCGGGAAACCCTGTTCAACTGGCTGGCGCCTTACATCGAAGGCGCTCGCGTGCTCGACCCGTTCGCGGGCAGCGGCGCGCTGTTTCTGGAAGCGCTGTCGCGAGGCGCCAGCCTGGGTCTGGCGCTGGACGCCAACTCGGCGGCCATTTCCAGCCTGCGTGAGCACTTGGGCACACTGCGTTGCACCGTCGGCAAGACCTCCACCGGCGACGCACTGCGTTACCTGGAGACGCAGCCCGCCGAAGCGTTCGACGTGGTTTTTCTCGATCCACCCTTCCACCAGAACCTTCTGACGCCAGCGTGCGCGCTGCTCGAAGAACGCGGCTGGCTGGCAAACGACGCCTGGGTTTACACCGAAAGCGAGACGGCTCCGTCGACGCTGGGCATGCCGGGCAACTGGCGCCTGCACCGGGAAAAAAAGACCGGTCAGGTGCATTACGCCTTGTGGGAACGCAGTGGCCACGCCAACTGACAGCGGCCCGTTCGCTCCAGCGTTCGGCCTCGGCAACCCCCACCTGCAAACCATGTGGGGGCCGATCTGGCGCTCAATCCCCTCGTTGGAGCGACGACGCGAGCGTATCTGGCTCGACGACGGTGACTTTCTCGATCTCGACTGGCATGGGCCCCATGACGCCAAAGTGCCCGTGGTGTTGGTACTGCACGGGCTGACGGGGTCATCCAACTCGCACTACGTGGTCGGGCTGCAACGTGCGATGGAAAAGCACGGCTGGACCAGTGTCGCCCTGAACTGGCGCGGGTGCTCGGGCGAACCGAATCTGCTGCCACGCAGCTATCACTCGGGCGTCAGTGATGACCTCGCAGCGGTCATCGCCCACATTCGCCGAGCACGCCCATTGGCGCCGCTGTATGCCGTGGGTTACTCGATGGGCGGCAACATTCTGCTCAAGCACTTGGGCGAATCCGGGCTGGACAGTCAGTTGCAGGGCGCGGCAGCGGTGTCGGTGCCCTTCCGGCTGGATGAGTGTGCGGACCGCATCGGGCTGGGCTTCTCCAAGGTCTATCAACGACACTTCATGCGCGAAATGGTGGGCTACATCAGAGACAAGCAGCGTCGATTTCAGCACGAAGGCATGAACGAAGGACTCGCCGTGCTGGCGGCACTGGGTTCACTGGACAACCTGCGCACGTTCTGGGACTTCGATGGCCGCGTGACTGCACCGCTGAATGGCTTTGACGACGCGCAGGATTACTATCGCAAGGCATCGAGCCGCTACTTCCTCGGCGCGATCCGCACCCCAACGTTGCTGGTGCAATCGTCGGATGACCCGTTCGTCTTCAAACACAGCCTGCCCGCCCTCAGCGAGCTGTCGGCAAGCACCCGATTCGATCTTCAGGAACATGGCGGGCATGTGGGCTTTGTCGGGGGTACGCTCAGAAAGCCGGTTTACTACCTGGAGCAGCGGATACCACAGTGGTTGGTGGATGTGCATGGGAAAGACGCTACTCGTTGATCGCGCCACTCCTACAGAGGCATAAGTAGCGCTTCAAACCTTGCAGGATCGTTCAAGACACCTCTGCGCCACAGGCCTACCATCCGGGACATAAGGAGAAATACCATGTCCCGCCATCAGTTATTCGTTCGCGGCCTTCGCGACAGCATGCCCATGCTGGTCGGCATCGCGCCGTTCGGCATCATTTTCGGAACCCTGGCCGGTGTCGGCGGCCTGTCGCTGTGGCAAGCGGTGGGCATGTCGATGTTCGTCTACGCCGGGTCCGCGCAATTCATCGTGGTCAGCCTGATGGGCGCCGGGGCCAGTGCCGTGGTGATCCTGTTGACCACCTTCATCGTCAACCTGCGCCATGTGCTCTACAGCGCCACCCTGCAACCACAGGTCCAGAACCTGCCGCAGCGCTGGCGACTGTTGCTGGCGTTCTGGCTGACTGACGAAACCTTTGCTGTCGTCCAGCGCTATTACCTCGTCCACGGTCGTACGCCATTGGCGCATTGGTACTGGCTAGGCGTGACCAGCGCGCTGTATACCTGCTGGGTCAGCAGCTCACTGATCGGCGTTCTGTTCGGTCAAGCCGTGCCGGACATGGCCAGTTGGGGCCTGGAGTTCGCGATGCTGGCGACCTTCATCGGCATCGTCGTGCCGCTGTTGCGCAACCAGCCGCAGATCGCTGCCGCCGTGGCCGCAGGCGCCGTCGCTCTGATGACATGGTCCTGGCCTTACAAACTGGGGTTGATGGCCGCTGCATTCAGTGGTATCGCGGTGGGCGTCCTGCTGGAGCGGCGCCAGTCTGAAGGCCCGCAAAACGCATCGGGCAAAGAGGTGCACTCATGAGCTACTGGTGGCTGATTCTGGGGATGACCGCGATCACGTTTTTGATGCGCTACAGCCTGTTCGCCTGGCCGAACCTGCGCTTCCCGCCGGTTGTGCGCCAAGGACTGCATTACGTGCCAACGGCGGTGCTGACAGCAATTGTGGTGCCCGGCATGCTGCTACCTGATGGCCAGCACTGGCAGTTGTCACTGGTTAACGCGTATCTGCTGGCGGGAATCGCGGCCATCGCCATCGCCGCGTTCAGCCGCAATCTGCTGGCGACGATTGGTGGGGGGTTGCTGGTGTTCTTCCTGCTGCGCTGGGCGTTGGGGCAGCTTTGATATAACGCGCCTGTGCAATCCCTGTGGAAGCAGGGCGTCGTGCAGCAAACGCAATACCCTGTGGGAGTGAGCTTGCTCACGATAGCAACAGGCCTGACACATCTGTGGTGACAGGCCTGCCGCAATCGTGAGCAAGCTCACTCCCACAGATTCACATCCACATCCACATCCACATCACAGATCATGACGACCGGGCTATTCCCCAGTCGCTACACCACGCTCAGGATCATTGATCCACTCACTCCACGACCCCGCATACAACCGCCCCAACGGATACCCGGCCAGACACAGAGCAAACAGGTTGTGACAGGCCGTCACCCCTGACCCGCAGTAAGCGACCAGTTTTTCCGGGGCTCGCCCGTTCAGCGTCTCGGCGAACCGCTGCTTGAGTTGTTCAGCGGGAAGGAAACGTCCGTCCGGCCCCAGGTTGTCAGTGAACGCGGCACACTGCGCCCCCGGAATGTGGCCGGCCACTGGATCGATCGGCTCGACTTCGCCACGAAAACGCGCAGGCGCGCGGGCGTCGATCAGGGTGACTTCAGGCTTATCCAGTTTCTTCTGTACATCCGCCGCGCTCAGCACCAGCGAATCATCCGGTTTCCCTTTGAACGCCCCCTCGCGATGCTGCGCCGGGTCCAGGCTCAACGGCAGCCCCGCCGCATGCCAGGCTTTCAGGCCGCCGTCGAGAATGAACACGCCATCACGCTTGCCCAGCCACGCCAGCAACCACCACGCGCGAGCGGCATAAGCGCCCGGACCGTCGTCGTACAGCACGATCTCGCTGTCGTTATCCACCCCCCAGAAACGCAGACGCTCGATCAGCGTTTGCGGAGATGGCAATGGATGGCGCCCCGTCACGCCTTTGGTGATCGGTCCGCTCAGGTCTTTGAGCAAATCGGCGTAGGACGCCCCCTCGATGTGTCCTTCCGCGTAGCTACGCTGGCCGTAGTCCAGATCATCGAGGGACGAACGACAATCAAGGATCACAAGCCCCGGCTGTTGTTGGCGTTCGGCCAGTTGTTGCGGGCTGATCAATTGCGCGATGGACATGACGGGCTCCTGCAGACAGTAAAAGTGGCTAAAGCGATAAGACAATCCATTCAAACGGATAGATTACAGTCAACCTGCATCTTCCAGCGCCTTGTTCAACGGCACATAAAATTCGCTGCACAAGGCATGTACTGCGTCCCGCGCCTCGGGCGTCACGTAGGCCAGTTCGAGCATCAGCACCTGATAGACGCCTCGACGGATGGCCTCTTCATTCAGATGGCCCGCGTTCTCCCGCGTAGTGCACAGGAAACGCACCCAGGACGTGAGGATGATCCACGCGTTGAGCGTCAGGGATTCAATCTGCACGGTGTCCATGTCGAGAATGCCCGCTTCAACGAAACCGCCATAAATGGCCATCGCCTTGATCAGACAATGCTGAGAAAAGCGCCGATAACGCTCGGCCAACTCAGGATCGGCATCCAGCAGGTGCTCAAGATCGCGATGCAAAAAGCGATAGCGCCACATGCCATCGAGGATCGCCATCAGGTAATGGCGCTTGTCTTCGACACTGGGCAAGCGCCCCTTGGGCGGGTGGAGAAAACTGTCGACCAGCGCTTCGTATTCGGTGAACAGCTCGGCGATGATCGCCTGCTTGTTGGGGAAGTGGTAATACAGATTCCCCGGTGAAATCTCCATGTGCGCCGCGATGTGGTTGGTGCTCACGCTACGCTCGCCCTGCAGATTGAACAGCTCGAGGCTGCTCTGCACGATGCGTTCTCGGGTCTTGATGCGTAGGGGTTTGATACGCGGCGCCATGCTCAGCTCGAACGTCTGGATGTAACAGGGATGTGCTGGATCTTAACGCATGCGCTGCGTTTCGGTGCAGCCCGACGCGTCATTTGACTTTATAGAGCAATGACTCTAAAAACACTCTATAACTTCAAAAAGGAACCACAGCGATGCCTGTCGAATCCGTGCATTTACCCTTGCCCGATGATGCATCGACCGACTCCGACGAGCTTGTACGACTTTTCGACTTACAGCGTCGGGCTTTTGCCGCGAACCCCATGCCAGTCGCCGCCCAGCGCCTGCAATGGCTCGACAGCCTTCGCCAATTACTCAGCGATGAGCGCCAGGCGCTGATTGACGCGATCAGTGCAGACTTCAGCCATCGCAGCGCAGATGAAACCCTGCTCGCCGAGTTGATGCCCAGTCTGCACAACATCCATTACGCCCGCCGCCATCTGAAAAAGTGGATGCGCCCGTCTCGTCGCCGCGTTGGCATGGCTTTTCAACCAGCGTCGGCCAAAGTCATGTATCAACCACTGGGCGTGGTGGGCGTGATCGTGCCGTGGAATTACCCGCTGTATCTGGCGATAGGCCCTATGGTGGGCGCGCTGGCGGCAGGCAATCGAGTGATGCTCAAGCTCAGCGAGTCCACGCCCGCAACGGGTGAACTGCTGAAAAGGTTGTTCGCCAGGGCGTTCCCGGAGGATCTGGTTGCGGTCGTACTCGGTGAAGCCGACACAGGCGTGGCGTTCTCGCGGCTGCCGTTTGATCATTTGTTGTTCACAGGCGCAACCAGTATCGGTCGGCATGTAATGCGCGCAGCCGCCGAAAACCTGACCCCGGTGACACTGGAACTGGGTGGAAAGTCCCCTGCCATCGTCGCCCACGACGTGCCCATGAAAGACGCAGCCGAGCGCATCGCCTTCGGAAAAACCCTGAATGCCGGACAAACCTGTGTGGCGCCAGACTACGTGCTGGTGCCCAAAGATCGGGTCGATGAATTCGTCGAAGCCTACAAAAAAGCCGTCACCGGGTTTTATCCGACGCTCGCGGACAATCCGGACTACACCGCCATCATCAACCCCCGACACGTCGCGCGGCTGAACAACTACCTGGCAGACGCCACCAGCAAAGGCGCCCGGGTCATTTCACTTTATCCACAGAGCCAAGGTCGGCGCCTGCCGTTCAGCCTGCTACTCGATGTCGGCGACGACATGCTGGTCATGCAGGATGAAATCTTCGGTCCTCTTTTGCCGGTCGTGCCCTATGAGCGCATCGAGCAGGCCTTTGACTACATCAACCAGCGGCCTCGCCCACTGGCTCTTTACTACTTTGGCTATAACAAGGCCGAACAGAAGCGGGTGCTGGAGCAGACACATTCTGGCGGGGCCTGTCTGAATGACACCTTGCTGCACGTGGCACAGGACGACCTGCCATTCGGCGGCGTCGGCCCCTCTGGCATGGGCCAATACCATGGCCACGAGGGTTTTCTGACCTTCAGCAAGGCCAAGGGTGTGTTCATCAAGCAGCGTTTCAATGCGGCGCGTCTGATTTACCCCCCCTACGGGAAAGCCATTCAAAAGCTGATCCATCGGTTGTTCGTGCGATGAGCGCAGTGACGCAAGGGATCTCGCGTCGCCACGCACTCAAGCTCGGGCTTGGCGCCACGGCCTTTCTGGCCAGCGCCGGACTGACCGCCAGCCTGAGCGGCTGTTCCAGTTCGTCAGCGGCGCCGGGGTTCAGTGTTCTGCGCGCCAGCGACATGCCGTTTTTACGGGCGGCGATTCCAGTCATGCTCGACGGTGCGCTTAAAGGTGTTTCGCTTTCAGGTGCTGTCGATCAAACCTTACAGAGCCTCGACCGCGGCCTGGCGCACCTGTCTCCGGAAATGCTCAAACTGACGCAGCAATTGTTCGATGTATTGGCGATGGCCATCACCCGAGGACCGCTGACGGGGATTTGGGGTAGCTGGGAAGGCGCCGATGCCGACGCGATACGGCATTTTCTGGAGCATTGGAAAAACAGCTCACTGAACCTGCTGCGCCAAGGCCATAGCTCATTGCTGCAACTGGTGCTGATGGCCTGGTACAGCCGCCCAGACGCATGGGCGCCATGTGGATACCCCGGCCCACCGAAAATCTGATCCACCCAAAACAATAAAAACAACGAGGTTCTATGCCTGTTCCCGACACGTTCCGCGAAGGACTCGCTCGCGGCTGGAAAACCTACGACGGCTCGCACTTACAACAAGACCTGACACTGGAGGTTGACGTCGCGATCATCGGCAGCGGCGCGGGCGGCGGGACGAGCGCCGAGATACTCAGCGCTGCGGGGTTCAACGTGCTGATCATCGAAGAAGGCCCACTGAAAACCAGCTCTGATTTCACACTGCTTGAAGATCAGGCCTATTCGACGCTGTATCAGGAAGGCATCGGGCGAATGAGCAAGGACGGCGCGATTACCATCCTGCAGGGCCGAGCGGTGGGCGGCACCACGCTGGTCAACTGGACGTCCAGTTTTCGCACACCCGACCAGACCCTTGAACACTGGGCACGCGAGCACAACGTGAAAGGCCACGGCCCCACCGAGATGGCGCCCTGGTTCGGCAAGATGGAACAACGTCTGGGTGTTGCGCCGTGGATCATGCCGCCCAACGCCAACAACGACGTCATTCGCCGGGGCTGTGAAAAGCTCGGTTACAGCTGGCATGTCATTCCGCGCAACGTGCGAGGCTGCTGGAATCTGGGTTATTGCGGGATGGGCTGCCCGACCAACGCCAAGCAATCGATGTTGGTGACAACCATTCCGAGCATGCTGGATAAGGGCGGCGAACTGCTGTATCTGGCCCGTGCCGAGCGGCTGATCATCGAAAAAGGCAAGGTGCTGGGCGTGGAATGCCTGGCCATGGATGAGCGTTGCGTGGCGCCCACCGGCCGCAAGATCACGGTCAAAGCCCGGCACACGGTATTGGCCGGGGGCGGCATCAACAGCCCGGCATTGCTGATGCGCTCCAAGGCGCCGGACCCTCATAAAACGCTGGGCAAAAGAACATTTCTGCATTTGGTGGCGTTTTCGTCCGGGCTGTTCGATGAGGTGATCAACCCGTTCTACGGTGCGCCGCAATCGATCTACTCCGACCACTTTCAGTGGCGCGACGGGGTGAGCGGCCCAATGGCCTACAAGCTGGAGGTCCCACCCCTGCATCCGGCGCTGGCCAGTACGTTACTGGGTGACTATGGGCAGAAAAACGCCGAACGCATGGCCCAATTGCCTCATACCCACATGATGCTGGCGCTGCTTCGGGACGGGTTTCATCCCGACAGCGTGGGCGGCAGTGTCGAATTGCGCGGCGATTACACGCCAGTGTTGGACTATCAGGTGTCGCCCTACGCGTGGGACGGCGTGAAACGCGCATTGCACACCATGGCGGACATTCAGTTCGCGGGCGGTGCCAAGGTCGTCATGCCGCTGCACCAGGACGCGGATTACGTGAAGACCATCGGTGAGGCACGTGCCTTGATCGACCGCTTGAGCATGGAAATCTTCCGCACTCGATTGGGCAGTGCTCATGTCATGGGCGGTTGCGCCATGGGAGAGGATGCGTCATCTGCGGTGGTCGACAGCCTTGGGCGGCATCACCAACTGGAAAGCCTGTCAGTGCACGACGGGTCGCTGTTTCCCACCAGCATTGGCGCCAATCCGCAATTGTCGGTGTATGGGTTGACGGCGAAGCTGGCGAGCGCACTGGCAAAGCGATTGATGACGACGCGAATCCTGTAGGAGCGACACCTGACTTGGCCCGTGCGCTCGCGCTGCGCTACCATCCGAATCCCACAACGGACTCCGACCAGGACGACGCGATGAACCGAGTGTTGTACCCAGGCACCTTCGACCCCATCACCAAGGGCCATGGCGATCTGGTCGAGCGCGCCTCGCGCATGTTCGATCAAGTGGTCATTGCCGTGGCCGCCAGCCCCAAGAAAAATCCGCTGTTCCCGCTGGAGCAACGAGTCGCCTTGGCGCAGGAAGCGACCAAGCACCTGCCGAACGTCGAAGTCGTGGGTTTCTCGACCCTGCTGGCGCACTTCGCGCAAGAGCAGAACGCCAACATCCTGCTGCGCGGTCTGCGCGCAGTGTCTGACTTCGAGTATGAATTTCAACTCGCCAACATGAATAAACAGCTCGCCCCGGATGTGGAAAGTCTGTTTCTCACCCCGTCCGAACGCTATTCATTTATTTCATCTACGCTGGTCAGAGAAATCGCGGCGTTAGGCGGGGACATCACGAAATTCGTACATCCGGCGGTCGCCCAGGCGCTCAAGGAACGGTTCAAAAGCTAGTTCCTGCGCTATGTTCAGGTGCATACCGAGCGCTAATGCGGCACAATTCGCCGCATTGGTTTTTGATATGCCCCGGTGTCGACCGCGGCAGGAGTATCCATGTCCCTGATCATCACCGACGATTGCATCAATTGCGACGTCTGCGAACCCGAGTGCCCGAACGAAGCGATTTCCCAAGGTGAAGAGATCTACGTGATCAATCCGAACCTGTGTACCGAATGCGTTGGCCATTACGATGAACCCCAGTGCCAGCAAGTCTGCCCTGTGGATTGCATCCCGCTGGATGAAAACAACGTCGAGAGCAAAGACCAGTTGATGGCCAAGTACCATCTGATTACCAGCAAGGCCTAAACGAAGGCATATCCTGTCGGCATCCGCGCTTTCGCCGAAGACACTGGCTGTAATGCCTGTTGAACTGAGCGAGATACGCATGACTTCGAAGCTTACGCGGATACCGTCCTCGTTTGGCGCAGCGCTTTTTCTGTGCGCCCTCTCGGCTCAAGGCAGTCCTGATCATCCCAATCAGGCCGCCATTGCCAGCCCACATCCCATTGCGACTGCCGCCGGTCGGGAAATTCTGGTCGATGGCGGCAATGCGTTCGATGCCGCCATTGCCATCAGTGCCACCCTCGCGGTGGTCGAGCCTTACGGTTCGGGGTTGGGCGGTGGAGGCTTCTTTCTGCTGCGTCAGGCGGGCGAGCCGGTGCAGTACCAATTCCTCGATGCGCGAGAAAAGGCGCCCCTCAAATCAAAACTGCGGATGTTTCACCGCAATGGCATCGCCCAACCCGATTTATCCCTGAACGGCCCGCTGGCCGCTGCCATACCCGGCCTGCCCGCCGCGCTGGTCGAGCTGGCCGAGCGCTATGGTCGGCTGCCACTGAGCATTTCCCTGGCCCCGGCCATCCGCGTGGCCTATCGCGGCTTCAAGGTGGATGAGGTGTACCGCGAGCGGGCCAGTTGGCGGCTGTTCGCCCTGCGCGCCAATAAGGAAAGCGCCCGGCTATTCCTGCGTAACAACGACGTGCCCGACCTTGGCGAAATCATCAAACAACCGGAGCTGGCGCAGACACTGGATCGCCTGGCAGACAAGGGCCGCGCCGGTTTTTACAGCGGCTTGACCGCGCAATCGATGGTCAGCGGGGTGAGGGCCGCAGGCGGGATCTGGAATTACCACGACTTCGAAGAGTACGACGTCATCACCCGCACGCCGTTGCGCTTCCAGCTGGCCGATCAACGGGAATTGATCAGCGCCCCGCCCCCTTCAGCAGGCGGCATAGCGTTGGCGCAAAGCCTGTTCATGCTTCAACAACTGCCATGGCGCGAATCCGAGAAGGTTCAACGCGCGCACTATGTGGTGGAGGTTTTACGCAGGGCGTATCGGGACCGCGTGCTGTTGGGTGATCCTGATTTCGTGCCCAACCCGATCGCGCAGGTCCTGGCGCCGGATTATCTATTGCAACTGTCTACCAGCATCGATCCTCACCGCGCCACGCCCAACAATATCCTGCCACCCGCGCCGCGCTGGCGTGAGGGCGACAACACCAGCCATTTCTCCGTGCTCGATAACGAAGGCAATGCCGTCGCGGCAACGTTGTCGCTCAATCTGCCGTTCGGCTCCACCTTCACGGTTCCGGGTACAGGGGTGATTCTCAACGATGAAATGGACGATTTCGCCGTCGACCCCAAAGGCAGCAACACCTACGGACTGGTGGGCAGCCCGGCCAACATCATCGAACCCGGCAAACGCCCGCTGTCGAGCATGAGCCCGAGCTTCATCGAAAGCCCTCGAAATTTCACCGCCTTCGGGTCACCGGGCGGCAGCCGGATTCCCAGCATCGTGCTGTTGTCGATGTTGCAGTATCTGGACGACCAACCCATCGCCAACTGGGCCTCGGCCCCGCGCTATCACCATCAATACATGCCAGAAATGATGGAATACGAAGCGGGGGCGTTTACCGAAGAGGAATTGAGCGATTTGCGGGAGCGCGGCTACCGGCTCAGAGAGACACGTCGAGACTTTGGCAATCAGCAAGTGCTGCTGTGGCACAAGAACAATGCGCGTGTGGAAGCGGCGAGCGATCCAAGAGGTGTGGGGGTTTCAGCGACGTTCCGGCCGGATGCGCCGCTGAATCTGGTGCGCACCTGCGCTGATCAGTCCTGTTTGCCGTAACCGCTGGTCGTGCAACCCAGGCAGCGCACGAATGCCGCTTTGCCGGGTTCGACCACCAGCGCCTTGCCGGTCGCGCCGAGGTTGCCGCCCGCCGCCGCAAACGGCGAGGCCACGACGAACAGGCCTGCGCCAATGACGGTGGCCACGATCAACAGAGGACGAGCGATCAGCAAGTCGCCGATCATCGCGTAGGCAGGCGGGTTCTGGATCTCGTACATCGGATCCCCACTGCCCGACGCCTCGACCTGCGCCAGCGCAGGCGTCATCTGCAAACCGAAGAACAGGGCCAGGGTGGCAGCGAGAATACGAAACGGGCTCATGGCGTGATCCTTCAGGCACAGCAAGAAAAGTGATGCAGCTCACTATAAACAGGGATGGGGGTTACGCAAGTGGCGAAAGTTTGAAGGTTATGACCGTAGGAGCGCCATGAGCAACGGCTTGTGTGTCACTTCTGACATTTCGGGCAATAAACGCTCGCCCGTTGCCCCAGCTTCACCTCGCGCATGATCGTCCCACAAACCTTGCATGGCTCTTCGCCACGGCCATAGGCGAACAATTCCTGCTGGAAATACCCCGGCTGACCATCCCCACCAATGAAATCGCGCAACGTGGTGCCGCCGCGCTCGATCGCCGCCGCCAGAATCCGTTTGATCTCAATGGCCAGCCTTATATAGCGCGCCTTGGAAATGGTCTTGGCTTCCCGGCGAGGATCGATGCCCGCCGCGAACAACGCCTCGGTCGCGTAAATGTTGCCCACGCCCACGACAACGGCGTTGTCCATGACGAACGGCTTGACTGCCATCGAACGACCACGGGACAACTCATACAAACGCAAGCCATCGAACACGTCGGTCAACGGCTCAGGCCCCAGACGAGCCAGCAGTTCGTGATTATGAGGATCAAGGCTCCACAGCATCGCGCCAAAACGGCGGGGGTCGGTGTAACGCAAAGCCAGGCCGGACTCCAGCTCGATGTCCACATGCTCGTGCTTGAGCGCGGGCAACCCGGCCTCGACCAGACGCAAGTTGCCGGACATGCCCAAATGGCTGATCAAGGTCCCGACTTCGGCCTGAATCAGCAAATACTTGGCGCGCCGCTCCACCACGACAATCTTCTGCCCCGACAGCCGCACGTCCAGGTCTTCCGGAATGGGCCAACGCAAGCGGCGGTCGCGCACGATGACGCGATTGACTCGCTGACCTTCCAGATGGGGCGCAATACCCCGACGAGTGGTTTCGACTTCAGGCAATTCAGGCATGGGACGGCTCGATGGCGAGAGGAGGATAAGCGCGCGGTCAGTGCGCGCTCAGCTCACGAATACTTTCTTTGAGGTTTTCGAAGTCGTAATCGGACAGGCCGACGTAGTCGAGGATCAAGTGGCCAATGCTGTTCCATTCATGATCGACGCTTTGGTTGCCCAATACACGATGGGACGAACAGATGTGCTCCGCCATCTTGAGGATCGCCAGCAGGTTCTTCAGCGGCGCGTTGCGCCCTGATTCGTCCTGGAAGATCGCCAGTGCGTTGTGGTGGTTGGCAATCGCATTGCTGACATGTTCGGGTAAACGCCAGGATTTGGCTGTGAAATACCCGACAACTGCGTGGTTGGTATTGAGAATGCGGTTCTCGGTGTCCACCACGCGGCATTCCGGGCTAGCCTTGGCATAGGCTTCTTCCAGTACGTTCATGTATTCGGGGAAACGCTTGAGCATCAGCGGCACGCCGCAATCATGGAACAAACCCAACGCGTAGGATTCGTCCACGGTTTGCGAGCCGATGCGCTTGGCCAGCGTCAGACTGGTCATCGCCACGTCCTGCGCGGTGTCCCAGAAGCGGTTGAGCACGACGATGGTTTCGTCGCTCATTTCGCCCTTGATCGATTGCGCGTTGATCAGGTTGATGACCGACCGACTGCCCAGCAGATTCACAGCGCGCTGGATGGACGCGATCTTGTTGGCCAGCCCGTAATGAGCCGAGTTGACGATTTTCAGTAGCGCTCCCGACAGGCCCGGATCCTGCGCGATCAACCGTGCGATGACACCCAGATCGGGGTCGGGCATGTACTGCTCCATCTGCAAATCCACCATGATTTGCGGCTGGGGCGGGACGCTGATGCCTTGCAACGCCTGCTGGATCTGCTCGGAAGTAAGCTCTTGGGACATAAGTACACACTCAAGGTCAGGGGGCGATTTTAACCCTTACCGCCCATGCTTCGACAACCGTTGAAACACCTTGAAGGTTCCGACCGGAGACCACCTGGTTAATTCATCTGCATCCGCCCGCTGGCGAGATGACACGGTATAATCCCGCTCTTTTTTCCGGAGCGACGTCATGTCCCTGCCTAGCTTGCGCCTCAAGCCCAACGCCGACCGTCGCCTGCGCGCCGGTCACCTGTGGATCTACAGCAACGAAATCGACGTTGCCGCCACCCCGCTCAACGGCTTCGCTCCAGGCGCCCAAGCGGTTCTTGAAACAGCGAGCGGCAAGCCGTTGGGCATCGTAGGCGTCAGCCCGAACAACCTGATCTGCGCCCGTCTGCTGTCTCGCGACATCAAGCTGGCGCTGGACAAATCGCTGCTGGTGCATCGCCTGAACGTCTGCCTGTCGCTGCGCGAGCGCCTGTTCGACAAGCCGTTCTACCGTTTGGTCTACGGCGACTCCGACCTGCTGCCGGGCCTGGTGGTGGATCGTTTCGGCGACATTCTGGTGGTGCAACTGGCCTCAGCCACCATGGAGCAGCACAAAGACGACGTGCTGGCTGCGCTGATTCAGGTGCTCAAGCCCAGCGGCATCCTGCTCAAGAACGACTCGGCCGCCCGCGATGCCGAAGGCTTGAATCGTTACGTTGAAACCGCGTTTGGTCTGGTGCCCGAATGGGTTGCGCTGGAAGAGAACGGCGTGAAATTCGAAGCGCCGGTGATGGAAGGCCAGAAGACCGGCTGGTTCTACGACCACCGCATGAACCGCGCGCGCCTGGCACCGTACGTCAAAGGCAAGCGCGTGCTGGACCTGTTCAGCTACATCGGTGGCTGGGGTGTGCAAGCGGGTGCGTTCGGCGCGAGCGAAGTGTTCTGCGTCGACGCATCGGGCTTTGCTCTTGATGGCGTGGAGCGCAACGCGACGCTGAACGGCTTTGCCGACAAGGTCACCTGCGTTGAAGGTGATGTGTTCGAGGCCCTGAAAGAGCTGAAAGCGGCTGAAGAACGTTTCGACGTGATCGTCGCCGACCCGCCCGCCTTCATCAAACGCAAGAAAGACCTGAAAAACGGAGAAGGCGCCTACCGTCGCCTGAACGAGCAAGCCATGCGCCTGCTGACCAAGGACGGCATTCTGGTCAGCGCCTCCTGCTCGATGCACCTGCCGGAAGACGACCTGCAAAACATCCTCCTGACCAGCGCCCGCCACTTGGACCGCAACATCCAGTTTCTGGAACGCGGCGGCCAAGGCCCGGATCATCCGGTACACCCGGCGATTCCGGAAACGCGTTACATCAAGAGCATTACGTGCCGGTTGTTGCCGAATAGCTAAAAGCTTCGCAGGCAAGCGCGCTCCTACAGATAACCGCGTTTTCCATGTGAATGCGCTCCGCTGCAGGAGCGCGCTTGCCCGCGATGACGTCTCAACATGAATCAAATCCCAGCCGCTCGACCGCAAGACCCCAACCTCGCCACTTCCCACCATTCCCTCCTGCCCTCACAGGTGTAGAATCAGCGCTATTCATCGCCAATCATCCCCCGGCGGGTTTATGAGCTCTGGCCGAGCGCGCAGCGATCCTGCGGCGTCACCGACCTCATCCGCAGCGGCAGCTACCTGTCGCCGTTGCAATGGACCAAGAGAAGCTCACTCCCTTACTGAACCTGATTAGCCGCCCGGAGTGCTCCAATGCCTGATTACCGCTCGAAAACGTCTACCCATGGCCGCAACATGGCCGGCGCGCGCGCCCTGTGGCGTGCGACGGGCATGAAAGACGAAGACTTCAAGAAACCGATCATCGCTATCGCCAACTCCTTCACCCAGTTCGTTCCGGGCCACGTGCACCTGAAAGACCTGGGCCAGCTGGTCGCGCGCGAGATCGAAAAAGCAGGCGGCGTCGCCAAGGAATTCAACACCATCGCGGTCGATGACGGCATCGCGATGGGTCACGACGGGATGCTGTACTCGCTGCCGAGCCGCGAGATCATCGCCGATTCCGTGGAGTATATGGTCAACGCCCACTGCGCTGACGCCATTGTTTGCATCTCCAACTGCGACAAGATCACCCCCGGCATGCTGATGGCCGCCCTGCGCCTGAACATCCCGGTGATCTTCGTGTCCGGTGGTCCGATGGAAGCGGGCAAGACCAAGCTGGCCAGCCACGGTCTGGACCTGGTCGATGCGATGGTCATCGCCGCCGACTCCTCGGCGTCCGACGAGAAAGTCGCCGAATACGAGCGCAGCGCTTGCCCGACATGCGGCTCGTGCTCCGGCATGTTCACCGCCAACTCGATGAACTGCCTGACCGAAGCCCTGGGCCTTGCGCTGCCGGGCAATGGTTCGACCCTGGCGACCCATGCCGACCGCGAGCAACTGTTCCTGCGCGCCGGTCGTCGCATCGTCGAGCTGTGCCAGACCTACTATCGCGACGGCGATGATTCGGTACTGCCACGCAACATCGCCAACTTCAAAGCCTTTGAAAACGCGATGACCCTCGACATCGCCATGGGCGGTTCGACCAACACCATCCTGCACTTGCTGGCGGCCGCTCAAGAAGCCGAAGTCGCGTTCGACCTGCGTGACATCGACCGTCTGTCGCGCAAAGTCCCGCAACTGTGCAAAGTCGCGCCGAACATCCAGAAGTACCACATGGAAGACGTGCACCGTGCCGGAGGCATCTTCAGCATCCTCGGCTCGCTGGCCCGAGGAGGCCTGCTGCACACCGACCTGCCGACCGTGCACGCCCCGTCGATGGAAGAAGCCATCGCCAAGTGGGACATCACCCAGACCGACGACGAAGCGGTGCACACGTTCTTCAAGGCCGGCCCCGCGGGCATCCCGACTCAAACGGCGTTCAGCCAGTCGACCCGCTGGGAAACGCTGGACGACGACCGCGAGAACGGCTGCATTCGCAGTGTTGAGCACGCGTACTCGAAAGAAGGCGGCTTGGCCGTGCTGTACGGCAACATCGCACTGGACGGCTGCGTAGTGAAAACTGCGGGTGTCGACGAGTCGATTCACGTGTTCGAAGGCAACGCCAAGATCTTCGAAAGCCAGGACAGCGCCGTACGTGGCATCCTCGCTGACGAAGTGAAAGCGGGCGACATCGTGATCATCCGTTATGAAGGTCCGAAAGGCGGTCCGGGCATGCAGGAAATGCTTTACCCAACGTCGTACCTGAAATCCAAAGGTCTGGGCAAAGCCTGTGCGCTGCTGACCGACGGTCGCTTCTCGGGCGGCACCTCGGGCCTGTCCATCGGCCACGCTTCGCCTGAAGCGGCGGCTGGCGGCGCCATTGGTCTGGTGCGCGATGGCGACAAAGTGCTGATCGACATCCCGAACCGTGGGATCAACCTGCTGGTTTCCGATGAAGAACTGGCCGTGCGTCGCGCCGAACAGGACAAGAAAGGCTGGCGTCCGGCCGAAGCGCGTCCACGCAAAGTCACCACCGCCCTCAAGGCTTACGCCCTGCTGGCAACCAGTGCCGACAAAGGCGCTGTGCGTGACAAGGCACTGCTGGACAAGCTGGTTCCGTAATCAGTCTTCGCAGCAAATAAAAAGCCCGGCAGCGATGCCGGGCTTTTTATTGAAGTCCGAAATACGGTCTTATCGCGGGAGATTCTATGTTGCCTGGTCAAGCGCATTCGCCACCCAGTTGGCTCCCACAATGACTGCGTCTGCCCCATACCTTATGTTCAACGTCGAACCTGTGGGAACTGGCTTGCTGGAGAAAGCGGTGTGTCATTCACCGCCTCCTTGTCTGACCCGACGTATTCGCCAGCAAGCCGGCTCCCACAGAGGCGGATTGCATCAATCCTGATGGACTGCACCATCCACCAGCACCTGAATCGTCCCCTGCGAACAAAACTCCACCCGCCCCTGCACGCCATACACATCGGCCAGCAGACGAGCATCAAGGATCTGCCCCGCTGAGCCGCAGGCAAACAACTCCCCCTCGCGCAGCACGGCGATCTGATCGGCATGCCGCGCCGCCAGGCTGATGTCGTGCAGCACCACCACCGCAATCAACTGATGTTCGCGCACCATGTCGCGCACGCAGGCCATGACTTTGAGCTGGTAATTGAGGTCCAGCGCGCTGGTGGGTTCGTCCAGCAGCATGACTTTCGGGCGACGGGCGATCAGTTGCGCAAGGCTGACCAGTTGCCGTTGCCCGCCGGAAAGACCGTTGAGCAGGTTGTCCGCCAGGTGCGTGATGCCGATCCGTTGCAGCGCCTTGTACGCCTCGCGCAAACAGACCTCGCTGGACAACGGCACGCCATCGACCGAACTGACACGCAGCGCCGCGACAATGCTCTCCATGACACTCAGCGATAGCCCCGGCGGCAAGTTCTGCGGCATGTAAGTGATCAGCCGTGCCCGCTCCGCGATGGAGACGTTGTTCAGCGAACGCCCCTGCAGACTGACGTCGCCACGCATCTTCTCCAGCCCTGCCACGGCCCGCAGCAGCGTCGACTTGCCCGCGCCGTTCGGCCCGATCAGCGCGGTTACCGTACCCGGTTGCAGTTCGGGCAGCGACAGCCCGCGCACGACGTGGCGTCGGCCATAACTCACCTGCGCATCGCGCACGCTTAACCCGCTCACAGTTGCCTCCCGCGCTTGAACACCAACACCACGAAGATCGGCACGCCGACCAGCGCGGTCACGATACCGACCGGCACGATCAATTTGCTGGCGATGGACGATAGCGAAAGCAGCAGCGCACCGACAATCGCGCTGGCAGGCAGCAGGAAGCGCTGGTCCTCACCCACCAGAATCCGCGCGATATGAGGACCGACCAGCCCGATGAACCCGATGGTGCCGACGAAGGCCACAGCCGTGGCCGACAGCAAACTGATGCGCAACAGGGAGAACAACCGAAGACGACGCACATCGATGCCGAAACTCTGGGCCCGGTCTTCCCCCATGCGCAGCAGGGTCATGCGTGGCGAGGCCGCGAACGACATTGGCATGATCACCGCCAGCACCAGCGCCAGAATCCCCAGCTTTTCCCAGTTGGCGCGGGCGACACTGCCCAGGCTCCAGAACACCAGTTGTTGCAAAACGTCTTCGGTGGCCACCAGTTGCAGCAGGGCCACCAGCGCATTGCAACTGAACACGAGCGCGATGCCGAACAGCACCAGGCTTTCGACACCCGCCCCACGTAACCGCGACATGGCTTGCAGCAGGAAGACTGATGCACAGGCGAAGACAAACGCCGACAGCGAAACCGCCGCATTGCCCGATAACCAACTGACCGACACGGGAAACACGATCACCAGCGAAGCGCCCAACGCCGCCGCTGAAGACACGCCCAATGTGAACGGGCTGGCCAGCGGGTTATTGAGGATGGCCTGCATCTCGGCCCCCGCCAGCGACAACGCACAGCCCACCAATACCGCCATCAGCGCGTACGGCAGGCGCACGTTCCAGATGATGATGCGGTCGGTGATCGGCAGATGTTCGGGGTGCAACATGCCGTCGATCAATGTGCCCAGCCCCATGCCGGAAGGGCCGGTGGTGAGGTCGATCAGTACGGCGAATACCAACACCGCCAGCAAGATCGCCAGCAGCCAGAAACGACGCGCCAGCAAACGGCGGTAGCCCAGGCTTGCGGCTTCAAGCCCTGCCGGAGCGGACTCGGGCAGAGCACGGGCTTGAGAAGTCACTTCTGTTGGTCGATCCAGTACTGGCCGGACAGCGGCGTGTCGAGGAACTGCTTGTTCATCTCGGCCATCGTCTGCTGCGGATCGAGGTCCTTGAACTTGGCCGGGCTGATCCATTTGGCCAACGCCTCGATCGCCAGAATGTTGTACGGCGAGTTGTAGAAGTCGTGCCACAGGCCGTGGGCCTGACCCTCACGAATCGGACGCAGGTCCTTGAACTCAGGACGCGCCAGCACTTTCTGGAACGCGGCCTGCGCCGGGGCTTGTTGCACACCCGCGCCGAGCAGCAGACCTGGCTCATGGTTGCCGGTGGCGATATACACGTCAGGGTCAGCCTTGAGCGCGTATTCAACGCTCACGTCGCCCAGCGCACCCGGCACCACGCCTTCGGCGATGTTGCGGCCACCGACCAGCTTGATCACCTCACCCAGACCACTCTTGCCGGTGGTGTGACCCGGCGCCTGCCAGGCCCCAGCCAGCAATTCAAGGAAAACGCTCGGGCGCTGGCTGTCGTCGACTTTGCCAACGGTGTCGATAACGTGTTTGAGGTGTTGATCATAGAAATCGATGTAGGCCGCCGCTTCCTTGTCACGCCCCAGCGCGCGGCCCAGGGCCATCATGCTGGTGCGGGTGCCCTCGATAGGCTTGATACGGAAATCGACGAACAGCACTGGAATGCCCGCTGCCGCCAGCGTGTCGGCCACCGGGCTGTGCTCGGTCGGGCCGTGGCCGGAGATGCTGAACACTGCCAGATCCGGTTTCAGGCTGAGAATTTCTTCGGCGCTGACGCTTTGCTCGGACGCCTGACCGATCAACGGGATTTTGCTGACTTCGGGGAATTTCGCGGCGTAAGCGTTATAGGTGTTGGGGTCCAGTTTTTTCAGGTCGGCCTGCCAGCCGACGATGCGCTTGAACGGAGCGTCGTGATCGAGCACCGCAAACACCGAAATCAAACGACCCTCGCCCAGCACCACACGCTGAACGTTGTCCGACACGTTGACCTTGCGGCCCAGCACGTCGGTGACTTCTTTGGCCGAGGCCGTGGACATCTGGGCCAGACAGGCGCCCAGCATCAGGACCAGCGCAGCGGTGGCCCGTATCGAGAGGAAAGGTTTGAACACGCACGTCTCCAGATTACAATGACTCGCATTTACACTCGCCAGTCTAAAGAGCAGCCTGGTGCGCGATGGTTGAACTTTGTATTGGCGATGCAGGAAAACGTCGCTCACAACATTTCATTACATTTGCCCCGCCCACTGACTGTTTTTTTCGGTAGGACAACGCCGGGCGGGCGTCTCGGCAGGGCTGCCCTCATTCGACCCACAGGCACATCATCCCGAATGTCCAAGCAAGATCATGTGTTGATCGTCGATGACGATCCGGAAATCCGCCAACTGCTCGCCGATTACCTGCGCGATGCGGGCTATCAGACGTCCACGGCGAGCGACGGCAAGGAAATGCGTCGACGCCTTGAGCTGAACGTCATCGACCTCATCGTGCTGGATCTGATGTTGCCTGGCGAAGACGGCCTGACGCTGTGTCGCGAACTGCGCACCACGTCCAACATCCCGGTGGTGATGCTGACGGCGCGGGGCAGTCTGATTGATCGCATCGTGGGCCTGGAAATCGGCGCCGACGATTACTTGCCCAAGCCGTTCGATCCTCGCGAATTGCTGGTGCGGATCAAGGTCGTGCTGCGCCGGGTGCAGAGTTTTCCCGAGCGGGCACGGGTGGATGAAACGCCCTTCGTGGTATTCGACGGCTGGAAACTCGACACCCGAGCGCGGCAAATCCTGTCTCCGGCTGGGCTGGTAATCAGTCTCGGTAACTCGGACTACCGGGTGCTGCGCCTGTTGTTGCAACACCCGAACCGGCCGTTGAGTCGCGACTTCCTGCTCAATCATGTTTTCGAGAAAAACAGCACACCGTTCGACCGCTCCATCGATGTCTGCGTCAGCCGCCTGCGCCAGCAACTCGACCCCAAGCTGATCAAGACCGTGCGCAACGAGGGCTATATGCTCACTGCGACTGACGTGGCTTCGGCTTCATGAGGCTGTGGCCGCGCACGCTTTATGGCCGCCTGGTGATCATTCTGGTCAGTGGCATGATCGCCGCGCAGATCGCCACCAGCAGCATTTGGTATGACGTGCGCCACAGTCAGGTGCTGGAAATTCCCACGCGCCTGATCGCCAGCCGCCTAGCCGATATCGTACGGGTGATCAGCATTGAACCGACCCATACCAACGGCTTCATCGGGCACCTGAACACCCCCGACTTTCGCTTGCAGTTCATCCCCACGCCGACGCCACGCACCGAAAAACTCAGCAGCGCCGATCAAGCCACAGAGCGCCTGTTGAGCAACGTGATCGAGCAGCGCACCCACATTCCCACCAACCTGCGCCTGCTGCATTTGTCGTTGCTGGATGAACAGGGCAACACCGCCGGGATGAGCACATTGTTTGGATCAGGCCCCGCAGCCGGGATGTTCGATATCGAGCTGCAACTGCCCGATGGCCGCTGGCTGCAAGTGCGCGCTCGGGAAGATCAGGGCTGGACCAGTCTTACGCCGGTGCAGGTCATGTTCGATTACTTCCTGCGGATTTATCTGGTGCGCATCGTGTTGCTGGCAATCATCGTACTGCTGGCCGTACGCCTGGCCATTCGCCCGCTGACCCAACTGACCAACGCTGCGCAGGCGCTGGGCCGCGACATCAAACGCCCGCCGCTGGCGGTGGACGGGCCGCTGGAAGTACGGCGCGCCGCCAGAGCGTTCAACAGCATGCAGCAGCGGCTGATCAACAACCTGCGCGAGCGCACACGCTTCCTTGCCGCCATCTCCCACGATCTGCGTTCGCCCATTACCCGCTTGCGCCTGCGCACGGAAATGCTCGCGGATGAACGGGCCAAAGAGCGCTTTCGCCAGGACCTGGAGGACATGGAAAACATGGTCTCGGCGACGCTGGAGTTTGTCAGCAGCGGTGAGATCAACGAGCCTCGGCAGAGCGTCGACATCAATGCCCTGCTGGTAAGCCTGCAAGCCGATTTTGAAGACATGCATGCCAAAGTGACGCTCCACGGCACCGCGTCGCAGCCTCTGCCCGCATATGCACGCAGCCTGAAGCGTTGCGTGCAGAACCTGCTGGAGAACGCCATCCGTTACGGGCATCAGGCCGAAGTTTTCGTCGAGGATCAGCCAGAGCGTCTGCGTATCGTCATCGCCGATCAGGGGCCGGGGATTCCCGAGGATCAACTTGAGCAAGTGGTCGAGCCGTTTTTCAGGCTGGAAAGCTCGCGCAACGTGGGGACCGGCGGGTATGGCCTGGGGCTGAGCATCGCCCATACCGTGGCGGCGGCTCATGAAGGGCGGTTGCAGTTGCGCAATAAAGAGAGCGGCGGGCTGGAAGCGATTCTGGATTTACCGCGGGTTTGATATCGGACGCACACCGGCGCCTGCAGGGGTGCGTGTTCAACGATAAATTCATGATCGGGCCGATACTTGTGGGAGCCGCCTTGGTGGCGAAAGCGGTGTGTCAGTCACCTCAACCGTGCCTGACCTGACGCCTTCGCCAGCAAGCCGGCTCCCACAAATACTCACCAAGTCTTACTGGATTTCATCCGGCTTCACGATCACCCAGTTCTTGTCCGCCGTCACCGGCAGACCTTCTTTGGCCTGGGCCTCGGCATTGGTTTTCATCATGCCGTTGAGCTGGGTCATGTACTTGTCCTTGCGGTTGACCCACAGGTGAATGCCGCCTTTGCTCACATCAACACTGTGGAACAACATGTAACCGTCGCTGCTTGGCGTATCGCCACCCACCAGCACCGGCTTCTTCCACTGATCGATGTACGTCAGGATCGCCGCCTGCTTGCCTGCCATCCAGGTCGCCGGGGTCCACAGGTAAGGGGTCAGCTCCAGGCCGAGGTTGGCTTTCTCGTCGTATTTACCTGCGCTGATCTGTTTGCGCGCGGTAGTCAGCTCACCGGTTTCACGGTTCTTCAGCAGGGTGGTCACGCCGATTACGTTCTGCGGTTTGACGTTGTAGCCGTACTTTGGATCGGACGCGACCATGCGCACCAGTTCCTCAGACGCGGCGGTCATCACGTACACCTCGATGCCGTTTTCCATCAGTTTGTTGTACAGCTCGGCTTGGCCGGTGAAGACCTTCGGCGGCTGGACTTCGATGGTCTTGACCACGTCACCGTCGTAATAGGTGCTCGGGACGGGTTTGCCCGATGCCATCAATTCGTCGACGTAGCCTTTGAGTTCTTTGAGGGTGAAACCGGAGAACACCTGCGCAACCCATGGGTAGCACACCATGTCGTCGATTTCGCAGAGGCGGTAGTAATAGCTGAACAGGCTTTCCTTGTGCTCAGCGGTGTCCTTGAAGGGGATCAGTTTGAGAGAAGGGTCCAGCTTTTCGCGAGTGATCAGCCCCTTGTTTTCCATGTACGGCAGCAGGGATTCTTCCAGATCGTAGCGATAGCTGGTGTTGTCCATGTCGAAAACCGCGAAGTTACCTTTGTTGGCGTTCGCCGCAATCATGGCGTTGAGCTGCTTGGCGGCAGGCTCTGGCCAGTGCTTGAGTTCGGTGGAAAATGCCTGTCCGGCAAGACCCAGACAGAGCGCAGCGGCCAACAGTTTTGGAGCGAGCTTCATAACGGTGTCCTCCCCTTTTCAAATTCGAGACTGGACCGTAACAAAAAGCCATGACTGTTTTAATGCGTCAGCGACGGTGCGTGTTCTGATGGCGCCATGTTGAGAGCCATTCGCGACAAATGACATAAAAACGACACTTTCATTTCATTGCTTATGAAAGCGCCAAGGCGTCGCAGCGCAGCGGCAGGCTCCGTCAGCGTCAATCTGGAAATTTTGAAGAGCGATCCACTCGTCCAGCGAAACGCCTGACTAAGTCGTCACTGCCGGAGAATGGGTACGGAATACAGCTAGTTTATTGAGCGCAATGACCAGCGACTCATCGTCGAAAAGCTTGCTCTTGCGAACAGCAGCAGCCTTGCCTCCGGACCAGCATTTGAGCCCGCTCTTGATGTCATCCACAGTTGGAGCGACCTTATCTTGATACAAAAGCCAGTCAACCGTAGCCAGAAGCTCCATACCGAATGGAGATTCAAAACCATCAATCAAGTCAGCTGTAAACTCCAACGCAGGTAGATAAGCCTTGGCCTCACTAGCCAGATAGGCCTGCAGATAGGGCTTTCGACTATCGTCAAACCATATGACGTCTAGTGGCCCCGCATCAGCTATGCGTTTCCCACAATGCAGATAACTTCCATCCAGATTATCCAGCAGATGATCAAGACGATTCGCGTACGGGCCGTATGTGTGTGCCGAAAACTGGAGTTCCAGCGGATTATCTGCAGGTAAAAACCGTTCGATTGATCGCTCCAAGAACCAAGCAAGCTTCTGAATCTCAAGCAGACTGCACTCCATACCCAAAACCCAATAGCGACGCACCAGCTCCGCGATAAGAGCCCGAGCGGGCGTAAGATTTTCTACACCACTTCGTTTTGAAACATTCTGGTATTTATCAGTAGGCTCAAAAACCAGGATATCGGCATCCAGCCCTTTAAGGACTGCCGTGATCTCGTCACGAACAGCGGGCCACGGCAAGCCGCCATTACCCGCCCCCAATGGAGGGATAGCGATGGAGTTCACTGATTTTTCGAGGATGAAGCGGCGCAGATCCTCCAGACCCGCGGTGATCCATGCTAGCTGCGACGGCGAACGCCAATGTCGTTTTGTTGGGAAGTTCACAATCCATCGCGGCCCGTCCAGCTCCCGAACCTCGGTGACAAACATCTTTCCGGTGACGACTTCATCCGATTTGCAGGCAGCGGCGTACAGGCGATAGTTTTCTACAAAGCGCTCCTTGAACATCAGCGCAATGCCTTTTCCCATCACTCCAACAGTGTTGACTGTGTTGACCAGCGCTTCGGCCTTGGCCTCGAGCAGGTTACCTTGCGTAAAGCGAATCATCAGAAATACCACCCAGGACGAGCATGAACAGGAAGATCAAGGCGACGCTGCCGGACCTCCAGCTCAAACCGACGTTTCAAAGCTTCGTTGTAGCAGATAATCCCAAGAAGACCAGCGACAGGAACGTGACCATGGACGAGCGCTTCAGCCTGATAGCGCTCCATTTTCCGAGGATCATCGGGATCACGCTTGAAGTCTCTGTGTTGCAAAAGCCTCCAATCGATCCTGTCGAGATGCACGAGATCAGCATAGTAGCCGGTCCAGTCTGGATAAGCGTGAGCATCGGTGAAGATAAACGGCAAACCCAATGATTGAATATGGTACAGGCTAGAGACGAGGATCACGATCTCCTCATTGGGCCTCTGCTGCACGCCCCACCCCGAATGGATGTTTTTCATCATGACGGAAAAGGGTGTGAAGTAGAAAGGCACGTAATCGGCCAAGGTCCCACCAGGAGCGATATGCACATGACGAGAGGCGCGCTTGGAAATCAAGTCAGGATTGCCAATGCCGACGTAATTGTCCGCAAACTTCCCTGCTCCCATTGCATAGAGCCCATGCTTGAGGATCCATGGCAGATTGTCTCTGTGAACGATCCTCCATAGGAGCGCTTTTTGAGGATTGAGGTTCGTGAAAATCATCTGTTCGAAAACATGTTAGGGGCCGCGTCCACCCAAAGTCTCGAATAACCCATATCTTGAGCTCGCCTGCTGACCATTTGCCAGATCTCCTCAGTCGGTACGTAGATTTTAGCAAAATCGCTCACCGGAACCGCAGCCGGTGAAAGGCACTCTGACATGCAAACATGGCGACAATCCGCATTAGAGTAGTCCCTACGATCCATCAGATCCCAGTCAATCGCCGCAAAACCTTCAACGTACGACATGAGCTCAAACCGGCCTCCGGCCAGCGGGTGACTGGGGATAATGCGCCAATTGTTCTGACTAGCATGACCACGATTCACTGCAATCAAAACAAAATCCTCGTCAGGTCGATCACGCTGAACTCGGCCGTCAAACGGATTACGGGCAAACCAGTGAAATGGCACAAAATTTTCTAGCGAGTTGCGCGTACGCCCCTCGATGATGTCGGCATCTGCAACGTCTCTAAAAACACCATGAGCCAAAGCTGCACGCGGTTGCAACCCATCTCGGAGGATCGATGAGATATTGTCGAAGCTAGTTAAATGGTAAATGAAGCGTTGATCGCGAATAGTCACCGATATACCCCAATAGAGAGCCATCAATATGATGGCAACTCTGACATGGGATCCAAAATCCAGCTAGAGCCTACGCCACAAATTCAACCTCGTTCGCTAACATGTCGCCGATGCATCAAACCCGCTCCCACACCTCAAAGCTGTACGCAGGCTTGTCGTCCAATGCCGGATTCTCAACGTTCGACACCAGCGTCCACCGCGCCTCATCAAATTCCGGAAACCACGCATCGCCTTCCGGATTCAACGCCACACGCGTCAGGTACAAACGATCCGCGCGCTCCAATCCCTGCTCATAAAGCTGAGCACCGCCGATCAACATCACTTCACTGACGCCCTGCTCAATAGCCCAGGCCTCAGCACGCTCAACGGCCGCTTCCAGCGAGGTAAAGACCTCGGCGCCGTCCAGTTTGAGATCGGCCTGGCGAGTCACGACGATATTCAGGCGCCCCGGCAGCGGACGACCCAGCGAATCCCAGGTCTTGCGACCCATGATGATCGGCTTGCCCAGCGTCGTGGCCTTGAAATATTTGAAATCCCCTGGCAGATGCCAGGGCATGGAATTGTCGATGCCGATCACGCGGTTTTCCGCGAGGGCGGCAATCAGGCTGAGGGGGAGATGTTCTTTTTTCATGGCGGCGAGGATAGCAGTACACATGCATGCACGTATGCACGGAAGCTCGCGATAGCGGTCACACCGGTTATGCTCCCTCCTGAACTTACCAACGAGATACCGCGTGACTGCACTGACCCCACTCGATGAACTCTGGCTGACCGAAGCGGTGCGCCTGCGCGAGCAGCACGCAGGCGCCCTCGAAGACGAAGAAGCCAGCCGCCGCGCCCGCACCACGGCGGGCGATCTGCTGACCCGTATCAAGAACCGCGCAGTGTGGCTGGCCGAGCGCGACGGCATGGTGGCGGCCCTGCGTCAATGGAAACAGGGCGCTCGCCTTTCGCTGATCCTGTTAGGCATTTTCGCCGTGGTCAGCGGTGCCGGGTTGGCCTTCGCCGCATTGGGCGACGGGCAAACACCGGTCAACGTGTTCTGGGCCTTGGGCAGTTTGTTGGGGCTGAACCTGATTCTGCTGATCAGTTGGGCGCTGGGCTTTCTGTTTGCCGGTGAAAGCGCTGCCAGCCTTGGCCGATTCTGGTTATGGCTCAGCGAAAAACTCGCCCGCGATGCTCAGGCCGCGCAATTGGCCCCTGCGTTGATTCTGTTGCTGCAGCGCAAACGCCTGAACCGTTGGCTGCTCGGGGCGTGCGTCAACGGACTATGGCTGCTGGCTCTACTCAGCGCGCTGATATTGCTGTTGTTACTGATGGCCACGCGGCGCTATGGGTTTGTCTGGGAAACCACCATTCTGGGCAGCGACACATTTGTCAGTCTGACCCAGACCCTCGGCGCACTGCCGTCAGCGCTGGGCTTTCGCGTTCCAACCGTAGAAATGATCCGCGCCAGTGGCGACAGCGCGCTGGTGATCGAAAACGCGCGGCAGGCTTGGGCGGCGTGGCTCGTCGGCGTACTGGTCATTTATGGCATTGCCCCTCGCCTGCTGCTGACTCTGCTGTGTTATGGCCGCTGGCGCGTGGGCCGTAAACATCTCATGCTGGATGTAAGTGAACCGGGCTACGCCGAGTTGCGCGAGCGCTTGATGCCCAGCAGCGAGCGCCTCGGGGTCAGCGACGCCGCACCTGCCCAATTGCATCAGGTGCAAAGCGGCCCGGCAGCCGAACAAAGCGAAGGCGCGTTGCTGGTGGCCATCGAACTGGACGATCAACGCCCTTGGCCGCCTAAGCTCCCACACACCGTCGCTGACGCAGGCATCCTCGACAGCCGCGAGTCCCGCCGCACCCTGTTGGATCAACTGACCCGTTATCCACCTGCACGCCTGGCCATCGCCTGCGACCCCCGCCGTTCGCCGGACCGAGGCAGCCTGGCACTGATTGCCGAACTCGCTCGCTGCGCCACGGCGACACGCATCTGGCTCTTGCCCGCCCCCGTCGGTGAGGCGCTGGACGCAGATCGATTGAGCGACTGGCACGTCGCCCTGCAACAATTGGAGCTGCAATGGGCCGACAGCGCGCCGCTCACGTGGCTGGAGACCGGACATGACTGATAAACACGCCTATCGCCCACTGAAACTGGCCGTTGTCGGTCACACCAATGTCGGCAAAACCTCGCTGCTGCGAACTTTGACCCGCGATGTCGGCTTTGGCGAGGTGTCCCATCGCCCCAGCACTACACGTCACGTTGAAGGTGCGCGACTGTCGGTGGAGGGTGAGGCTTTGCTGGAGCTGTACGACACACCGGGTCTGGAAGACGCCATCGCCCTGCTGGACTTTTTGGAGCGTCTGGACCGCCCCGGCGAACGCCTCGATGGCCCGGCGCGGCTGGCGCGCTTTCTGGAAGGCAGTGAGGCCAGGCAACGCTTCGAACAGGAAGCCAAAGTACTGCGCCAGTTGCTGGCGTCGGATGCAGGCCTGTATGTCATCGACGCCCGTGAGCCCGTTTTCGCCAAGTACCGCGACGAACTGGCGGTACTCGCCAGTTGTGGCAAACCGCTGCTGCCGGTCCTGAATTTCGTCAGCAGCTCGCACCATCGCGAACCGGATTGGCGTGAAGCCCTGGCGCGGCTCGGTTTGCACGCACTGGTGCGATTCGACAGCGTTGCTCCGCCGGAAGACGGCGAGCGACGGCTTTATGAAAGCCTGGCGTTGCTGCTGGAGTCGTCTCGCGGTCAGTTGGAACGGCTGATCCTCGATCAGCAGGCTCAACGTGAAGTCCGTCGTCACAGTGCAGCGCGCCTGATCGCCGAATTGCTGCTCGATTGCGCTGCCTGCCGCCGCAGTGTGGCGACCGAAGCCAGCCAGGTGAATACCGCGATTGACGACCTGCGCAAATCAGTGCGTCAGCGCGAACAGCGTTGTGTCGAAGCCTTGCTGAAGCTGTACGCGTTTCGACGCGAAGATGCGTCGGCCAGTGACCTGCCGTTGCTCGACGGTCGCTGGGGCGATGACCTGTTCAACCCGGAAACCCTGAAGTTGCTGGGCGTACGGGTGGGCAGCGGCATTGCGGCTGGGGCTGCGGCGGGCGCGGGCGTGGATCTGCTAGTGGGCGGCATCACGTTGGGCACGGCGGCGCTGGTCGGGGCGATTGCCGGTGGCGCCTTGCAGACTGCGCGCAGCTATGGCGGCCGCTTGCTGGGCAAGCTCAAGGGCCAGCGGGAACTGACCGTCGATGACGCAGTGCTGCGATTGCTCGCCCTGCGCCAACGGCAACTGCTGCTGGCACTTGAGGCGCGGGGTCATGCGGCGATGGACAGCATCAAGTTGGAGGCGCCACAGGAAAAATCCTGGCGCGAGGGCAAACTGCCGGACGCGCTGCACAAAGCCCGAGCGCATCCACAGTGGTCGTCGTTGAACCCGCATGCGAAGCTCAATCAGGCCGAGCGCCAGGAGCACATCGAAGCGTTGGCGACAACGATTGTTCGATGACACTGCCGATAGTCGCATCGATCATTTTGCGATAGGGGAATTGCGCGCCGCCCGGTATGATCGCGCGCCCGATACACCCTGAGTTCACCGTGATGAAACCGACCCTGATCGCCGCTGCAGAAATCGACCGTCTGGAAACCTGGCAGAAGTATTCCAGCCACATGTGCGGAGGTTGTGTATCCAGCTGCTGCACGCTGCCGGTCGAAGCGAAGATCAAGGACTTGATCCGCATCGGTGTCGTTGACGAATTCGAAATGGGCGATAACCCGAAGAACATCGCCAAGCGCTTGCAGAAGGAAGGCATTATCGAGCGCTTCAACCAGAAATCGGGGATCTTCACCCTACAGCGCATGAGCAACGACGATTGCCTGTACCTGGATCGCAAAAGCCGCCTGTGCACGATCTACGACAAACGCCCCGACACCTGCCGAAACCATCCGAAAATCGGACCGCGTCCGGGGTATTGTGCGTACAAACCCAAAGCGCCTGAGCGTCAGGACAGTGGCACGTTGCGCTCCAACTCTGCGCACATACCGTTGAAGTTTTGATACACCTCTGTAGCAGTCCGGCTTGCCGGCGGTGGCGTTATTGAAATCGCTACCGCCGGCAAGCCGGACTGCTACAGAAGGTTAGGCGCATCCCCCGCACAAACAAAAACGCCCCCGGCCTTTCGACCGGGGGCGTTGTCATTCAGCCTGAGCTAGATCAAGCCTTGGCTTTCTTGGCAGCGCGGGTACGCTCGCCTTCGTCCAGGATCTTCTTGCGCAGACGGATCGACTTCGGCGTCACTTCGCACAGCTCGTCGTCCTGGATGAACTCCAGAGCTTGTTCCAGCGTGTGGCGAACTGGCGGAACCAGAGCGATGACTTCGTCTTTACCCGAAGCACGCATGTTGTCCAGCTTCTTGCCTTTGGTCGGGTTAACGCCCAAATCGTTGTCACGGCTGTTCAGACCGATGATTTGACCGTTGTAGATGTCCTGACCGTGCTCGATGAACAGCTTGCCACGAGCCTGCAGGGTTTCCAGGGAGTAGGTCAGTGCCTTGCCGGTTTCGACCGAAACCAGAACACCGTTCTGACGGCCCGATACGTCGCCCGACTTCATGGTGTCGTAACGGTCGAAGATCGAGGTCAGGATGCCTGCACCGGAGGTCAGGGTCAGGAACTGGTTACGGAAACCGATCAGACCACGGGCTGGAATGTTGTATTCCAGACGTACACGGCCCTTGCCATCCGGCGCCATGTTGGTCAGGTCGCCCTTACGCAGACCCATTTCTTCCATGACCTTGCCCTGAGCGTCTTCAGGGATGTCGATGGTGACGTTCTCGAACGGTTCCTGCTTCACGCCATCCTTGACACGGATGATCACTTCCGGACGACCAACGGCCATTTCGAAGCCTTCACGACGCATGGTTTCGATCAGAACCGACAGGTGCAGCTCACCACGGCCAGAGACCTTGAACTTGTCAGCCGAGTCGCCTTCTTCAACGCGCAGCGCAACGTTGTACAGCAGCTCTTTGTCCAGACGCTCCTTGATGTTACGGGAGGTCACGAACTTGCCTTCTTTACCGCAGAACGGCGAGTCGTTGACCTGGAAGGTCATGGAAACGGTCGGCTCGTCAACGGTCAGAGGCTTCATCGCCTCGATGGTGTTCGGGTCGCACAGGGTGTCGGAGATGAACAGCTCTTCGAAGCCGCTGATGCAGACGATGTCGCCCGCAGTGGCTTCTTCGACGTCCACGCGGTGCAGACCGTGGTGGCCCATTAGCTTCAGGATGCGGCCGTTGCGCTTCTTGCCGTCAACGTCGATCGCAACAACCGGGGTGTTCGGCTTGACGCGACCGCGAGCGATACGGCCAACGCCGATAACACCCAGGAAGCTGTTGTAGTCCAGAGCGGAGATTTGCATCTGGAAAGGACCGTCGACGTCAACGGTCGGAGCCGGGACGTTGTCGATGATCGACTGATACAGCGGGGTCATGTCTTCGGCCATGTCGGTGTGGTCCAGACCGGCGATGCCGTTCAGGGCCGAGGCGTAGACGACTTTGAAGTCCAGCTGTTCGTCGGTGGCACCCAGGTTGTCGAACAGGTCGAAGATCTGGTCCAGAACCCAGTCAGGACGCGCGCCCGGACGGTCAACCTTGTTGATGACGACGATTGGCTTCAGACCGGCTTCGAAGGCCTTCTTGGTCACGAAACGGGTTTGCGGCATCGGGCCGTCTTGAGCGTCGACCAGCAGCAGTACGGAGTCGACCATCGACATCACACGCTCAACCTCGCCACCGAAGTCGGCGTGGCCCGGGGTATCGACGATATTGATGCGGTAGTCGTTCCAGCGAATCGCGGTGTTCTTCGCCAGAATGGTAATGCCGCGCTCTTTCTCCTGGTCGTTGGAGTCCATCACGCGCTCATCATTGAGTTCGTTACGCTCAAGAGTGCCGGACTGACGCAGGAGCTTGTCGACGAGGGTCGTTTTACCATGGTCAACGTGAGCAATGATGGCGATGTTACGTAGATTTTCGATCACTTGTGTATCTCGATCAGAGGATTCGGTGAGCTGACTGATTGTAGCCAGCTATGAAGACAGAAACCGGCGCAAGCCGTTACGGCTGACGACTGGTGTCGGGGGGCCGGTGACGCAAGCCACAGGCAAACAGCCCCGGGCACTTAGCTCGGTCGATAAACGCGCACATTGGCATGCCCCTCACTGAGCAAATGGTGAGCATGCAGGCGACTCATGACGCCTTTGTCGCAATACAGCAGGTACTGGCGCGTGGGGTCCAGTTCCTTGAAGCGGCTGTTCAATGCAAAGAACGGCAGCGTTTGCACTTCGATGCCCGACAGTTCCAGCGGGCGATCCTCGGCTTCGTCCGGATGACGAATGTCGATGATCACTTGCCCTGCCAGCGCCTGGCCGACTTCCTCGACCTGCACGTCCTGACCCAGTTCCTCGATCACGCGATCGATGGGCACCAGACGGGCGTTCTCGATCGCACGTTCAAGCACGGCCATGTCGAACTCTTTTTCTTCATGCTCGACGCGATGGCGTTTCGCTGCGGTTTTCGGGTTGACCGAAATCACGCCGCAATACTCGGGCATATGTCGGGCAAAATCGCCGCTGCCGATCTGATCGGCTTCGTCGATGATGTCCTGCTTGTGAGTGGCGATGAGCGGGCGCAAGACCAGCTTTTCTGTAACGCAGTCGATGACCGACAGGTTAGGCAACGTCTGGCTGGACACCTGGGAGATCGCCTCGCCAGTGACCAGCGCGTCGATGTCCAGGCGATCGGCCATCCGGCTCGCCGCACGCAACATCATACGCTTCAATACGACACCCATATGACTGTCGTCGACTTTTCCGAGAATTTCGCCCAGCACTTCTTCAAACGGCACGCTGATAAACAGCACGCGCTGGGAGCTGGCGTACTTCTTCCAGAGGAAGTGCGCCACTTCCATCACGCCCAATTCGTGAGCGCGGCCGCCCAGGTTGAAGAAGCAGAAGTGGCTCATCAGCCCGCGACGGATGACATGATACGCCGCGACGGTGGAGTCGAAGCCACCGGACATCAGCACCAGGGTCTGCTCCAGCGAACCCAGCGGGTAGCCGCCGATGCTGTTGTGCTGGCTGTGAATCACGAACAGGCGCTGATCGCGGATCTCGATCCGTACTTCGACTTCAGGCTCTTTCAGCGAAATACCGGCGGCGCCGCACTCACGGCGCAACTTGCTGCCCACGTAGCGTTCGACGTCCATCGAACTGAAGTCATGGTGACCGCCGCGTTTGCAGCGCACCGAAAAAATCTTGCCGGGCAGTTCATGGCCGAAGTGCTGTTTGCACTTCTCATAGATGTCGTCCATGTCGCCCAGCGGGTATTGATCGACCTGTAGAAAATGCGCGATACCCGGCATGCAGCTCAGGCGTTCGGTCATCTCGTGCAAGACTTTCGCATCCTCGACCTTCGTTTCGACCTCAAGGTTGTCCCACACGCCATCGACCACCAGTGCCGGGTCCAGATCGCGGAGCACGGTACGGATGTTCTTGGCCAGCTGTTTAATGAAGCGCTTGCGCACAGGCCGGCTTTTGATGGTGATTTCTGGAAAAACTTTGACGATTAGTTTCATGAAAACAGCGCGCGAGGTGCCGGTCGAAAAAGGGGGGCGCGGATTATAGCGGAAATTGCTCAAGGTTTAACCAGTTATCGTGCATCCAATCATCAGCGCACCAATATGGCACTGTATACAATTTATAAGCACCATTAAGGTGCGTACATTTTCACAAATGCGACGTTTTGCACCGAAAAACCCGGTGTTTTCAGTAAGAAACCCAACACGGGGCACTGGCATGCAAATTGCTCCCTTGTGAGGCAGGTTGCCTTGGCCGACTATCGCGCCCGGCATCACCCAAATTGAAGGGCGAACAACTACCCTGCCCTAATCCACCCCGGAGGACAACATGTCGAAGTCGGTTCAACTCATCAAAGATCATGACGTTAAGTGGATTGATCTGCGCTTCACGGACACCAAGGGCAAACAGCAGCACGTCACCATGCCAGCGCGTGATGCACTGGACGACGACTTCTTCGAAGTCGGCAAGATGTTCGACGGTTCCTCCATCGCTGGCTGGAAAGGCATCGAAGCTTCCGACATGATCCTGCTGCCAGACGACTCTACTGCCGTTCTGGACCCGTTCACTGAAGAACCGACCCTGATCCTGGTTTGCGACATCATCGAACCTTCGACCATGCAAGGTTACGACCGCGACCCACGTGCCATCGCTCACCGCGCCGAGGAATACCTGAAGTCCACCGGTATCGGTGACACCGTATTCGTTGGTCCAGAGCCAGAATTCTTCATCTTCGACTCGGTACAGTTCAAGTCCGACATCTCCGGCTCCATGTTCAAAATCTTCTCCGAACAAGGTTCGTGGATGACTGACCAGGAAGTCGAAGGCGGCAACAAAGGCCACCGTCCAGGCGTCAAAGGCGGCTACTTCCCGGTTCCACCGGTCGACCACGACCACGAAATTCGTACCGCCATGTGTAACGCCCTGGAAGAAATGGGCCTGACCGTTGAAGTTCACCACCACGAAGTGGCGACTGCCGGCCAGAACGAAATCGGCGTCAAGTTCAACACCCTGGTGAAGAAAGCCGACGAAACCCAGACCCTGAAGTACTGCGTACACAACGTTGCCGACGCTTACGGCCGTACCGCTACCTTCATGCCTAAGCCTCTGTACGGCGATAACGGTTCGGGTATGCACGTTCACATGTCCATCTCCAAAGATGGCAAGAACACCTTCGCAGGCGAAGGCTATGCCGGCCTGTCCGACACCGCTCTGTACTTCATCGGCGGCATCATCAAGCACGGTAAAGCACTGAACGGCTTCACCAACCCGTCGACCAACTCCTACAAGCGTCTGGTCCCAGGCTTCGAAGCGCCAGTGATGCTGGCCTACTCGGCTCGTAACCGTTCCGCCTCGATCCGCATTCCATACGTCTCCAGCCCTAAAGGGCGTCGTATCGAAGCTCGCTTCCCGGATCCGGCTGCCAACCCATACCTGGCTTTCGCAGCACTGTTGATGGCCGGTCTGGACGGTATCCAGAACAAGATCCACCCAGGCGATGCCGCTGACAAAAACCTGTACGACCTGCCGCCAGAAGAAGCAGCAGAGATCCCACAAGTTTGTGGCAGCCTGAAAGAAGCTCTGGAAGAGCTGGACAAGGGCCGTGCGTTCCTGACCAAAGGCGGCGTATTCAGCGACGACTTCATCGACGCTTACATCGCTCTGAAATCGGAAGAAGAAATCAAAGTACGTACCTTCGTACACCCACTGGAATACGACCTGTACTACAGCGTCTGATCCGGTTGCGTCAGCGATAGCTGCGTAAAAGAGAGGCCTCCTTCGGGAGGCCTTTTTTATTGCCGAGCAACGACACTGCCCCGCTATAGCGATCCGGCTTGCCGACGGCGGCGATGCCAAAAACGCCACAGCCGGTGAGCCGGATTGCTAAAGAGGCATGTGCACTATCTATTTATCGTTTTTTCAGTGGTTTTTTCTGGATACTGTCCCATTCGCTCTACAACCGGGACACCGTGATGACTGGCACACACTCAACAATACTTACACCGCTCTGGACCCTGCCTCTGACCGCAGCCTTGATTTCCGGTTGCGCCGACAGGACGGTCGCGCCAGCCCCTGCAGAACTGCGCCCATTGATCGAGACGATGCACCAGCGTCTCGACATCGCCAACGATGTCGCCCAGAGCAAGTTCTACAGCGGCAAGCCGGTTCAGGACAATGAACGTGAACGGCTGGTGATCGACAATGCACAAGCGCAGGCAGCTACGTACGGACTCGACAAAGCCGATGTGCGCCAATTCATGAACGCGCAAATCGAAGCCAACAAAATGGTGCAGTACGCCCGCATCGAGCATTGGCACGCAACGCTGGCGCCTGAAAAACCCACCCACAACCTGACCACCGGAATTCGAGCACGCCTGGATACACTGCAACCGCTGATGATGCAGAACTACGCTGCCTTCCAGCCTTACCGCAAAGACAGCGCCTGCCCACACTGGGTGGATAGCGAAGTCCAACGCCTGGCCTCTGACCCGATTGTCGTGAGTGCACTGCAGCGAGCGGCTGCAAATCTTTGCGTTACCGCGAGCGATCACTGACAGTCGATGACGTCACCACCCCGCTTTTGCTCTATGCTGGCCTTGCGTCTGATGTTATGAGCTGTCGTTCCTCTGATCGTGTTCCCGGAGTATTCATGCGTCAAAGCCTTGCCCTTGTGCTGCTGTTGCTTGCGCTCCCCGCAGTCGCTCAGATCTACAAATACACTGACGCCAACGGCAACACCGCCTACAGCAACCAACCGCCGGACGGCACCAAGGCTGAAGCGGTGAATCTGCCGCCGCTCAACAGTGTCGACACTGTGACCCCCGCATCACCGGCGCCCAGTTCGACACCCAATCAGAATCAGCTGCAACCAGCGGCTGCGACGTACCAGGTGCTGGAACTGACAGACCTTCCCAAAGACGAAGCCTTGCGCGCCAACAACGGTTCCTTCACCGTGGGCGTGGCGATTCAGCCGCGCTTGCAGCCCGGGCATATGTTGCAACTGTTGATCGATGGCAAACCTTATGGCCAGCCCAGCAATATTCCCCGCTTTCAGGTGCTGGAGCAGGACCGCGGCGAGCACAGCCTTTCGGTGCAAGTCCTGCAAGGCACGCAAATCGTCCAGACGAGCCAGACCATCAACCTGACCGTGCAGCGAGTCCATGTCGGTAAGCCTTGAATTCACCTGGCTACGCGGTGCCTTGCTGTGCCTGCTGATGCTCATCGCCCATTCAGCCACTGCCGAGGTCTACACCTACATCGACGCCGATGGGAATCGGGTGTTCACCGACCAGCCGCACAAGAACGCGAAGAAAGTCCCGATTGCCCCCAGCAACGAAATCCGCTCGACGCCCAAAAAACCTGTTCAGGCCTCCAGCACCAAGCCCAAACCCGGCCCGCTGTTTCATTACTCGTTGCTGCGCATTCTGGCACCGGAGCCCGACAGCGCGATTCGCGACATTCAGGGCAACCTGATCGTCACGGTGACCAACGAGCCGGAATTGCAACCTCGCCACACCTACCGCCTGCTATTGGACAACAAGGTCTACGCCGAAGGCGGGCGCAGTCCGGTGTTCCCAATGACCAACATCGACCGGGGCACTCATCAACTCTCCATCGAAATCGTCGACGAGTTCGGCCGCGTCGCCGAGCGCACGCCCAATCAGCCGTTTCACATGATGCGCACATCTCTGGCACAAAAGCGTCTGGCGCAGCCCTGCAAGACCGACGATTACGGGATACGCCCCGAATGCCCCCTCAAGGACAAGCCACCTGAAGAAAGCAGCATCCTGCCTTTTTTCTGAATACCTCTACGCCAGCGACTAAGCTCCACAATGGTGCACAACCTGAACGAGCGTGCGATTTAAAATCCCATTTTGGTTCACAAATCGCCTTCCGCTGCGCTCTCTTTGCGCTGACGGTGCAAAAAAAGTCCGAAATGCGTCGTCGAACGCTTCTTTTCGGAGCCTTGGTTTGTTTTTTGCAATCTTTGGTAACCGGTACCGTATCAGCGGCTATAGACGCTGGCGAAGACCAACCAGAGCCTGCACGTTTGGGCCTGCCCCATGTGCAATGTGCCAAAAGAGGTCAACGAGATTCATGACTATCAGCGATACGTTGCACCGACTGTTACTCGACAACCTGACCACTGCCACGATTCTGCTCAACTCGGACTTGCGCCTGGAGTACATGAATCCGGCAGCCGAAATGCTGCTGGCAATCAGTGGTCAGCGCAGTCACGGGCAATTCATCAGTGAGTTGTTCACCGAATCCGCCGAAGCCCTCAGTTCGCTTCGTCAGGCGGTGGAACAAGCGCACCCGTTCACCAAGCGCGAAGCCATGTTGACCGCGCTCACCGGCCAGACGCTGACCGTCGACTACGCCGTGACGCCGATTCTGTCGCAGGGCGAAACGATGTTGCTGCTGGAAGTCCACCCCCGTGATCGCCTGTTGCGCATCACCAAGGAGGAGGCTCAGCTCTCCAAACAGGAAACCACCAAAATGCTGGTGCGTGGCCTGGCGCACGAAATCAAGAATCCCCTTGGTGGCATTCGTGGCGCCGCACAACTGCTGTCCCGAGAGTTGCCGGAAGAAAGCCTGAAGGACTACACCAACGTCATCATCGAAGAGGCCGACCGGCTGCGGAATCTCGTCGACCGCATGCTCGGCTCCAACAAACTGCCATCGCTGGCGATGACCAACGTCCACGAAGTGCTGGAGCGCGTGTGCAGCCTGGTCGAAGCGGAAAGCCAGGGTTGCATCACTTTGGTGCGTGACTATGACCCAAGTATTCCGGACGTCCTGATCGACCGCGACCAAATGGTTCAGGCCGTGCTCAACATCGTGCGCAACGCCATGCAGGCCATCAGCGGGCAGAACGAGCTGCGCCTGGGCCGTATCAGCCTGCGTACCCGGGCAATGCGTCAGTTCACCATCGGCCATGTGCGCCATCGGCTGGTGAGCAAGATCGAAATCATCGACAACGGTCCCGGCATTCCGCCGGAACTTCAGGAAACCATTTTTTACCCAATGGTCAGCGGCCGCCCGGATGGCACCGGGCTGGGCCTTGCCATCACCCAGAACATCATCAGTCAGCACCAGGGGCTGATCGAGTGCGAGAGCCATCCTGGCCACACCACTTTCTCGATCTTCCTGCCGCTGGAACAAGGAGCAGCTTCGACATGAGCCGTAGTGAAACTGTCTGGATCGTCGACGACGACCGTTCCATCCGCTGGGTATTGGAAAAAGCCTTGCAACAGGAAGGCATGACCACGCAGAGCTTCGACAGCGCTGACGGCGTGATGAGCCGTCTGGCACGTCAACAGCCCGACGTGATCATTTCCGATATTCGCATGCCCGGCGCCAGCGGCCTGGACCTGTTGGCACGGATTCGTGAGCTGCATCCGCGTCTGCCAGTCATCATCATGACCGCCCATTCGGATCTGGACAGCGCCGTCGCTTCTTATCAAGGCGGCGCATTCGAATACCTGCCCAAACCGTTCGACGTTGACGAAGCGGTTTCGCTGGTCAAGCGCGCCAATCAGCATGCTCAGGAACAGCAAGGGATGGACGTCGCGCCCGCCCTGACCCGCACCCCGGAAATCATCGGTGAAGCCCCGGCGATGCAGGAAGTGTTTCGCGCCATCGGGCGTCTGAGCCACTCCAACATCACGGTGCTGATCAACGGTGAGTCGGGTACCGGTAAAGAACTGGTTGCCCACGCCTTGCATCGCCACAGCCCGCGTTCGGCCTCGCCGTTCATTGCGTTGAACATGGCGGCGATTCCGAAAGACTTGATGGAATCCGAGCTGTTCGGCCACGAGAAAGGCGCGTTCACGGGCGCAGCCAACCTGCGTCGCGGCCGCTTCGAACAAGCCGACGGCGGCACGCTGTTCCTCGACGAAATCGGCGACATGCCCGCCGACACCCAGACCCGACTGTTGCGCGTACTGGCCGATGGCGAGTTCTACCGCGTGGGCGGCCATGTGCCGGTCAAAGTCGACGTGCGGATCATCGCCGCAACCCACCAGAATCTGGAAACCTTGGTACAAGCGGGCAAGTTCCGTGAAGACTTGTTCCACCGCCTGAACGTCATTCGTATCCACATCCCACGCCTGTCGGACCGTCGCGAAGACATCCCGACCCTGGCCAAGCACTTCCTGAGCCGCGCTGCGCAGGAACTGGCGGTCGAGCCGAAACTGCTCAAGGCCGAGACTGAGGAGTACCTCAAGCACCTGCCTTGGCCGGGCAACGTGCGTCAGTTGGAAAACACCTGCCGCTGGATCACGGTCATGGCCTCGGGTCGCGAAGTGCATATCAGCGATCTGCCGCCAGAACTGCTGAGCCTGCCGCAAGACGCCGCGCCCGTGACCAACTGGGAACAGGCACTGCGTCAATGGGCCGATCAGGCGCTGGCGCGCGGTCAGTCCAGCCTGCTGGACAGTGCCGTGCCGACGTTTGAGCGCATCATGATCGAAACCGCCCTGAAGCATACCGCAGGTCGTCGTCGCGACGCCGCCGTGCTGCTGGGCTGGGGCCGCAACACCTTGACCCGCAAAATCAAGGAGTTGGGCATGAAGGTCGATGGTGGGGATGATGATGAGGGGGATGAGGGCTGATCTCAGCACCTCGTAACGTTGTGGGAGCCGGCTTGCTGGTGAACGCGGTGTGTCAGCCACCGAATTTGGTACTGACATATTGCGTTCGCCAGCAAGCCGGCTCCCACAGGGTCGGCATTTCAAATCATTTGCATCACTCGGCCGACGACGGCTTTTCCCACAGGTTGATCCCGCCTTCCACTGCAAACCGGTCGATCTCGGCCAGCTCTTCCTGACTGAAGGTCAGGTTATCCAGCGCACCAACGTTCTCGATGATCTGCTCCGGACGGCTCGCCCCGATCAGCGCGGACGTGACGCGCGGATCGCGCAGCGTCCACGCCAAGGCCATTTGCGCCAGACTCTGGCCACGACGCTTGGCGATCTCGTTCAACGCCCTCACATGCTCGATGTTCTTCTCGGACAGGTGCGACGCCTGCAACGAACCACCGCCCGGACGGTTGACCCGCGCGTCTTTCGGAACGCCGTTCAGGTATTTGTCCGATAGCAGCCCTTGCGCCAGCGCAGTGAACGCAATCACGCCAGAACCCAGCTCGTCGGTGGTGTCCAGCAAGTCTTTTTCCACCCAACGGTTGAGCAGGTTGTAGGCCGGTTGGTGAATCAGCAGTGGTACTTTCCACTCTTTCAGCAGGCCCGCGATTTCGCGGGTCTTGGCGCCCGAGTACGACGAAATTCCGATGTATAACGCCTTACCCTGCTGCACAGCAGTCGCCAATGCGCCTGCGGTTTCTTCCAGCGGCGTGTCCGGGTCGAAACGGTGTGAATAAAAGATATCCACATAGTCCAGGCCCATGCGCTGCAGGCTTTGATCAAGGCTGGCCAGCACGTATTTACGCGATCCGCCGCCCTGACCGTAAGGGCCAGGCCACATGTCCCAACCGGCCTTGGTGGAGATGATCAACTCGTCGCGGTATTGCTTGAAATCCTCGCGCAGCAGACGACCGAAGTTGATTTCGGCACTGCCGTAGGGTGGGCCGTAGTTGTTGGCGAGGTCGAAGTGGTTGATGCCCAGATCGAACGCAGTGCGCAACATGGCGCGCTGGGTGTCCATCGGCGTGCTGTCGCCGAAGTTGTGCCACAGGCCCATCGACAGCGCAGGCAACACCAGGCCGCTGCGGCCCACGCGGCGGTAGGGCACACGTTCATAACGGTTTTCGGCAGCGATATAGGTCATTCAATCCTCTCTTCTTTTCTGAATGGCAGGGAGCGATAAGACGCGTCGATAGATAAGCGAGAAAACGAGTATATTCAGCCCTCACTATCCTCGAAAAATGCTTTATTCCTCTCGCTGGCATCGGATTCTGATATGGATATGCGGCAACTGAATGCGTTCATCGCAGTCTTCGAAGAGCGCAACATCACCTCGGCAGCGCAACGCCTGTTTACCAGTCAGCCCACGCTGTCTGTGACGATTCGCCAGCTTGAAGAAGCGTTGGGCACTACGCTGTTCGAGCGTTTGCCCAGGGGCGTGGAAGTGACCGATGACGCGCGCACGCTCTATCCCCAAGCGCGCCGGTTACTGGCCGATGCGCAGGCACTTAGCAATCAATTCCGCCAACGCAATGATCGGCTGACGTTGGAAATCGGCGTTGAAAGCGAAATCGCCGCCAGCCATCTGGAAGCATTTCTCGCCATGGCTTACCGGGTCGTGCCGAATCTGTTGCTGACGTTGCAGGATGGCTGCAGCGGCGATGCGCGCCTCTCTGTGGAGGAAGACTGCTGCGAGGACGAGCTGTTTTTGCCCTTGTGGGAAGAAGCTTTCGCGCTGGCACTTCCTGCGGGTCATCCACTGGCAGAGCGGTCCCATCTGGACGAAGCCGATCTGGCCAACGCGCAGTGGATTACCTGCCCTTCGCACCCTTCCCATCAGCGTTTGATGGAGTTGTACAACCGCTCAGGCGCAGTGGTCGCGACAGCAGGCTCTATGACACTGGCCTTGCGGCTGGTTGCGGCGGGCGCAGGGCTGGCGATGCTGCCGGAATCGATGGTCCACCATCACGCAGGCGTCATCACCCACCCGGCCCGCACGCCCAACCTCATCCGCAGGGTTGGCCTGTGCTATGCGGCACAGGCGCTGGATACGCCAGCATTGAGGATCTTGCACACCCACCTGCAGACGCCACATACGCGGGGCGCCGCAATTCCGTAACAGAAACTCCGAACGACTTGTGGGAGGAATTTATTCGCGAGGCGTCGTTACAGCCGATAGAGATGCCTCAGGTGTACGGTCAATCTCGGAATGAATTCGCTCCCACAGAGGGATTTTCATCGAGCTCGCTAACGCACCAAGTGCAAAAACTGCATGTGCCGCTCGTACTGATCAAGGATGTCGTTGATCACCTGCTCTTTGGTGTAGCCCACCAGGTCGTAATCCTGACTGCCCTCACTCAAATGCACCTCGGCCCGGTAGTAACGGCGGTTGTTGAGTTGCTTGGACCCCATCCCGGCGCGAGCGAATGACGGCGTGAAATAACCCCGCATCGTCACCTGGTAGATGAAAGGTCGCTCTTCGCCGTGGCCGATTTCCAGTCCCACGGTGTGATTCGCCGGATCGGGCTGCGTGACCACGCTCAAGCCTTTTTCGACGAAGACCGCGGTCACGTCTTCGATGGCCGGGCGCACGGTCTGATCGAGAAAGCGGTACACCTCATCTCGGGACGGGAAATGCACCGCCTGACTCAAACGCTGACGCCAACCACCTCGCCGCGCACCGGAGACCGGCGCCAGCGAGTAAAGCTGGGCGATTTGTCGTTGCGACTCCATGTAGAACGCTTTGTGCAAGCCCCACATCATGGTCAACAAAATCAACGAGAACGGCAGCGAGGTGAGTACAACCGCTGATTTCAGTGCATCGATGCTGCCGGAAAACAGCAAGCCACTGGTGATCAGCGCGGTCATCACGCCCCAGAACACGCGCAGCCACTTGGGGCCGTCTTCATCAGGACTGCCGCCTTTCGCTGACAAGGTCGAAAGCACGACCGTGCCCGAATCCGCTGAGGTTACGAAGAATACGAAGCTGATGAACACCGTGACCGCAATGACGGTTTTGCTCCACGGGTAGTTTTGCAACATCAGATAGAGGGTCATGGACGGGTCGTCGATGGCGGACAGGCCGAGCGCCGTCATGCCGTGGTTGAGCACCTGATCAAGTGCGCTGTTGCCGAAGATCGACATCCACGCCAAGGTGAAACCCAATGGAATCAGCAACACGCCGAAGACGAATTCGCGGATGGTCCGGCCACGAGAAATTCGTGCGATGAACAGCCCGACAAACGGCGACCACGCGATCCACCACGCCCAATAGAACACGGTCCAGCCGCCCAGCCAGTCGCTCGGACCGTTGTAGGCATAGACATCGAAGCTCTTGACTGGCAACGCCCCGAGATAATCGCCGATGTTCTGCACCAGCGTGTTGAGCAGATACTGCGTCGGCCCCGCGAACAGGACGAATAACAGCAGCGCACAGGCCAGCAGCATGTTGATGTCGGACATGACGCGCACGCCCTTGTCGACGCCTGCCACCGCCACGATGATCGCCGCGCCCATCATCAGAGTGATCAGGCCCACCTGAATCCAGTGGGTGTGGGCCACGCCAAACAAGTAATCCAGCCCCGAATTCAAGTGCAGCACACCAAAGCCCATGTCGGCGCCCAGGCCGAAGATCGTGGCGATGATGCCGAACCCGTCCACCGCGTAGCCGATAGGGCCGTTGATACGCTTGCCGATCAATGGATAGAGGGCTGAGCGCAACGCCAGCGGCAGGTTGTGGCGATAAGCGAAATAGGCCAGTGCCATGCCGACGAACGCAAACACGCCCCAGCCGTGCAAACCCCAGTGCAGAAACAGCAATTGCATGGCCTGGCGCGCGGACTCGGTGGTGCCGCCCTCGCCCTGCGGAGGTTGCAGCATGTGGGTCAGGGGTTCGGAGACGCAGAAGAAGAACAGCGTGATGCTGATCCCGGCGGCGAACAACATTCCGGCCCAGGACAGGTAACTGAACTCGGGTTCATCGTGGTCGGCACCAAGTTTGATCTTGCCGTAACCGGACAGCGCGGTGACCACGACGAACAGCAGGTAAAGCGTCATCGCCAGCATGTAATACCAGCCGACGGTATTGGCCGCCCAGTTTTGCGCAGCGAGGAGCCACTGGCCAGCGGTGTCGGGAAAGCTGATCACGACCAGCCCGAAGATAAGGATAAAACTGGCAGCGAAGTAGAAAACGGGAGCGTTCATGCGGACCGGCGCGCTGTTTTGCGCGCTCGAAACACTCATGAATCCGCCCTCGTGACGAGGGGTGAAACGTTCAGGCAAAGCAGATACGGCAAGGGTAGGCCTCCTGGTGTGAAGGGCAGCGAACCACCGGTTTAACTTGATTGAACGTTCAATTAAAACACAGAAGGCGGACCGAGGACCAATTGCATAGCCGACCGGTCGCGTTAGGCGAGGCAATACAGAGCACATTGTGGGAGCCGGCTTGCTGGCGAAAGCGGAGTGTCAGTCACCTAATCGGGTTCAGATATACCGTATTCGCCAGCAAGCCGGCTCCCACAGTGATGCGTGTCGAGCCCTGGATTTGTGCCTGGCGCCGATTCTGTGGGAGCCGTCTTGGTGCGGGCGGCGTTCCGACGAAGGCGGTTGATCGACCAACATGGAATCTCCCACACGAAAACCGGGGAAAATCAGGGGTTACTTCTGCGTCCCGTCATCGTGCTGCAAGTTCGCCTGATTCACATTGCTGCCTGCAGGTACGCCACGGGTCAGCCAGACGTTACCGCCAATAGTCGAGCCTTTCCCGATGGTGATGCGCCCCAGAATCGTTGCGCCCGCGTAGATCACCACGTCGTCCTCGACGATCGGGTGCCGCGCGTGGCCCTTCTGCAACTGGCCATCTTCGTCTGCAGGAAAACGTTTCGCACCCAGCGTCACCGCCTGATAGATCCGAACACGTTCGCCGATGATCGCCGTTTCGCCAATCACCACGCCGGTCCCGTGGTCGATGAAGAAGCTCGGGCCGATTTGCGCACCCGGGTGGATGTCGATGCCGGTGGCCGAATGCGCCAGTTCGGAACTGATCCGCGCCAGCAGCGGCAGGCCGTTGTTGTACAGGTGATGAGCCAGACGGTGATGGATCACCGCCAGAATCCCCGGATAGCACAGCAACACCTCATCGACACTGCGCGCCGCCGGGTCGCCGTGGTAAGCGGCCAGCACATCGGTGTCGAGAATGCGGCGGATGTTCGGCAAGGCGCTGGCAAAATCCTGAATCAGGCGCTCGGCATGGACATCCGCGCAACTGGCATCCTCGCCGCGCTGGCGAGCCACATAACGCAACTCCAGACGCGCTTGCCCCAGCAGCGAGTTCAGGGCCACATCGAGGGTGTGTCCGACATAAAAATCTTCGCTTTCTTCACGCAGGTCCACAGGACCCAGACGCATCGGAAACAACGCGCCACACAGGGCTTCGAGAATGTCACGCAGCGCTTCGCGGGAAGGCAGTTCACGACCGCCCTTCTCCCCGCTGACACGACCGTTACGGGTGCGCCACTCATCACGTGCAGCGCGCAACTCACCAACGATCCGCTGCAACTGCCAGTGGCCGGTCACGCCTTCGGCACAGGCTTCTGGAGACAGTTCGGGAATAGTGCTCACGCAGATTTCTCCTCAGTTCAACGGCTCGTCAGGCTGGACATGGCCGAGATCGGATCACTCTACGGCAAACAAAACCGGCAAAAAAATAACAATTTTCGTGAGGCTATAACCCGACACCTGTAAGAAACGGGGCGGTTGCCCTGTGGGAATCGTCTGCCTATAGTCCAGCGACTCACTCGAAGACGCCTCGACACGAACATGATCAAACAACAGCTCGACCGTTTTAATCGCCTGGAACTGCTGGGCGCTCCCACTCCGCTGGAAAAACTCGAACGCTTGTCGGTCTGGGCCGGTCGCGACATTTATGTGAAGCGCGACGACATTACCCCGCTGGCCATGGGCGGAAACAAGCTGCGCAAACTCGAATACCTCGCCGCCGACGCCCTGGCCCAAGGCGCCGACACGCTGATCACGGCGGGCGCCATCCAGTCCAATCACGTACGTCAAACGGCAGCGTTGGCCGCGAAACTGGGACTAGGCTGCGTGGCCCTGCTGGAAAACCCCATCGCCACCGACGACAGCAACTACCTCGGTAACGGCAATCGCTTGCTGCTGGATCTGTTCGACGCCAAGGTCGAGCGGGTGGAAAACCTCGACAACGCCGACGAGCAACTTCAGGCCCTGTCCGCTCGCTTGAGCGCCAGCGGCAAGAAGCCCTACCTGGTGCCGATTGGTGGCTCAAGCCCCGTGGGCGCGCTGGGTTACGTGCGTGCAGGCTTTGAGCTGGCAGAGCAGATTCAGCAGACACGTCTGGACTTCGCAGCGGTCGTGTTGGCTTCGGGCAGCGCGGGCACTCACAGCGGTCTGGGTCTGGCGCTGGCAGAAGCTTTGCCACAACTGCCGGTGATCGGCGTGACCGTTTCGCGCCCGGAAGAAACCCAGGCGCCGAAGGTGCAGGGTTTGGCGGAACGTACCGTTGAGCTTTTGGGTGAATCCTTGCCCGCCGCGTTCAAAGTGAACCTCTGGGATGAGTATTACGGTCCACGCTATGGTGAGCCGAATGCGGGCACCTTGGCGGCAGTGAAGCTGGTGGCGAGTCAGGAAGGCCTGTTGTTGGACCCGGTGTACACCGGCAAGGCCATGGCCGGGTTGCTGGACGGCATCGGCCGCCAGCGCTTCGACGACGGCCCGATCATTTTCCTGCACACCGGCGGTGCCCCGGCGTTGTTTGCATACCCCGGCGTTTTCTCCGGACAGTAATTAGGGCAGTTGTGGGAGATTCTATGTCGGCTGGTCAATCGCTTTCGCCACCAAAGGCGGCTCCCACAAGGATCAGCGTCAATCACAAATCCAGGGCTCCCACAGATGTCGCGAAATCTGACAAACCGCATACATAGACCAAAACAAACTAAATAAACTATTTTTAATTCTTTTTCATCCTGAACGCTTGCTCATATCATCGCCGCCAGTCGCTTCGACAACACCCGTCAGACCGCTGAAAAAGCTGGATAAAGCGGCGATGTCACAGTAGTTTCGTCAGGTCTGAGGCGCACCTGACATACCAATTAAAACAGGGGACTTACATGAACATGTCTGCAATCCGCCGCACTTTTCTGCTGTCGGCCTTCAGCCTGGTGCTGGGCACCGGTCTGGTGAGCCACGCTGTCGCTGGCGAGCAACTGGAAACCATCAAAAAGAACGGCACGCTCAACGTCGGCCTGGAAGGCACTTACCCGCCGTTCAGCTTCGTCGGTGAAGACGGCAAGCTGACCGGTTTCGAGGTCGAATTCTCTGAAGCACTGGCCAAGGAACTGGGCGTCAAGGTCAAGCTGACCGCCACTCCATGGGCAGGCATTCTGGCTGCGCTGGAATCCAAACGTCTGGACGTGGTCATCAACCAGGTGACCATTTCCGACGAGCGCAAGAAAAAGTACGACTTCTCTGAGCCCTACACCGTTTCCGGTATTCAGGCCCTGGTGCAAACCAAGGATGCGGGCAAGTTCAAAACAGCCAATGACCTGACCGGCGCAAAAGTCGGCGTGGGTCTGGGCACCAACTACGAAGAATGGCTGAAGGCTAATGTGCCGGGCGCCATCGTCAAAACCTACGACGATGATCCGACCAAATATCAGGACCTGCGTGTAGGCCGCATCGACGCCATTCTGGTCGACCGCCTTGCCGCACTGGAACTGATCGCCAAAACCAAGGACAAGCTGGCGGTTTCCGGCGAACCGTTCTCCCGTCAGGAAGCCGGTATCGCGATCCGCAAAGGTGAGCCTGAACTGGTCGACGCGCTGAATAAGGCCATCGACAAGCTGCGCGCTGACGGCACCCTCGCCAAGCTGTCCGAGAAGTACTTCAAGGCTGACGTGACCAAATGATTCCAGAGAGCCTACAGCTCGCGCTGGACTCCGCGCCCTTTCTGCTCAAGGGCGCGTATTACACGGTGGGTCTGAGTCTCGGATCGATGTTCTTCGGGTTGGTGCTGGGCTTCGGCCTGGCACTGATGCGGCTGTCGAAAGTCTGGGTCATCAGCGCCATCGCCAGGGTCTACGTGTCATTCTTTCGCGGCACTCCCCTACTGGTTCAGCTCTTCATGATTTATTACGGACTGCCGGATCTGGGCATCGAACTGGATGCGATCACGGCAGCGCTCATCGGTCTGTCCCTGAACATGGCCGCCTACGCCTGTGAAATCCTGCGCGCCGCCATCGGTGCGGTGGATAAAGGCCAGTGGGAAGCGGCCGCCAGTATCGGCATGACCCGCGCCCAGACCATGCGTCGGGCGATCCTGCCGCAAGCCGCGCGCACGGCATTGCCACCGCTGGGCAACAGCTTCATTTCACTGGTCAAAGACACCGCCATGGCCGCCACCATTCAGGTGCCGGAAGTGTTCCGTCAGGCGCAGCTTATTTCGTCGCGCACGCTGGAAGTCTTCACCATGTACTTCACCGTCGCGGTGATCTACTGGGTGTTGTGCACGGTGCTCGCGCACTTCCAGAACCGGCTTGAAGCCCGGGCCAACCGCCATGATGTGGAGTCCTGAGGCATGATCACCGTTGAAAAACTGACCAAGGAATTCAAGGGCAATCAGGTCCTCAAGGGCATCGATCTGAGGGTCGAGCCGGGTGAAGTGGTCGCCATCATTGGTCCCAGCGGCTCAGGCAAAACCACTTTTCTGCGCTGTCTGAATTTTCTTGAAGAACCCACCAGCGGCACCATCGTAGTCGGCGACATCAAGATCGATGGCAGCCGCCCGTTGAGCCAGCAGACCGGTCTGATCCGCCAGTTGCGCCAACACGTCGGTTTCGTGTTCCAGAACTTCAACCTGTTCCCCCATCGCACGGCGCTGGAAAACGTCATCGAAGGCCCGACCATCGTCAAGAAGGTTCCTCGCGAACAAGCGCTGGAACTGGGCCGCAAGCTGCTCGCTAAAGTGGGTCTTGCAGGCAAGGAAGACGCCTACCCCCGTCGCCTGTCTGGCGGGCAGCAGCAGCGAGTCGCGATTGCCCGCGCGTTGGCCATGGAACCTGAAGTCATCCTGTTCGACGAACCGACCTCGGCCCTCGACCCTGAGTTGGTCGGTGAAGTGCTCAACGCGATTCGCGCGCTGGCCGAAGAAAACCGCACGATGGTCATCGTCACCCATGAAATGAAGTTCGCCCGGGACGTCGCCAACCGGGTGGTGTTCATCGACAAGGGCGTGATCGTCGAACAAGGCGAAGCCAAAGAACTGTTCGCGAACCCCAAGGAAGAACGTACAAGGCAATTTCTGGAGCGCAGTAGGAATTAGTCCTACAACACGTGCTTAAAAAACGGCGTCTCTTGGCGCCGTTTTCTTTTTTTCGAACATTTGGAAACGGTGCAACACCCCCGCTGTTCGGGAGTGACAGGGCGAACTTTCGACTTTTCCTATCAAATTTTTCAATACGAACCGTGGGCACCTCCAGGCGTTACACGCCAGATCCGAAACGTTTTGTTTGATGTTAAAAGCCGTTCCGCTTTCCGACCCTGCCGTACTCACGATCAGACTATATGTCTCGAGGAGTAGGCAAACTTCTTTTTTTCAACTACTAGAGCTGGTTAAACCGTAGGAAATGTCTGTTTCTTTAAATCATGAAGTTTTACACCTTCAACCCTGTTGACAGATATGCAGCAACACAATTAGCTGAATGAAGAAAATCGGACCTTTAAGACCATTTAAATCAAGTCCGAAATTGGAACTGTTTGTATGGTTTGCCAACAATGCGCATCGAGCGTGTACTAACGGCATAACGTTCCTGGGACGTTTACAGCAGCGAACACTGCTGCAGGACGAATTCAGACCTACTATTCAACGAGCGTACGAAGATGATCAAAACCCCTGTCAGCCAAACACCCCTCAAGCTTTTTGCGCCTTATTTACCTCAGTCGAACCGGCAGGGCATTGGCGCACTCGCGGCCACTCACCTGCTGGTAAACATTGATCCATATCCCGACATGGAAAGCGGCGACCTGATTGAACTTTTCTGGGGCGATTGTTATGTCGCGTCAACACTTTTATCAGATTCTGACATTGGTTATACAACCGTCCTACATGTTCCAGAGAGTTTCCTACAAACAGGCAAGGTTAAAACTTACTACCGGGTAACGAAAATCGGCAGTGAGCCGGTTAAATCTCCGGGGCGCAAAATGTGGGTCAAACTGGAAATACCAGGAGGGCATCTGGTTGGTATCGATGGCGAGGAAAATCAAGGGCTGGCGCCGGTCAAGTTTTCCGAGCACCTGCCAGAAACCGGCCTGACCTCTCGGCATCTCGACGAAGGTATCGAGCTGGTCATCGAGCGCTATCCACACATGGAGGCCTACGATGAAATCACCCTGCGCTGGGGCGACAGGCGTATGGACTTCCCCGCACTGACCGAACAGCAAGTAGGCAGCGCGATCAAGTTGCACGTACCGGGGGACTTGATCAGAGAGGCCGGCGATGATGAGCATCAAGAGGTGACGTATTGCATCATTGACCGCGTCGGCAACAATTCCCTGTGGGCGCCGCCCCGCTCAATTCGGGTCAACATTCCTGACGGGGCAAGCCTTGAAGGTTGAAGCCGTCTGCCAGTCAATACGCAGTCGCGGTACTGAAACTCCATGCCGCGACGCCCGACTGCGCTGCCCCCGTGACGAACTCCACAAAACCCACCGGCAAAAGAAAAATCCCACAAAACGGATCAACCCTCCCCTACATCTCGTTTCACGCCCTTCGAACGCTCGCTGCTAGCCTGCTGGGAAACTCTTCACGAGACGTTCGCCATGCGCTGCAAACATATCGTCAAGTACCTGGTTTTGCTGATGCTGTTTGGCTCCTGCCTGACCTGGGCAGGCCACTTGGGGGGCCATCAAAGCCTCTGCGCGCCTTCTATGCTTATTCCCAAATGTTAGTTTATTTAATCTTTATACGTGTTTAGGGTATATGCACCGGACCACCGGACCACCGTCAGTTTTCCTGCCGCCATCGCGGTATTGATTCGAGGTTCGAATGGTCACGCACAACTACCCCAGTGTCCACGCTCGCGAAGGTCGCCATCATGACTGAGCCGAGCAGCCTGGCCTTCCAGCACCCACTGGACGTAGCCCCCCCTTTGCATTCGGCCAACGTTCTGCGCAACGACGCCGAAGCCATCGCCGCCGCCCATGAGCTGGCCGCGCAGATTCGCCCTACCGCTGCCGTGCGTGATCGCGAACGTCAGCTGCCATGGGCCGAGATCGAGGCCTTCACCCGCAGCGGGCTGGGCAGTATCTCGATTCCCCGAGCCTTCGGTGGCGCCCAAGTGTCGTTCGAAACCGTCGCGAAAGTGTTCGCCATCGTTTCTGCGGCGGATCCGGCAGTCGGACAAATCCCACAGAATCAGTTCGGCATTCTCAATTCGTTGAACGGCGCCGCCAGTGAGGCGCAGAAGAAGATCCTGTTCGAGAGCGTGCTCAACGGTGCCCGTATCGGTAATGGCGGGCCGGAGCGAGGGACCAAAAACACGCTTGACGTAAAGACACGCCTGACCGCCGACGGTGATCATTTTCTACTCAACGGCCGCAAGTTCTATTCGACTGGCGCCCTGTTCGCCCACTGGGTCGCAGTCAAGGCAATCAATGACGACGGCAAGCAAGTGCTGGTGTTCGTGCCACGGGGTACGCCGGGCCTGCATATCATCGACGACTGGTCCGGTTTCGGGCAGCGCACCACCGCCAGTGGCAGCGTGTTGCTGGACAATGTGCGTGTCAGCGGAGATCTGGTCATTGAAAACTGGAAGCTGGCCCTGTCTCCCAACATTCAGGGCGCGGTCTCCCAACTGATTCAAGCAGCCATCGACGCGGGCATCGCCCAAGAAGCCATCGACGAAAGCATTCGTTTCGTGCGCGAACGTGCGCGACCATGGATTGAAGCAAATGTCGAACGGGCCAGTGACGACCTTTACGTGATCGCCGACATCGGCAAGTTGAAGCTGGAGCTGCATGCGGCGCAAGCCCTGCTCTACAAGGCCGGGCGTGTGCTCGATGAAATCGCTGCTGCGCCCATCGACGCGCAGTCCGCCGCCCGAGCCTCCATTGTCGTGGCCGAAGCCAAGGTGCTGACCACCGAAATTGCCCTGCAAGCCAGCGAGAAGCTGTTCGAGCTGTCCGGCAGCCGAGCCACGCTGGCCGAGTTCAACCTCGACCGCCACTGGCGCAATGCACGCGTCCATACCCTCCATGACCCGGTGCGCTGGAAAGTCCACGCCGTCGGCGCCTGGCACCTCAACGGCACCCTGCCTGCCCGTCATTCCTGGATCTGAACCAGACAACTGGAAGCACATGTATGAGCCTTCAACCTTTGCCGCGTGACTCGCAGGCGGCGACCCCGATCATCCAAAATGACGCTCAGGCGCTGGAAATTGCCCACGCCTTGGCGGCCACCTTCACGCAACACAGCGCCCAACGCGACCGGGAACGTCGCCTGCCTCATGACGAACTGGAGCAGTTTTCCCGCTCGGGCTTGTGGGGCATCAGCGTGCCGAAAGCCTTTGGCGGCGCGGGGGTGTCCAGCGTCACCCTGGCCGAAGTCATTCGCATCATCTCAGCGGCGGATGGCTCGCTGGGGCAGATTCCGCAAAACCATTTTTATGCGCTTGAAGTGCTGCGCGTGAACGGCAGCCCAGAACAGCAGAAACGTCTGTACGCAGATGTCCTGGCAGGCCAGCGTTTCGGTAACGCCTTGGCGGAGCTGGGCACCAAAACCGCCCATGACCGCACCACCCGTCTGAGCCGCGACGGCCAAGGCTGGCGCATCAACGGTCACAAGTTCTACTCGACCGGTGCGATTTACGCCCAGCGCATTCCGACCTCAGTGATTGATGACGACGGCATTCAGCAACTCGCATTCGTCCCCGCAGACGCACAAGGTCTGAGCGTCATCGACGACTGGAGCGGTTTCGGCCAGCGCACCACAGGCAGCGGCTCGGTGGTGTTCGATAACGTTTACGTCAGCGATGAAGACGTGGTGCCGTTCCAAACTGCTTTCGAGCGCCCCACCACCGTCGGCCCGCTGGCGCAGATCCTTCACGCCGCCATCGACACCGGCATCGCCCGCGCAGCCTTTGAAGACGCGTTGCATTTCGTGCGCACCCGCACTCGGCCATGGATCGACTCAGGCATCGAAAAAGCGGTCGATGATCCACTCACGCTGCACAGCTTCGGCAAGCTCGGCATCCGTCTGCACGCCGCCGAGGCCTTGCTGGAACGCGCCGGGGAATATTTGGATCGCGCACAAGCCGACAGCACCGCCGAGAATGTGGCCGAAGCGTCGATCGCCGTTGCCGAAGCCCGCGCCATCAGCACTGACATCTCCTTGGCTGCCGGTAGCACCCTGTTCGAACTGGCCGGCTCGCAATCGACGCTGGCCGAACACGGGCTGGATCGTCACTGGCGCAACGCGCGGGTCCACACGCTGCACGACCCGGTGCGCTGGAAGTACCACGCCATCGGCAACTTCTATTTGAACGAGGTGAATCCACCGCGCCGGGGGACGATCTGATGAGCAAGAAAAAGATCCTGCTCAATGCGTTCAACATGAACTGCATCGGCCACATCAATCATGGTTTCTGGACCCATCCGCGAGACACCTCGACCCAGTACAAGACCCTCGACTACTGGACGAATCTCGCACAACTGCTGGAGCGCGGGCTGTTCGACGGGCTGTTCATCGCAGACATCGTCGGTGTCTACGACGTGTACCAGAAATCCGTCGACGTCACGCTGAAGGAGTCGATCCAGCTACCGGTCAACGACCCGCTGCTGCTGGTGTCGGCCATGGCGGCGGTGACGAAGAACCTCGGTTTCGGCCTGACCGCCAACCTCACCTATGAAGCGCCGTATCTGTTCGCCCGACGCATGTCGACGCTGGATCACCTGACCCGGGGGCGCGTGGGCTGGAACATCGTTACCGGCTATCTGGACAGCGCGGCCAAGGCCATGGGCCTCAAGGAGCAGATCGAGCACGACCGTCGCTACGATCAGGCCGACGAGTATCTGGAGGTGTTGTACAAGCTCTGGGAAAGCAGTTGGGAAGATGACGCAGTGATCGAGGATCGCCAGGCGCGAGTCTATGCCCAGCCCGAGAAAGTGCACTACGTGCGCCATCAGGGCGAGTTCTATCAGGTCGAGGGTTATCACCTCTGCGAGCCGTCGCCGCAGCGCACGCCCGTGTTGTTTCAGGCGGGCAGTTCGGATCGCGGCTTGCAGTTCGCGGGTAACAACGCCGAATGCGTGTTCATCAGTGGCCAGAACAAACCGGCGACCCGCGAGCAGGTAGACAAGGTTCGCGCCAGCGCCGTGGCGGCCGGACGCAACCCGGATGACATCAAGGTTTTCATGGGGTTGAACGTGATTGTCGGTGCAACCGAAGCAGCAGCCCGAGCCAAGCATGCCGAATACCTGCAATACGCCAGCGCGGAAGCGGGGCTTGCGCATTTCGCGGCGTCCACCGGGATCGATTTTGCCGACTACGAACTGAACGAGCCGATCCAGCACGTCAAAGGCAACGCGATTCAATCAGCAACGAAGATCCTCAAGAACAACGACTGGACCCGGCAGAAGTTGCTGAATCAGCACGCACTGGGCGGGCGTTACATCACCGTCATTGGCTCGCCTGAACAGGTGGCTGACGAACTGGAATCCTGGATCGCCGAAACCGGCCTGGACGGCTTCAACCTGACCCGCATCGTCACGCCGGAAAGCTATGAGGACTTCATCGATCTGGTGATTCCCGAGCTGCAGCGGCGGGGGTCGTACAAGACCGCTTATGAGCACGGGACCTTGCGCGAGAAGCTGTTTGGCGAGGGCTCGGCGCGGTTGCCGGAGCGGCATGCGGGGGCGGGATACAGAACAGCAAGCACGCTCGGCAACGCGACACCGGTTTAACGACGAACGAAGGCCCAACTGTGGGAGCGAATTCATTCGCGAGAGGACGGTACAGCCGATGGAGATTTGTCGCCTGAGCACCCGCATAGCGAATGAATTCGCTCCCACAGAGATCTGCGACAGGCCGATATACCTCATACCGACATTGAAACGGAAAACAACACATGACAAAAACGCTGCTCACCCTGGCCCTCTCCCTTGGCCTGTTCACTGGCGCCATTCAAGCCGCCGACCAACCGCTGAAAGTCGGCACAACTGCCGCCTTCGCCATCCCGCTGGAAGCTGCTGTCGCTGAAGCCGACAAACAAGGCCTGAAAGTCGAGCTGGTGGAATTCACTGACTGGATCGCGCCCAACGTCAGCCTCAACGCAGGCGACATCGACGTGAACTACTTCCAGCACATTCCGTTTCTGGAAAACGCCAAGGCCGCATCGGGCTTCGATCTGATCCCCTACGCGCCGGGCATCATCAACAACGTCGGCCTGTATTCGAAGAAATACAAAAGCTTCGATGAACTGCCCACCGGCGCCACCGTGGCCATCGCCAACGACCCGATCAACAGCGGACGTGGTCTGCAATTGTTGGCCAAGGCCGGTCTGATCACCCTCAAACCCGGCGTTGGTTACAAAGCCACCGAAGACGACATCCTTACCAACCCGAAGAAGATCAAGCTGATTCAGGTCGAGGCCGTGCAACTGGTGCGCGCCTATGACGACGCGGATCTGGTACAGGGCTACCCCGCTTACATCCGTCTGGCGAAGACCTTCGATGCAGGCTCGGCGATTCTGTTCGACGGTCTGGATCACCCGGAATACGTCATCCAGTTCGTGATCAAGCCCGACCACAAGAACGACCCGCGTCTGGCCAAGTTCATCGACATCTATCAACACTCGCCTGTGGTGCGCGCCTCGCTGGATAAAGTGAACGGCTCGCTGTATCAGGTCGGCTGGAAGAACTGACCATGAACGCCACCGTGCAACGCTCCCTGCCACTGGAAGAGCCCGCTCCGCATTCCGCCGAACAGGTGCGTTTGCACCCCGAGAAGACCCAGGCTCACGTGCACTTCAGCCAGTTGGGCAAAGTCTATGAGGGCCAGCAGGGGTCGGTCGCAGCCCTGCAAGGTATCGATCTGGACATCCAGCGCGGCGAGATCTTCGGCATCATCGGCCGCAGTGGCGCGGGTAAATCGTCGCTGATCCGCACCATCAACCGTCTGGAACAGCCCAGCAGCGGGCGGGTGCTGATCGATCAGGTCGACATCGCCGCGTTCAACGAAGACAAGCTCGTGGAGTTGCGTCGGCGCATCGGCATGATCTTCCAGCACTTCAACCTGATGTCGGCGAAAACGGTGTGGAAGAACGTCGAGCTGCCGCTCAAGGTCGCGGGTGTGCCCAAGGAACAGCGTCAGCGCAAAGTCGCCGAGTTGCTGGAACTGGTGGGCCTCAAGGACAAGCACAACGCCTACCCGGCGCAACTGTCTGGCGGGCAGAAACAGCGCGTCGGCATCGCCCGGGCGTTGGTGCATGATCCGGAAATTCTGCTGTGTGATGAAGCGACGTCGGCCCTCGATCCCGAAACCACGCAATCGATTCTCGGCCTGCTGCGCGAGATCAATCAGCGGCTGGGACTGACCATCGTTCTGATCACTCACGAAATGGCCGTGATCCGAGAAATCTGCGACCGCGTCGTGGTGCTGGAACAAGGCCGGATCGTCGAACAAGGGCCGGTTTGGCAAGTGTTTGGTAACCCGCAGCATGAGGTGAGCAAAACCTTGTTGGCCCCGTTGCAACAAGCCTTGCCGGATGACGTGAAGGCCCGCTTGCAGCCACATCCATCGGGCACACATGCCAGCGTGGTGCTGGACCTGCAATTCACCGGCAGCCACGGCGAAGAACCTGATTTGTCGGCCCTGTTCAGCGCATTCGGCGGACGCGTCAGCCTGCTGCACGGCGGCGTTGAGCGCATTCAAGGCCGCGCGCTGGGGCATTTGCTGCTCGCCGTCAGCCACTCGCCACTCTCCACTGAAGAACTGCTCAACCGCGCCCGCAAACAGGCGCAATACGCGAAGGTACTGGGTTATGTGGCTTGATCGTTTGTGGCAAGGCGTCATCGACACCTTTCTGATGGTCGGCGTATCGTCGCTGCTCGCGCTGATTCTGGGGATTCCACTGGCGGTGATTCTGGTCACCAGCGGCAAGGGCGGAATCTTCGAAGCACCGAACGTCAACCGCGTACTCGGGGCGTTCGTGAACATTTTCCGTTCGGTGCCGTTTCTGATCCTGATGGTCGCGCTGATCCCCTTCACCCGGATGATCGTCGGCACCACCTATGGTGTGTGGGCGGCGGTCGTGCCGTTGACCATCGCGGCCACGCCGTTCTTTGCGCGTATCGCTGAAGTCAGCCTGCGGGAAGTCGACCACGGCCTGATCGAAGCCGCCCAAGCCATGGGCTGCCGCCGCTGGCACATCGTCTGGCACGTGCTGCTGCCGGAAGCGCTGCCGGGGATCGTCGGCGGTTTCACCATCACCCTGGTCACCATGATCAACTCCTCGGCCATGGCCGGCGCCATCGGCGCAGGCGGCTTGGGCGACATCGCGTATCGCTATGGTTATCAGCGTTTTGATACCCAAGTGATGCTGACCGTGATCGTGTTGCTGGTGGTGTTGGTGGCAGTGATTCAGTTGGGTGGGGATCGGTTGGCGTTGCGGTTGAACAAACGCTGACGCACTACGGATCTGTAGGAGCGCGCTTGGTCTGGGCCGCACTCGGACGATCTGTCGCGAAGCGGTAGTTAAACCAGACACCGCGTTACTTCAGATGCATCGCGTGCGCAGAGTTTACTGCCGCTTCGCGCCAGATCGCGGGACAAGCCACGCTCCTACGCCCTCCGGGCAGAAACCTTATGCACAACCCTCTTTGATACAGTCAGGATCTTTGGCGTCATCGGGCTGTGTGCATATGAAGCAAAAAATCGGATCTGATACGAGCCGGGAAGAATTGACCCGACAGATAATCGATCTTTTTGTGTCGATTATCGGATTCATCCCCAAGGAAGCGGTGTCCGCAAAAACGAATTTCATCAGCGAGTTCGAGATCATCGACGACGACCTCACCTGCTTCATGATGCAGGTGAAATGGCAGTACAAGCTCAATCCAGATCCGGATCGGTGGCACAGAATCGAGACTATTGAGCAACTGGTCGATGTCATCCTCAGCCAGCGGTGATTCAGTTGGATCGGGATCGGTTGGCATTGCGGTTGAACAAGCGCTGATCCGCTTTTGATTCTGGCCGTAGGAGCGTGGCTTATCCCGCGATCTGCTGCGTAGCGGCAGTAAAACCAGACATCTCGTTACGTCAGACACATCCCCTGCTCAGGGTTTACTGCCGCTTCGCGCCAGATCGCGGGCAAGCCACGCTCCTACGGCCTGCGGCCAGAAACAGTTTTGCACCACCCGCACCATGCGAGGCGATGTCGGGATTGCGGTGATGCCAAGCAGGGGTATGTTGGCCGCTTCCTCCGCCCAGAATCCGCCCCATGAAACTCAACCCGCAGGACCTCGCCCAGATCACCGCCACCACATTGGGCAACTACAACGACGTGGCCGAGAGCTTTCGTGAGGGCACGCGGGATCATGATGTTAGCCAGAACATCGACGCGCTGCTGCGCAATATCCAAGGCTCGGCGCCGTTTCAGATCCTCGATTTTGGCTGTGGGCCGGGGCGGGATTTGCGTACGTTTACGGCTCTGGGGCACGTCGCAACCGGGCTGGATGGCTCGGAGCGTTTCGCTGAGATGGCCCGTGCAGACAGCGGCTGCGACGTGCTGCATCAGAACTTTCTGGAACTGCATCTACCCGCCGAACGCTTCGACGGGATCTTTGCCAACGCATCGCTGTTTCACGTCCCTCGTCAGGAGTTGCCTCGTGTGCTGCGCGAACTGCGAGCCGCTTTGAAGCCCGGTGGCGTACTGTTCAGCTCCAACCCGCGTGGCAACAACCAGGAGGGCTGGAAGGGCGAGCGCTATGGCTCGTTTCATGATCTGGAATCGTGGAGCGCGTTGCTGGTCGAGGCGGGGTTTATTGAGGTGGAGCATTATTACCGGCCAGAAGGTTTGCCGCGTGAGCAGCAGCCTTGGCTGGCGAGTGTGTGGCGCAGGGTTTGATCGTGGCCGCTGAATGCTTTTGATTTTTGTGGGAGCCGGCTTGCTGGCGAAGGCGGCGTGTCAGTCGGCATTGCTGTGTCTGACCCACCGCTTTCGCCAGCAAGCCGGCTCCCATAGGTGTTAAGCGTGCTTGGCCTTTTCGCGCTGCTCCTGGGTCGGCTCCTTGATCTTGTACCAGGCCACATACAGCGCGGGCAGGAACAGAAGCGTCAGCAGGGTCGCGATGATGATGCCGCCGATCATCGCGTAAGCCATCGGCCCCCAGAACACTTCGCGGGCGATGGGGATCATGCCCAGACTCGCCGCCGCAGCGGTCAGCAAAATCGGCCGACGCCGATGTTCGGTCGCTTCAGCAACCGCATCCCACGGTAGATAACCTGCCTCTTCATACTCATGAATCTGCGTCACCAGAATCACCGAGTTGCGGATGATGATGCCGATCAACGCCAGAATCCCGAGAATCGCCACGAAGCCCATGGGTGTTCCGGTCGGCACCAGCGCCAACACCACGCCGATCAGCCCCAATGGCGCAACACTCGCCACGAGAAACATCTTCTGCACGCTGTGCAACTGGATCATCAGAAAGGTCGCCATGAGGAACAGCATCAGCGGCACCACCTTGGCAATCGGCCCCTGCGCCTTGCCGCTCTCCTCCACGGTCCCGCCCGTGGCGATCTTGTAGCCCACCGGCAAACCCGCCGCGAACTGGTCGATCTCAGGCTTGAGCTGCTTCACCAGATCGGTCGGCTGAATCTCATCCCTCACCGCAGCCTTCAGGGTAATGGTCGGCTTGCGATCACGCCGCCAGACCAGCGGCTGTTCCAGTTCATAACGCACATTGGCGAAGGCCAGCAGCGGAATCGAGGTGCCGCCTTGGGTGACGATTTGCAGGTTTTGCAGGGTTTCCGGCGTCCCCCGCTCGGCATCCACCGCGCGCCCCACCACGTTGATCAGGTAAATGTCGTCGCGCACCTGAGTGACGTTGGCACCCACGACGATGCTGTTCATCAACTGTGCAACGTCTTCGGAAGACAACCCCAATTGCCGCGCCTTGTCCTGATTGATGTCGATGCGCAGGACTTTGCCCGGCTCGTTCCAGTCGTAAATCATCTCGCCGATGTGCTGGTTTTTGTCGAGCAAGGTCGCCAGATCGATGGCGTGTTGACGCACCTTGTCGATGTTGTCGCCGCTGATCCGGTACTGGATCGGACGCCCCACCGGAGGCCCCATTTCCAGCGGCTGCACGTAGGTGCCGATACCGACGAAATCATCGCGCAGACGCTTCTTCAAGCGCTCCATCAGCGCGCCGCGTTCTTCCAGGCCTTTGCTGACGATCACCAACTGCGCGTAATACGGGTTTTCCAGTTGCTGGTCCAGCGGCAGGTAAAAGCGCACTGCGCCCTGACCGATGTACGTGCTCCAGCGCACGATGTCCGGGTCGTCCTTGATCGCCGCTTCCAGCCGGTCCACCGCTTTGCGCGTCTCGTTGATCGAGGCGTTCTGCGGCAAGTTGAGGTCGAGCAGGATTTCCGGCCGGTCCGACGACGGGAAGAACTGGTTCTGCACGAAGCGCATGCAGAACAGCGACACGGCGAACAACGCGATGGTGATGAAGATCGCCAGCCAGCGATTGCGCATGGCCCAGAGCATCGAGCCTGTGAACCCGCGCGCGATGCGCCCCGGCGGCTTCTCTTCATGCTTTTTGATGTTATCGCTGAGGATGTGCACGCCAATCACTGGCGCAAACAACACGGCCACCACCCACGACACCAGCATCGCCACCGCAATCACCGCAAACAGGGTGAAGGTGTATTCGCCTGCCGAACTGGCGTTGAGGCCGATGGGCACGAAACCCGCCACTGTCACCAACGTGCCGGTGAGCATAGGGAAAGCGGTCGAGGTGTAGGCGTAAGTCGCCGCCTGCTCCTTGCTGTCGCCCATTTCCAGCCGCGTGACCATCATTTCCACGGTGATCATCGCATCGTCCACCAGCAGACCCAGCGCAATGATCAAAGCCCCCAGCGAAATCCGTTGCATGGTGATGCCGCTGTATTCCATGAACACGAAGACCATCGCCAGCACCAGCGGAATCGAGCACGCCACTACCAGCCCGGCACGCATGCCGAGACTGATGAAGCTCACCACCAACACGATGATCACCGCCTCAAACAGTGCGCTGGTGAAGCCACCCACGGCCTTTTCCACCACCTGCGCCTGATCGGACACATTGTGCACACCCACGCCCATCGGCAGATCGGCAGTGGCTTGATCCATGCGCGCGTGCAGGTCCTTGCCGAACGCCTGGACGTTGCCGCCCTTCTGCATCGCAATCGCCAGGCCAATGGCAGGCTTGCCGTCGAATCGAAACAGCGGCTTGGGTGGATCGACGTAGCCCCGGCTGATTTCGGCAATGTCGCTCAGACGATAGAAGCGATCATTGAGCCGCAGGTTCACGGTTTCCAGATCCTTCTCCGACTCGAACTGCCCCGAGGTACGCACCGAAATCCGCTCAGGTCCCGCTTCGATCACCCCGGCAGGCGTCACTGCGTTCTGCGATTGCAGGCTTTGCACCACCTGGCGTTGATCAAGGCCCAGCGCCGCCAGTTTGCGCGTGGAGAAATTCAGGTAAATCACTTCATCCTGCTGACCGATCATCTCGACCTTGCCCAACCCCGGTACATCACGAATCTGCACCCGCACCTGCTCGACGTAATCGCGCAGTTGCCGGAACGTCAGGCCGTCGGCGGTGAAGGCGTAGATCGAGCCGTACACGTCGCCGAATTCATCGTTGAACGCAGGGCCTTGCAAGCCTTGGGGGAACGAGCCACGAATGTCGTCGATCTTCTTGCGCACCTGATACCAGATTTCCGGGATGTCCTTGGCGCTGGTGGTGTCGCGCAGATAGACGAATACCGTCGATTCGCCGGGCCGCGTGTAGCTCTTTACGTAGTCGAGGGAGTCCAGCTCTTCGAGCTTCTTCTCGATGCGGTCGGTGACCTGTTCCAGCGTTTCATCCACCGTCGCGCCCGGCCAACGCGTCTGGATAACCATGGTCTTGATGGTGAACGAGGGGTCTTCCTCGCGACCTAGGTTCATGTACGAAAACACGCCCATCAGCAGGGCGACGAACATCAGATACCAGACGAAGGACTGATGTTTGAGCGCCCAGTCGGAGAGGTTGAAATTCCCTTTCATCGTGGGCTGTCCTTATCGACTTTGACTTTCTGCCCCGGCTTGAGGCTGTTCACACCGGCGGTGACTACTCGCTCGCCGTTCTTGACCCCACCGGCGATGATGAAGGAATCGTTATCGCGGCTTACGACCGTGACCGGGTGCGGTGAAACGGTCTGGTTCTGCATGTCGATCACCCAGATCTGCGTCTTGCCATCGACTTCCTGCAAGACGTTGAGGGGCAATTCGATACGCGGCTGGATGGCTGAACTCAACGTGACGCTGATCGCCGTGCCCAAGCGGAAAGCCGCCGGGGTATCGGCCAAGGTCAGGCGAGCGCGCCGAGTGCGGGTCGAGCTTTCGGCCTGCGGCTCCAGCTCGCGCAGCGTCGCAGTGGTGCTGATGTCTGGCTCCAATTGGCTGGCAACTTTGAACACCACGTCTTGTGGCAATTGCTCGGCCAGTGGCGCGGGCAGATCAATGACCGCTTCTTTGATGTCGGGCCGCGCCAGCGTCACCACTTGCTCGCCTGCACTGACCACCTGCCCCGCTTCGGCTTTCCATTCGGTCACGACTGCGGCGTGATCGGTGCGCAATTCGCTGTAGCTCAACTGATCCTGAGCCTGCTGCACCGAAGCCTTGGCCTGATCGAACGACGACTTGGTGGTTTTCAGGTCAGTCACGGCCACATCCAGCGCCGCCTGAGCGCCCACGCCCCGGTCGAACAACTCCTGCTGGCGTCGCGCATTGGCTTGGGCGTTGATGTATTGCGCCTCGACGCGGGCCAGGTCGCCTTGGGAGGCGCGCAACTGGTTTTGCAGATCCGTGGGGTCAAGGGTTGCCAGCAACTGGCCTTTTTCCACCTCGCTGCCGACATCGACACTGCGAGAAGCGATGCGACCTGCGACCCGAAAGCCCAGCGTACTTTCGTAGCGGGCGGCGATGTTTCCAGCAAAGCGACCGAGGCTTTCTTCGGATTGAGGTTTGACCTCCATGAACAATACCGGGCGCACCGGCTCGGGCGGCGGCTCTTCCTTGCCGCAACCTGCCAACACACATGCGCTCAACAGCAGACTCGACAGGCGTTTCATTTGGCCGCTCCTGTCGAGGGTTTGTAGACGTCCGCCAGTTCCACTTGCATGTCCGGGTGCAGCAACTGGCTGCCCGCGACCACCACCTTTTCGCCGTTTTTCAGGCCGTCAACGATGATGACTTTCCCGGTCAGGTAACGCCCGACCGTAACAGGGCGCAGATTGGCCTTGTTCTGATCATCGACGATCCACACGGCAGGCTGGCCGAGGTGATCGCCCAAGCCTTTGGTCAGCGCCGACCATGGCAACTCGACACTCTGCTTGGCTGGCACGCTCAACGCGGCGCTGACCACCGACCCCAAGTCCATGCCGTTCGGCAGCGAGTTGAGGGCGATCTTCACCTGCAGCGTGCCGGTTTGCGCCGACACCGCGGGCGTTACTTCGCGCACCTTGCCGCTGGCTTTGATGGTCGGGTTATCCAGCAACGTGACTTCAACAGGCTGATCACCGGGTGGCTGGACGAACAGGGACTCATAAACGTTGAACACCGCATCGCGCTCGCCATCTCGGGCCTGGCCGAAGATCGGCATCGTTGCCTGCACCACCTGACCGACTTCGGCCTGCCGCGCAGTAATGATGCCCGGCGCATCGGCAATCAACGAGGTGTAACCCAGTTGCTCACGGGCGTTGGCCAATTGAGCCTGTGCGGCTTTCAAGGCGCTCTGGCTGCTGCGCAGTTGGGCCAGGGCGGAGTCATATTCACTTTTGCTGGTGTAGCCCTTGGGCAGCAGCTTTTCCTGACGCACAAAGGCCGCAGCCGTTTGTTTCACACGCGCCTGTTCGGCAGCTTCGGCGGCGATGGCCGAATCGACGTTGGTTTGCAGGTCTTTAGGGTCGAGCTTGGCGAGCACCTGTTTGGCGGTGATGCGGTCGCCCACATCGACCATGCGCTGAATGATCTTGCCGCCGACGCGGAACGACAGCTGGGTTTGCACACGGGCCTGAATGTCGCCGGTCAGTGCGACCGTGGCAGCAAATTCAGTGGTTTTGACTTCCTGTACCTGCACGCGCGGGCGCACGGGGTCGGCGGGCTTTTCCTTGCCGCAGCCCGACAGCACAGCCAGGCAAACGCCCAACGCCAACGCTTTCATGCCGAATCGGAGGAATGAGGGATGAACAGGCATGCAAGCTCCTTGTGCCAATGCCGTGCGCGTCGAACGCTATCGTGTCGTGATCATGCGACTGTGAGCGTAGATCAGGGTTCCTTACGACGCGAAAGGCAGGCAGGCGGGAGCTGTAATGCGATGGACGCGGAGCGTCCGGGGCAGCGTTCCCACGCAGAGCGTGGGAACGATCAGGTGAAGAAGGTGAATCAGCTACCCGCGCCACCATGGGCTTCTTCGAAGAAGAAGTCCTTCCAGCTGTCGGCCTTGTTCTTCAGCACACCGATTTCATGCAGTTTCTCGGCATAGATGTATGTGCGTTGCGGCACGACGGTGAAGTCGATTTCCGGGTCGTTGACGATCTTCTCCACCAGCGGCAACGGCAGTTTGGACTTCTCAACGTCGATGTAGGTCTTCGCCGCTGCGTTCTTGTCGGCCTTGATGATCTGCTCGGCCTCGGCCAGCGCGTCGTAGAAGGCTTTGTAGGTTTTCGGGTTTTCGTCGTGGAATTTCTGGGTGGTGTAGAGGACGTTGAACGTGGCCTGGCCGCCCAGCACGTCGTACGAACTCAGCACTTTATGCACGTTCGGGTTTTCCAGTTCCTGGTACTGGAATGGCGGGCTGGAGAAGTGCGCGCTGATTTCCGAGCCGCCCGCGATCAACGCCGAGGTGGCGTCCGGGTGCGGCAGGCTGACGGAGATGTTGTCGAATTTCTTGTAGTTGTCGTTACCAAACAGCTTGGCGGTCTCGATCTGCAAGGTACGCGACTGGAAGCCCACACCTGCGGCCGGAACCGCAATGCGGTCCTTGTCGGTGAAGTCTTTGATGGTCTTCACTTCAGGCTTGTTGCTGAGCAGGTAATTCGGCATCGAACCCAGCGAAGCGATGGCTTTGACGTTCTGCTTGCCCTTGGTGCGGTCCCAGATGGTCAGCATCGGCGGCACGCCTGCCGACACCACGTCCAGCGCGCCTGCCAGCAGGGCTTCGTTCATCGCGGTAGCGCCGGAAATGCTGTTCCAGTCGACCTTGATGTCGATGCCCTGCTCTTTGCCGTGCTTCTCGATCAGCTTCTGCTGCTGCACGACATCGAGGATCAGATAGCCGATGCCGAACTGCTGGGCGATGCTGATCTTGCCCTCGGCCTGTGCGCCGCTGCTCAACAGTGCGCCGACCAGACCCAGCGTAGTGGCCAGCACGGTCAGTGCCGGACGTTTGAATGAAGTCCCCATAAAACCCTCACAAGAAAGCGAAAATGTTGGCGTGTATTTGGATCAGCGCTGCATGCCCCAGCGCTTGACGGTCAGGCGCTCGACATTGCTGAACAGCAGGTTTTCCACCAGCAAACCGATGATGATCACCGCCGCCAGGCCCGCGAAGACCTTGTCGGTGTACAGCTCGTTGCGGTTCTGGAAGATGTACCAACCCAGGCCGCCTTTGCCGGACGACGCACCGAACACCAGCTCGGCAGCGATCAGCGTGCGCCAGGCAAACGCCCAGCCGATTTTCAGGCCCGCCAGAATCGACGGCAGCGCGGCGGGAATCAGGATGTACCAGACAAACCGAATACCCTTGAGGCCGTAGTTGCGACCAGCCATGCGCTGGGTTTCGGACACCCCGAGAAAACCCGCATAGGTATTCAGCGCCAGCGCCCACAGCACCGAGTGCACGAGCACGAAAATCAGGCTGTTCTCGCCCAGACCAAACCACAGCAGCGACAGCGGCAGCAGCGCGATGGCAGGCAGCGGGTTGAGCATCGAGGTGAGCGTGGCCAGCAGGTCGCGCCCCAGTTGCGTGGACACGGCGAGGGTGGTCAAACCGAACGCCAGCACGATGCCGATCAGGTAGCCCTTGACCAATACGGTCAGGGAAATCCAGACCTTGGCCAGCAGCTCGCCAGTCACGACGCCGTCGACGAAAGCCTTGGCGGTGTCGATGAAACTCGGCAACAACAGATCGTTACCTTGAATGCGCGCTGCAATTTCCCAGATCACCGCCAGGGCGATCAGGATCACGCTTTTGCGCACCCAGCTTTGTTGCCAGATACGTTGGACGAGAGGAATGTCGCGGGCCAGGTCTTCCTGCGTGAAAGGCTCCAGCGCGATCTCGTATTCCTCGCGAATGGGGGGTGAAAGGCTCATGGTGTTGTCTCTCTGAGTCAGCGCACGTCCCTTGTGGGAGCCGGCTTGCTGGCGAATGCGGTGTGTCAGGCAACCTGTGCGTCACTGATCAACCAATTTCGCCAGCAAGCCGGCACCCACAAGGAAAAATGAAAACGTGAAGGGCTAATAGGCGATCCGAATATCCTGAAACCGCAAATCCTGCTCGACCGCAGGCGCATCGCCCTCATCGAACAGCAAGCGGTGGATGCGCTGGGCAGAGGCCTGGAAATCCACGCCGCCGAGGCTCTTCAGGTCGTACTGGTGGCTGTTGATCTCGGCACGCACGCGCCCCGGATGCGGCGACAACAGCAAAATCCGGTTGCCCACCACCAACGCCTCTTCGATGGAGTGGGTGACGAACAACAGCGTGAAACGCACCTCCTCCCACAGCTCCAGCAGCTCTTCCTGCATCTTGCGGCGGGTCAGGGCGTCGAGGGCCGCGAACGGCTCGTCCATCAGCAGGATTTTCGGCTGCATCGCCAACGCACGGGCAATCGCCACGCGCGCTTTCATGCCGCCGGACAAGGTGTGCGGGTAGGCCTCGGCAAACGCGCTCAGGCCGACCTTTTCCAGATAGTGCCGCGCCCGCTCTTCGGCTTCGCGACGCTTGAGGGTGCGCGAGGCGAGCAACGGGAACATGACGTTCTCGATCACCGTCTTCCAGGGCGGTAGTTGATCGAACTCCTGAAACACTACGATTCGGTCCGGCCCCGGTTCCTTGACCTGCTGGCCTGCCAGACGGATCTGCCCTTCACTGGGCGTGATGAAACCGGCCACCGCCTTGAGCAGCGTCGACTTGCCGCAACCCGAAGGGCCGAGCAGGACGAAACGATCTGCAGGGTCGACTTCAAAACTGACTTGATGAGTGGCCCGCACCACACGTTGCGGGGTGCGGTATTCAAGGCTTACGCCCTGGACTTGCAACAGCGCTTCAGCGGTAGGCTGATTGGCCTGTTGCGCGGTCAAGCGGTCGCTAGCCGTGTGGCTTTGCAGAACAGCGTTCATGGAGCAGGTCCCCGATATGAATCAGAACGGCGCATCGCCCTGGATGGTGGTGCGATGCAGGCGACGACGCAGATGGTCAGGCGTGCCGCCCGCCAGGTGAATAAGGGAACGGTTGTCCCAGAACACCATGTCGTTCTCCTGCCATTTGTGGCGGTAAACGTTCTCCGGACGCACGCTGTGGGCGTAAATCTCTTCGAGAATCGCGCGGCTTTCGTCTTCAGGCAGGCCGACGATGTGGGTCGTGAAGCCTTCGCTGACGAACAGGGCCTTGCGACCGTTTTCAGGGTGAGTGCGCACCACCGGGTGGCTGACCACTGCGACCTGAGCCAACTGCTCGGCACTGAGGGTCGGACGCCAGTTCTCGGCGTTACGGCCATCGCGATAACGGGAGGTATAGCTGTGCACGGCGTTGCGGCCTTCGACGGCTTTGCGCAGGTGCTCTGGCAAGGTGTCCCACGCTTGGTGCATGTCGGCGAACAGGGTGTCACCGCCTTCACTTGGCAACTCCTGGGCGTAAAGCATCGAACCCAGGCTTGGCAGTTCTTTGTACGACAGGTCCGAGTGCCAGTATTTACCTGCATCACCCAGACCAACCGGCTGGCCGTTCTCGACGATGTTGGAGACGATCAGGATTTCCGGGTGGTTGGCGAGCAGAAACTGTTTGAGGACATGGATTTGCAAAATCCCGAAGCGGCGACTGAAGTCGATCTGCTGTTGCGGGGTAATGTGCTGGTCACGAAACACCACGACATGGTGATCCAGATGCGCGCGATGTACGCGTGCGAAGTCTGCGTCATTGAGCGGTTGGGACAGGTCCAGCCCGACGATTTCCGCGCCCACCTTTTCGGCGAATGGACGCACATCGAACTGCTGATCCGGCGCTTGCGCCGACAAGGAAGCGGGGGAGACTGCTGGCATGAGAACTCCGACTCAAAAAGGCTAACGGCTGAGCCAGAACTTTATAGATATAAGAATCGAAATTTAAATACCGTTAGAGCATATGCATAGCATCGAAAGCACTAGCCCCGGCGCAATGCCACTATCGGTAACCGGATGGATACCAAATTCTTATCTTGGGACGCGAACCCAAAGCGCAAGATAGGTGTCTATCTCCCATCTTGCAGCCAGGCAGGGCTGTGAACGAACCGATGTCAGGGATAAGAACAAGAGGAACGATCATGCCAGTACGCGGAAACGATGCCGATCATTCGCAAGACAAAGCGCACGAAGACAACGTGAAGCTGCTCATCGCCCTGCGCCGCGCATTGGGCACCCATGCAAAAACGCCGACGCAGGTACGAGCCGTCGGCGTGAAAAGCGTGGGGCAGTGATTTCGGGGCCAGCCTCTACCCCTGCGGGAGCGAATTCAGTCGCGATAGCGTCGGCACACGCGACATGTTTGTCGCCTGACATTCCGCATCGCGAATAAATTAGCTCCCACAGGTCACAGGTCGACCCTCAATCCGAAATCAACCCATTCCCCTCAATCAGAACGCTGGCAATACCGCGCCGTCGTACTTCTTGTTGATGAAGTCTTTCACTTCCTGGCTGGTCAGCGCCTTCGACAACTTGTTGATCGCGTCGGTGTGGGCGTTGTCGCTACGAGTCACCAGGTAGTTAACGTACGGCGAGTCGGAACCTTCCAGAATCAGCGCGTCCTTCTTCGGATTCAGCTTGGCTTCCAGTGCGTAGTTGGTGTTGATCAGGTCCAGGTCAACCTGGTCCAGCGCGCGTGGCAGCAGGGCCGATTCCAGCTCGCGGAATTTCAGTTTTTTCGGGTTGGTGGCGATGTCTTTCGGGGTCGCCAGCGCGTTGGTCGGGTCTTTCAGGGTGATCAGGCCGTTCTTCTGCAACAGCAACAGGGCACGACCGGCGTTGCTGCCTTCGTTCGGAATGGCAACGGTGGCGCCTTCAGGCAGTTGGTCGATGGACTTCCACTTCTTCGAGTAGCCACCGAACGGTTCGACGTGCACGCCAACGCCAGTCACCAGCGTCGCGCCTTTACCTTTGTTGAAACCGTCCAGGTAAGGCTTGGTCTGGAAATAGTTGGCGTCCAGACGTTTCTCGTTCAGTTGCACGTTTGGCTGCACGTAGTCAGTAAACACCTTGATTTCCAGGTCCACGCCTTCTTTGGCCAACTCAGGTTTGATCAGCTCCAGAATTTCGGCGTGGGGCACGGCAGTCGCGCCGACCACCAGTTTTTCCGCAGCTTGCGCCGCGTTGATGCCGAAGGAGAGGGCAGCCGCCAGTGCGGTGAACAGCAACGTCTTTTTCATGCGATGTCCTTAGAATCCGGTCGCCTTGTGGGCAACTCTGTGGAGATATTGCCGCGGATACGACCCCGTAGGGTGGCGGCTGAAGCGGACATTACCGAGATTTTTTATTCCGAGACAATACTTTTTAAGCGGATAGTTATGCCTTTTTGTTCTCTTCGAGCAGATGGCTACTATCGGACCGCGATGGAAGGCTCTATATCGCGCTCCTTTGACCTCGGCCTCTTGTGCGAGCCGCCCGCACCCAGCCGACTCCCACAAAAGGTGGGATCAGCGGGCAGGCAGATTCAAATGCTCCGGCAAAATCTCCGCCCCACTGCTCACCAGCAACGCGAAGTGAATGACATTCTCCAGCTCCCGCGTATTCCCCGGCCAATAGTGCGCTTCCAGCAACTGTTGCGCGGCTTCGCTGATCAAAGGCATCTCAAAATCCAGCCGCTGGCTGTAGATCCCCAGAAAATACTCGGCCAACGGCAGAATGTTGCCGGGTTGCTCCCGCAATGACGGCAGATCCAGTCGCCCCTCGCTCAGGTAACGGTAAAGCCGCTCGTGAAATTTCCCGGCCTTGACCGCAAGGCTCAGATCAATGCTCGTCGCCGCCACCAGCCGTACGTCCACCGGGCTGGGCTGTGAGGCGCCCACGCGGGTGACTTCGTGATTTTCCAGCGCTGCCAGCAGCTTGATTTGAATCGACAACGGCAGATCGGCGATTTCGTCCAGATACAGCGTCCCGCCGGTGGCCGAACCGAACCACCCTGCCCGGCTACTCGCTGATCCGCTATAAGCCCCGGCCGCATAGCCAAACAACTCGGCATCCGCGTAAGTCGGGCTGATTGCACCGCAGTTCACCGAGACGAACAGTCCCGAGCGATCACTGCCCCGATGAATATGTCGCGCCAGCAGTTCTTTACCGGTGCCTGGCTCGCCACGAATCAAAACCGGCAGATCGAGCGGGGCCAGTTGCTCCATTTCTTCACGCAAGCGGCGCGAGCGCGGGTCGAAAAACACCAACGCTTTGGCGCGGATGCTCAGGGGGCTTTTTTCGGCGTCGGGAAACGTAAGAAGGGGTTGTTGCGGTACGTCTGATTGACTCATGGCAGGCTCCCGCCCAAGCCATCAGTGCCTGAGCGTTAAAAAAAAGGCCGCAGCGCCTGTCGGTCAACTGCGGCGAAATAAACCAGACACGGCGCGCAGTGAGGCTTCATGCGCGGCGGCGAGTGAGTTGTTCGATACGGCCTTGCAGGCGATACAGGTAAGCGAATCCCTGTTCCCAGCGCTGGTGGCCGGACTTCACGTTGATATGCCCTGCGCCGCTGAGAATGCCGATCTCGGCGCCCCAGTTGCGGGCCATCTCCATCGCCCGCAAGGCGCTGACGGCAGAATCGTTATCGGAACTGACCACCTGCGTCGGAAAAGGCAACAGGTGCTCGGGAATCGGCGCAAAGTTACGAATCGCAGGCGGGCAGTTAGGGCGTTCGACGTCAGCCGGCGCGACCAGCAACGCGCCACGCACCTGACGCAAGGTGTCCAGCGGGGCCAACTGTGCCCAGTGGGCGATGGTCACGCAGCCCAGACTGTGGGCGATCAGAATCACCGGGGAATCGTCCGAAGCGATCACGCGTTGCAGCTCGCCAACCCAGTCTTCACGACGGGGTTTGAGCCAGTCGGCCTGCTCCACACGTACGCTGTTGGGCAAGCTGTTTTGCCAGTGCGTTTGCCAATGGTCATCGGCAGATCCTTGCCAGCCTGGGACGATCACGTAGCGGATCGATTCGTTATGCATGGCCTTCGCCTCCTGCATTTTCTGCGTTCATGGCGGCGAGTATAGGGACGAGACATATATTCGAAAAAGAATAAGAAGATATTTATTAATACCCAAAAATCATATGTCGCAACCATGGGCATCAGCGCGGCAAAAAAAGAGGGCCACCCCCTGCCTTAAGGAGCGGCCCTGATAAATCACGCTGTCTGCCCCCAGCTCGCCGGGGATGAGTGAAGAATACGGGTGAGTTGTTACAGAAATTTTTATGGGCTTGAGGTTTTATTGTGGGAGCCGGCTTGGCGCGGGCGGCGTTCCGACGAATGCGGTGTATCAGGCAGCTCATTTATGACTGACCTGGCGCCTTCGCCAGCAAGCCGGCTCCCACGGGTTCGGCGTCGAACAAACGGCCTGGATCCGGCGCGGTTATTGTGGGAGCCGCCTTGGTGGCGAATGCAGTTGACCAGACAACATAGAATCTCCCACACCACCACCGCGTTCAAACCGGTTCGCCCGCCCAAACGTACCGAAATCATTGAAGCGTACCCCCATCTCGGCCATGACCTTGTGCGCCACTGGCGCGGTCATCTGGCGGATGTAGAACGGATCTTTCACCACGAAATGATGAATTGCGTGGGTGCTGCCGAAGTTGAAGCAGAACGCCTGCAACGGCCACAGCCACCAAGGATTGAGCACCTGAGTCTGCTGCATGACGTTACCCGCTTCGACGTCGCCGTAGTAGTGCATGTTCGAACTGACGAAATGCAGGCAGAACGTGCGCAACACATTGGGAGCGATCAGCACCACGACCGCGATGTCGATGACGTGCATCAAGGCCAACGTATCGGCCGACCAATCAATCGACACGCCCATCAGGCTGGCAACACCGTTGGCCCCATGAAAGCCAAGGAACACGTACCACGCGCCCCAATTGAGCAGCGCCAGCGGGGCATAAACCCGCAGCGTTCTTTTGAGGATGCTGAATTTATGCGCCCAGGTTTTCGCCCGCAGCATGCGGATCAGCGACGACATGACGTTGTCGCCCACCATCAGCAAACGTGCGATGCCCCAGGGTTCGCCATTGGTGATGGCGCGCTCTTCCATGTCGGCCTCAGTACCGGACACCTTGTGGTGATTCAAATGCAGATGCCGACGAATCCATGGATTGATGGTGCTGGGCCGGGCCATCCACACCAGCGCTAGCATCAGGTTATGGGGCACGCGTTGCTTGCGAAAATACAGACTGTGGATCAGGTCGTGTTCCAGCTCATGGGTCAATGAAGCGAAGAACGCATTCAGCAGCAAACACACCCACCACGCCATGAAATCGTTGAGATAGAGCACCGCACTGCCGATCATCCCGGCGAGGGCGAAAATCAGAATGCCGGCCCCAATGGCGTCCTGATGTTCAAGGATCGGGTAGCGCTGGCGCAGGGCATTTCCATGGGCCATCACCACCGCGCGAATATGGGCTGATCGCTGTTGTGCATTCAGTCCGGCAGCGCTTGCAGAAGTGTCGTGCATGCTTCCATTCTCCGGTTTTATGATGAGCGAAACGTTGCTCCACTGTGCCGTGCGGGGCCTCAAGCTGCCCGGCCGTGGACGCCAATCTGTTGACCGGAAGCGCCAACTTGTATGTCTGAGCCGAGTATTCTCGCCAGTTGGACCCGCGCCCTACGCAAGCAACTCGATGCCCTTGGCCTCGACAGTCTCGCGCTGAGCCAGGCTGCGGGCCTCGATCCACAATTGATGGACGACCCCAATGCGCGGTATCCGGTGACGGTCACCACAAAGCTTTGGCAACTGGCGGTCGAGGCCAGCGGCGATCCGGCACTGGGGTTGCGGGTGTCGCGGTTCGTCAGCCCGACGACCTTTCATGCGCTGGGTTACGCCTTGGTGGCGAGCGGTTCGTTGCGCGAGGTGTTCGAGCGCATCGTGCGTTATCACCCCGTGGTCAGCGATGCGCTGGACCTGAGTTTTACCCGCGTCGGGGATCATTACGAGTTTCGCTTTCGTGTGCCGGAAGGCGGCCCGGTGCCCGCCAATGAGGCAATGGATGCCTTCGCGGCGATCTACGTGCGCACCTGCCGCAATCGATTGGGGCGTCATTACGCGCCCCTTGCGGTACATCTGGTGAGGCCGCAACCCGCCGACCCCAAACCCTGGCATGACGTGTTCCGCTCACCGCTGTACTTCGGTGCGGCGGAAAACCTGTTGATGTTTGCCTGCGCCGATTTCGACAGCCATCTGGACGACGCCAACCCGGAACTGGCCGAACACAATGAGGCCGTTCTGGACCGTGCGCTGGAAAAACTCAGCCCGCTGACCTGGGAGCGCAAAGTGCGTGGCGCCATCGAGACCCAGTTGCCCGAAGGCGAACCCTCGGCAGACCGCATCGCCCAGCACTTGCACCTGAGCCTGCGCAGCCTGCAACGACACTTGGCCGACGAAGGCTGCAGTTACGACCTCTTGCTCAATCAGTGTCGCCAGAACCTGGCGCTTCAGCACATGCGCGATCCCGGCAGTTCGCTCAGCGAAATCGCCTATTTACTGGGCTTTGCCGACACCAGCAGTTTCAGCCGCGCCTTCAAGCGCTGGACCGGCATGACCCCCAGCCAGTATCGCGACGGCATGCTGCGCTGACGGTTTCAGGCGCCTGCCAGCGTCAACCGGTGCTGGGCAATCTTTCGCAGTCGCTCGATGTCCAGCTCACTGATGAAATCGTGCTCCCGGCGCAGAAGCCCTCGTTTGGCAAACCCTTCAAGCACGCGATCCACCACCTCGGGCACCAGCCCCAGACAGCGCTGGGAGTGCAGATCAACCATGGAAATGATGCGTACCGACTGATCCATGTCGCCGTAGCCCTGGGCGAGCATCACCAGACGAAACGCCACCCGCTCATCCGTCGGCAGTAAGGTCATTTGATCGGGAAGCGGCACACCCAACCCCAGTTTGCGCTTGAGCAAATCGCCGAAATAGCGCCAATAGCGGGGCTGGTCCTTCAGCAACTGATCAAGCGGGGCCTGGGGCATGTGCAACAGAATCAACTGGTCCGCGGCGAAAACATCCCGCAAACGCGGGCGGTCATCGAACAGTGATACTTCGCCAAACCAGTACGGCCGGGCAGTCACCACCGGAGAAAGCCATTTGCTTTGCTGATTGACGTCGTTAAAGCGCAATGACCCGTCGAGCAGAGCGTACAGCCCACACGCAGGCTCGCCCTTTTGGAAGATCAGTTTGCCGGGGGTGAAGCGCCGCTGCCGCATACCGGTGAGCAGGCTATCCTGCAGGGAAGCGGGCAAATCGTTGAACCAGTGATCGTTGTCCAACCACGAGCGCCATTGGGTTCCATTCGTCACGTGAATCTCCTTTTTCTTGCTGGCGTTTTATTGCAGGCTGAGCCCATCAGTGGGCCTGGCCAAAAAATCAGGGCGCATGATCCACGCATAACGGGAGGAATAACAATGAAAAACCTCGTCGATCACCTCAGTCAGTACGCGGCTTACCATCGCGACACCCGTAACATCGCCACCCATTTCATCGGTGTGCCGCTCATTGTGCTGGCGGTTTCCGTGCTGCTGTCCCGCCCTGGCTGGAGCAGTTGGGCGCTGGGCGAGTTGTGGTTGTCACCGGCGCTGCTGGCGACCGTGGCGGCGACCTTGTTCTACCTGCGGCTGGATAGGCCGCTCGGCATCGCACTGGGCGTGGTGCTTACGCTGTTCCTGTGGATCGGCGCGCACCTGGCGCAACAAAGCATGCTGGTCTGGCTCGGCTCCGGGGTGGGGCTGTTCGTCGTGGGCTGGATCATTCAGTTCGTGGGCCATTATTACGAAGGCCGCAAACCGGCGTTCGTCGACGACGTCACAGGTTTGATCATCGGACCGTTGTTCGTCACCGCCGAAGCGGCTTTTCTGATGGGGATGCGACGCAAGTTGAAAGGCAACATCGAGGGGCGTGTGGGGCGCACGCACAAGCGGGATTTGAAGAAAGCGGCGGTTTAAAAGCTCCTCGGCGCGTTTCTGCCGAAGGCTGTCAGATCGTTCCCACGCTCCGCGTAGTAACGCCGCCCAGGACGCTCCGCGTCCATCGCCAGGGTGACGCGGAGCGTCACGGGATGCATGCCCACGCAGAGCGTGGGCACGATCATGTGTTGATCATCCGATCAGAGGTTTTCCACCTTCTGCCAAACCTTCGGCTTGAAGAACAGCGTCTCCCCGCGCGCCAGGCCGATCAGGCTGTCGTGATCCTTCACCACTTCCACTTCGATCAAATCCGGCTGGCCTTCGGCCTTGAGCGTAACCCGCGTGGTCGCGCCCAGCGGACGGATATCACGCACTTCCGCAGGGTGATGCCCTTCCACTTCCTGACGCGACAGCGACACTTCGTGAGGACGGAACAGCACGTGGTTGTCTTCACCCAAGTGCAGGCGGTTGGAATCGCCCAGGAAGTGGTACACGAAATCACTGGCCGGGTTCTCGTACACCTCGCCCGGTGAGCCGATCTGCTCGATCACGCCCTTGTTCATCACCACGATGCGGTCGGCGACTTCCATGGCCTCCTCCTGGTCGTGGGTCACGAACACCGAAGTCAGGTTGATGTCTTCGTGCAGGCGCGCCAACCAGCGGCGCAGCTCTTTACGGACCTTGGCGTCGAGGGCACCGAACGGCTCGTCCAGCAGCAGCACTTTAGGCTCCACCGCCAAGGCCCGAGCCAGGGCGATACGCTGACGCTGGCCACCGGACAGTTGCTCCGGGTAGCGATCAGACAGCCAGTCCAGTTGCACCATGTTCAGCAGCTCGTGAACCTTGGCGGCGATTTGGGTTTCGTTCGGGCGCTGGTTCTTGGGTTTCATGCGCAGGCCGAAGGCGACGTTGTCGAACACGGTCATGTGGCGGAACAGCGCGTAGTGCTGGAACACGAACCCGACGTTGCGATCACGCACATCGTGACCGGAGACGTCTTCGCCGTGGAACACGATGTTGCCCTGATCCGGGGTTTCCAGCCCGGCAATGATGCGCAGCAAGGTAGTCTTGCCACAGCCGGACGGCCCCAGCAAAGCCACCAGCTCGCCACTCTGGATGTCCAGATTGATGCTGTTGAGGGCCTTGAAGGCGTTGAAATTCTTGCTGACGTTACGGACTTCGATCGACATGAATTATTCCTCCGCCGCGCTTTGGCGCAGACGGCTAATGCGCGCTTCGCTCCACTGCTTGAGCAGCAGGATGAACAGCGCAAGGATCAATAACAGGCTCGCCACGGCAAATGCAGCCACGTGGTTGTACTCGTTGTAGAGAATCTCGACATGCAGCGGCAGGGTGTTGGTCACGCCGCGGATATGGCCGGAGACCACCGACACCGCGCCAAACTCGCCCATCGCCCGCGCGGTACACAGCACCACGCCGTAGATCAGGCCCCATTTGATGTTGGGCACAGTCACATGCCAGAACATCTGCCAGCCGTTGGCGCCCAGCAAGCGCGCCGCCTCTTCTTCCTGCGTGCCCTGCTCCTGCATCAGCGGGATCAGCTCGCGGGCCACGAAAGGCACGGTCACGAAAATGGTCGCCAGCACGATACCCGGCAAGGCAAACACGATCTGGATATCGTGATCCTGCAGCCACGGCCCGAACACGCCGCGGGCGCCGAACATCAGGATGTAGACCAGACCGGCGATGACCGGCGACACCGAAAACGGCAGGTCGATCAGGGTGACCAGAAGGGCCTTGCCACGGAACGAATATTTGCTCACGCACCAGGCGGCTGCGACACCGAACACCACGTTCAGCGGCACCGAAATCAGCACGGCGTAAATGGTCAACTTGAGCGCCGACAGGGCGTCCGGCTCAAGAATCGCCGTGAAGAATCCGCCAATGCCATCTTTCAGGCCTTGGCTGACCACGACAAACAGCGGTAACAGCAAAAATAACGCAAAGACCAGCCACGCAAGGCCGATCAGAATGCGCCGCGACACCGCGCTGCCCCGACGGGCAGCATTGGCGGAGGAAGCGGCAATAAGCGATGGACCGGACATAAGCGCCTTCTCAGTTCGGGGTTTCGATACGGCGCTGCAAAATGTTGATCAGCAGCAACAGAATGAACGACACCACCAGCATCAGCACGCCGATGGACGTCGCGCCCGCGTAGTCGTACTGGTCGAGTTTGACCATGATCAGCAGTGGCAGGATTTCGGTCTTCATCGGCATGTTGCCTGCGATGAAAATCACCGAACCGTACTCGCCCACGCCACGCGCAAAGGCCAGTGCAAAACCGGTCAGCCAGGCAGGCAACAAGGCAGGAACGAGGATGTGACGAAACACCTGAATCGGTTTGGCACCCAGACAGGCTGCCGCTTCTTCGACTTCACGGGGGATGTCGGCCAGCACCGGCTGCACCGTCCGCACCACGAACGGCATGGTGACGAAGGTCAGCGCCAGGGTGATACCGAAAGGGGTGTAGGCGATCTTGATGCCCAGATCCGTCGCGAACTGGCCGACCAGACCGGTCGGGGTGTACAGCGCAGTCAGCGCAATACCGGCGACGGCGGTGGGCAAGGCGAATGGCAAGTCGATCATTGCATCGATGATCTTGCGCCCCGGAAAGGTGTACCGCACCAGCACCCAGGCCAGCAGCGTGCCGATGATGCCGTTTATGATCGCCGCGTAGAACGCCGTGCCGAAACTCAACTTGAGCGCGGCCAGCACCCGAGGTGCCGTGACGATACCCCAGAACTGCGCGGCGCTCAGTTGGGAGGCGTGGATGAACATGGCCGCAAGCGGTATCAGCACAATCAAGCTGAGGTACACCAAGGTGTAACCCAGCGTCAGCCCGAAGCCGGGTATGACGGGGGATATGCGTCGAGACATAAGTGTCCTTGGTTTATACACGGAACCCGGAGCGGGTCCGGGTTTTTTAACTTGGCCTTTAAAAGCGCCGCAAAATCTAGCAGATCACGACGAACTCTGTGGGAGCCGGCTTGCTGGCGAAAGCGGTGTACCAGTCAACAAAGCAGCGTCAGACCGAACGCCTTCGCCAGCAAGCCGGCTCCTACAATTCACTGCATCTCATGAAAAGAAGTAGCGAGCCGTCCTCCGCCGTAATTACTGCGGTACGTAAATCTGGTCGAAAATCCCGCCATCGTCGAAGAATTTAGGCTGAGCCGATTTCCAGCCGCCGAAATCCTTGTCGATGGTCACCAGATCCAGTTTCGGGAATTGCTTCTCGTACTTGGCCGCCACTTCCTTGTCACGAGGACGGTAGAAGTTCTTCGCCGCGATTTCCTGGCCTTCCTTGCTGTACAGGTGCTTCAGGTATTCGGTAGCGATTTCGGTGTTGCCTTTCTTTTCGGCATTTTTGTCGACCACAGCAACCGGTGGCTCAGCCAGAATCGACAAGGATGGCACGACGATATCAAATTTGTCCGCGCCGCCGTCTTCTTTCAACGACAGGAAGGCTTCGTTTTCCCAAGCGAGCAGCACATCACCCAGGTTGTTCTGCACGAAGCTGATGGTTGCGCCGCGAGCACCGGTGTCCAGTACCGGAACGTGCTTGAACAGCTCGGTGATATAGGCCTTGGCCTTGGTCTCGTCGCCACCGTTGGCTTTCAGGCCGTAGGCGTAAGCAGCGAGGAAGTTCCAGCGGGCACCGCCAGAGGTTTTAGGGTTAGGTGTGATGACCGACACGTCTTTTTTGATCAAGTCTGCCCAGTCATGAATGCCTTTCGGGTTGCCCTTGCGCACCAGGAACACGATGGTCGAGGTGTACGGCGTACTGGCATCCGGCAGGCGCTTTTGCCAATCGACCGGCAGGGACTTGCCCAGTTTGGCGATTTCGTCGATGTCACCGGCCAGTGCCAGGGTCACCACGTCCGCTGGCGAGCCGTCGATCACCGAACGGCCTTGTTTGCCCGATCCGCCGTGGGACTGGTTGATTTTGACGGTGTCGCCAGGGTGAGCCTTGGCCCAGTAGCTGGCGAACTCAGCGTTGTAGTCCTGATACAGCTCGCGAGTCGGGTCGTAGGACACGTTCAGCAGCGTGTAATCCTTGGCAACAGCAGAACCGGCAAACACGGCACTGGCGAGTGCGGCCAGCGCATAACGGCGAATGGACATGAATCAAGCTCCTGGAAATCGGTGTTGTTGGCGTTTTTCTAGTTTTATGTAGGAGCGTGGTTTGTCCCGCGATCGACTGCGAAGCAGTCGTAAACCGGTAAACGCGGTGCACCAAGCAGGCCACACTGGCAGAGTTTACGACGACGATGTCGCCGATCGCGGGCAAAACCACGCTTCTACGGGGGTCGTGCGTGACTCAGTTCGACTGTTTGCCTGGGTTCTGCAAACGGAATTTTTCCTTGCGCTCGATCTGGACCACTTGTGCGTTGTGTACGGTGATTTCAACCGCGCCAAATCGCAGGTCACGCAACGCGCTCTGAATTTCACGCAGAATGCTTGCTTCGTCCTGGCCGTCGACGCTACGTAGAGATGCGCTCATGATCGTGCTCCTTGAAAGGGTTGCCCGCAGCGGCGGTGGGAATCGGCTGCTTGTGGCGTGGGAGCGATATTAGAGAGAGAGGGATATTCTTAAAAATACTATTTAAGAATGCAGATATAACAGAATGGAATTTGTAAACCCATCACATGCTCGACGCCCGCGCTCCCACAGATTTGACGATCATCGCTCCAGGACTCAAACCGCCGCAAAGACCGGCGCATGCTGCCAGTCGATCTGCTCAGCGGGCATGGGCTTGGCGAACCAGTAGCCCTGCCCCAACTCGCAGTGGTTTTTCAGCAGAAAGCCCGCCTGATCAGCGTGTTCGATACCTTCGGCCAGCACCCGCATGCCCATGGCACGAGCAAGGGCGATGATCGCGTGGACGATGGCAATGTCGTCATCGTCTTCAGGCAGACCGGCGACGAAGCCCTGATCGATCTTCAGCTTCTGCACCGGCATGCGCTTGAGCCGCAGCAGAGACGAATAGCCCGTGCCGAAGTCATCAATGGACAGTTTCAGCCCCAACTCGCGTAAGCGGTGCATCTGCTCAATGGCCTGCTCGGGGTCATCCATGACGGCACTTTCCGTCACTTCCAACTCCAGAAATCCCGGCGCCAGCCCTGTCTCATTCAATACTTGCGCGACACGCCGCTCCAGATCGCCACGGCTGAACAAGCGGCTGGATACGTTGACGGCCACGAAGGACAACTTAATGCCCGTATCAAGCCATTGACGCATCTGCCTACAGGACTCGCTGAGTACCCAGTTGTCGATGTCAGCGATCAGCCCACTCTGCTCGGCAATCGGGATGAACTCCCCCGGCGAGACCATTCCCAACTGCGGATGCTGCCAACGCACTAACGCTTCGACGCCTTCGATACGGCGCGTTTGCAAATTGTGGATCGGCTGATAAAACACCCTCAGCTCATCGTGCTCAATGGCCCGGCGCAGCTCGCTGGCCAGCTCCACACGACGCTGGGCGTGCGCCGTCAGTTGCGCGGTGTACAGCGCGTAACTTTCACGGCCTTGGCTTTTGGCCTGAAACAACGCTGCATCCGCATTGCGCAGCAGTTGTTCGGCCGTCAGCGCATCGCTGGGAAACAGGCTGATTCCGATGCTCGCCGTGAGGAACAGTTGCTGCCCGTCGATCACGAACGGTTCACGCAATCGGTCCAACATGGTCTGCGCAAGCTCTGCCGCCTGAACTGCATGATGCGGGCTTTCCACCAGCACCGCGAATTCGTCCCCGCCCAGGCGAGCCAGCGTCAGGCCCTTCTCCAACAGGCTGCTCAAGCGCCCAGTGACCGCCTTGAGCACTTCATCGCCCATGTTGTGCCCTAGGCTGTCGTTGATGTGTTTGAAATGATCCAGATCGATCAGCAGCAACGCCAGGTTCTGCTTGTGACGCCGGGCGTGACTCTGCGCCTGCTCGGCACGGTCGGTGAACAACAGGCGGTTCGGCAGGCCGGTCAGCGCGTCGTAGTGGGCCAGATGGGCCAGTTCACGCTCAGAATGCTTGACGGTGGTGATGTCGGAGAACACCGCAACAAAATGGGTGATCTCGCCCCGATCGTTCTTGATGGAGCGAATGCTCTGCCACTGCGGATAAACCTCGCCGCTCTTGCGCCGGTTCCAGATTTCACCACTCCATTGCCCGGCGCTGAGGATGGTCTTGTACATGCGCTCGTAGAATTCCGGGCCGTGGCGCCCGGACTTGAACTTGTTGGGCGTCAGGCCCAGCACTTCGTCCTGGCGGTAACCGGTGATTTGCATGAACGCGCGATTAACGTGCACGATCACACCGTTGGCGTCGGTGACCAGCACACCTTCCAGTGTGCTGTCGAAGACCGCCGATGCGAGCCTTAGGCGCTGAATGTCTTCATCACGCCGAGGCCCCATCCCTATCCGCCGTGACAATCGGACGCGGGCGAGAAAGATGCAGACGCCACTGATGGCCAGCCACCCATAACCGCTCATCAGTTGGGCGCGGGCCAACCGGACCGGGTCATCGATCAAATGGGGTAACGCGTAGTCGCTGAACGCCAGCCAGAAAATCGACAGCAGCCCATACAACAGTGCGGTTTTGAGCGCATCTCGGGTAATCGCTGACATGGAAAACCAAAAGCCTTACGAATGGACGGGATTATAGAGTAAGAAACATCCTGCGACGCTTATCTCAAACGCGGACTGTTTTTATCAGATGGCTAAGTGATAATGCGCGTTGCCATCTCAGGGCCGTCGCACAGGCCCTGCACACCCGATGCGTTACAACCGAGGGCAACTCAGCCTATGTGGAACAACGGTCTACTCGACCTTTCCGTCTGGCAATTGGTCGCAGTCATTCTGGCGATGACTCACGTCACCATCGTCAGCGTCACAGTCTATCTTCATCGCTATTCCGCGCACCGCTCACTGGAGCTGAATGCCGGGCTCAAGCACTTTTTCCGTTTCTGGCTGTGGCTGACCACGGCGCAGAACACCCGCGAATGGACCGCCGTCCACCGCAAGCATCACGCCAAATGCGAAACCGAAGATGATCCGCACAGCCCGGTCATCAAGGGCTTGTCTACCGTACTGCGCAAAGGCGCCGAGCTGTATCGCGCCGAAGCGGAAAATCCGGACACACTGCGCATCTACGGCAAGAACTGCCCCGAAGACTGGATCGAACGTAACCTGTACTCGCGCTACCCGAAACTGGGCATTGCGATCATGGCAGTGCTGGACCTGGCGCTGTTCGGCGTCATCGGCATCACGGTCTGGGCCATCCAGATGATCTGGATTCCGCTCTGGGCGGCCGGTGTGGTCAATGGCCTGGGCCATGCCGTCGGCTACCGCAACTTCGAATGCCGTGACGCCGCGACCAATCTGGTGCCGTGGGGCATCCTGATCGGCGGCGAGGAGCTGCACAACAACCACCACACCTACCCCAACTCGGCCAAGCTGTCGGTCAAGCGCTGGGAGTTCGACATGGGCTGGGCGTGGATCAAGGTGTTCACCTGGCTGCGTCTGGCCAAGGTGCAGCGGGTTGCGCCCATTGCCCATCGGGTCGAAGGCAAGGGCCACGTGGACATGGACACCGCCATGGCCATTCTCAACAACCGGTTCCAGATCATGGCGCAGTACCGCAAGCTGGTGATCGCGCCGTTGGTGAAACAGGAACTGGTCAAGGCCGATGCATCGGTGCGTCATCAATTCCGCCGCGCCAAACGCCTGTTGTCCCGGGAAACCAGCCTGCTTGAAGACAAGCATCAGGTGCGCATCCAGACCATGCTGGAGCACAGCCAGGCCTTGAAGGTGATCTATGAAAAGCGCCTGGCCCTGCAACAGATCTGGGCACGCACCAGCAGCAACGGCCACGACATGCTCGCCGCGATCAAGGACTGGGTGCACGAAGCCGAAGCCAGCGGTATTCAGTCCCTGCGCGACTTCGCTGATCAGCTCAAATCCTACTCGCTACGCCCCCACCACGGCTGATGCCGTTGATCGGCGCACATCCGGATGGATGTGCGCCTGTCGGAACTAAGTGCCACTACACCTATCTCATTAGCACCTTCGCACTATGCTGTGTGACACGTTGTGGCTGTGCGCCGCACCTTATTTTGAGATGCCGTGCTCATGGACAACAATAAATCCGCGCTCGACACCCCAGCCTCCGCTGAAACCCTTCTGGCCCTGATGCACGCCCAGGCGGAAGTCGCGCGCCTGAGTGAACGGGAGCAGTTGTTCAGCTCCTTGCTGGTCAGCGTCAACGCCGTGTTATGGGCCTTCGACTGGCAGACCCAGCGCATGGTTTACGTCAGCCCTGCTTATGAGCGCATCTTCGGTCGCTCGGCCGGTCTGTTGCTCGCCGACTTTGGCGAGTGGCGTGACAGCATCTACCCCGACGATCTGGATTACGCCGAGCGCAGCTTGAGTGAAGTGCTGGAAAAGGGCTCCATCGAGGATCGCGAATACCGCATCATCCGCGCGGACGGGCAGGTGCGCTGGCTCAGTGACAAGTGCTTCGTCAGCCACCAGGCCGATCAGCGTCTGATCGTGGTCGGCATCGCCGAAGACATCACCGAGAAGAAACAGCTCGAAGACGAATTGCAGCGTCTGGCGACCACCGATGTCCTCACCCAAAGCAGCAACCGACGGCATTTCTTCGAATGCGCACAGCGCGAGTTCGAGCAAGCCCGTTTGCAGGGCACACCGATGGCGTTTCTGTTGCTTGACGTCGATGACTTCAAAATGGTCAACGACACCTGGGGCCATCAGGAAGGCGACGTTGTACTGCAACGCATTGCCGAATGTGGGCGAAATACGCTGCGCCGTGGCGACCTGTTCGGGCGTATCGGCGGTGAGGAATTTGCGGCGGTTTTCGTCGGCTGCGCACCCGACATGGCCAAACAGATCGCCGAGCGTCTGCAACGTGAAATTCAGCGCCTGACCTTTCAGCGTGACGACAAGGTGTATGGGATTACCGCAAGCCAGGGCCTGACCAACCTCGGCAAACAGGACCAAAGCCTCGAAGCCCTCTTCGCCCGCGCGGATGCGGCGATGTATCAAGCCAAGCGGCAGGGCAAGAATCAGATTGTGTTGGTGTAAATCTGCCTTTGAGTGGCGTGTGACGCAAACTCACCTGACGCGCTCCTATCCTTGTGGTAGCCAGCAAGCCGGCTCCCACAAGTTTGCGTCCCGTCTTGAAGACGTAATCAAGCGACCAACTTATTACGCACCCGCTCCAGATCCGACGCATTGACCTTCAACAGCCGCGCCGACTTGCTCTTGGCCAGCGCTTCAAGCGGGTCTTCCTGCCCCAGCCGCCCCATCTGCCCTGCCAGATTCATCGCCAACACCTCACGGGTGTAAACCCCGGTGTTGTACTGGTAAACGGCCGCGATCAGCTCGCGCAACTCCAGCGGCAGACGCCAGCGGGTGCGCAACGCCGAACCGAACGCAGCGGCATATTGCTCAAGGGCGTGAGCGATGGTCGCGTCATCCAGCGTGCCCCCCGCCTGACGCCACTCCTGAAGGCAGCGAATGACCGACAGATCACCCAACCCCCTGAGCAGCCCCGCGCAATAACAGCGCTCGTGATCCAGATCCAGCGTGCGCGCCAGAATCCGCGCATACCCCGCCGTGCGACGAGACACGTCCCAAATCTGGCTCGCCTGAAGAATCAGGGCTTCGTCGGTCAATATCGCCCCACGCTTGAGCGCCAGCCCCTGAATCAGATTGGTGCTCTGCGCGCCGCCCAGAACGTTCAGCGCCTGCACCAGCGTCTGCTGCGGCTTGCCCTGATGCTGCGACGCACTGTTGGCCGCCGCGATCAGCACAGCAGTGACATGGGGGTCTTCGATCAACTCGCGCTCAAGTACCTTGAGATCAACGCCTGCCGGGCTGCGGCTGCGCGCCAGCACATCACGCACATCGACATACAGCGGGCCGCCATCGGCCAGTTCACGGCGTTTCTCCAGAAAGGCATCCAACCCGACGCCTGGGGCCAGTGCCGGGACCTCACACGCCACTTGCGCGCCATCCTTGAGCAGCAGGTTTTCCAACCGTTGGCGCAAGTTGTCGATATTAAGGGGTTTGGTCAGGTATGCGGTGGGGGCCAATTGCACGGCTTCGCGTACGCTGGCGCTGTCGTTGCGATTGCTCAGCAGAATGAAACGCACGGCAGGCTGGCGCTTGAGCAGCCTTACACCTCGCAACAGGCTCAGGCCGTCCACGCCCGGCAGTTCGCGGGACGCGATCACCAAGTCTGGAATGTACCCGCGCATCAGTTCCACAGCCTGTTTGCCGTCCAGGCACACATCAAGCTGTGCATCACAGCGCACATCCAGCACCAACTCACTGAGCATTTCGCGGGCCCAAGGGTCCGCCTCGGCGATCAACACACGAGGAACTAGAGGCGCCTCTACAACGGTCATCATGACTCTCCGGCATCAGTCTTCGTACATTAGTCAAAGACCGGCGAGTGAGACAGGGCAAAAGCGCGTTTTCTGACGTCAATAAACGAAAAAACCTGCCGAAGCAGGTTTTTTCTGACGAACTGGTCACAATTTGATCAATTGCGACCTGACCGCTGGAGCATCAAGCCAGTTCAGCGAAGCACTCTTCGATGATCTTCAGGCCTTTGTCCAGCTGCTCGTCTGGCGAGGTCAGCGGAACCAGAACGCGCAGCACGTTACCGTAGGTGCCGCACGACAGCAGGATCAGCCCCTTGTCACGCGCCTTGGCAACGACCGAAGCCACGGCAGCCGCGTTTGGCTTGTGAGTGTCGCCGTTTTCGAAGCACTCGATGGCGATCATCGAGCCCAGAGCACGAACGTCGCCGATCACACTTGGGTGTTTGGCTTGGATGGCTTTCAGGCCCGTGACCAGACGTTCACCCACAGCCTTGCTGCGGTCCAGCAGGTTTTCTTCTTCGAACACTTCCATGACCGCCAAGGCAGCGGCGCAAGCAATCGGGCTACCCGCGTAGGTGCCGCCCAGACCGCCCGGGGCGATGGCGTCCATGTATTCGGCCTTGCCGCACACACCGGCCAGCGGGAAGCCACCAGCGATGGATTTGGCGAAGGTGGTCAGGTCAGGCGCAACGCCCATTTGCTCCATGGCGAAGAAAGTGCCGGTACGGCCAGCGCCGGTCTGCACTTCGTCAGCGATCAGCAGGATGCCGTGCTTGTCGCACAGCTCGCGCAGGCGCTGCATGAAGGCTTTCGGGGCGACGTAGAAACCGCCTTCACCCTGAACCGGCTCAAGAATGATCGCAGCGATGTCACGTGGCTCGGCGTCGTTCTTGAAGATGCGCTCGATGCTGGCGATGGAGTCGTCGATGCTGACGCCGTGCAGCTCGTTCGGGTACAGAGCGCGGAAAACGCCGCCTGGCATCAGGCCCATGCCTGCGGAGTACGGCACGACTTTACCGGTCAGGCCCAGGGTCATCATGGTGCGGCCGTGGTAAGCGCCGGTGAAAGCGATCACGCCAGCACGGCCGGTGGCGGCGCGGGCGATCTTGACGGCGTTTTCGACCGCCTCGGAACCGGTGGTCACCAGCAGGGTTTTCTTGGCGAAGTCGCCTGGAACACGCGCGTTGATTTTTTCACACAGCTCAACGTACGGCTCGTACGCCAGCACTTGGAAGCAGGTGTGGGTCAGCTTGGTCAGCTGCTCTTGTACTGCAGCAACGATTTTCGGGTGCAGGTGACCGGTATTCAGTACCGCAATACCGCCCGCGAAGTCGATGAACTCACGACCTTCGACGTCAGTAACGGTAGCGTTCTTCGCGGTATCGGCGAAGATCGGGTGAATTTGACCAACGCCACGGGGTACAGCGGCTTCGCGGCGTTTCATCAGGGATGCGTTGGTTTTGCTCATGACTTCCTCATTCACCGCTCATCGGGCGGCGTGGTTCAAGGATGAAGCGGCGGGGGTCAACAGCGGCAGCATACGATGATCGACTGCCGCGGCCTCCCGGCCACCAGATAGTTTTTCTACAACAAAAACCCGCAAAGCGTCGCTCTCGCGCCCTTCGGGCTGAATCTTTCACCTCTATTTGAAGCGTTGCGAGCGACGGTCAGGCAAGGCGGCAAGGTTCGAAAAAAACGGAGTTGGCTGCAGCCAATGAGTATTTTTTCGAACCTTGCCAACGCAGCCTCACCGAGCGCAGCAGGTTCAAACGCTCAGGCAGAGGTATTTGATTTCCAAATAATCTTCGATGCCGTATTTGGAGCCTTCACGGCCCAGGCCCGACGCTTTCACACCGCCAAACGGCGCGACCTCGTTGGAGATCAGGCCGGTGTTGATACCCACCATGCCGTACTCCAGCGCTTCGGCCACGCGGAACACGCGGCTCATGTTCTGGGCGTAGAAGTACGACGCCAGACCAAACTCGGTGTCGTTGGACATCGCAATCACTTCAGCTTCGTCTTTGAAGCGGAACAGCGGCGCCAGCGGGCCGAAGGTCTCTTCCTTGGCGACGGCAGCGTTTTTCGGCACGTTGACCAGAATAGTCGGTTCGAAGAAGTTGCCTTCGATCAGCTTGCCGCCGGTCAGGACTTTCGCGCCTTTGCTCAGGGCATCATCAATGTGTTCCTGGACTTTCGCCACAGCCTTGCCATCGATCAGCGGGCCAGTGGTGGTGCCTTCGGCCAGACCATCGCCGACTTTCAGCTTGGCCACAGCAGCTTGCAGCTTCTCGGCGAACGCGTCGTAAACGGCGTCCTGCACGTAGATACGGTTGGCGCACACGCAGGTCTGGCCGTTGTTGCGGTACTTGGACACAATCGCGCCTTCGACGGCCTTATCCAGATCCGCGTCGTCGAACACGATGAACGGAGCGTTACCGCCCAGCTCCAGCGAGACTTTCTTGATGTCGTGGGCACATTCGGCCATCAGCTGACGACCGATTTCGGTCGAACCCGTGAACGACAGCTTGCGCACGATCGGGTTGCTGGTCAGCTCGGTACCGATGTCGCCCGCGCTGCCAGTGACAACGCTGAATACACCGGCAGGAATGCCAGCGCGCTCGGCCAGCTCAGCCAGCGCCAGCGCAGAATACGGGGTTTGCGAAGCAGGCTTGAGCACCATGGTGCAACCGGCGGCCAGTGCAGGACCGGCTTTGCGGGTGATCATCGCCGCCGGGAAGTTCCACGGGGTGATCGCAGCGGTCACGCCGATTGGCTGCTTCAGGACGATCAGACGCTTGTCAGGCTGGTGGCCCGGAATCACATCACCGTAAACGCGCTTGGCCTCTTCAGAGAACCACTCGATAAAGGAGGCAGCGTAAGCGATCTCACCCTTGGCCTCGGCCAGCGGCTTGCCTTGCTCCAGAGTCATCAGGCGACCGAGGTCTTCCTGGTTTTCGATCATCAACTCAAACCAGCGACGCAGCTTGGCGCCACGCTCTTTGGCGGTCAGGGCACGCCAGGCTGGCAGGGCTTTGTCCGCGGCCTCAATGGCACGACGGGTTTCGGCAGCACCCATTTTTGGCACGGTGCCCAGAATTTCGTTGGTCGACGGGTTGTTGACCTTGATGGTCTGGCCGCTGTCGGCATCAGCCCAGGCGCCATTGATGTACGCCTGCTGGCGGAACAACTTCGAATCTTTGAGCTGCATGTCGGCCTCCTAAACAGCACCGCGCAAGGCGGAGCGAATTATTGATTATTCAAAGGCGCCTTGAACAAGGCTGCCGTCAGGAAAACATTCGCCGGGCCCCGCACGCACGGATCGCGAAAAGCGCGAGTGACCGAACGGGAGCGTTTGAAATCTCAAACGAATCCTAGGGACAACAGGGGTAAAGGACAATAGTCCGTTCGAAAAAAAGAACGCTGATTGTCGTATTGGCGAAAAATTCTGATCAACGTCACCTCCAACATCTGGAAACGTGCGAAATCAACAACAGTCGTTCGCCAGCATGGACGCACGCAGGCCAGATGAGTATCATGGCGCCCGCGTTGCACTTGTAGCTCAGCTGGATAGAGTACTGCCCTCCGAAGGCAGGGGTCGTGGGTTCGAATCCCGCCAAGTGCGCCATTTTTGATTTCAGCGCGTGCGAGACGTTCTGAGAATCTGCTTGATAGAAAGAAGCCCGCGATGCGCGGGCTTTTTTGTTTTTGGGCTGCCTGTGCGGCAGTGAACGTTTCGTCGTAACGCAGACGCGAACATCGATTTTTCTGAGCTGCCGTACAGGCAGCTCAGAAAATCAACCAGATCATCAAAGCCTGTGCCCTCCCTCTACTCCTGCTCCCCATCCCCCAACCCCAACACCACCTGCGCCTGATCCAGCCACACTGCTTGGGTCTTGCCGTCATTCCCGGTGACTTCCGCTCGCACCCATCCACCCCTGGCCACTGAGGTGACGCTCACGGCGGTGCCTGCCTTAACGAACTCGCGTTTGTGGGTGCAGGTGGATTGGGGGGCTTGGTAGATCCAGGCGTTGCCGCCGATGATTTTGCCTTGGAGGGGCGGGGTGTAGGTTTCTTCCTGCATGCCGATTTTCTGGTTCAGCAGTTCGCAGTCGACCGGCGCGGCGGCCATGCCGCTGATGAGTTGCACTTGTTGCATCAGCACCTGGGTGTGGTGAAAGCCGGTTTCGGCGCCGAACAGGGTGCCTTTGAGCACGACGGGTTGGTCGAGGTAGGGTCGCAGGTTGTCGTAGTCGGTGGCCTGGAGGATCAGTTGGACGAGGGTTTCGTTGTCTTCGACGCTGATGTCGCCTTCGTTTTCATTGCCTTTCATGCACAGTGGCTCGGACAACGAGAGGTAAAAGCCGACCTGTGGTTCATCGCCAGTGACGACGTCTTCAAAGCCGGGCGGGCCGGGGAAGACCTGCCGCGTCAAGGTGCCGCTGAGGGTGGTGTCGGCCGGTTCGTACTGGTTGCACTCGCTGGCCTTCGCGGTGACAAAAAGCGAAAGCCAGAGGCTGAGTATCAACGGTAGGTGAAAACGAGAGATGGTGGTCATTGAGGAAGTTTCCGACAGCACTTCAGGATCGATGATGAGAGGTTAGAGAAATCTCTGACAGGCGCCAGCTTTAGATGAACGACACGCGCAATCCGGCAATGCCCCTTGAGAAATGGCCGTTTGATGGCATAGCATGGCGCGCTCAGGAGATGGCATTCCTCCTTATTAACCGCCTTCGGGCTGATGATGCCTACGCGATCCCTCTGGAGGGGTGCGTAGGCTATCGCCTTGCTTTTCTCTTCCAGCGGGTTATTTCCGACTCTCTGAATAGACCCCATGTACAAATCTTTGTTGGCCGTCATCGTTGGCGGCAGTCTCGGTTGTGTGTTGCGCTGGGCCATCGGCCTGAAATTCAACACGGCCTTTCCCAACCTTCCTCTGGGCACATTGCTGGTGAACCTGATCGGCGGGTTCGTGATTGGCGCGGCGATGGCCTTTTTCCTCAAGACGCCCAGCCTCGATCCGGCGTGGCGCTTGTTCGTTACCACTGGTTTCTGCGGCGGACTGACCACCTTTTCCACGTTCTCTGCCGAGGTGGTGTACATGCTGCAAGACGGTCGTCCGGGCTGGGCTGCGGCGACCATTACCACTCACGTGGTGGGTTCGTTGCTGATGACGTTCGCCGGTTATGCGCTGATCAACGCGTTCGATTGAGAGGTGGCGTCAAAGCTAGCAGACCATTTGCCACGCCTTGCGGTGGGTCGTTTTGTCACTCTATATTTCGGCCCATCGTGCGAAACAGCGAAGGGATTTGCGTCAGCCAAGGCGCGATTCTGACAGCCGTGCGGAGCCTCACTCTGCGTCATGGATCACTTCTTCAAGGACGAACGAATACAGCATGAGCCCCTCTTCCACTCCCCGCGCCGATCGTGTGCAAGGTCTGTTGATTGCCCTGATCGGTGTCGTGCTGCTGGCCGTCGCCGGTTATCTGGTCAGCGAGCGTCACGGTTTTCTCTCACACGCGCAAAAGCACCATGGCGGTCAATACCACGCCAGTGGGCGCTGTGCTCGGCCCTTTGGTGATGCAGCGTCAATTGCTGCAATCGACCAAGGGCACGCTGGTCATGGCGGGCGTCAACGCCGGTTTACAGGCCGGGGGCGGCGGCGCGATTTACCTCGTCGGTCTGTTCTGAAAAAAAAACGGCCCTGCTCATCGAACAGGGCCGGTTTTCTCGTTACTCAAACCCGCTCAATCACACATTCGGGCAAGGCACTGGTGCCCAGTCGCCCAGGTCCGGGTTTTTGCACATGGCGTTGACCTGCGACTGACCGGTGGCTGCCACCTGCTGGCTCGCCGCCTGTTTGGCCTTGGCGTCCTGCAAGGTCTTCTCGGTGCTGACCGCTTCTTGAGGCACGGTCGGCAGCTTTTTCTTCACCGGAGCCTTTTTCTTGCTGGTCGTGGTGGTGGTTGTCGTGGTGTCGGCAGCGGCGACGGTCGCGACGTCCGCACGTTTTACGCCCACGGTTTGCAGGTCTTTTTCGTAGGCCTGGGTGTAGTTGTTGATGTCTTCACCGGCCTTGCCGTTCACTGCGGTGATCAGGTCGTTGGACTCTTTCAGGCCCGCGACGATTTCAGCCAGACGCTTGCGTCCTTCGGTGTCGTTGATAGTCTTCGCCTTGCGCCCTTCGACCAGCTTGGTGAACTCGCTCTGGTAGCACGACTGCGACGCCTTGGCGTAGCCCACGCTGCGGTCGATGTCCGCCGTGCTCTTGTCGATGTCGGTGGCGTAGGAGCCGATGCGCTGATTGTCGTCAGCGATCTGCTTTTGTTTCTCGGTGTAGTAACCCGCCGCGCCGCCGACCAGCGCGCCCCCTGCAACGCCAATGGCAACGTTGCGTGCGCGATCTTCGGAGTTGCCGACCAGTGCACCGGCCAACGCGCCGCCCAAGGCGCCCACCGCAGCGCCACCCAGCACCGACTTGCTCACGTCAGAGTCGGTCTGACGCAAGTGCTGCACCGGCTCATAGCACGTCGGGTAGTACTCGACCTTGGTGGTCGCGCCTACTTTGGAAACCGGCGAGTTGGCACATCCCGCCATCAGCACGAAGCTGAATCCTGCGACAACCAACGCTAGCCCACGGCAATTGAAGTTCGAAACCACAGTGTTAACAGCAGGGTTACGGGATAACTGCATGGTGATGCTCTCTTTTTTGGTTTTACAACGCCGGCAGGGCACATGCCTGACCGGACTCCCTTTAAGCTCGCTGGGCAACGGCCGTCATGGCTGCGCGGCCGAAGCGAGCAATTCCTTCAGAATCGCCTGTGGGTCCGCCCGCTTCTGCTGGCGGTAGTTGCTCACATGACGAACGAATAACGTGGCCCGGGCGACCAGACTCTTGCCCAGCACCGGCTTGCGATTGAGTTCTTCCTTGACCCGCTGGAACTGCGCCTGAATCACCGCGTCGGTGTAGCGCGTGCCGGTCGCAAGGTTGTCGATGTAGATGGCCACCGCGCCGTCCAGTGCGCTGGTGCCGTTTGCGATGGCGCCCGCAAACAGCTTGGCGCTGGCCTCGTCCTTGGCATCCGCCGCCTGCTTCTGGCTTTTGCGCAGGTTGGTCAGGCGAATGTTGTAGTTGTTGATGGTTTCAGCGACGAGGGCCGAAGACTGAATCAGGTTGCCCGCCGCTTCTTCACGCTGTTGGGCGATCAGCGAGACGTTGCGCTTGAGTTCTTCGTTCACCAGACCCAGCTCGGCCTGAAGGCGAGGGTCGCTGCTGGCCGCGATGATGGTGTCCAGCCGCTTGGTCGGGTCTTGAGCGTCGTCAATGGCATCGGTGAGAGAGGCCAGTCGCCCCTCTTTCTGCCACTGCTCGAACAGCTCTTTATAGCGAGAGCGAGGGGCAGACAACGCGCCGATGGCGACCCGGAACCCAGTGGTTTCATTGCTCTGCTCGGTGCCGTCGGCGGCAAACAGCGGGTACTCGCGGCGCATGCCGGTGAACAGCGTGCCCTCGCCTTCCAGATAATTGCCGCCCTTGGCCACGAAGCCGCCGTAGGTGCCCTGACGACGCCCGGCGTGAACCAACTGGAACGACTCCTGAACCATTTCGGCGGCGTTGCCGATCACATCGAACAGGCCAATCGGGTTGGGCAATTTAGTGCCAATGGGCATCAGTCGCGCGGCCTGGCCAGTGCCCCCCGCCACCTGATTGAACACCGCCCAGTCACTCAACGGGCCGTCTTCTTCGCTGCCTTCGACACGACGCGGGAACAGGCGGCCTTCCAGCTCCTGACGGCTCACGGCCTGACCACCTCGCGCGGCGTACTCCCACTCGACTTCGGTGGGCAGGCGCACGAATCCGACGCCGCCGTCGTCATCGGTTTTGCCGCGCCCGCTGATGGGCAGCAGGTCGCGGTGGTACTTCATCAACCAGGCGCTGTAGACCGCCGAAAAGCGCTCGGCTTCAAAGCGCGACAGCTTGACCTTGGGCAGCCGTCCGATCATGCCTTCCGGCGCTTCGCAGGCCGGGGCCGGTTCGCCGCTGGCCAGCGATTGCGCCTGGGACATGACCTGCGCGTATTGCCGCGCCGTGACTTCGTACTTGCCGATGAAATACAGCATCGGTTTGAGCGGCGTGGCGGCGTCGGTTTCCGGTAATTGCGGGCCAATGGTCTTGCGCCAGTCGCCGGGCAGGTCGTTCAAGGTGAACTGGCCGTTGATGAAGTCGCGGCGATAGCCAGAAATGAACGATTGTTTGTAGCCCGCTTCGCCTTCGCTGAACGGGTATCCCAGGCTGACCTCGCGATCATCCAGCGAACCTTGCGCCAGCACGTAGACGTAACGAAACACCATTTCCCCCTCGCACGGCAGCGGCAACACAACGTCGTCCGCAAGCGGCTTGGGGTTATCCAGCGTGTTGTCCTCAGCCGCTAGCGCCAACGACGACAGGCTCAAACACGCCCACGCGACAGCTGCCGCTCGGGCCATCAAGCGCCAATCAGACATCTCGTAATCCTTCCGAAGCGTCGATGCGCGCCACACGCCAGCCGCCCAATGCCGCAGCGCAAGCGCTGGCACCGAGCACAGCCAGCACGGCCACGCAGTAATGACGTAACAGCAGGTGGCTGGCGTACTCCCCCGGCACCTGCACGAATAATTGATTGAGGCCGCGCTCGGCCAGCGCGTAGAGCACAAAGCTGATGACCGTCGCGAGCACGCCGCTGTAAAGGGCTTGCAGGATGACGAACAGCAGCAGCGCTCCTGTGCTGAAGCCCAACAATCGCAACACCGACAGCTCGCGACGCTTGCGCTCGACCGCTGCCAGCGCGCCCGCGATAACGGCGGCGACAGCGCCGAGGACAGCGAGGGCGGTAATGATCCAGAACACCAGGGTCAGGTTGCGGCTCAAAGACTGCACCTGCGCGATGGTTTGCGCCTGCGTCGAGACAAGCAGATGCTGATCGGCGAAATAACGACGCAGCGGCTCGACGTCGTCGAGCGTGCGGGCATAGAGACGGAATGCCGGGAACACGCGCTGCTCATCAACCGCAGGCGCATCGCCCGGCCAGCCAAATGCGTCAACCGCACGACCGTCGCGGTAATCTTCGACGGCCTCCAGTAGCGCCATCGACGCAAACAGGGCATCGCGCCCAAAGGCTTCCAACGGCAACACCGCCGAAACCTGCAAACGCGTGCGCTGCACCTGTGTCACACCTGAAACCTGGCGAGTGAAGGCAGCGTCGAGCCAGTCACCGGCCTGAGTACCGAGTTTTTCAGCGGTCGTTTGACTGAGCAAAATTTGATCAACACCAGCGGGCGGCGATGCCGTGCCCAGCAGCGGATCGCCAATGGCGGTGGGAATCATCTCAACGTTGACCACCTGCTCCTGCGCAGGCACGGACAGATCCGCCGTGGCGGCGATCTGTCGGGTGCGCGGCAGAGCGAACGCGACATCGGGTCGTTTCGTCAGGGCGTCGACAAAAGCGGCGCTAAAGCGACCGCCGCCCATGGGAATCACCTCGCGAACGGCGGGATCGCGCTCAAGGCGCTCAGTCAGGCTGCCCACCAGACCGAACTTCAACCCAAACAACACCAGCAACGGCGCGATCACGGCGACCAATGCCAACACGGTGCAGGCCGAGAGCCGCGCATCGGCGCGGTAATCCTGCAGGGCGAGGGACATCACCAGCGTGATACGCATCAGTGTTCGACCTCCAACGTGGCCGTCACACCGCCGTCTTCGTCGCGAACACAGACGATGCGCAACGGGCGCAATCCCATTTCCAGCGCCAGCACCTCATCATGAGTCGCGATCACGCAGCACGCTCCCTGCTCACGGGCACGGCTCAGCAACAACTGCATGACGCGCAGGGCATTCAGCGGGTCCAGCGCCGCAGTGGGTTCGTCGGCCAGCAGCAATCGAGGGTTGTGCGCCAACGCTCTTGCGCATCCGACTCGCTGCCGTTGCCCCACCGACAGCATGTGGGGCCTTTTGCCCAGTTGTTCGCCAACTTCCAATTGCGCCGCCAGACGCTCGACCGTGCCGTCATCGCTCATGCCCAGCAACCGGCGTGACAGGCCGATGTTGGCACGCACATCGAGGTAGCTCAGCAGCCCACCGGTTTGCAGGACATAGCCAATCTGGCGGCTGCGCAGTTGCGCCAGCTCGCTCTGTCGGGTGTCACGCCACAGCCCGGCGACATCGACATGATCACCATCGACAAAGAAATCGAAACACTCAGTTGCGTCAGGCGAGAGCACCCACGCGAGCAGGTCGAGCACGGTACTTTTGCCGCAACCGCTGGGGCCAATCAGCGCCCATTGCTCGCCCGCGCCCAGCTCCAGACGCGGGATCACCAGGCTGAAACGCTGGCTGCCCTCGCCCCGCGTCTTGCGCACCGCTCGCAGGCTCATCATCACGGCAACGTCGACAACGGAACGCGATATAACGCATCACCCGGCTCGGCATCGCCGAAACGGACCCAATTGGCCAGATCGTTGTGGAAGGTTTCGTAGAGGCGAATCTTGGAATCCAGTTCGTCGATGAAGTCCTCCTGCTCGGCCACGCTCAGCGACAGCCACAAATCCTGGGTCATCGTCAGCGATTTACTGCGGTACGGCAGCCCTTCCAGGTATTCACCCAGCACGCCGCTCTGCGCCAGGTTGCCACCCTTGCGCAGCGCAGACGGGTCGCGGCTCATGTAGGCACTGGCGCTGGCGATTTCCTGGAAGAAATCCTTGGGCGAGCTTTGTGTCTTGCGCGCCGCATCGACGATCAGCTTCAGCGACTGTTGCAGATCATTGAGCTGCAACTTGCTGAGCATCACGCACACCTGAAACTCCGGTTGCGCGGGGTTGGTGAGGTCACGATCTGCCGTCCATGCACTGACCAGTTGCGGCGCGCGCACCCCGGTTTGCTGGCCGAGAAAGTCCATGCGCATCGCGTAGCCGATGGCGGCCGATTTGTCGGCCACGCTTGGCGCCGACGGCAGCGAAGGTGCGACCTGCGGCTGGTTGCTGCGCACCTGATGGACGAGATCGGCGAACACCGAGCCGATTTCCGAGACACGCTGGCCGAATTTCTGCACATCGCCGCCCGGCACCGGCACGTACAGGTCGCCGATCTGCGGGTTGGCGTCGGCGGTCAGCGTGCGGTATTGCTGCTCGGCGAAGGCGTGATTCTTCTTGCCCGCATCGGTTTTCAGGTGCAGCGCATAGATCTTGATCTGCTTGCCCAACGCGGCCTGACGCACCTCGGCCTCGTTCATCTGCGTGCTGCTGAAAGGGTCGTTCTTACGCAGCGAGCCGGCGTCGCTGACCAGCAGAATCAGCCGTCCGCCGTAACCCGACCAATCCATACCGTTGACGGCCCGCATCACCCCGGCGAAAGCGTCTTCGTTGAAGGAGTGGCTGGACACGTTGGTGGCTTTGACCTGCCGCGCCAGCTCCAGAAAACGCTGCGGATCGCGGCCCTGATCCAGTGTGATCAGGGTCTTGGTGAGGTATTCCAGGCCCGGCGTCTTGCTGACGTTGTTTCGAAAGCCCACCAGACCGAAGCTGACGCTGTCCAGTTCGCCGCGCTTGCCGATCTGGTTCTGCAACTCGGCGATCACGTCGCGTACCTGATCGATGTAGGGCTGCATGGACACCGACGTGTCGACCACCAGCACCACCCCCGTGCGGAAAGCATCTTTGCTGGCGGAAGTCTTGATCGCCTCGCCGGATGCCGTGCGCTGAGGGGTGTTGCCGGGGTCAATGGAGGCGACGTTAAGCAGTTGAACGGGCTGACCGTTCTGGTCGAATGTTTCCTTGGCGTCGAAGATCGGCAGCAAATAAAACTGATTCTGCGGCACCGCGCTGGCAGCAGGCTCAAGGGCCAACACCTGATGGCTGTCATCGGCGTTTTTCTGCGCATTGAGCAGCAGCTTTTTAGCCGCTGCCGGGTCGTTCAGCAGCTTTTCCAACGGGCCGGGTTCGCGCAGGAACATCGCCGGAGCACGCCCAGAGCGCTCGCTGAATTTGAGCACCAGACTCTGCTTCCAGTCGCTGACCTGATCGGCAGGCAACCAGCCTTCGCTGTGCCCGTCACTGGCAGCGCCAACCCGCAGCCACTCGCTGCCACTCAGGTGCTTGCGCTGGTAAACGTACAGCACCGAAAACGCCGGAAGCGCCTGATCGCCTGTTCCACCCGCCTCTGCCGCGTATTGGGCGCCGGGTTTGCTCAACACGCGCTGAAACAGGGTCTTCTTGTTCGCCATCAACAGCGGACGATTGCCGCCATCGGCGTCTGTCACCGGGGTTTGAACCGAAGGCGTGGCAGCCAGTGTTTTTTCGGGGGCAACAGGCGCAGTGGCGGCAGGCGCTGCATGACTGGCCGCAGTCGTAGAAGCTGCGGCGGGCGTGTTGTCGCCCATCCACCAATAGGCACCGATGCCCAGCCCCAACGCGGCGGCAATCGCGACGCCCAACAAGGCCAGCACAGGCCCCTTGCGTTGCTCGGCCGTGCTGGACGTTTCCAGCACCGGCGTGGGCCGTGGTGGCGGCGCGGTTTGCACAGGGGGCGTGTCGGGGATTTCGATGGAAACCGGCGTAAGGCCTGCCAGATCATTCTTTGGCGTTGGACTCGCCTGAAAATCGGCAGGCGGCAGCGGCAACATGCGGATCTGCGTAGCGTCGCTGTCTTCGGGCGGTAAAGCATCCAGCGACGCGATCAGCTCGGCTGCATCGGCAAAACGCTCTTCGCGGTCCTTGGCCAGCAGTTTGGTGAGGATGTGCTGATAGCGACCGTGGTGAATCGGCAGCTCCGGCAACGGCTCGGTCAGGTGCGCGAGGGCCGTGGACAGGGCGTCAGTGCCGTTGTAGGGCAGTTTGCCAACGAGCATTTCGTAGAGCACGACGCCAAGGGCGTACAAATCAGCACGACCGTCGATTTCCAGCCCCCGAGCCTGCTCGGGGCTCATGTAACTCGGGGTCCCGACGGCAAAACCCGCCTGAGTGAACTGGGTGCGGTCATCCAGCGATTTGGCGATGCCGAAATCCGACAGCACCGCCGAGCCATTGGCGCGAAACAGGATGTTGGCAGGCTTCACATCACGGTGCACCAGCCCTTCGGCATGGGCATACCCCAACGCCGATGCGATCTGGCGAATGTAGGTCAGGCCTTGCTCAGCGCTCAAGCCGCTGGCGATGCGCTCTTTCAGCGTGCCGTTGGGCAGGTATTCCATCGCCATGTAATACAGGTCGCCGACATTGCCGATGTCGTGAATGGTGACCGTGTGCGGGTGTGACAGGCGCGCAAGCGTCTTGCCCTCGCGCAGAAAGCGTTCGCAGAACGTCGAATCGGCAGCCAGCGCTGCGGCCATGATTTTCAACGCCACCTTGCGCTCCAAAGAGCGTTGTGTGGCGAGATAGACCGTGGCCATGGCGCCTTCGCCAATCTCGCCTTCGATGTCGAATCCGGGAATCAGTATGTTCATGCTCGGGTCTTCAGGCGGCTTTGACGACAATGGCCGTGATGTTGTCGGGGGCGCCCCGGGTCAGTCCCAGATGAACCAGGCTGCGGACCACCTGGTAGGGGTCGGCATGGCCCAGCACATCGCGAATCTCGTGGTCTTCGGCGGTCTTGTTCAGGCCGTCGCTGCACAGCAGCCAGGTGTCGCCAGGCAGGATGTCGAGGTTGAGCATCGCCACATCGAGCGCGTCATCGACGCCGATGGCGCGGGTGACGATGTTGGCGCGCGGGTGCACACGGGCTTCGGCCTCGCTGAGCAGGCCGCTGTCCTGAAGGTCCTGGACATAACTGTGGTCGCGGGAGATGCCGATCAGCTCGCCATCGCGCAGCCGATACAGGCGGCTGTCTCCAGCCCACAGGCACACGCCCTGATCGCCACGTACAGCGAAGGCGACGACCGTGCTGCCCATCATGCTCAGGCCGCGACGCAGGGTTTCGGCGCGCACTGCCGCGTTCACTTCCGTGAGCGCCGTACGCAGCGCGCAGGTGTAGATCGACAGCACGTCAGCCGGTTGTGTCCGACGCAGGCTGTCGACGATCAGGCTGGCGACGTAATCCCCCGCCGCGTGACCGCCCATGCCATCGGCGACGGCCCACAGTCCGTTTTCCGGCAGTTCGAGAAAAGCGTCTTCGTTGATCTGCCGCACCATGCCAACGTGGCTGTAACTGGCAGAGCGGTATTGAAGTGTTTCAGGTCGTGCAGGCATCTAGATCGACGCTCCTTGTCCCAACAGATAGCTGCCGAATTCAGCGGCGTCAGGCAGGCCCTGACAGCGCATCAAACCCGGGGCGATGCGTTCCGATCCCTTGCCCCACCAGAGGCTGGCGCCTTCACAGGCCAGTTCGGCCAATACGCGATGACGTTGTTCTGGCTCGTTCACTCGCGTGCGCTGTAGCCCGGCAAAACGATGAATCGGTTCGCGGGCAACGGTGGGGAGAAAACCTAGAGTAGACACACCGTCATCGAAGGCCGAAAAGTCGGCGCTGTCGTCCAGCGTCGACAACATCAGCGCTTCGACCTGTTCAAACCAGGCATCCGGCGCGCTCACCAAACCGGCCAGCGACTGTCCGGCTTCGAGGGTCTGGGCGACGGTCAGCGGAAAATAACGCCCGACCCGATCAATGCTCGGCATCAGCACCCCCACCACGGCATCAGGGCCGCACACACCCGCCGCCAAGGCGAAACGCCACAAGGGGCTGACCAGATAGGCATCGAGCCAATCCTCGCCCAACTGCTGCTGGCTGACGTGCAACCCTGCCGCCAACCAGGCGTCCCAAGGCTGAATGAAGCTTTGCGGCAGGCCGCGACTGACAAAATCGCCACGGCTGGGCAACTTGCCGTAAAAACCCAGCGTCGTCATAACCGCTCCGGCAGGCTGAAGCCGCTCAACACACGGCTCTTGAACGGGTTGAACGCGCTGTTGGCGCGCAGCTCGTAGGAAATACTGGCGTTATCGACTCGCAGCCTCAGGTTGAAACGATCAGGCGAACCACCCGCTACCAGGTCGGACTGTTCCAGCAATCGGAACCACGCCCACGGGCCGTCCAGCGTGATGCCCGAACGACCGCTGGCCGCAGGCGGCGAGATCGACAAGCGCACCACGCCAATGCTGCCAGGGTTCGGCCATTGCATCGCAACCGGGCGGCTCGGGCCGTGGTCGTAGCTGATTTGCTGGCCGTCGAGGTCCAGCAGGAATTGCGTGACAGACGCGTCCATCGCCACCGGCTTGAGTTCGAAACGCACGGTGGGCTGCACGCCGCCGGAACGGAAGAACGCGTCACGAATCGCCGCCGCGCGCTGGAACGTCTGCAACACCGAGGCATTGATACCCAGCTTCTGCGCCGCACCCGGCTGCCAGCGCCAGGCCGACGCGGAGGTGTCGACGTAGGCTTGCAGGTACTTGCGGAAGTAGTTGTCCATCACCCCGCCGACCCCGAAGAACTGGCCGAAGTCATCCAGCGTTGCATCCCGCGCACTGCCGGGCGCCAGCGGGTAGCGACCGCTCAACGACTGTCGATAAACGTTCACCACGTCGCTGACCCACGCGGCGTTCAGTTGATTGCGAACGCCGCCCATCATGGTGTTGGTGGTGGAACTGACCACCGATTTGACCAGCCCCTGCACCACGGGCGGCTGGCGTTCGGCGTTCAAGTTGACCCGAGTCGCCGCAGCGCTCGCCGAATTCTTGGCTTCGCCCAACAGCGCATCGCCGCTGGCACCGACCATGGCGCTGACCTGCACGTACAGGGCGTTCATGTCAGCCAGCAATCCGTCGATGGCCGCAGGCTCGCCTTCGCCCTTGGTAACGAAAGCGTTTAGCTCGGCAAAATGCGCGCTCACCGGATCTTCGTTCGCCACCGGTGCAGACGCGATGTTCGCCTGCTCCTGCCCCAGCATCGAACCCAGTCGCTGTTTGAGCTGATCGACACTGCCCTCGACCTTTTTGCTTTGCTCGGCCAGCAGTTTGTCTTCTTGCTGCAAATTGGTTTCTTTGGCGATCGCCACCAGCAGCTTTTTCAGCGGCGAGGTCGGCCCGGAAATCACCCGCAACACATCCGCTGCCTGAGCGACGCTGGTGATCGGCACGAAGTCGATGTCGGCGAGCAGCGCGTCCCACTGACGCTGGTAATCCTGAAAGTACAGACGGCGCACATCACCTGCGAGGCTGGCGACGTTCTGTTGGTCTGCACGATCCAGGCCCAGCACCCACTGTTCTTCAGCCAACGTACCTGCCTGGCTCAGACTGGTTGTAAGAAAGACCTCGCGATAGCCTTTGGCGGTGAAGAAACCGCTCAAGGGATCGCCCAGTGGCTTGCCGCTTTTGCGTGAGAAGACCAAGGCCGCGTCACGCCCAGCGGCGTCAGTCAGGCGGAAATCCGGCACGCTGTCGGGCAGCTTCTGGCGCTTGACCCGGTCGTACACCCGCTGGGCCACGGGCAGTTGCTGCAACTGCCGACGCAGATCGTCGATCAGGCGCTGATCCAGGCGCGCATTGGGCGGATGGCGCTCGAACAGCGCCTGCAAATGCTCTCCCAGCGCCTGACGCTGATCGGGTGGCAAATCCCGTGGCAGGCTTTGATCCCAGTCCAGTGCGATCCAAGCCTTGATGAAGTCGGGATCGTAATGCTCGCTGTCCGCCAGCATCAGATAAGCCTTCAGACCTTCGTAAAGGAAATCCGAACTGCCACCACTGCGCAGTTGCTCTTCCACGCGGGTGACCAGACGCGGCGCGAACACAGCGATCAGCAACTTGCGGTACACGCTGCCAGATTCGGCTTCCAGCATGTCGCCCTGGTACAACCCCAGCCCCTGCGACATGCCCGGTGGATCACCCGCCAGATTGCGCACGGCATTGAGCAGCGGCAGAACGGCCAACACGTCACGCTGCGCCGGGCTCAGGCTCTGCACGCTTTGGCCCAACGGGGCGACTTTTTGATCGACCTGTGCGATGTACGCCTGATTGGCGCGGAAACTGATCAGCCACAACGTGCCGACCACCAACACCAGCGCGACAGTGGCGGCCAACGCACCTCGCGCCAGCCATTTGCGCCGCCGCTCGACCTTCGGGTTGACGCCGACCAGCCCGCGCTCGGCGAAGGCCACGGCGGTGAACAGTTTTTCAATGAAATAGCTGCGGCCTGTACCGGTCTGCCGCGCCAGGTGTTGGCGGTCCAGATTCATGCTCTGAGCCATGGCCCCGATCAACCGGTCAATCGGGCTGCCTTCCTGAGTGCCGCTGGTGAAATACACGCCACGCAGCAGCGCCCGATCCTCAAACGCATTGGGCTTGAATACGCCGTCGAGGAAGCCTTGCAGTGTATCTTTCAGCGCGCCGAACTGTTGCAGAAAGCCGTAAATCAAATCGCGCCGCGCGGGGTCCCGCTCCTGCTGCAAACGCTCGACCAGCCGCGCATTCAGGCGTTGCTCCAGCAACGCGAACTCACTCAGGAAATTGGCCAGCGGTCCGTCAGGTTGCTTGCCGTCGTCGAGGGCAAACGTCATGCCCCAGACTTGCGCGCGCTCCTCTTTATTCAGGGCGTCGAAGAACTCCATGAAGCCCGGCACCAAATCGAACTTGGTGAGCATGACGTAGATCGGGAAGCGCACGCCCAGTTGGCCGTACAGCTCCTGAATTCGCGCGCGAATCGCCGTGGCATGGGCCGCGCGCTCGGCTTCGCTGCTCAGCAGCAGGTCAGAGAGGCTGATGGCGATGAACGCGCCGTCGATGGGGCGGCGCGAACGCTGGGTTTTCAACAGGTCGAGAAAGCCCAGCCAGGCGGCCTTGTCGACTTGGGCGTGACTGTCTTGTGTGGTGTAGCGGCCCGCGGTGTCGAGCAGAACGGCTTCATCGGTAAACCACCAATCGCAGTTGCGCGTGCCGCCCACGCCACGAATCGCGCCCGCACCCATTTGTGCGGCCAACGGGAAATGCAGCCCGGAATTGACCAGCGCGGTAGTTTTGCCCGAGCCGGGCGGGCCGATGATCACGTACCACGGCAACTCATAGAGGTTGCGCCGCTCATCCCCACCCAGACGGGCCTTTTTCAGTAACTTGAGCGCATCGTCCATGCGCTGGCGCAGGGTCGCCAACTCTTCGGCGGTGGCCACGCTGGCAGCGTCCGGCGCGGTTTCGGCTGCCAGACTCTCCATGACCTTTGCTGCATGCCGCCGCGCCTGAATGATGCGAAATACACGCCACACGATCCAGATCGCGAACAGCAATACGATCAACGCCCAGCGCCGCCCCTCGGGCACCAACACGTCCAGCACCGGGCCGACGAACCAGATGATCAGACTCAGCGCGATCAACCCCAGAATCGGCACGACCCAGCGAATGACAAAACCGAAAAACGCCTTCACTCGACCCCCTCCGCCAATACTGTGATTTCAACCCGACGGTTCTTCGCACGCCCCTCAACGGTGGCGTTGGAAGCCACCGGCTCGGTGTCGCTGCGCCCCTCGGCAGAGAAACGTTCGGGCTGGCCGGTCTTGGCCGCTAGAATCTGCAAGACCTGCTCGGCACGGGCCTGAGACAGCGCCCAGTTGGAAGGGAAGCGAAGGGTGGCGATGGGGCGGTTGTCGCTGTGGCCGGTGATGCGCACTTGGCCCTTTACTTTGCGGATGGCGTCAGCGATGCGCAGCATCAGGGGCTGGAAATCATCGACGATGGTGGCGCTGCCCGAGGCGAAAATCTCGTCACCGCGAATGGTCACCACCGAGCGGTCCACGGCGTCTTCCACCGCCACTCGATTGGCTTTGATGTCCTCCACCAGAAAGCCCGCCAGATGCGGACGCTCGATGACCTTTGGCTGAACCACCGCCGGGGTGATCGCCTGCACCGGGATCTCGCCCAGCGCATGAATGTTCTTGAACACCGGTTCCGCGTCGGCAGCGAGCTTCAGCCGCAAGCCGAACAGCAGCACCAACAGCAACGCCAGCCCGATGGCCAGCCCAACCCAAGGCGGCACGAATTGCGAAAGCCGATCGCGCACCACGCTCAGCCCGCGCCAATGGGGCGACAGTTCGCGCTCGAACTCGCCACGGGCGCTGCGAATCGCGGCACTGGTGCGCTCGCGCAGCGCTTCCAGTTGGCTGCGGCCATCGTTCATCACGCGATAGCGACCTTCGAACCCCAGGCACATGCACAGGTACAGCAGCTCCAGCAGATACAGCCGTTCGCGGGGGCTTTGCAGGCAGTGTTCCAGCAACTGAAAGACCTTCTCGCCCCCCCAGGCTTCGTTGTGCACGGTGATCAGCAGGCTTTGCTTGCCCCACTCGCTGGTGCTGCCCCACGGCGTGCTGAGCACGGCTTCATCGAGTGCCGTGCAGAGCGCATAGCGAGCAAGCAGAACCTCATTGCGCACCACACCGGCGGCTTCGGCACGCTCTTCGAACTGGCGCAGATAACCCAACAACTGCGCCCGCAAGCTGGCGGGCGCCGGGTGGGCGATGGTGCTGCGCAGGCGCGTCAGCATCGCCAGCAGCGGACCGGCTGCGGCTTCCAGTGGATTGAGACCCTGCGCCTGACCGACCGGCAACGGCGCAGCGGGCACCGAGAGCGGCGGCGGTGTCGGATTGGCTGGCGCGGCAGCAGGTTGAGGCCCTCGGCCACCGGGGCGAGGCATAAATTGAGTTCGGTCGTTGCCGGGCATCGGCGGGTTGAACGGTTCGTCGTGGGAAGGCATCGCGCGTTATCCTCGGATGGCCCAGAAAGCCAGGTTCAACCCCGGGAATTCGCCTGCGATATGGAACGCGAAGCCCCCGGACTGCGCCAATTGCTTCCAGTGCTCGCTGCCGCGATCCAGTTCGTAGTACGTGGAACCCGCATGGAACGGGATCTGCCGGGGCGCCACCGGCAACGGCACCAGGCCTATGCCCGGCAGTTGCAAGTTGACCAGGTCGCGGATGTGCTCCACCGAACCGATCTTGCTCTGTTGGGCAAAACGCCCGCGCAAGGTTTCGCTGGGCATGTCGGCGCTCACCACGAGGATGAAACTGGCGGTGTCGATCAAGGTGCGATCCTTGAGCATGGCGACGTGAATGCCGTAGGCCTTTTCGTGGATCTCGATGGGCGTGGCCTTGCTGTCGATCAGCATGGACAGGGCCTCGCGCAGCGCCAGGATCACCGGCTCGAAGGTCACCGCAAGGTTGTCGTGCTGGTACTGACCGAAGGCCTCAGGCCGACGTCCGGCGTTGGAAAACGTTGCAAACTCCCCGGCCAGACTCACCAGTTCGCCGTAGAACCGCTCGGGATGCAACGGAGTCAACTCGCTCAAGTGGCGAATCAGCGGCTCGGCCCGGTTGACCAGTTGCAACAGCATGAAGTCGGCGATCTCCGACGCACCGCCCTCCCCTGAAGCAACTACCCGCCCTGCCAGCGCCTCGCCGCGCTGATGCAGCAGGCCCAACAGTTCGCCGCGAAAACGCTTCAAGGATTTGGACGCCGACACATCCAGCACGGGAGGGATGTACATCTCGTCGAGTTTCAGCGCACCATCGGCCAGCTTTTCCTTGATGCGCACCACGCCAATCGCCGCGTATTCGCGCAGTCCGTCCTTGTCGGTCAATAGACGCAACGCTCTTGCACCCAATGCCACAGGCGCACGATTTTCGAACGGTGCGTTGTCATCCCGCACCTCGCGCACCTGGCTGACGAAACGCGCACCGCCTGCGGCCTCACCCTCCTCAACCGTGTCCCGCTGCCCTGCGCGCTTGAGCGGCAGCGCCAGATACACGATGCCGTCACGCAAGGTTGCATCGATGTTCAGCGGCGCGGGGGCCAGATCGTCATGGGGAATGTTGAATGGCGTGCCATCGGGCAGCAGCCCTCGCGCCGAAGTGATGGCCAGCTTGCCCTGGGTCAACAGGCCGTCATCCAGCGACAGCTCGGAAAAGCCCCAGGCTCCTGCCGAAAGCGGGCGGCTGCGGGCATCGATGAGGTTTTCCAGATAACGGTCATGCTGTTGAAAATGCTGGGTGCCGATGAACATGCCTTCCGACCAGACCACACGATTGTTCCAGGACATGGCTTCTCCGATTGCCTATTGGGCGGGGCGAGTTGAGGGGACGGAAGGGGTGCTGCTGATGGCGCGTTTATCCAGGACGATCTGAAATTCGTTGGTCGTGCGGGGCACGACATCGAGCACGACCCGCCATTGCGCCTGATCGATCTCGCGATAGCCGACCACCAGACCGACCTGGCGAGTGGCGGCGTTGAGGGTGCGATCGACCGTCAGTTGCTGGCCAGGTTGCAAAAGCACTTCGTCCTGATCGATCAGGTCGGCGCCCAATGAACTCTGCGCGCGCTCTGCGAGGGCGAAATAGTCCGCGCGGCTGAAATTCGCCGTGTTCCTCAGTTCGAAAATCCGCACCCGCACAGGCGCGGGCTGACCGTTGGCGCCGGGATTGAGGCCCGCAGCGGCAGTGAAATGCAGCGCAAGGGTGGTGGCATCAGCGGCCTTGTCGACCGGCGGTGGCGATTCGGCGTTTTTGGCACAAGCAACCAGCAACAGCGCCATGGCTGCGGCCGATACAACTTTTCGAAACATCCTGCGTCCTCATGACGAACTGACTGTCTATCCGTTTTTCCTGTTGCAGCCCTTCAGGGGCGGCGCAGCCGTGCGCTGTGCTCCTCGTAGGCACGACTGAATTCGCGACCGAACAGGACTTGAAAGTCCTCTTCGGCCTCATGGGAAATCTGTGCGTAAAGTTCTGTGAACTGTTGCCAGTGCTGGGCCTGGCGAGAACCGAACAGGTTCGACAACGTGCCGGGTTTGCCCATGCGTGCCTCAAGCTCGGAAGGCTCGAAGCGCTTGAGCAGCGCCTTGATCGCGGCCTCGACCCCGGCCATCACAGCGAGCTGGTGGGCGCGCAAATCGTCGAAGCTGTCCGCGATGGCCTGGTCTGGCGGCATGAACGCCTGATTGCCATGACGCAGCAGCAACAGCAGCGCTTCGTCGGCATTCGGCGCGAACTTCAAGGGGTTGTTTTCCACTGGGCGAATGAGGGTCTGCTGCATGCGGAATTCGCCTTTGAGGCTGCTGCGCGCACGCAAGACGTCGATCAGTCCTTCAACCATCAACCGATAGCTGCGCCCGACGGCTTCCATTTGCGCCTCGACCTGGGCCGGATCGAGACGCAGTTGATCAAGGCCCGCCCCCCGTAGAAACGCTTTGAGAAGATCGCCTTCGCGTCCCTCGCTCACAGGAGCTTGCGCCTCGACGGCAGGAATGGGTGTGATCGCCGGTTCGACGACAGGCACGGCAGCGTTCTGTACGACCGGCGCAGAAACCGGAGGTTTGGGCACCTCTACAAACAGGTTCCAGTCTTCGGGAATCACGCCCGGCGCAGCCACGGGAGCATGCTGCGCGACAGGGGCGGGCGCAATGCTGGGCGTCGGCGGACGAAAGTCATGACGTTCGGCGGGAACATGGTCCGAGCGGGTCTGCGGTGGCACGCTGGCAGGGGTCAGAAAATCGAACAGATCAGGGAAGGTGTCCTGCGCTCCACCGCCTTGAAAATGTGCAGTAGGAACCGGCTCCACGGGCACCGGCGCAGAGCTGTTTTGCCGCCCCATCAGCGCTTCGAAACTGTTGGAAAAATCGGCGCCCGACACACCCGGATTATCCAGTTTCATTCCATGATCGATTCGCGCCCGAATCTCGTAATCACCAATACGGATAAGTTCGCCATCTTCCAGCGGCTCACTGTTCCCGCGACGCAGACGAATACCGGCATTGACCAGCTCAACGCCGTTAGTGCTGTTATCGGTCAAATAGTAGCGACCGTCTTTATATTGAATGACGCAATGCCTTGAAGAAACAAGGCGTTCCGGGTCTGGAAGTACCCAGTCATTTTCTTGACTGCGGCCAATTGCCATCACCCCATTATCCAATGATTTCTCGGGAATTTGGCCAGGGGTTATCTTGTGATAACTGGTGATAGTCAGACAGAGCGACACTGCGCCTCCTTGCTTGCACTTCGATGCTTTTGCGACAGACGCGAAGGCCTGTGCATGACAGTCGAATATCGTGCAAAAACGCTCAAAAACCGGGTTTAAACGCGCCAGATGCTGGCTTTTCCACAATTCTACACACACATCCGTGACACTCGTACAGCGCCTGACTGCTCAGTCCCATACGCTGTTAGCTACATCACAACTGTCACAGAGGGCGCATAGCTTACCTTGACAACCGATAACTTCCACACCAAAAATGCACAACTTTCCAAACTTCCATGATGTCTTGGTGACATCACTGATCATATGCGTTATGGAAAGTTCCGTAGTTCGCGTAGGAAATTTCCTCGCTAATTAACTGGTTTGTCCGCACCCGATAAGGAGATCGATTTTGGTGGATGTTCCGTTGTTGCTCGCCGCAGTTTCCGCGAATTCTCCGTGTGGTGATGACCTGGAATATGACGCGGACTTTCTGCAACTGGAGCGCGACGCCCAAGGTAAACCAGAGCGCATGATGGGCGACTCGGTTCACCCCGCAGAACCGCCACAATGGCGCCAGATCGAACACACCAGCATTGCACTTTTGCAACGCAGCAAAGACCTGCGAATTACCCATTTTCTCCTGCAAAGCGCCCTCGCCCTCGACGGCTTTTCGGGTCTGGCCAACAGCCTGACGCTGATCAGCGATTTACTGGGCCAATACTGGCCGAGCCTCTACCCGCAACTCGATGCGGACGATGACAACGACGCCACCGTGCGCATCAACGCGCTGTCTGGAATTGCCTGCGATACCAACGTTCGGCTGTTGCGCGAAAGCCTGCTGACCCGCTCGCGAACGTTTGGACCGATCAGCCTGCGTGCGGCGCTCAATGCCAGTGGCCTGCAAAGTTTCCCGGACGAACACCTGACACCCGATGAACTGGCAGGCGCCTTGCGCGACAGCGATCCCGAGCAACTGTCCGCTCTGCGCAGCGCGTTGCAGGAAGCCCACAGCACGGCGGACGCCATTGAGCACTACGTTTCCAGCCAAGTAGGGTCAGCTCAGGGCGTGGACCTGTCCGCCCTGAAGCAGCCGCTCAAGCAGGCGCTGCACATCCTGAATGAATACGCACCCGGTGCAGAGCGCGAGGAAGCCCCGGTTCCGGAATTCGCCGAGGCCGTCCCCGTCGAATCAGCCGCTTCTGCCGCGCCGCGTATTTCCGGGGACATCGCCAACCGCGATGACGTGGTCAGAAGCCTCGACAGAATTCTCAGTTACTACGCCCGCCACGAGCCTTCCAGCCCGCTGCCGGTGCTGTTGAACCGTGCGAAGAATCTGGTGCACGCCGACTTCGCGGCCATCGTGCGCAATCTGATTCCCGACGGCATGTCCCAGTTCGAAAACCTGCGCGGTCCCGACGCCGAGTAAAGCGGGGGGCGCAGGCAGCGGCCCCGACAGTGCAAGGATCACGCAACCCCGTTACCGGCCAAGACCGATGACGCCAATCACGTCGCAGGAGCGACCAGGAGGAGCAACGTGGCGAACACCAGTTCTCAGAAATTCATTGCGCGCAACCGCGCCCCACGGGTCCAGATCGAGTACGACGTCGAGCTGTACGGGGCCGAGAAAAAGGTCCAGTTGCCATTCGTGATGGGCGTCATGGCGGATCTGGCGGGCAAGCCTGCCGAACCACTGGCCGCGGTGGCAGATCGCAAGTTTCTGGAAATCGACGTCGACAATTTCGATTCGCGCCTGAAGGCCATGCAGCCTCGCGTCGCGTTCCATGTCCCCAACGAACTGACCGGCGAGGGCAACCTGAGTCTGGACATCACCTTCGAGAGCATGGACGACTTCAGCCCCGCCGCTGTCGCGCGCAAGGTCGATTCGCTGAATCAGTTGCTCGAAGCGCGCACTCAGTTGGCCAACCTGCTGACCTACATGGACGGCAAGACCGGCGCCGAAGACATCATCATGAAGGCCATCAAGGACCCTGCCCTGCTGCAGGCCCTGGCCAGCGCGCCGAAACCGCAAAGCACCGAGCCAAAGGCCTGATCAGGACGACCGACCATGACCGAATTGCTGCGTGACAATCAGCCCCAAGCCAGCCAGACCGAAGACGCCGACGCGTTCGCCTCGCTGCTGTTGCAAGAATTCAAACCCAAGACCGAGCGCGCCCGCGAAGCGGTCGAAACCGCCGTGCGCACCCTGGCCGAGCAGGCGCTGGCTCAGACCGATCTGGTCTCCGACGACGCCATTACGTCCATCGAATCGATCATTGCGGCCATCGACGCCAAACTCACCGCGCAGGTGAATCAGGTCATCCACCACCCGGAATTCCAGCAACTGGAAAGCGCCTGGCGCGGCCTGCACTACCTGGTCAACAACACCGAAAGCGACGAGCAACTGAAGATTCGCGTGTTGAACATTTCCAAGCCGGAACTGCATAAGACCCTGAAGAAATTCAAGGGTACGGCGTGGGACCAGAGCCCGATTTTCAAGAAGATGTACGAGGAAGAATACGGCCAGTTCGGCGGCGAGCCTTACGGCTGTCTGGTGGGCGATTACTACTTCGATCAGTCGCCGCAAGACGTCGAGCTGCTGGGCGAGCTGTCGAAAACCTGCGCGGCCATGCATGCCCCGTTCATTGCAGCGGCCTCGCCGACCGTAATGGGCATGGGTTCCTGGCAGGAGTTGTCCAACCCACGCGACCTGACCAAAATTTTCACCACGCCAGAATACGCAGGCTGGCGCTCGTTGCGTGAGTCCGAAGACTCGCGCTACATCGGCCTGACCATGCCACGCTTCCTGGCGCGTCTGCCGTATGGCGCCAAGACGGACCCGGTGGAAGCCTTCGCCTTTGAAGAGGACACCGACGGCGCTGACAGCGCCAAATACACCTGGGCCAACGCGGCCTACGCGATGGCGGTGAACATCAACCGCTCGTTCAAGCACTATGGCTGGTGCTCGCGAATTCGCGGCGTCGAATCCGGCGGCGAGGTGCAGAACCTGCCCGCACACACCTTCCCGACCGATGACGGCGGCGTGGACATGAAGTGCCCGACCGAAATCGCGATCTCCGACCGCCGCGAGGCCGAGCTGGCGAAGAATGGTTTCATGCCGCTGTTGCACAAGAAGAACACCGATTTCGCGGCGTTCATCGGTGCTCAGTCGCTGCAAAAACCCGCCGAATACGACGACCCGGACGCCACCGCCAACGCCAACCTGGCCGCGCGCCTGCCGTACCTGTTCGCCACTTGCCGCTTCGCGCATTACCTGAAGTGCATCGTGCGCGACAAGATCGGCTCCTTCAAAGAGAAGGACGAAATGCAGCGCTGGTTGCAGGACTGGATTCTGCGGTATGTCGACGGCGATCCGGCGCACTCCACGGAATCCACCAAAGCCATGCAGCCGCTGGCCGCTGCGGAGGTGGTGGTCGAGGACGTCGAAGGCAATCCGGGTTACTACAACTCGAAATTCTTCCTCCGTCCGCATTACCAGCTGGAAGGCCTGACCGTCTCGTTGCGGTTGGTTTCCAAACTGCCTTCGGCAAAGGGTGCGTAACGGACTGACAAACTCTGTAGGAGCGCAGCTTGCTCGCGATCGAGTGCGCAGCATTCGCAAACCCGGTAAACGCGTTCCGTCATCAGGAACGAGTCGCCAGATTCCACGACCGCTTCGCGGCCGATCGCGAGCAAGCTGCGCTCCTACAGGATTCGCATCGTGCACAAAAACTCGGGCATATGCTCCGACTGGCAATTGCGTGGCGAACAACACACTGGAGAAAACATGGCTGTTGATATCTTCATCAAAATCGGTGACATCAAGGGCGAGTCGCAAGACAAGGCACACAAGGACGAAATCGATGTCCTGAACTGGAGCTGGGGCATGACCCAGTCCGGCAATATGCACACCGGCGGCGGGGGTGGCGCGGGCAAGGTCAATGTCCGAGACCTGTCGTTCACCAAATACATCGACAAGGCTACGCCGAACCTGATGATGGTGTGCTCCAGCGGCAAGCACATCGACAAGGTCACCCTGACCGTACGCAAGGCCGGTGGCGAGAGCCAGGTCGAGTATCTGGTGATCACCCTTGAAGAAGTCATCGTGACCGGTTACGACACCGGCGGCTCGGGTTCGGAAGATCGCCTGACCGAGAAGCTGACGCTGAACTTCGCTCAAGTCCGCGTCGACTACCAGCCACAGAAAGCAGACGGCACCAAGGACGGCGGCTTGATCAAGTACGGCTGGAACATCCGCACCAACACCAAGCTGTGATCACCTCCACGCGCGTGCTCGTTACGGGCACGCGCGTGGATGGAACAGGTATTTTTTGCAGGGAGCATGAGTCGTGGCAAAGCCTTCTTTTTTTAACTTGCAACGAGCTTACCCACCAGTGGACTCGCCTTGCGACGGCCCATGGGACAACCAGTGTGCCATCCGCATGAGCATTGCGCTCAACGGTGAAATGACCATCAAGGTTAACAAGGCTACTTATTCAGAACCCAAATGCGCCCACGACCATGCACGAGGAGCAGAGTCGTTAGCCAACTGGTTGTGGCGTCACCATCTAGGCAGACCGATCATTCTCAACGGGAGTGCGGAAGACCGACAGCGCATCGCAGAGAAAACCGGAATCATTTTCTTCAAAGATTGCTTTTCGCGTCTCAACGAAACTCCCGATCAGCGTTCAGGCGACCATATTGATCTTTGGGATAGGGGTAGAACTGAAGGTTTTGCTGATGACACTCACATGTCGAGGCAAGTCTGGTTTTGGGAGCTGACATGATCAAATTCTGCTTCAAAGCGCTACTGCTGGCGGTTTTATTACACAGCGTTCACGCATGCGCTACTCCGCTCCCCCCGCAGCCCTCGGAAAAGCTGATGACGGTCACTCTGGGTGGTCAACTATTGAGACTGGTGGATGCTAAAGGTCAATGTGCGTTGCTCAAAGAAGACGGTAGTACACAACTGACGAACATCGCCTGGCCCTGCCGCTTCAGTCCAAACCGTGCAGGAGAGTCTCGGGTGGAGGTGTATCAGTCGATCCCCATTGTCTTAGTCGAGCACTGTGAGCCCTCATCTGAAGTGGCTGCCGGTCAACGGCAATCCCAAGCGATACGTTTGCGCGCCGAAAGGTATGAGACCTCGACAGTCAACACGAGCAGATGTGGAAGTGGCGTGCAGGACCAAAAAATGTTCACAGCCCTTTTTCGTTGGTGAACACGATGACACTCCAAAACCTTCTTGCTCCAGGAGCTCGCGTGATGAAAAGTCTCAACGCGTTCATCTTGAGCCTGCGCACTTTTTCAGCGTATGCCAGCACTAAACCCCAAGATCAGAAGGACGTGCTCGACATCTCTTTCGATGGCCGGAGAATCAGTCTGGTCAACGATAACGGTCACTGCGCCCTCGCACGCTCAGACGACTCGCTGCTGCGCCTTGACGTGAATTGGCCTTGCCAATTCAGCCAAACCTTTCTGACGAAGGCCGTTCTCGAAAACTACCGCTCGGCAACCATCTTTATGGTTCAGCACAGCAATCGCGTAGTACCTCCCGACACACACTGCACGACCGACCTGCAAGCTATCCGCTATTTCAAAGGCAACGTAGAACTTGCTCCCGTACACAAAGTGGAAAGATGCAGTATCCGCCGATGGGACCAGAAAATCTTCGTTGGGCAGTTCGACTGGTGAGCACCCTGACCTCTCGCGAACGCCTGCAGCCCTCGCTGCTCGACCGCCTGACCGACGAGGAGCCTGGCAATCTTCAGGAAAGCGCCGACAAGCGCGTGCTGTCGCTGAATCAGCTCAAGGCCTCTGTGCTGCGTGACCTGACGTGGCTGCTCAACACCACGTCATTGCTGGACGCCGACGCCACGCTGAATACGCCCGCCGGAACGTCAGTGGTCAATTACGGTTTGCCTGCGTTGGCGGGCAACAGTGCGTCGAGTATCGACGTGAGCATTCTGGAAGGCCTGATTCATCAGGCGATTGCCACGTTCGAACCGCGCATCCTGCGCCACACCTTGCGCGTCCGTGCCCAGACCCTGCCCGAGCAGATGAACCACAATGCCCTGAGCTTCGAGATCGAGGGTGATTTGTGGGCGCAACCGGTGGCCCTGCCGCTGTTGCTGCGCACCGATCTGGATCTGGAATCCGGCCACGTGCAAGTGGTGCCCGCCGAGCAGCGGAGGCGCGCATGAATCCGCGCCTGCTGGAGCTGTATAACCAGGAACTGCAACACGTGCGCGAAAGCGCGGCGGAGTTCGCCAAGGAATACCCGAAGATCGCCGGGCGTCTGACGCTGTCGGGCATCGAATGCGCGGACCCGTATGTCGAGCGCCTGCTGGAAGGTTTTGCGTACCTCACCGCGCGGGTGCAATTGAAGCTCGACGCCGAATACCCGACCTTCACCCACAATCTGCTGGAAATCGCATACCCTCATTACCTCGCGCCCACGCCTTCGATGACCGTGGTGCAGATGCAGGTCGATCCGGATGAAGGCTCGCTGAGCGGCGGATTCACTTTGCCCCGCGACAGCGTGTTGCGAGCCACGCTTGGCCGGGATGCTCAAACGCCGTGCGAATACCGCAGTGCCCACCCGGTCACGCTGTGGCCGCTGAACGTGAGCCAGGCCGATTACTTCGGCAGTCCTGCGACCGTGCTGGGACGCTTGGCCGCCAGCGAGCCAAAGGCCAAGGCCGGACTGCGCATCACGTTGAAAACCGGTGCCGAGCTGCCATTCAACACGCTGGATCTGGACAACCTGCCGCTGTATTTGAGCGGCGCCGACGAGCTGCCATTTCGTCTGTACGAACAATTGCTCGGTAACGCTTGCGCAGTTTTCGTTCGCCAGCCAGGCGCGGACTGGGTCGAACGCTTGCCGATCGATGCGTTGCAGTCTCGCGGATTCGATGACCGGGAAGCCGCGATGCCGGTGGTGCCGCAGGCATTTCAGGGCTATCGGCTATTGCAGGAGTATTTCGCCCTGCCCCAGCGCTACCTGTTCGTCGATTTCACTCAGCTTGGGCGAGCCGTTCAACGGTGCTCGGGGCAGGAACTGGAATTGATCGTGCTTTTCGAGCGCTTCGACCAAACGCTGGAAGGCAGCGTGGGGTCGCAGCAGTTCGTGCCGTTCTGCACCCCGGCGATCAACCTGTTTCCTCGGCGGGTCGACCGGATTCATCTGTCAGACAGGGTCAACGAGCATCATGTAATCGTCGACCGGACCCGCCCCATGGACTTCGAAATCCATTCGTTGACTGGCGTGACGGGCCACGGCACCGGGCCTGAACAGCCTTTCCTGCCCTTCTACGCCGTGCGTGATCCCTCGCGCTATGGCCGCAACAAGGCCTATTACACGTTGCGCCGTGAGCCTCGCGTGCTGTCCAATGAGCAACGCCGCACCGGAACGCGTTCGACCTATGTCGGCAGCGAGACCTTCGTCAGTCTGGTGGACAGCCAGCAGGCGCCCTATCGCCATGACCTGCGCCAGCTTGGCGTCAGCGCGCTGTGCACCAACCGCGACCTGCCGCTGTTCATGAATGTGGGCAGTGGCAAGACCGACTTCACCCTCGCGGACAGTGCGCCAGTCACCTCGGTCCGCTGTGTCGCAGGCCCCAGCCGCCCCCGCGCCAGTCACGCCCACGACTACAAGGCCTGGCGCCTGATCAGCCAGTTGTCGCTGAATTACCTGTCGTTGAGCGAGAACGGCCAAGGCGCAGCAGCACTACGCGAACTGCTGCGCCTGTATGGCGACGATCACGACACCGCCCTGCAATTGCAGATCGAGGGGCTGCATGATGTCAGCAGCAAACCTTGCACACGCCGCCTGCCAATGCCCGGCCCCATCGTGTTCGGGCGGGGCATGGAAATCACCCTGACCTTCGACGAGAACGCCTTTCGCGGCACGGGTGTGTTTCTGCTGGGTGCGGTGTTCGAGCGTTTTCTGGCGCGTTATGTCTCCATCAACAGCTTCACCGAGACCGTCATTCGTACCCGCGAGCGCGGCGAGATCATGCGATGGAAAGCCAAGCCCGGCAGGCGCCCGACGCTGTGAGTACGCTGACGGACATGCACGAAGCGCCTTGGGAATACGATTTTTTCCAGGCGCTGCGCCGGATCGAGTGCGAATCCCCGGACCTGCCGCGCGTAGGCCACTCGCTGCGCCTTGTGGATGATCCATTGCGACTTGGCCAACAGCCCGATTGTGCCTTCGCCCCGTCGACGCTGGCGGCTCTGACGCCAACCGAGGACGGCAAACCCGCGCGGCTGGAGCAGTTCTTTTTTGGCCTTGGCGGTCCGAATGGCCCGCTGCCGTTGCACCTGACCGAATACGTGCGCGAGCGTCAGCGCAACAACGCCGACAGCACCAGCAAGCGGTTTCTGGACGTGTTCCACCATCGCCTGCTCAGCCTGTTCTACCGGGCCTGGGCCGAGGCGCGACCGACTGTCAGCCATGACCGGCCCGATGACGATTACTGGTCGGCACGACTGGCGGCGCTCAGCGGTCGAGGCATGCCGAGCCTGCTGGATCAGGGCTTGATTCCCGACACCGCCAAGCTGCACTTCAGCGGGCATTTGTCCGCACAAACCCGCTACCCGGATGGATTGAAAGCGATTCTCGAAGACTACTTCGGCCTGCCGGTGGAGATTGAAGAGTACGTCGGCCAGTGGCTGGAGCTGCCTGAACGCAGCCGCCTCGGGGTGAACGCACATCAGCTTGGCGTCGACTTCTGCCTCGGCAGCCACGTCTGGGACCGCCAGCACAAATTCCGCATTCGCCTGGGGCCGCTCACGCTCGATGAATACATGGGCATGCTGCCCGACGGCGAGCCATTCCGGCACCTGGTGGCCTGGGTCGCTGAATACCTGGGCCACGAACTGGATTGGGACCTGAATCTGGTTCTACAGCAACCTCACATCCCGAAATTTCAACTCAACGGCCAGTTCCGCCTGGGCTTCAACACGTGGCTGGGACAACCGAAAGACGACGCCCGCGACCTCATCCTCGCCCGTCATTACGCCGATCAGGCCCCCGCGACGGCACCCGAATCAGTGACGTCGCCACATCATCACGCAAGGAGCACAGAACATGGGTGAGATCAGTCGCGCAGCGCTGTTCGGCAAACTCAACAGCGTTGGTTACAAGGCCATCGAAGCCGCCACGGTCTTCTGCAAATTGCGGGGCAACCCCTATGTGGAACTGGCGCACTGGTTTCATCAGTTGCTGCAATTGCAGGACTCGGACCTGCACCGGATCATTCGCCAGTTCAACGTCGAACCGGCGCGGCTGGCCCGCGACCTGACCGACGCACTGGATCGCCTGCCGCGCGGGTCGACCTCGATCACCGACCTTTCATCGCATGTCGAAGAAGCGGTCGAACGCGGCTGGGTCTACGGCAGCCTGATGTTTGGCGAAAGCCAGGTGCGCACGGGCTATCTGCTGATCGGCATCCTCAAGACGCCCAGCCTGCGCCATGCCTTGCTGGGCCTGTCTTCGGAGTTCGACAAAATCAAGGTCGAAGCCCTGAGCGAGCGCTTTGACGAGTACGTCGGTGATTCTCCCGAAAACACCCTGAGCGCCAGCGACGGTTTCAACGCAGCCTCCACACCCGGCGAGGCCAGCGGCGCGATGGCGCCCAGTGCGATGGGCAAACAGGAAGCCCTGAGACGCTTCACCGTGGACATGACCGAACAGGCCCGCAGCGGCAAACTCGACCCCATCGTCGGGCGTGACGAAGAGATTCGGCAGATGGTGGACATCCTCATGCGCCGTCGTCAGAACAACCCGATCCTCACGGGTGAAGCGGGCGTTGGCAAAACCGCAGTGGTCGAAGGCTTCGCCCTGCGCATCGTTGCCGGTGACGTGCCGCCTGCGCTCAAAGACGTGGAACTACGCAGCCTCGACGTCGGCCTGCTGCAAGCCGGGGCGAGCATGAAAGGCGAGTTCGAACAGCGCTTGCGCCAGGTCATCGAGGACGTTCAGGCCTCACCCAAGCCGATCATTCTGTTCATCGACGAAGCCCACACACTGGTGGGCGCGGGCGGCGCGGCGGGTACTGGCGATGCGGCCAACCTGCTCAAGCCTGCGCTGGCGCGTGGTACTTTGCGCACGGTGGCCGCAACCACATGGGCCGAGTACAAGAAACACATCGAGAAAGACCCGGCCCTCACCCGCCGCTTTCAAGTGGTGCAGGTCGGCGAGCCTTCGGAAGACAAGGCCCTGCTGATGATGCGGGGCGTGGCCTCGACCATGGAAAAACACCATCAGGTGCAGATTCTTGATGAGGCGCTGGAGGCTTCGGTCAAGCTGTCTCACCGCTACATTCCGGCGCGACAGTTGCCCGACAAATCCGTGAGCCTGCTGGACACCGCTTGCGCACGGGTCGCTGTCAGCCTGCACGCCGTGCCTGCGGAGGTGGATGACAGCCGTCGCCGCATCGAGGCGCTGGAAACCGAGTTGCAGATCATTGCGCGGGAGCATGCAATTGGCATCGACACCGGTTCTCGCCAGAGCAATAGCGAGGCCCTGTTGTCAAGCGAGCGGGAACGACTGGCTGCACTGGAAAGCCGTTGGGCCGAAGAGAAGTCGCTGGTCGATGAACTGCTGGCCACTCGCGCCGAATTGCGCGAAGTCGCCGGGGTTGTTGATCAGGATTCAGGGACCGGGCAAAGCCATGCGCTGCGCGAGAAACTGGTTGATCTGCAATCCCGCCTCAGCGCCCTGCAAGGCGAAAGCCCGCTGATTCTGCCGACTGTGGACTATCAGGCCGTCGCGTCGGTGGTCGCTGACTGGACCGGAATCCCTGTCGGCCGCATGGCACGTAACGAGCTGGAAACGGTGCTCAATCTCGATCAACATCTGAAAAAACGCATCATCGGCCAGGATCATGCCTTGCAGATGATCGCCAAACGCATCCAGACCTCCCGCGCCGGGCTGGACAACCCGAGCAAGCCGATCGGCGTGTTCATGCTCGCGGGCACTTCGGGTGTGGGCAAGACCGAAACCGCACTGGCGCTGGCCGAGGCCATGTATGGCGGTGAGCAGAACGTCATCACCATCAACATGAGCGAGTTCCAGGAAGCGCACACGGTGTCCACGTTGAAAGGCGCACCACCCGGCTACGTGGGTTACGGCGAGGGTGGTGTGCTGACTGAAGCCGTGCGCCGCAAACCGTACAGCGTGGTGCTGCTGGATGAGGTGGAAAAAGCCCACCCAGACGTGCACGAGATTTTCTTTCAGGTCTTCGACAAGGGCGTGATGGAAGATGGCGAAGGCCGGGTGATCGACTTCAAGAACACCCTGATCCTGCTGACCACCAACGCTGGGACCGAGCTGATTTCGCACCTGTGCAAAGACGCGCACAGCGTGCCTGACCCGGACGATATCGCCAAAGCCCTGCGCCAGCCGCTGCTGGAGATTTTCCCGCCCGCGCTTTTGGGCCGCCTGGTGACCATTCCGTATTACCCGCTCAGCGACACCATGCTCAAAGCGATCACTCGGTTGCAGCTCGATCGCATCAAAAAGCGCGTGGAAAGCACACACAAAGTGGCCTTCGATTACGACGACGGCGTGATCGAGTTGATCGTCTCGCGTTGCACCGAGACCGAAAGCGGCGGACGGATGATCGACACCATCCTGACCAATACATTGCTGCCGGACATGAGCCGCGAATTCCTGACGCGCATGCTCGACGGCAAGCCAATGGCGGGGGTGCAGATTCGAGAGCGGGATAACCAGCTGGATTATCAGTTCAGCGATGCGGGCGCCTGAACCGGCGCCATCGCGAATGAATTCGCTCCCACAAGACTTACACCGCCTCACCTGTAGGAGTCCGGCTTGCCGGCGGCAGCGGTCGGATCAACGCTGCCGCGGGCAAGCCATGCTGCTTCGAGGTGTAGATATGATTTTTTAGCGGAATAACCCATGCCATTCACTCAACTCACCCGCTTGACACAGGTCACCAGCCCGCTCGGCCCGGACGTGCTGCTGCTCAAGCACATGGGCGGCTACGACGAGTTGGGCCGTCCGTTCGAGTACAACCTGCAACTGACCTCCAGCGACAACACCATCGACCTGAACCAACTGCTCGGCAAGCCCATGAGCGTGTCGCTGCAATTGGGCAACGGGGGCCATCGCTATTTTCACGGGCTGGTCGCGCGTTGCAGCCAGAACATCGACAGCGGCCAGTTCGCCAGTTACTCGGTCACGCTACGCCCATGGCTGTGGATGCTGACCCGTACCTCTGATTGCCGGATTTTCCAGAACCAGACCATCCCGCAAATCATCCAGCAGGTGTTTTCTGATCTGGGCTTCTCCGATGTCGAAAACCTGCTCAGTCGCACCTATCGCACGTGGGAATACTGCGTGCAGTACCGCGAAACCAGCTTCAACTTCGTCAGCCGCCTGATGGAACAGGAAGGGATTTACTACTACTTCCGTCACGAAAAGGACCGCCACTTTCTGGTACTGGCCGACGCCTACGGCGCGCATCATCCGGCGCCGGGTTATGAATCGGTGCCGTTCTACCCACCGGACGGCCAGCACCGCGAGCGCGACCACATCAGCGGCTGGCAACTGGCGCAGGAAGTCCAGCCCGGCTCGCTGGAACTGAACGACTATGACTTTCAGCGCCCCAGTGCCCGCATCGACGTACGCTCGGCCATGCCGCGCCCGCATTCGGCAGGTGATTATCCACTGTTCGATTACCCCGGCAGCTACGTGCAAAGCGAGGACGGCGAACACTACGCGCGCACCCGCATCGAGGCGATCCAGAGTCTTCACGAACGCATCGAACTCAACGGCAACGCCCGTGGCATGGGCGCCGGACACGTGTTCAGCATGACCGGCTTCAGTCGGCTGGATCAGAACCGCGAATACCTCATCGTGCGCACCCAGTACCTGATCACTCAGGAAAGCCTGGAGACAGGCGGCGCGTCCGCAGGGCTGCAATTCGAAAGTGCGCTGATCTGCATCGACGCCCAGCAAAGCTTCCGCTCGCAACCCACCACCAAACGCCCGCTCATTCGAGGGCCGCAGACAGCGGTTGTCGTGGGGCGATCCTCCGACGAAATCTTCACCAACGCATTCGGCGAAGTGAAAGTGCATTTTCACTGGGACCGCCACGATCACTCCGACGAAAACAGCTCCTGCTGGATTCGCGTGTCACAGGCCTGGGCGGGGAAGAATTGGGGCTCGATACAGATCCCGCGCATCGGCCAGGAAGTGATCGTCAGTTTTCTGGAAGGTGATCCTGATCGACCGATCATCACCGGACGCGTCTACAACGCCGAACAAACCGTGCCCTACGACCTACCTGCCAACGCCACGCAGAGCGGGATGAAAAGCCGGTCCAGCAAGGGCGGCACGCCTTCGAACTACAACGAAATCCGTATGGAGGACAAGAAGGGCGAGGAGCAGTTGTACATCCATGCCGAGCGGAATCAGGACATTGTGGTGGAGGTGGATGAGAGTCACAGCGTTGGGCATGACCGGCATAAAGAAATCGGTAACGACGAGATCGTGAAAATCGGTCGAGACCGTAAACGCGGCGTGAAGCGCGATGACCGATTGCAAGTGGGCGGCGAGAAGTCTGACAGCATCGCCACCCGTTATCTGATCGAGGCAGGCAGCCAGATTCGTTTGGTATGCGGAGACAGCGTGCTGGAAATGAATGCCAATGGAGAGATCAACATTTCAGGAACCTCGTTCAAGGTTCACGCCAAAAATAAAGCCGACATCGACAGCGCGAGGCTGGATTTGAACTCGGGCGGGGCTAAGGAAGTGGATAAGAAGGGTGAGGGTATTCAAGGCGTAATCGATGGAAATTTAAAGACTTTCTTATCAGGCCCTAAGAAGCCCGTGTAGGTAGCTCAGGGGCGCTTATAACGATAAGCGCCCTTGTTATCTGGCCATCTCGTTTCTGCATGAGTCCTACGAGCGTGGGAAACTGTAGCCTTCTGAACGTTGATCGAAATTTTATTTACAAAAACGAATAACCCTAGCTTAGCCATTGACGAGAAACATCACCTGTTTCAAAAAACTCTTTGAACACCATACAAACAAAATCAAAGTCGCTAGTCAGGAGTCGCGCGTCCCAATAATCCCCCAGAAGCTCAACCATCTCTGCACAGGCTGTTGGATTGGAGTACGCCCTGACTTCAGTATCATCCTCTACCTCTTCTAAAAGAGTGACTAAATAATTACTGGCATCCGCTCTTACACTGATGTTCAACGGACTCATATCGGCAGCGCATTCTATATTCAGAGAGACCGAGCCCGGGAGTGATACGAGCAACCTCAACTTGGCCCGAACTTCACTCCAGTCCACATCATGGCTGCTCCCTCCTCCGCGCTCGTATATGCCAGAGATCGCCCAGGACATTGAGAATTTCATTCTCCACTCTCTCCATTAGTACACTATGAAAAACCACCATTTAACAGCCCACGAATACTAGATATATTCAATGATCGTATATCCACGTTAAATAATGACACCCTTCCAGTTGAGTCACGACTGTTAGATGGGATCACCTCTATTGGAGCTTGGCACGATAAACAACCACTCATCCAACTCCCGTCGACGGCAACTGTCTGCGAATAAAATCGCCGCGCCGAGGTCATTTTGAAAAGAAACGTAACATTCCATACGTCAGCTCATAATACTCTTCGTAATCAACCGCTCCATTGCTAACAAGGATGGAAAGATAAAAGCGACTAGTCTCTTCTTCAATCCCTATTGAAAGACTATGCTCAGCACTTACAAAATTGTCGAAAAACTTCATAGCAGCACTAATTGAGCCATTGACGAGAAACATCACCCGTTTCGAAAAACTCTTTAAACATCATACAAACAAATTCAAAATCGCTAGTTAGAAGTCGGGCATCCCAGTAATCACCCAAAAGCTCCACCATTTCTTCGCGAGCTGCCGGATTAGAATATGACCTCACTTCAGTGTCATCCTCCACTTCTTCCAGCAAAGTAACCAAATAATTACGCACATCGGTTTCCACACTGATACGGAATGGACTCATAGCGGCAACATCAATTATATTCAAAGAGACCGAGCCTGGGTTTGACCCTAGACGTACTAACTTAGCCCATACCTCACCCCAATCTGCGACATGGCTGCTCCCCCCGTTGCGATCGCAACCATCCTTAATCACCCAAGACATTGAAAATCTCATATCCCGCTATCCTCCATTAACCTAGTCATACCAAACTCCCAATAGAGGAGTTCCCCGGATTCTCGCTCATAAATAGAAAGTGATCGAAGCTCAGAGGCCTTCGCCATCGACGCCAAATCTGACCTGCAATAGTCACATACTCGCTTACCGTGCACAGTCATCACCATATCAGCATTTTTTGTTAGGCCCTTTTCATACGCCTGCTGGATGACAGCTACCTCTGCGTGTGCATCTGCCATATTGCCATTCGGAAAAGCCTTCCGACGCTTGGCAGCTTTTACAGCGACCTTTTCAGATATCAAAGTCTTATGGTTACCATTAGATTGATCAGACGGCCGAGCTCGCTGGTTCACATCTCGAAAAATAATGTGACCAATTCGTCCTTCCGCAAAAACCTCAGGTTCTTCTCTGAGCCCGCGGATCTCATAACGCTTATATAGCCTAGCTTCCTCAGCATGCGCGATGACACGCTTACTCTGAACCGCAACCTTCGGCCCCATCCCCATCAACACCATCCCCGCCACACCTTGCAGCAGGTCGCGATACCCTGGCCCGAATCGGTCTCCCAGTTCGCCCAGCAGCGCCATTCCGCCCATGACCGCTGCTCCGGCAACGACCACACTGGCAAGCGCCGTCGCACCGACCATCGCTGCTAATACAGCGGCGGCACCCACGGCAGCGACGCCCAAGACCTCAAGCCCGGTTTTCATCCAGCCTTCAACGTCCAGGACGAACGCGACTGACACCGTTGCGCCGCCGATAAAGACGTTGTCGCTACCCGTCTTGATATGCGCGCCGCATACCAGCTTGCTACCCACACGTGCAGCAGGTTTGCCATTGATGAAGACTGTGGCGCTGCCTTCGGCGACGGTGACTTGAAACGGCCACATCGGGTGATTGAGCGCAAGGCCCGTGCAGGATGACGCGACATCTTCGCCTGCACGCACGGCGGGTCTGCCGTTGATGAAGACGTCGGGGCTGCCGCTTGCCAATTTGCCGGTCGTGGGTTCTGGCCAGTCGAAAACAGTGCTCAGGCCCTTCACGACCTGCAGGACGGACAAGCCGCCACCGGCAATCGCGCCACCCATGATCGCCAGCGCAAGGCCGCCTGTTGCTGCGGTCGCGACCAATACCGCAGCGCCGATCAAGGCTCCGGCGACCGCCCCGGTGATCATGCCCGCGAGGCCGAAACCATGAGCAATCTCGTCTCCAACGTGTGCGGCAGGCCGAGCGGCCGTCGCCCCCTCGGATGTGGAGTCGTTCGCCATCGCTTAGGCGTCGTCAGCAGGCAGGGGGCGCATCGTGAGCGAGTGCATGGTCTTCTTCCATGCTGTCTCGTGGTGTGGCAGGTCGTTGAGGGTCGTAGTCAGACTGGTGACCAGAACAGTTTTGCCATGCTGGACGAAGACTTGGCGCAGCATCAACTCGTGCCCTTCCCGCTCCCAGAGGTAATCGGCGAGCGCAGCAGGAAAGCCATGCAGTTCGAAGTCCCAGCTCTGCAAGAGCTTGAAGCCAGGTAGCTGCTGTTCAGCGCTGGCCAACTGGTTAGTGACGTAGTCAACAAAGGTGCCGTGAGTACCGATGGCGTCACGACTGATGACGAAGCTGGCCTCTTGGGCGTCGCCTTCGGCGGGCAGTTTGAAGATGTTGAGGGTCTGGTCGTACCAGCCTTGGGGGATGTCGAGATCAGCTTCCTGAATTCGATAGGGCATCATCGCGAGAGCGTTCCGTGCGGGAGAGGATCGGGTGAGAGCGCTCACCAACCTCCTGACCTGCCGGAGTTGTATCGAATCGCCCTCTTCGGGACGTGTTTATGCCCGTTGCTGGAGCGCGATGAAGTCGGCTACGGCCTCGCGGCACCGTAGGACCTTTCCGAAAGGTGCGCAGTCCTTGACCGGCGCACATGGGGTAACCCTGAGAAATATCGGCTGGACGTTTAAGCACTGCCGAGAGAAGTTACAGCGCTATCATCACCTGCGCCCAACAGGCTAGAAAGCGCACGGTGATACTTGGCCGCTCGTTGCAAATCCTTTTCCGTAACGGTCGGCAACCGGGTCAAATCCAGATTGTCGCGAATGTCAGCGATCTTGACTCGCCGTGCCAAGGGGTTGGAGAGGATGCGCGCGATAAAGTCTTCATAGACCTCACCCGGCCGTTTGGTCAGGCAGTCGATGGCCTCAATGACCCGCTCCGAAATGCCGGCCTCCCGCAACGCCTCCAGCGTCACGTCCGAATCCTCGACCACGTCATGCAATACGCTGGCAATCTGAGCGTCTTCGTCGTCGAAACGCAGCATCAATCGCAGCGGATGAAGGATGTAGGGTTTACCGGACTTATCCACCTGCCCGGCGTGCGCCTTGCAGGCGAGCGCGATGGCCGTGTCGAGAGCGTTCATCGGCGCGGAAATCCTTTCTCGTATTCGTCTTTGGTGATTTCTCGACCGTAGAGCACGGCATCGTTGTAGAGGCGATTATCGGTCGGCACCGGCCTGGCACTTTCGTCAGCGCCATAGAATCGGACATAGGCCGTTTGGGTCAGGTGATCCCAACGATAGGTCACCTCTTCGAAGTCGTAATCCAGGTACACGTCTCGCGAGGCAAATGCACTCAGGTCCTTAATTCCCACTGCCACCTCTCACCGCGTCGTAATACGCTTTGCTCTTGTCTGCGATCGCTTGCGCTTCAGGGCTGGATTTGTCCAATACCCTGAAATCCTCGTAATACTTATGCCCAAGACCGCCCGGCACGTCCGTCTTCGCAGCGACAGCGTCGTAGGTGTCATTACCCAGCAGCGCTCGGGCCAGCGGTTCCGGCTCTTTGGCATAGATCATTTCGGGCGAGTTTACCTGTATTTCTCCGGGGATACCTGCGCGGGTCGGCAGGGTCGAGTTCACCCCGCTGTAGCCCATTTCGTTGGTGGCGCCGTCGATGATCTTGACGTTGGCGCCTCGGCTGCTCAGTTCGGCGGCGACCGTCTGCACCTGATCGGCTTCAACAATGATGGTGTTGCGTGCGAGGTCCTTGATGCGCGTCGGATCGCCGTCGTAATCGTTGTTGATTTTCTCCAGCGCTCGCGCTTGGGACTTGATCGGCGCCTTGGCCACTTTACCCCCGTACTGAGCTGCGATTTCATCAGCAACCGCGTCGATCTCGGCTTTGGCCGCGGGCGCCCGGGCGTAGATCTCCTCGAACGTTTTGGGAGCTGTGGGCTTGCCCAGCTTCGCCATTTTTGGCCCCAACCCCAACAACGCCATCCCCGCAACGCCTTGCAGCAGATCCCGGTAGCCCGGCCCGAGGCGGTCACCCAGATCGCCGAGTAGAGCCATGCCGCCCATGACCGCGCCACCGATCACGACAAAACCTGCCAAGGCGGCCACACCCGCCATCGCCGCGAGCACCAGCCCGGCGCCTGCTGCAATCAGACCCAGTGCTTCAAGCCCGGTATGCATCCAGCCTTCAATGTCGAGCACGAACGCCACGGAGAGGGTTGGCCCGCCGATGAAAGTGTCTTCGCTGCCTGTCTTGATGTGTGCGCCGCACACCATTTTGCTGTGCAGCCGCGCTGCCGGGCTGCCGTTGATGTAGACCGTCGCACTGCCTTCGGCGATAAGCACGGGAAACGGCCACAAGGGATGATTGAGCGGCAGGCCGCTACAGGACGACGAGACGTCCTCACCCGCACGCATGGCGTTACGCAAGTTGATGTAGACGTCGGGGCTGCCTCGAATAAGTGCCCCGGTCGTGGGTTCCGGCAAATTGAAAATGGTGCTCAGACCTTTGACGATCTGGAACATCGACAGACCGCCTGCTGCGATGGAGCCGGCCATGATCGCCAATGCGACACCGCCCGTGGCAACCGTTGCCGCGACCACCGCAGCACCGATCAACGCCCCTGCCACGGCGCCGCCGATCATCGCCGCGACCCCGAAACCGTGGGCTATCTCATCGCCTAACCGTGCTGCTGCTTGAGCATCCATTGCGTTACGTCTTCCTTGATCGAATCAATCACGTCAGCGAGTCATGACCTCGGCGTCAACGTCGCCATTGCCTGTTTCCACGCAGGCTCATGATGAATCAGATCCCCGGGCGTGGTGGTCAGGGTGGTGATCAACACCGCAGGCTTACGCTCGATGAACACCTGGCGCAGCATCAGCTCGCGCCCTTCTCGTTGCCAGGTGTAATCGATCAAAGTGGCGGCGTGGCCGTGCAGCACGAAATCCCAGGTCTGGGCGAGCTTGAAGCCGGGTAATTGCTGTTCGGCGCTTTTCAGTTGGTTGGCGACGTAATCGGCGAACGATGCTTCACCTTGCCCCGCATCCCGGCTGATCACGAAACTGGCTTCTTTCGCCCCGCCCACCGCAGGCAGTTTGAAGATATTGATGCTCTGGTCCTGCCAGGTTTCGGGAATTTCGAGGTCAGCTTCTTGAATGCGATAAGGCGTCATGAGAAGGGTTACTGTCCGTGTAGGTGAGTGGCTCTAAGAACGCAAAATTTTCGGGCAATGCTGGCTGACAAGCAAGGAAAAGGACCGGAAGAATGACCGAGAATGTGTATCGGTGCTCGTTCCAGCATGCGAATCTGACGGACCGCCCCACTCAAGCCCCACACCACCCCGCCGATAGCCTCTAATCACCCCACTTGTTCATTCGTCTGATTCAAACAGACACAGCAGTCCCGCAAGGAGCACGTTCGACATGATCGTCGGTATTGATCTGGGTACCACCAACAGCCTGGTCGCCATCTGGCATGATGGCGCCACTCAATTGGTCAGCAACGCGCTGGGCGAGTTGTTGACGCCCAGCGTGGTCGGGCTGGATGACGAGGGGCATGTGCTGGTGGGCAAGGCCGCACGCGAGCGTTTGCAAACCCATCCGACACTGACCACCGCGCTGTTCAAGCGACACATGGGCAGTGCGCATGAAGTGAAACTCGGAACGCGCAGTTATCGGGCCGAAGAGCTGTCGGCACTGGTGCTCAAGAGCCTGAAAGCCGATGTGGAACGTGCTTTCGGCGAGCCGGTGACCGAAGCGGTCATCAGCGTTCCGGCGTATTTCAGCGATGCACAACGCAAGGCAACCCGGGTGGCCGGTGAGCTGGCCGGGCTGAAGGTGGACAAGCTGATCAACGAGCCGACCGCCGCCGCGCTTGCGTATGGCCTGCATCAGAAAGACAGCGAAACGTCGTTTCTGGTGTTCGATCTGGGAGGCGGCACGTTCGATGTGTCGATTCTGGAGCTGTTCGACGGCGTGATGGAAGTGCGCGCCAGCGCCGGGGACAACTTCCTGGGCGGCGAAGACTTCGACACCCTGCTGCTGGATCACTTCGTGGCGCTGCACAAGAACGAAGCGAACTTTCCGGCGACGCCCTCGGTCAAGCAAGCTTTGCGTCGAGAAGCCGAACGCGTGCGCAAAGCCTTGGGGCAGGAGGCGAGCGTCGACTTCGTGCTGCGCCACTCCGATCAGGAATGGCGCAAATCCATCACTCAGGATCAGTTGATCGGACTGTACGCTCCGCTGATGGACCGCCTGCGCGCGCCCATTGAACGCGCTCTGCGTGATGCGCGCATCCGCGTTGCCGATCTGGACGAGATCCTGCTGGTAGGTGGCACCACGCGCATGCCACTGATTCGCAAACTGACAGCCAGCCTGTTCGGGCGCTTTCCGTCGATCACCCTCAACCCGGATGAAGTGGTCGCTCAAGGCGCTGCGATTCAGGCAGCGTTGAAGGCACGAGACTCGGCGCTGGAGGAGGTGGTTCTGACCGATGTCTGCCCCTACACGCTGGGGATCGAGACCACGCACCGCATCGGCGAACATTACGAATCCGGCCATTACCTGCCGATCATCGAGCGCAACACCGTGGTGCCGGTCAGCCGGGTGAAAACCGTGAATACGGTCAATGATCATCAGTCCTTTGTCATCGTGAAGATCTTTCAGGGCGAAAGCCGCAAGGTGAAAGACAACGTCGCGCTGGGCGAACTGGAGATCAAGGTGCCACGCCGTCCTGCCGGAGAAGTCGAACTGGATGTGCGCTTCACCTACGACAACAACGGCATTCTGGAGGCCGATGTGCGCATTCCGCTGACGGGCGAAGCGCACACGCTGGTGATCGAGAACAACCCGGGCGTTCTCACCCCCGATGAGATTCAAGAGCGCCTGAACGCGCTGAACTCACTGAAGATTCACCCTCGGGAGCAGCAAGTGAACACCCACCTGACCGCGCGTCTGGAGCGTCTGTATCAGGAATATCTGGGCGACGCCCGTGAACTGGTCGGCTCTTGGGCCAACCAGTTTCAGCGCGTGCTGGAAACCCAGGATGAGCGCCAGATCAGCGAGGTGCGCAAGCGGCTGGTCGAACAGGTCGAACGTTTCGAGCGGGGTGACTGGTGAACGCCATGAACCCCTGGACTGTATTGGGCCTTGAAGACGACGCCGATGAGCGCACCGTCAAACGCCAGTACGCCAAGCTGCTCAAGGTCACGCGCCCCGACGACGACCCGGAGGCCTTTCAGCGTTTGCGTGAGGCTTATGAACGGGCACTCGACTGGGCCCGGAACCGGGTTGATGACGAGGATGATGTCGACACGCCAACGGCCGCCGTTGCACGGCCTATGGAGGCGCTGATCGAATCGGCGTCGATTGAAAAGCCACCCGCGCCGCAAGACACTTTGCTCGTCAATCGGGTCATGCCAGCGCCAGATGCCGCGACAGTCGCGCGCCAAACGGTTCACCAACTGGTGGATGAAACCACCGCGCAGAACATACCAGAGCAACATCAAAACGCTGTGGAGCACAATTGCGACCTGCCCTTTCAACAGCGTCTGCTGGAGCGCTGCCTGGACGATGCGCACACCGACAATGACCTGCTGAGCGCCGCCGTGGCCCATCTGCGCTGGCTGACGCCTTGGCAGACGTTACGTCTGAGTGCGGATCAGGAAGTCCAACTCACCCACCAATTGCTGGACATCGAAGGCCCTGTGCTTGAACAGATGCTCAGCGAGGGGCAAGAACGGGCCTTTCTGGCCGCGTTGGACACCTTGACGCAACAGCCATGGCTGGCCTCGCTGGAACGCCGCGACCAGTTTCAGCGCTGGACGATGTTTTTCCTGCACAACCACAAGGGCTGGACCGCTGCGCTGTTCGACCGTATCTGCGCGCTGTTCGGTTGGGATGACCGCAAGGGGATCTTTCCCCAGCCGGAGTTCATCTGGCGGCACCTGATCGAGCGTTGCGAAAAGTACGCCTACATCGAGCATTGGCAGCGACGGGTTGCCAGTGGCCGAACCGACAGCGTCGAAGACAAGGCCGCCATGCTGGTGCTGAAACCGGGGCGCAAGGTCGACCGTTTGCGGCTGGCGCGCTTTTGCAGCGCCGATGTGTGGGTCACCTGTGAGCGCCTGTGTTCGACCATCAACAACCGCTATCCGGAAATGCTCGATCGCTTTCCACAGGCCGACCTGAAGTCGTGGAGGGAATTGCAGGTGGCGCCGCTGAACCCTTCCGTCTGGACATGGTTCGGCTGGCTGCTGTTCAGTCTGTTTTTCATGATCCCGAACGAGATGATGAAAGGGCCGCTGGAAGGGAGCAAAGCCGCACTCATTCTGCTGCTGTACCCCGTCATCATGACCGGCATCTGCCGTGTTTTCATGCGGGTCTGGCGCCCCATTTCACTGGCGGTTGAAAACACGGACGAGTGGATCAGCGACAAGGTGCTTCCGGAGTGGCTGCACTGGCCCGCATCGCAGGCCTTGCTGATTCGCCACGGGGTGCCACTGGCGGTGGGCGGCGTTGTAGTGGCGCAGCAGGGTTTCCCGGCGCTGGTGTGTTACGGACTTTTGATGTCCGCGTGGTTTTTTCTCTCGCCGTATCGCCATCCGCACATTTATGCGCAGGTCCGGGGAGCTGTGCGCCGTTTCTGGCACGTGCACTTCAGAAAGCTCTCGCTCTCGGCTGTCGCCATTGCTGCGTTCGCGATGTCGCTGGTATTGAATCCATCGGCGTCAAAGACACCGACAAACCCAGCCACAGCCACGTCCCCTTCATTTACCTCCCCGGTAGCCTCAGCCTCGCAACTGGACTGCTATAGCCAGCAGAGCATTGAACTGATGGAGAAGGAATGCCGTCACTCGTTGGTGCCACAGCGGTGCACCAACGAAACACGTGAACAGAAGATCAGTCGTTGTTTAAGGTTGAAGAATCGGTTGCAGAGTGAATTGCAAACGCAATCAGACTGAGCCGATTCGCACAGGCTCGACAGTAACGTTGCAGCGCGCTGCGCACCGCCTGCAACTTACTGAATAAACTAACAATAACTAATTGTAGCCAACGTATCTGAAAACTTACAAAAAACTACAAACTTCCCGCTCGCATTTGGCCAGCGTAAAGTATTTGCAAAGTTCAACCCTTTCGTTATAAGTGCCTGTAGTCTGAACATCGCTTCAGACCCCAGTTACAGGTTACTTCTCATGAACCACATACTCTGGAAGTTATTTCCAAAGCACCAGCGCGAGTTTTTGCTGGAGCGACTTTCCGTCGTGGACCGTCAGGTGGTCAACAAGGCGCTGTCGCGCAAGGCCCGATTTCCCGAGGCTTTCGACCACTTCGAGTGCATCTTCATCCACGTTCCAAAATGCGCGGGAAGTAGCGTGGCGATGTCGATTTTTGGCGACACACCCACCGGCCACTTGCCCTTATACTGGTACGAGAAGCAGTTCAAAGACCGCTATGAGCAATACTTCAAGTTTGGCTTTGTACGTAATCCATTACATCGAGCACTGTCGGCTTATCGTTACTTACTACAGAATCCGCAGCCACGGGACAGAGCCGCTTTCGAGCTGGTCAGCCGTTACTCTCGCTTCGATACGTTCGTCGATGGCTGGTTACACCCGGAGAATGTGTCGAAACAAATACACTTCGCGCCGCAGTATCATTTTCTGCAAAACGGCATGGGCCAGATTTCCGTGGACTTCATCGGCCGTCAGGAACATCTGGAATCGGACTTCGCCACCCTCTGCGAACACTTGGGCATCAGCACCCAACTGCGGCACCTCAACCGTTCCCCCGGTCCACGCTATCAAACCGCAACACTCTGCTCCGAGGCGTCACGCAAACGCATTCGCGAGGTCTACGCCCGAGACTACGAGCTGTTTTCCTATGAATGATCAAAGAACCGAACCCCGCCCCCTGATCATTGACGCCCCGTTAACGGTCGGGCAGCACGAGCGCCAATCCCTCAAACAGCAGCGAGCCTGCTGCATCTGGTTCACAGGCTTGTCCGGCGCGGGCAAAACCACGTTGGGCAGTCATCTGGACCAGACACTGGTCGCTCACCAGCTGCACAGTTACCTGCTCGACGGCGATCGATTGCGTCGAGGTCTGTGCCAAGACTTGGGCATGTGCGAACAGAGCCGTCGGGAAAACGTGCGGCGTATCGGGGAAGTCGCAAGGCTAATGGTGGATGCGGGATTGATCGTGATCGTCTCGGCCATTTCACCGTATCGCGAAGACCGGGACGCCATTCGCCAGCATTTCGCCGAAGGCCAGTTCATTGAAGTGCACGTCAGTACGCCGTTGCGCGAGTGCATGCGCCGCGACGCCAAAGGCCTTTACAGAGCCGTGCGCGAAGGCAAGATCAAGCACTTCACCGGTATCGACAGCCCTTATGAGCCGCCGATAGACCCTGAGTTCGTGGTCGACACCAGCGCCGATTGCGGGAGTCTGTTCATCGACCAACTGCTTTCTCGGCTTCTGGAAAGCCGACCTCAAAACGGCGCCTGGCACGCCTTCACCAGCGCTCATACATTGACGCGCTAGTGCAGGTTGAGCAGACAGGCGCGGGTGATCACTGACCGCGCGTGAGCATCACGAATTTGCCCATCATGGCGGCGGCAAATTGCTGAGCGCTCATCTTCTCGCCGTTGAAGTCCACCACATCGTTGGCGTAATGCAGGTTCGAGACGATGTTGTCGCCTTCGACCTTGCCCAACTGGAACATGATCGCCATGCCGCCCACGGAGTCCGCCGCACCCTGCGCGTTCTGTGCGATGGCCGCCGGGTCAGTGATACCCGCCGATTGCGCCTGTAGCGTCGCGAGGTCCTTGATCATAGGCTTGGACAGCACCAACTTCGCATCCAGATTGGTCAACAGTTGCTTGAGCAGTTCGCTACCGGGCTGATCGAGGGACGTAGGGTTACCCAAATCCATCGACAGGTTGAAGCGGCTCTCGCCATGGGTGGTTTTCAGCGACAGTTTTTCCAGCTCGACGTGTGGCTTGGCCGCCAGCAACTTGCCGACCTCGGCCTGAACGAACGCCTGATCGGCCGGGCTCAGGTGAGGGGTGTAGTGTTGGCCGGTCGCGGCAGCGGCTTGCGCCTGTGGCTGGATTTTGTCCTGATAAAACTGCAACAGGTTCTTGGTCGAGGCGATGTCAAAGTTGGCGAATTTCCACAGCATCTGCGACGAGCCGATGTCTTTGCCGCCGAAGCTGATGTTGGCGATGTCGTAGGTCACTTGTGCAGCCAGGTTGCCTTCGACTTCCTGCAACAGACTGGTGTTGACGAAATCCTTGAGCACCACCGCTGGCTGATTGGCCGCCTGGAAGGTGACCGAAGCAGCCTTGGCGTCGCTGTGACCCAGATAGAAGCCCGACTTGCCCTTGGTGCCGCCGGTGTTGAATGTCACGTCCTTGAGCAGCAAGTGAACCGGCCCTTCCTCGGAGGTAGCCGTCACATCGAGATCGCCCAGCACGCCATTGGCTTCCAGTTTTTCGCCATTGGCGGTACCTGACGCGTTCAGCGTGAAGCCTGAGAACTTGATCGAGCCGCCCTCACTGTCGAACTGGAATGGCAGGAGTTCGACACGGCCCTGCGCCGCACGGTCATAGCCCATGCTGAACTGGCCGGTCAGGGGCGACTGGCCGTTGGTCATTTCAAACCACTTCTCGGAGAAAACATTCTTCTCCAGCGCCATGTTGCTGGCGGCCATGACCGGCACAAGATTGAGCGTCTTCACGCGGCTCCACGGGAAAGGGCCGTGTTCGATCTTGTCTTCGAACAGCAACTCGACCGGCTGCCCCTCGTTGAGCTTCGGCTCCTGGAACGTGAATTTGTAGTGCGCGGTGCTGGTGAAGAAATGGCGATCCAGCGACAGCAACTGGACGCTGGCGCTGCCTTCATGGCCGACCAGCGCCGCCTGAATTTGCTGATTGCCCTGCTCAACCGCATCACCGAGCACGCCTTCCAGACGGGTCCCCGTGTACCAGGCGCCAGCAATGACAAGAGCGCCCGCGACGATGACGACGCCTACGGCAATGTTGACTGATTTTTTCATGTGTCGACTCGAAGATGTCCGTTCTTGAAGAGAGGTGTTGTCGTCCCTGACCCGAGAGGTGTCGGCGTCGGGATACTCGTATTGAACAGCGTCCAGCGCTGTCCGAGGCCCGGCGAGAGTAGCACCTGATGCGGCTATTTTGCAGCCGCCAGGCCCTAGCCACGAACTTTGCGCAGAGGTTAGGCTGGGCGACAACCTGCAAACGGGATCGATGAAATGAGCGACGCGCAAAAGGCAAAGGGGCCGATCAAGGCGGTGATTTTCGACATGGACGGCCTGCTGCTGGACACCGAAGGCATCTACACCGAAGTCACCAATACCATCGCCACCTGGCACGGCAAGACCTTCGACTGGGCCATCAAACAGCACTCGATAGGCCGCGGCTCGCAGGATTTCGCCGAATACGTGATTGGCGCACTGGGACTGCCGATGTCCGCCGAGGAATTCCTCACCGTGCGCCAGCCCATGCTCGATGAGCGCTTCCCCCATGCCCAGCCCATGCAGGGCGCCGAGGCGCTGGTTCGTCACTTGGCCGCTCATAACATCCCTATTGCCGTGGGCACCAGCTCGTCGCTGCATTACTTCCAGGTGAAAACGGGCAATCACCGTTCATGGTTCGAACTGTTCAGGCATGTGGTCACGGCGGATCATCAGGATGTGAAGGCTGCCAAGCCTGCGCCGGATATTTTTCTGACCGCCGCACGCCTGCTCGGGGTCGATCCCAAAGACTGCCTGGTGTTCGAAGACTCGCCATTTGGCGTGACGGCTGCCAAAACCGCTGGCATGTACGCGGTGGCCGTGCCGGATTCGCACATGCCGGTTTCGCAGTACGCCCATGCCGACCTGATATTGGGGTCCTTGGCTGAGTTCCCTCTGCAGGATTGGGGTTTGCCGGGGTACGGGCGCTGAACCCGCCTCTGTAGGAGCGAGCTTGCTCGCGACCGCGATCTGCTTGATGGGGTGTGCTCGTCTGGCGCTACGTTATCGCGAGCAAGCTCACTCCTACAGCCAAGACCACTCGTCTCCCACGCTGTGCAATGAAATTGCCATCGCTCAGGACTCAACTATAGAATGCGATCAATTCTTAATTACATCCGGCACGGACGCCGGGACCGTTTCCAGTGGTCTCTATGTCGTCAGTCGATCGATCGCTCAACTTGCACGTCCAGAATCTCTACAGCGAACACCACGGCTGGCTGCACCGTTGGCTGGATCGCAAGCTGGGCAACACCAGCGATGCTGCCGACCTCGCGCATGACACGTTCATTCGTCTACTGACCCGCCAGAACACCGCCAGTCTGGGCGCCGAGCCGCGTGCGCTGCTGACCCACATTGCCAAAGGCCTGGTGATTGATCGCTGGCGCCGACAGGACGTCGAGCGCGCTTACCTGGAAACCATTGCCCATTTGCCCGAACCGGAAGTCCCCTCACCGGAAACCCGCTGGCTGATTCTTGAAGCGCTGCACCGCATCGACGCAATGCTGTCAGCGATGCCGGAAAAGACCCGTCAGGCCTTTCTGATGTCACAGCTCGACGGCATGACGTACCCGCAAATCGCCACCGAACTCAAGGTGTCGCTGATCACCGTCAAACGCTACATGCGTGACGCCTTCCTCGCCTGTCTGAGTGTTGCCTGATGAATCACGCCATCGACCCGGAGATCCTCGGCGAAGCTGCCGACTGGCTGGTGCAATTGCAGTCCGGCGCGGCAACGGATGACGATCATCGCGCGATCCAGCTTTGGCGCGCACGCAGCGCCCAGCACGCGCAAGCCTGGCAACGCGCCGAGGCGATCATGGGCGACTTCCGTTCGATCCCGGGTTCGATCGCCAGCGACACGATCAAACGCATTGGACGCAACAAATCCATCGGGCGGCGTCAGGCGCTCAATCGCATCGGGCTGTTCCTGCTCGCAGGCCCGGCCATCTGGATGGCGCAGCACAAACTGCCGTGGCAGGAATGGATGGCCGATCAGCACACCGTCGTTGGTGAGCAGAAGAACCTGACACTGGCAGACGGTACTCGATTGCTGATCAACACCGACAGTTCGCTGAACATCGCTTTCAGCGCCGATGAGCGGCGGATCAATCTGCTCAAGGGCGAAGTGCTGATCACAACCGGCCACGATGCGTCATCCACGTACAGGCCCTTTATCGTCCAGACGCGCCACGGCACCGCGCGCGCATTGGGGACGCGATTCAGCGTACGCGTTGAAGAGCGGGCCAGTCGCCTGGCGGTGGTCGAAGGCGCCGTGGAAATGCGGCCGACGCATTCAAGCACGGTCGTCATCGTCAACGCCGGCGAGCAAAGCGCGTTCGGATCGGAAGGCACTGCGCCAGTGCTGCCACTGGATCAGGCGAGCCTGACGTGGGAGAACGGCATGATGGTGGCAAAAAACATGCGACTGGCCGATCTGTTGCAGGAACTGGGGCGCTATCGTCAGGGTGTTCTGCGCTGCCACGATGCAGTCGCGAATTTGACCGTCTCCGGTGCTTTTTCGCTGCGCGATACCGACGCCAGCCTGCGCCTGTTGCAGAACACGCTGCCGATCAGCGTCAGCAGCCTGACCCGCTATTGGGTGGCGGTGGAGCCTCGCGGCTAAGCTCCAACGCTAATCCCTGTGGGAGCGAATTCGTTCGCGATGCGATGTAACAGGCAATACATATCTGTCGTCCGTCATGGCCTCATCGCGAATGAATTCGCTCCCGCAGGCCCAAGCCGTGCTGCTACAGGGGCGATGCTGAGCAAGAAAAGATTTCAACAATCGCTGATACCTTTTTCCCTGTCGTTCGGTGAGGGAGAGAACCCCCTCACTTTTCAATGCTTCGACAGGATTGCCGAATGACGTTCAGGCCGCTTCAGCACGTTCCAAGAATGAGTCCCACTCGCTTCCCGCTCAAAGCCCTGAGTCTGGCCATCGCTCTGACCGGTCTGGCGCCTGTTCCCAGTGCGCTGGCCGCTGATCCTGTACAAAGCAGCGCGGCTCGCAGCTACGCAATCGCACCCGGCCCGTTGGGTGATGTCCTGGCTCAGTTCGCGGCCATTTCCGGCGTGCCGCTGTCCTTCGACTCGAAACTCCTGAACGATCATCACAGCGACGGCCTGCAAGGCAGCTACACCGTGCAATCGGGCTTCGCTCATCTGTTACAGGGCAGCGGCTATTCGTTGTTGAGCACCGGCGAGAACGGCTACACCGTCGCGCCCGACGTCAAAGTCGGCGACGCCATGGAGCTGAGCGCCACCACCGTCAACGGGGACATGAGTGCTCAGTCCGACACTTATGCCGGTGGCCAGGTAGCTCGGTCCGCGCGCCTCGGCGTGCTGGGCAACCGGGACATCAAAGACGTGCCGTTCAGCGTGGTCAGCTACACCTCGAAGACCATCGCCGATCAGCAAGCCCGAACACTGGGTGACGTCCTGTTGAACGATGCCTCAGTGCGCCAGTCGGCGGGGTTTGGCAACTTCTCGCAGGTATTCACCATTCGCGGACTGCCATTGCAGACCGACGACATTGCTTTCAACGGGCTGTACGGCTTGCTGCCACGGCAGATCATCACCACCGAAGCGGTAGAGCGTGTTGACCTGTTCAAAGGCCCGAACGCGTTTATCAACGGCGTATCGCCTCAGGGCAGCGGGATTGGCGGCAGCGTCAACATCGTGCCCAAACGCGCTGACGACACCCCGACTCGCAGCATGACACTGGATTACGCCAGCGACACCACCGTGGGCGGGCATCTGGATCTGGGCCAGCGATTCGGTGAAGACAATCGCTTCGGCGCGCGCATCAACCTGGCACAGCACGGTGGTGAAACGGCCATCGACGACGAGACCAAGCGCTCGCAACTGATCGCCGTGGCTCTCGACTATCACGGCGACCGCCTGCGGATCTCGACGGATTTCGGCTATCAGAAAGAGCGTATCAACCAGGGCCGAGCAGTGGTGTACCCGAACGGCAGCGTGGTGCCCCACCCGCCGTCCGCCAAGGACAATTACTCGCAGGACTGGAGCTGGTCGCAGTTGGAGGACACCTACGGCATGGTCAACGCCGAGTATGACCTCAATGACCACTGGACTGCCTATGTCGGCGGCGGCGCCAAGCACACCCGCGAAAACGGCGAATACTCGTCACTCTACGTGAGTGACAAAAGCGGCACGGCGAAGACCGGCTTCCTCTACTCGCCTCACGATGAGGACAACAAGAGCGCTGTCGCCGGGCTGAACGGCCACTTCGACACCGGCCCCGTGACGCACCAGATGAACTTCGGTTTGTCAGGCATGTGGGGGGAACAACGTTCCGCTTACGAGGCGATTCTGGTTGCCAATCGCCAGCCCAACAATTTGTACAACCCGGTGCAGATTCCGCGTCCGAGCGTCACCTATTTCGGTTCGGACATTCATGATCCGCGCATCGTGGGCAAGAACCGGATCAAGAGCGCGGCGGTTTCCGACACACTGGGCTTTGTCGATGATCGCGTTCTGCTGACCGTGGGCGTACGTCGCCAAAGCCTTGAGGTCGATGCCTGGAACACCGCCTCCGGGGCACGAAGCGCCAACTACGATGAGTCGATCACGACGCCCGTATACGGTCTGGTGCTCAAGCCATGGGATCACGTCTCCTTCTATGCCAACCGGATCGAAGGGCTGGCGCAGGGGCCGACCGCACCTGCGACCAACGTCACCAACCCCAACGAAGTGTTCCCGCCCCGCCGAAGCAAGCAAACCGAGGCAGGTGTGAAACTGGACTGGGACGACTATGGCGCGACCTTCGGCGTCTATCGCATCGAACAGCCCAACAGCGCCACGACTCTCCTGCCGGGCAACCGGCTGGGCACCTTCAATGTCGACGGCGAACAGGTCAACAAGGGCCTGGAAATGAACATCTTCGGTGAGCCCCTCGACGGTCTGCGCCTGCTAGCCGGTGCGACGTTCATGCACACCGAACTGAGCAAAACGTCCAACGGCCTTACCGACGGCAACCGCGCCGCGGGCGTGCCGCGCTTCCAGTACAACCTGAGCACCCAATGGGACATCCCGGGCCTGGAAGGCGCGGCACTGAGCGGCCGGATACTGCGAACCGGTGGCGAGTACATCAACGCCGAAAACACCTTGAGCATTCCGGCCTGGACCCGCGTCGACCTCGGCGCCCGCTATGGTTTCAAAGCCGACGACAAGTACATCACCCTGCGCGCCAACGTCGAAAATGTCGCCAACAAGGCGTATTGGGCTTCGGCGTCAACCGCGAACAACTACCTGACGCAAGGTGAGCCGAGAACGTTGAAGGTGTCGGCGACGGTGGATTTTTAGACGCTACAAGCTACGTCGTGATTTCCTACTGATAGTGACGGGTTCTGCGGGTCAGGTGGTGCATGCGGCCGGACTGACCTTCGCCGCCATTGCCTGAGTGCGCAACAATCAAACCACCCGTTTCAAATCCACCCCCAGCGCCTGCGCGAACGCTTTGACCAGCGGGCTGCGCGGGGCGTTTTGGCGCAGGATGAGATTGAACGGTGTGCTCAGGCGAATCACGTCCGGGCGCAAGGCGCGGAGCTGGCCATCGTGCACCAGATGGCGGGCGTAGTGCTCGGGCAAAAAGCCAATGAAACGCCCCGTGAGGATCAGAATCGCCACCGCCTCGACCTGTGAGGCTGACGCCGACTGGCTGTCGTAATTGACGAAACTGGCCTTGTCGCGGTGAATCGCGTAGCGATGGTTGATCACTTGGTAGTGACGCAGGCTGTCGATGTCCAGAGCCTGATCATCCACATCGAACAAGGGATGCCCCGCCGCGCAATAGGCGTGTGACGGCTCTTCGTACAACTCGAAGTAATCGAATTCTTCACGACGCTGGTACACCGGCACGATCCCGACGCTCAATCGCCCTTCGACCACGCCCCGCTCTATCTCGTCAAGTTGCGAGGCATGCAGGCGCAATCTGACTTTGGGCGCTTCATCATGCATTGTTCTGAGGGATGCAATTAACGGCGAACGTTTATCGGACATCGTGTTGTCGATAACGCCAATACTCAGATCACCAATCAATTCATTTTGCGCTGAACTAATGCGGTCACGAAAAGTGTCCACCGAGGCGAATAATTCGATGGACGCCTGATAGACAAGTTTGCCTTCTTCGGTCAGATGAAAACCTTCTCGCCCTCGCGTACACAGGCGCATGCCGATGCGAATTTCGAGGTCGGAAATCTGCTTGCTGATCGCCGCGAGGCCCACGTTCAGCTCGTTTTGCGCCGCACTGAACCCTCCGGCTTCGACAACGGCCTGGAAGACGCGCAGCAGTTTGAAGTCCATTCCGCTGAGCGACAAGGGTGGGCGAATCCCCGGTTTGGGCGGCACGTTTCCAGAAGTGGAAAGTGGAGTTTCCATAATGCTTATTTACCTCGCCCGTTAGATTCAACAGGCTTTGACCCACAACAAAAACGTGCCCGATTGATAATAATGAACACAGAAAATGGCGATTGGCAACCATCTGCACGACGCCCTGATCAGTGACCCGGTTACTGAATTCAGACCATAAAACCTGACACTTCGATCAGGACCTTGAACGCTTTACTGCCCTCACTCTCAGCGATTACACCCGCCTCGAATGCGTGCCCGAACACACACCGACCGGCCTGACGATCACCCGCTGAAATCGAACACCACGGCCTGAACACGCTTCGGAGAAACACCATGAACCAGAACCCGGCAGAGCGTCTGCAAGCCGAACGCAAGAAGGCCGAAAACGAGTTCGACATCACTCAGTACGAACACGTCCCGCGCCGCTATTACGGGCGGATTTTCTTCGCCACATTGATCGTCGTCGCGTTGGCAGGCCTGGTTCGCGCCTTCGCCAACGGCCAGATCGAATGGGGCTATATCGGTCAGTTCCTGACCTCCGAAGCCATTTTGTGGGGCCTGCTCAACACCATCATCATGTCGATTCTGGCGATGGTGCTGGGGGTGTTGATCGGCGTGATCACGGCGATCATGCGCATGTCGGCCAACCCGATCCTGCGCTATGTGGCGATCACGTACACCTGGCTGTTTCGCGGCACGCCGCTGATTCTGCAACTGCTGCTGTGGTTCAACCTGGCGCTGATTTTCCCGGTCATCGGCATTCCCGGCGTGTTCGCACTCGACACCGTGAGCCTGATGACACCCTTCGTGGCAGCACTTCTGGGGCTGAGCATCAATCAGGGTGCGTACACCGCTGAAGTGGTGCGCGCAGGTTTGCTGTCGGTGGACACCGGCCAGTACGAGGCGGCGAAATCCATCGGCATGCCCCGCCTGCAAGCGCTGCGTCGGGTGATTCTCCCCCAGGCCATGCGCGTGATCATTCCGCCAGTGGGCAACGAATTCATCGGCATGGTGAAAATGACCAGCCTGGCCAGCGTGATTCAGTACTCCGAGCTGCTGCACAACGCGCAAAACATCTACTACGCCAACGCGCGCGTGATGGAGCTGCTGATCGTCGCCGGTATCTGGTATCTGGCGGTGGTCACCGTGTTGTCGTTCGGCCAAAGCCGTCTGGAGCGTCGCTTCGCTCGTGGCGCTGGCAAGCGTTCGTAATCAGGCCCTGGAGTTGCATATGAACAAAAGCCACATGAGAAGCATCGTCAAAGCCGTCGGCCTGAACAAATACTACGACCAGTTCCACGCCCTCAAGGACGTCAGCATCGAAGTCGAGCAAGGCGAGGTGCTGTGCATCATTGGCCCTTCCGGGTCGGGCAAGAGCACCTTGCTGCGCTGCGTCAACCAGCTTGAAAAAATCGACAAGGGCGGCCTGTGGGTCGATGGCGAACTGGTGGGTTATCGCGTCGTCGGCAACAAGCTGCACGAACTGACCGACGTGCAGATCGCTCGCCAGCGGCTGAGCACCGGCATGGTGTTTCAGCGCTTCAACCTGTTCCCCCACATGACCGCGTTGCAGAACGTGATCGAAGGCCCGATTCAGGTGCTCAAGCGTTCGCCCAAGGAAGCCAACGACGAGGCCATCGAGCTGCTGGCCCGTGTCGGTCTGGCAGACAAGCGCCACTCCTATCCCGTCGAATTGTCCGGCGGCCAGCAACAACGCGTGGCCATCGCCCGCGCGCTGGCGATGCGGCCCAAGCTGATGCTGTTCGACGAGCCCACTTCTGCCCTCGACCCGGAGCTGGTAGGCGAAGTGTTGTCGGTGATGCGTGACCTCGCGCACACCGGCATGACCATGATCGTTGTGACCCATGAACTGGGCTTCGCGCGCGAAGTGTCCAACCGCATGGTGTTCATGGACGGCGGCCAGATTGTGGAGGCCGGCAGCCCCGAAGACATTCTAATAAGTCCACAAAACCCACGAACCCAAAGCTTCATTTCTGCCGTTCGCACTTAAACCAGAACAAACGAGAACGACCATGAAAAAACTGATCCTCCCCGCATTGCTCGCAGGCCTCATGGCCTCCCCTGTGGTCTTTGCCGACCTGCCTGCCGCCATCAAGGACAAAGGCGAAATCACGGCGGCCATCGTGCCGAACTACCCGCCGATGGACTTCAAGGACACCAGCACCAATACCTTGACCGGCCTGGACGTCGATCTGGGCAACGCACTGGCCGAGCGGCTGGGCGTGAAAATCAAATGGCAGGAAACGGCCTTCGAGCAGATGGTCAGCGGTTTGGTCACCAAGCGCTTCGACATCATCCTGTCGGGCATGACCGACACCGCCGAGCGCCAGAAGTCCGTGACATTCGTTGACTACTTCACCAGCGGTCCGCAGTTGTACACGCTGACCAAAAATGCCGAACTCAACCAACTGACCGACCTGTGCGGCAAGAAAGTCGGTACCAGCCGCCGCACCACCTGGCCTGCTGAAATCGCGGCCTGGAGCAAGGAAAACTGCGAGGCCGCAGGCAAACCGGCCATCGTCGTGACGGGTTCCGAAGGTTCGGCCGACGCCCGAGCGCAACTGCGTCAGGGTCGTCTGGACGCCGCGATGCAGGGCAGCGAAACCATTCCTTACCTGATGTCGCAAGAGAAGGACACCTACAAGCCCATCGGTTTGGCGATCTCCAAACAGTTCACAGGCCTTGGCGTGAACAAGTCCAACCCCGAGCTGGCCAAGGCCATCGCGGACGCGTTGCAGGCGATGATCGATGACGGCACCTACGGCAAGATCCTGAAGAAGTGGGAGCTGGAGCAGGGTGCGGTGGCCAGGATTGGTATGAACCAAGGGCAGTAATCCCTTTGGGAGCCGGCTTTCTGGCGAAAGCGGTGGGTCATTCAAAAAGAAAGTGTCTGACACTCAGCATTCGCCAGCAAGCCGGCTCCCACACAGGTTTACGGCGCTCCATGAGATCGGCGCCAAGGCTTGAACAAGGACAAAACAACAACAGTGGTCACCTACTCCCTCGTCATCCGCCGCCTGATGGTCTGCTCGCTGACCATCGTCATGAGCCGGGCGATGACCAGCCCGTTACTCACGCTGTTCCTGAGCACGAAGCTGGGCCTGAACCAGCAGGATGTCGGGCTGCTGATGGGCATCGCGGTGTTTCTCGCAACCCTCCTGGGGCTTTACGGCGGCTACATCATCGACCGACTGGAAAAGCGCAAGCTGCTGATTCTGGCGATGCTCTCCAGCGCCATCGGCTTCACCCTGCTGACCTTCGCCCAGAACGTTTACCTGACCACGCTGACTCTGGTGCTCACCGAAACCGCGTCGGCGCTGTTCCTGATTGGCTCCAAGGCGATCATCAGCGAGAACCTGCCCATCGGCCAGCGCGCCAAGGTCTTTTCGTTGCGCTACACCCTGACCAACATCGGCTATGCCACAGGCCCCATGCTGGGCGTGGTAATTGCCGGGCAACTGCCGCTCGCGCCGTTCTTGATCGCCAGTGCCATCGCCTTCGGCAGCCTGTTTTTGATGATCGGCATCCCGCCAACGGTGACCCGCGGCAAAAACCAACCCCGCAGTTTTCTCGACACCCTCGCCACGCTCAAAAACGATCGCACGCTGATTCTGTTTACGGGCGGCAGCCTGCTCAGCACCATCGTTCACGGCCGCTACACCCTGTACCTGTCGCAATTTCTGCTGGTGACGCACGCCTCGGAGCAGGCGTTGAAAATCCTCTCAGCCGTACTGGCCTGCAACGCGATCACGGTCATCCTGATGCAGTATCAGATCGGTCGTTTCCTCAAACGCGAGCAACTGCCCTACTGGATTTGTCTGGGCACGGCCTTGTTCGCCCTTGGGCTGCTGGGCTTCAGCTGTGCCGAAACGACCCTGGCCTGGTGCGCGGCAATGTTCGTGTTCACGTTAGGCGAGATGATCATCTACCCCGCCGAATACCTGTTCGTTGACACCATCGCCCCGGACCACCTGCGCGGCAGCTATTTGGGCGCACAGAACCTCGCGGCTTTCGGTGGCGCCCTGAGCCCGGTGATTTGTGGTTATTTATTGATCAACTCACCTGCGCCAACGATGTTCTATGTATTGGCCTGCCTGACGGCGGTGGGCGGCACGTTGTGCTTTCTGGCGGGGCGAAATGCGCGATTGATGAATGCCGACGTTCCCCTCTGACCCTACTCATATGCGAATGGCCTTGCCCCTGTAGGAATGGGGCGCCTTCTGTAATTGTCACTTTTCAAATTCGCCCCAAACAGGCGAGTATGTCCGGCCTAGAGCTGTCGGTCTGAAAGGCCTTTACGAGACCACTTGCAAGCCTGTCCCAGACTGTCCTGATTTCCACTTCCCTGACGAAAAGGATATCGAGTAATGAACTACCGCATTCTTGGCCAATCCGGCCTCAAGGTTTCGACACTGACACTGGGTTCGATGATGTTCGGCGTGCAGACCGGCACCGAAGAGTCGCTGCGCATCATCGACAAGGCTTGGGACGAGGGCGTGAATTTCATCGACACGGCCAACGTCTACAACGCCGGGCGCTCCGAAGAGATCGTCGGCGAGGCCATCGCCAAGCGTCGCAGCGAATGGGTGCTGGCGACCAAAGTCGGCAGCAGTTCCGGCAACACTGCGCCCAACACCAGCGGCCTGAACCGCAAGCACATCTTCAACGAGATCGAATCCAGCCTGCGTCGGCTCGACACCGACTACATCGACATTCACTACCTGCACAAGGAAGACCACAGCACTCCGCTGGAGGTAACCGTCTCGGCCATTGGCGATCTGATTCGCGAGGGCAAGATTCGTTACTGGGGCGTGTCCAACTTCCGTGGCTGGCGTATCGCCGAAGTGGTCAACGTGGCCCAGCGTCTGGGCGTCGACAAACCGGTCATCAGCCAGCCGCTGTACAACATCGTCAACCGCCAGGCGGAACTTGAGCAGATCACCGCCGCCAAGTTCTACGGCTTGGGCGTGGTGCCTTACAGCCCACTGGCACGTGGAGTGCTCAGCGGCAAATACGCGCCGGACGTGACTCCGGATGCCAGCACCCGCGCCGGACGGCAGGACAAGCGGATTCTGGAAACGGAATGGCGCACCGAGTCGCTGCACATCGCGCAGAAGCTGCAGCAGTACACCAAGGACAAAGGCATAGGCCTGGTGGAGTTCGCCATTGCGTGGGTGTTGAACAACCAGGCCGTGACCTCGGCCATCGTCGGCCCGCGCACCGAGGAACAATGGGACAGCTACACCAAAGCCCTAAGTGTGAAAATTACGGCGGAAGATGAAGCCTTCATCGACTCGCTGGTGACACCGGGCCACGCCTCGACGCCTGGCTTCAACGATGTGCAGCATTTTGTGACGGGGCGGTATATCTAACCCAATAACCTTGTGAGAGTCGGCTTGCTGGCGAAGACCATAGGTCAGTCAACATCGTCAGCAAGTCGGACACAGAGCGTTTGTACCCAACCATAGAATCTCCCACAGCAGTGAGTACGCGCTCTATTCCCAAGGCGCAGGATCGCCAAACAACTGCCCTTGCACGCCCTGAATCCCCATCTCCCGCAACACGACAAACTCTCCTTCTGTCTCCACCCGTTCAGCAATCAACGGCAAATCAATACTGTGTGCCGCGCGCTGTATGGCCTCGATGAACAACCGTTTGTGCCGCTCCCGATCAATGGCGCGGATGTAACTGCCTTCGATTTTCAGGTACGCCAGCCCCAGGCTCGACAAATTGCCAATCATGCTGAAACGCCCGCCGAAGTGTTGCAGCGCAAGCGAGTAGCCCATCTCCCTCAGTTGCCTCGTCAGGTCTTCCAGCCCCTGCTGATCCGGCATCTGATCCTCGCTGATTTCCAGCACCAACCTTGAGGCCAGATGCGCATGGCGTTTGAGCAGCTCCATCGCTTCGCCTAGCGCGAAGGCGTCGCAAAGCGTGGCGGCAGAGAGGTTCAGGGCCAGTGTCTGATCGTGCCGGGGTAGCTGCTCGAAGACTGTTTCGAGCATCACCCGATCATGACGCGCCGACCAGCCAAAGCGCTCGATCCACGGCAGAAAGCGTCCCGCCGCAAGCGTTTGTGAATCCTCGTCGAACACCCGCGACAGCACCTTGAAATGCAACACGCGGCTGACATCGCTGGCGTCCATCACCGGCTGGAAGAACAGTTGAAAACGCCGCTCGGTCAGGGCCTGATCCAGCAGTTCGTACCAGGCGTGGTGGTCGTCTTCCAGACTTCCGACCGCGCTGTGCTCGATGCAATGCCAGATCGTCTCGCTCTGGGCCTCGGCCTGAGACAGCGCCTGATCTGCCAGCCCCAGCAACGTCTGCGCCGAATCTCCCGGACTGTATGGCGCCAGACCTATGTACGCCGCCGGGCTGACATCCGAGGCACCGGTACTGCGTAAACTGCTCAGGGCCGTTTCCAGCTCATGGGCCAGTTGCAGCGCCTCCTCTTTCACCAGTCCCGGTGCCAGCACCGCAAACTCGCCGCCACGAATCCGGCTGATCAAATGCCGCGCTTCGGCGTGATTGAAGCACTGTCGCACCAGCACATCGCTGACCGAGACCAGCAATGCATCGGCTTTCTGGCCGCCCATTCGCTCATTCAGCCCGGCCAGATCGTTGATTCGCATCAGCAGCAGGTAGCCCGAACGCGCGTCTTCCACTTGGCTGACGTGCTCGTTGAGGCGCATGTCGAAATAGCGCCGGTTGGCGAGACCGGTAAGGCTGTCTTCGTAGCATTCGATCCGCAGTTTTTCCGTGCGCTCGGCCTGTTCCTGAAAAAGCGCCTTGAGCTTGTCGACCATCTGATTCATGGCCTGCACGACCCGGCGCAATTCCGGCGTGACCGGCAACTGCGGCACGCTCAAAAATTCGCGACGGCCAATGGCTTCGGACTGTTCGACCATGTAATCCAGCGGCTTGAGCTGGCGTCGCAACAGCCACGCCCCCAACAGAAAGCTGACAATCCCGCACAGCAGCAGCCACCCCAGATTGCCCAACGCGGCCTGCCACAGCTTGCCAATGGCGAACATTGGGTGGCTGACCACTTCGACCCGCGCCGCCGGGCGCCAGCCTCGGCTGACAATCGCGCTGGCCCCCGCAGGCTGCAATGCGATGAGCTTGATGAACCAGTCCGGCGCAGTGGCCGCAGGTACGGCATTGCGCTCGACAATGACCTTACCGGTGGCCGGGTTCACTACTCGAATACGCGCGTAATAGCCGCTGTCGAAAATCGAGCTGACCATCAGGTCCATCATGGTCGGATCATCCACCGAAGGCTTCAACGACAACGCCAGTGCGGTGGCCGCGTCCTGCGCGTGGGAGCGCAACTGGTTGACGTACTGATCGCGGGAGCTTTCCAGGCTGACCATGAAGCCACCGCTAAAGGCGACGACCATGAACAGGCAGATGGCGATCAACAGCTGTTTGAACAGGGTCATGGGCGAATCCTTGTTCTGGCAAATGGCTCAGGGCGTGTTGCCCTCGACCGGAAAACCTTCGGCTTTCATCTTGTTCAACACGTCCTGCCAGCGGGACAGCTGTTTGATATCCCCCGCAATGCTGTTGCTGCCAAACGTGGCGTCCGTAGCGTCCGGCAACCACACGCCCTCGCCATTGAAGGCGTACACCGGCAGCAGATCCTTACGTGCGTCGGCGCGCTCAATGGTGTCGGTCAGGCTGTCGAGCACCAGCGGCTCGCCGTCGGCGTCCGGGTAATACGTCAGCACCATGTGCGCGCGTTCCGGGTTGAGCACCTTGACGTAGGTGATCAGCAGTTTGTCGGCAGGCATGCCCGACTGCCGCAAGCTGAAATACTTGGCGATGGCGAAGTCCTCGCAGTCACCCGCGCCTTTCCACAGCGCTTGGACGGGCGTCGCCCAATAGTCGTCCATGTGCCACAAATCGATGTCTTCGACGTAGCGCAACTCTTGGTTGAAAAACTGGTTAACGCGCTGCAACAGCTCAAGATCATTGCCCGGTTTACGTCCTGCGAGCATCGCCCTCCACTCATCGATCCGGTGCCGCCCCTCCGTTGCCGGGCCGTACAGTGCTGTCGCCCGGCGCGTGATCAATGAAAAGTCCCAATCGGCATTTGCCAGACTCGCCACTACGACACCCGCCAGCAATACCTGGCAGAGCGTGCGCGCAAGCCGGTCAACAGCGAAATGGATCGCCAATGCGGTCAGTCCAAAGGGGTCGACGGGAGGTACTCGCTGACGAGGCTCCAACCGAGGAAAATAATGGCATCTGGCGATCATTGGCTTGCGAATCAATGACTTCGATTGTCTGCGCACGTGAGCGTTGGAATGCCGCGTTCAGGCGACCGTTTTCCGACGCCTCGTATCGCTCAAAGGATAGAACACCCCACACACATGAACGCCATAAAGCCTTGTAGAATGCGCTCCGCCGCAGGCAGGTCAGAGATGTTTCAAAGTTTGACAAGGCCGAATACGGCCTCTAGTGTTCCATTGGATCCAATGTCTGGTCAGCAAAGAAGAAGTGACGATGCGCAGGGCTGAAAAAGAACAATTTCTGCGGGAAATCCTCGGTAGCGAGCAACCGCCCGCGCATTTGGCGCGCGGGGTGATCGAGGAAAAATTGCGCGCAGCGATACTCGACGGGCGTCTCCCGGCGGGCGTTGCCCTGCGTCAGCAAGAGCTGGCCACACTGTTTGGCGTCAGTCGCATGCCCGTGCGCGAAGCCTTGCGCCAGTTGGAAGCCCAGTCGCTGCTGCGGGTCGAAACACACAAAGGCGCTGTCGTCGCGCCACTGATCAACGAAGACGCCACCGATGCCTACGCACTGCGCATTCTGCTGGAATCCGAGGCGCTACGGCAGTCGATTCCCCTGCTGACCGCCGATGACATCCAGACCGCTCGCGGCTACATCGAACAGCTCGAAATCGAAACCGATTATTCGAAGATGGGCACGCTCAACCGCCTCTTCCACATGACGCTATACTCCCGGGCCACCAACAAACGTCTGCTCAAGCTGGTGGAAGACGGGCTGAACGAGGAGGAGCGTTTTCTGCGCTTCAACCTCAAATACATGGGGTTGGGCAAGCTGTCCCAGCACGACCACTATGAATTGCTGCGCATGGCTGAAGCCGGTGACGCCAAATCCACCATCGACGCCCTGGCTCACCACTTGAATCGTGGTGTGGCGGCCATCAACACGTATTTGAATAGCCGACCTGCGGAAGTCGCCAAACCCGCCTCGGCGTCAAGGAAGCGCGCCCTCACCCAATGAGGGTTCGACGGTCGTGAGCGGCGACAGCTCACGATCCAGCATCGCCCCCCCTGCTTGCGGCCGCCATTGGTCGGATGAGGCACGGGGTTATTGAGCATCGGATACGCGATGCCAGCGCCGAAGGACCCGGCCCCACGGATATCAGTAGTCTGCCCACGCAGGCTTGGGGAACCCCTGTGTACGCTGAAAAAAGCAAATGGCTGATGGTGGTCAATTCCGGACAGCCCGTCAGGACGCGCCTGATCTGCTTCCCCCACGCGGGCGGCGATCCGGAGCAGTTTCGTGAATGGTCCGAAGGCCTGGCCGACCATATCGAGCTGGTCACCCTGCGTCTGCCAGGCCACGGCAGTCGCCTCAAGGAAACGCCTTACGATCAGTGGGCGCCGTTGCTGGAAGATACCTTCCTGGCGCTACAGCCCTACCTTACCGAACCTCACGCGTTCTATGGCCATAGCTTCGGCGGACGAGTCGCGTACGAGATGGCGCGTCTGGCGCAATCTCACTATCCCGGTCTGACCCGCCATCTCTTCATCTCCGGCTGTCGCAGTCCCGACAGCCGCCAGCCGACGCCTTACCTGCACACCCTGCCCAAAGACGACTTCATCCAGGCTTTGATCAAACTGGGCGTCGCGCAGGAGTCCATGCTGCACGACAAGAAACTGATGCGCCTGTTCGAACCGGTGATACGCAGCGACCTGAAGCTTTCGGAGTTATGGTCTCACTGCCCTGATGAAGGCCTGGACATCCCGTTGACCGCGCTTTACGGCAGTGACGACCCGGTCGATACCGCCACCAGCATGATGAACTGGCGCGAGTTTACCCGCCGCGAGTTCGAATTGATTGAAGTGCGCGGCAGTCATAATTTCCTCATCTCGCAGCGCGATCGCCTGCTGCACATTATCAACACCCACCTGGGCCTGCTCGACGTCTGACCCTCCCCGACACACATCCCCACTCGGCAAACACATCCCTCCTTAGCAGTCCGGCTTGCCGGCGGCAGCGATCTCACATTCGCCACCGCAGGCAAGCCATGTCTGCTACACACCCTCATCTAACGTGAAATCTGCCCACGCCAGCCGAGCGCAGTTTTCGGTTTCAGGCACACTCGGGCAGTGAACCCCCTGCTGTCGGTTCCGCAAACGCAATTCTCATGGAGCAGCGAAAGGAGCAGTGCCAGGGCGCAGACGTAATGAGGGATGTCCATCTACGTCGCCCACAAAAATCCTTCTACAGCGATTATTCAGTTAACGCGCAATGCCGAACGAGGCATTCGTTCATTATTATCAATTCTGGCCCAATTGAGTCGGAAGGGTTGCGCTCACTCAAATAAAACTCTGGACCGAAGTTTTATCAGGACACTTCACGCCCGGTTTTATATACGTAAAAAATTATTAAAAAGTGTTTGCGAACGAATTAACAAGTGAATTAACGTTTTCTCGTCGCCCCACAGACGACAGCGCAGCCCTTCATACACGGGCCGCACAGCAAAGGCTTGTTCCGACTTCCACGTACCAAGCCTGTTATTGACAACGACCATTAAACGAAAGAACTGTTCGTCGCTCGCGCTCGCCCATCGGTTAGGCAGGCCCTTATTTGGCGCTCTCAATTCGCCCAATTAATGCTTGACCGATTTCAATAAGCGCCAAGGCTTGAACAGGAAACTTTAACTTCAAGGACGTCACAATGAGCATTCAAAAACAATTGCTGACCCGCAAGAAATTCGAATTAAGCGCCCATCCAATCTTCTCCGAAATTGATTCAATTGACGTACTTCGGCGCTTCATGGAGGCACACGTTTTTGCGGTCTGGGACTTCATGTCGCTGACCAAGCGACTGCAGCAGGAACTGACCTGCACCCGCTTGCCCTGGTTGCCGCCCAAAGACCCGAAAGCCGCACGTCTGATCAACGAAATCGTCTTGGGCGAGGAATCCGATGATCGTCTCGATCACGGTCATTACAGCCATTTCGAACTGTATCTGGACGCCATGCGCGAAGTTGGCGCCAGTACGGCGCGAATCGAACGCTTCGTCGAGCTGCAAAAGGAAGGCGTGCACTACCAAACCGCGCTGGAGCGAGTAAAAGCGGGCAAGGCCGAAGCCTGCTTCGTTCGGGACACACTGGATATCGCCCTCAACGCCCCCGCCCACAGCGTCGCCGCAGCGTTTTTGCATGGCCGCGAGAGCGTCATCCCGCAGATGTTCCAGCGCATCCTCGACGACTGGGGCATCACCGCCAATCAAGCGCCAACCTTCCGCTACTACCTGGAACGTCACATCGAAGTTGATTCCGAGGACCACGGCCCGGCAGCCGAATCACTGCTGGCGCGCCTCGTCGACGGCGATGGGCAACGCGAGCAACAAGTCTACGAAGCAGCCATCGCCGCCGTGGAAAGCCGCATTGCGCTGTGGGACGCCCTGCGCGTGAGCATGCGCGAACCGGCACTTGAGGTCAGCGCGTAAGCGCCTGCCAATCCCCTCAGCCAAGAACACAAGGACGACATCATGAAAGCCGAAGATTACCTGTCCTTTGCCGATGCCTGGGAAGGTCGCGCAACGATCCGCACCCGCCCGCGCCGCATCGTCGAGAACGACGCCAAACTCATCTATCCGCTGAGCCGCCAACCGTTGGTGCTGAGCGACACGTTCACCCGCGAATGCCCGCATTTGCGTGACTTTGCGCTGATCCAGAGCCTGTACAAATTCATCAACGACGTGGTGATTTTCGAGACGGAAATCGTCGACAAGACCGCCCGCAGCATCGCCAAGGACAACTTCGCGATCCGCTTTCCCTTCGCCTGCCGCTACGACGCCATGACCGTTGTGGTCGACGAGGATTATCACGCGCTGGTGGCCATGGACTTCATGCAGCAGACCATCGCCCTGACCGGTATTCAGCCCGTCCACCTGCCGCTGGAAATAGAATTGAGCCGGGCGATTCCCGCTGCGCTGGCATTGGCGCCCGATCATCTGCGCAGCGCTGTCGAGCTGATCTGCGTGGCCATTGCCGAAAACACCGTGACCAATGATGTCGCCGCGTTCGCCAAGGACGACACGGTCAAACAATCAGTCAAGGGCCTGATGGCCGATCACCTGCTCGACGAAGGTCGCCATTCGGGCTTCTGGGCGCGTCTGGTGCGCATCTACTGGAACGCCGCGCCTGAAGAGGACCGGCAAACCATCGCGCACATCATGCCGGTGTTCATTGCTCAATATTTGACCAATGACATTCAGAAAGGCTTTGACTTCGTGCTCATCGATCACTTGGACGTCACCGAATCGGTCAAACAGGCGTTGCGGGAGGAAGCCCAGGCGATGTGCTTCCCGATCAATAGGCATCACCCGCTGGTGGGCAATATCGTGCGGTTCTTCAAGACCAGCTCGATGCTCGATTCGACCTGTGTTCAACACGCCCTCGCTGACTATTTGCCCGTGGGAGGTGTGCAATGAAACGCCTGGCGATTGTGCTCATCGGCCACAGTCGGGTGTTGAGCGAACTGTGCGCGGCGCTCGACAGCCATGGCCACCAGATCCACGCATTGACCGACGCTCAAGCGCTGGAAAGCAGCCCATTGAGCGACGTATCGATGCTCATCGAAGACGGCACGCTGGAATTGTCGAGCGCCCGATTGCACGCCTTCAAGACCGCCGTCCATCTTGGATTGCGAGTCGGCCTGACGCCCAGCATGCACGCGGGGCTGCCGCAGGTTGAATGGCTGTGCTGGTATGGGTCGGCCACTGCGCAACGTCTGATTGTGCGGGAGTCGGTGCCTGTCGAGCCTTCGGGCAACGGTCGCCAGTTGCGCGACAGCGCGGTGGCGGCGCTGATCGACAGCATTGCGTTGCAGGTCAGCCGCTTTTCTCGCGACCCCGAGCACTTCATCCGGAGCGAACGGGTCGAGCCGCCCCGCAGTGAATGGCAGGAAGGCATGCAGAAGCTGGACCGGCTGGCCTTCGAGCACCGCTTCAATCACACCGCTGAGCCTCATCTGCTGAACATCGCTCAGTCGTCTCTGGTTGCGCGACTGGACCGCAGTTTCAGTCAATTTGGCGAACGCTGTGCACTGGAAATCGACGGTCAACACATTCGCTACGACACGCTGCGCGCCCAGGCGGTGGCTATCCAGCAACGCATGACGGCGTTGCTGGATCAGGTCGAAAACGAACCGTTGGTGATCGGCATCTGCCTGCCCAAGTCCACTGCGCTGTTTGCCGGGATTCTGGCCGTTCTGGGGTATGGCGCGGTTTATCTGCCCCTCGACCCCAGCCAGCCCTTGCAGCGCCAGCAGTACATTCTGGAAAACGCAAAAGCGGCGTTGCTGCTGCACGACGGTCAACACCCTTTGGCCGACTCATGCGTACCGGGGCTGAACATCTGCGACATCGCCCCCACGCCAACGTCTCAGTCCTTGATGCGACGGGAGCCTGAAATCAATGCGCCGTGCATGGCGCTGTACACCTCGGGCACCACCGGGCATCCCAAGGGCGTGATGCTCAGTCAGCACAACCTCAGTCATTTCACGGCCTGGTACGCGGACTATGTCAGCCTCAGCGAGCACAGTCGGGTATTGCAGTTCTCGACCTTGAGTTTCGATTCATCGGTGATCGACATCTTCCCGACCCTGCTCAGCGGCGCCGAACTGGTGGTCGCAAACGAGGATCAACGACGCGATCCGCTGCAACTGGTCGAGCTGCTGGGCCAGAACCTCAGCCATGCCTTTCTGCCGCCTGCGCTGCTGAGCATTCTGCCGCTGGATACGCCGCTGACGCTCCAGCACCTGTGCACAGGCGGCGACGTCTGCGAGCCGTATGTCATCGAGCGGTTGGCGTCGCAGTGCGCGTTCCACAATTTGTACGGCCCGACCGAAGCCACGGTGCTGATCACCGCCGGGCAATTTCAGCCCGGCAGTAGCAACCGCAACCTTGGGCGCCCCATCGCCAACAGTCAATTGCTGATTCTGGACGAGCAGCTACAGCCGGTTGCCGAGCAAACGCCGGGCGAGTTGTACATCGTCGGGCCGGGCGTGGGGCTGGGTTACATCCATAACCCGGCGCTCACCACCGAGCGCTATGTGCACATCGACCTGGGTGACGGCGAGACCTTGCGCGCCTATCGCACGGGCGACATCGGCAAATGGACTGACGAGGGCATTGAGCTGTCGGGCCGTCGAGACAATCAGGTGAAAATTCGCGGATTCCGGGTTGAACCGGAAGAAATCGAACATTGCCTGCGCGACAGCCAACTGTATCGCCAAGTCGCCGTGGTGGTGGATGAGCAGCGCCGGATCCTGGCCTTTCTCGCCCAGCCCCACGGCGTCGAACCTGATGCCGCTCGCCATCGGCTGAAGGCCCACGTCGAACGCCTGCTGCCCGATTACATGCGCCCGGCGGCCTATACGGAGCTTGCGAACATGCCGTTCGCGAACAACGGCAAGATCGATCGCAAAGCCTTGCTGCAATTGCCGATCAATCTGATCGAACAGGCGCCCCGCCGTCAGCCGGAAACTGAAAATGAACGCCTGTTGCTGCCGCTGTGGGCGGATTTACTGGAGGTGCCGCCGGGCGACATTTCCACTGATGAAAGCTTCTTCAATCTGGGTGGCCATTCGATTCTGCTTTCGCAGATGCTGCTGGGGATTCGCGAGCGTTTCGGGCGCAGCGTCCCGATCAACCGCTTCATCGAGTCGCCCACGCTGATCAATCTGGCGTCACTGCTCGATACCGAAGGTGCGTCGACCTGGACCGTCAGCCCTCAAGCGATCAACGACGCGACCACCCCCATCGACCTGCCGATAATGCCGGTGGGCAAGCTGGGGGATGTGCACAAGGTCATCCTCACTGGGGCCAACGGCTTTCTCGGCGTGCACATCGTTGAGGCGTTGCTGGCGTGGGGTGCGACCGAAGTGGCGTGCCTGGTGCGTGAGGGCAATGGGCTGACCGCGCAGGACCGTTTCGTCGAATCGCTGCGCGAGAATCGATTGGAACATCTGGACTTGAGTCGGGTGCGCGTCTACGCAGCCGATGTCACTCGGCCGCAACTGGGCCTGAGCGACGAGGTGTACGAGCGGCTTGATCGTGAGTTCGGCGCGCTGGTGCACAACGCCGCTAACGTCAATCACGTTCAGGATTACGAAACGCTGGCCAAAGACAACGTCGCGCCGATCTTCGAATGCCTGCGCCTGTGCGAAGGTCGCAGCAAAAAGGTGTTCAACTTCGTCTCGACACTCTCGGCCTCCAGCGCCGTTGACGCCGATGGCAATGTGCTGGAGGCGCCCGCCGCCGACACCCCGCCGATCTACATCAAGAACGGCTACAACCTGTCCAAGTGGGTCGCCGAACGCATTCTGCAGCAGGCCCGAGAACAGGGCGCGTGGGTCAACATTTATCGCCCCGGCAACATCGCGTTCAACAGCGTCACGGGTGTCTGTCAGCCGCACAAAAATCGTTTGATGTTGATGCTCAAAGGCTCGATGCAGTTGGGGCAAGTCCCCGATTTCTCGATGACTTTCGACCTCATGCCCGTGGACTTCCTCGCCCGTTTCATCGGCTTCCACAGCAGCCGTTATCAACCCGCCCGCGCCGTGTTCAACCTGCACAACCCCGAGCCTTTGAGCTGGAGCGGTTACGTCGACGCGTTCCGTGAAGCCGGGCGCGAATTCGAGATGGTCAGCGTTGCGCACTGGCAGACCCAACTGAGCCGGGTCGACAGCCAGAACGCACTGTTTGGCGTGCTCGGCTTTTACCTGGACGGCTTCGAGGAAGACATCGGCGACATCTCGATGATTGCCTACCAGAACGCCCTCGCCGGAGTGCAGCGCATGGGCGAACGCTATCCGCAAAAATCCCCGGCGCTGCTGCGCAAGGGCTGCGACTACCTGAAAGAAATCGACTTCATCTGAACGCAACACCCCACGTACGTAATGGAGAACGACATGAACGCAATCGACACCCTCGTCAACCTGAAACCCGACACGCTGGTGGCCAACCCGGTCGGCGCTCCTGTAGTGGCCTCAGTGACAGTGGCCGCTGAGGCACGGAAAGTCTGGGAAGTCGTCGGTAATTTTGGCGGCTTCGACAAGTTTGTCCTCGCACTGAAGAGCATCGACGTCATTGGCAACGGCGTCGGCGCCATTCGCCACAAGCGCTTCAAGGAGGGCGGACTTGAGGTGGTCGAGCAACTGAACTCGCGCAATGACAAAGCGTTTTCAATGACCTGGACCACGATCTACAACAACCTCGGTGTCGGCAATCTCTGGGCGTCAATGACGGTGACGCCGGGTAGCGGCAACAACAGCGTCGCCACCTGGACAATCGTGGCGGAGCCCGCTGCCGGCAACCCAATGAACGCCGATGAGTTTCGCGCGTTCCTGCAGGGGTTTGCTGATGAGGCCATGGGGAATGTGCAGAAGCTGTTTGGCTAATACACCATAGGGCTGCTGTGGCTGAACAAGCCCTGAACTGTACCTGTGGGAGTGAGCATGCTCACGAATGCGGTGGCCCTGTCGCTGTTGCACTGCCTGGACTGATGCTTTCGTGAGCAAGCTCACTCCCACAAACCTCCGCAGATACGAGTATGCAAATGTTGCAAATCATCAACCACCCCAACACAATGCGACTAATTATCATTTGAGCAGCGCTGGGGATGGCGCGTATCGATGCCCTCTTGCGACGCGACCCTGCGTACCCTCTACAGCGATCACCACGGCTGGCTCAACGGCTGGCTGCGCAGCAAGCTGGGTAACGCCGCCGATGCCGCCGATCTGGCCCAAGACACCTTCGTTCGTTTGATCAATCGCAGCGAACGGCTGGAGCTGAAAGCGCCAAGAGCGTTTCTGCGCACAGTCGCACGAGGCCTGGTCATCGACCATTGGCGTCGTGAAGAACTGGAACGTGCCTATCTCGAAGCCCTCGCCCAGTTGCCTGAGCACGAAACAACTTCGCCGGAATCCCGTGAACTGGTATTCGAGTTGCTGGAAAGCATCGCCAAAATGCTCGACGGACTCAAACCCAAGGTACGTCGGGCCTTTCTGCTGGCCCAGTGCGAAGGCATACCGTACAAGCAGATCGCCGAGCAGATGAACATTTCCGTGCGATCAGTCGAACGCTACGTCGCCGATGCGCTGTATCACTGCTATCAGTTGCGGTATGGCGAATGAGCCAGGCATCGGCGCGAGACCATCAACCCTCTCCAGTCGTGGTGCGCCAGGCCATCGAATGGATGATGCGTTTGAACAACCACGCGGCGAGTCCACGCATGCGTCAACGCTGTGAACAATGGCGTGTTGCACACCCCGATCACGAATGCGCCTGGCAGCGTGTCGTGGCGATGAATGCCGATTTGCACAGCCGCTTTCAGGCATTACCTGCCGGTGGTGCGGTGTTTGATGCGCTGGAAAACAGCGCCCAGCGGCTGGGCCGCAGGCAGGCGTTGAAGCTGTTGTCAGGGGTTTTAGTCGTGGGGGCGAGCGCGTACCTGGCCAGAGATGTTCTCCCTTGGCAGCAGTGGAGCGCTGATTTCTCTACCGGTGTCGGGGAACGCAGAGGGATCGTGCTGACGGATGGCACGCGCCTGCGACTCAATACCGACACCGCTGTGGATCAGGATTTCAGTCCAACCCAGCGCCTGATTCGGTTGAACAAGGGCGAAATTCTCGTCAGATGTGGTGCCGATGCACAGAGCGCCACATCAAGGCCATTACTGGTCAGTTGTCGACACGGGGTGTTCGAGGGACAGTCGGCGCGTTTCGTGGTTCGTCAGGAGTCGGACCATACGCGGCTCAGTGTGACCGAGGGAAGCGTGCTGATCCGCTCGCCGGGTGAGGGTTCGGTGACCGTTCAGGCAGGTCAAAGCTACTCCGTGAATGGACAGCGAGTGGAACGGATACCCCAACTGGACATGGACCCCGGCGCTTGGGCTGACGGCCTGATCGTCACGCGCAACATGCGGCTGGGTGACTTCCTCGCCGAAGTCTCGCGCTATCGTCATGGCTACTTGGGCTGCACGCAAGACATCGCCGATTTGCGCCTGTCCGGCGTGTTCCGCCTGGAAGATACCGACAAGCTGCTGGCCATGTTGCCGCAAACACTGCCGGTACAACTCAAGTACCGCACGCGTTGGTGGGTGACGCTGCAACGCAACGCATGACGTTCAATTATTTTTGGCGGGTTTCGTTCGCAAGTCCGGCTTAGAGATCAGTACCCCTACTCTCACCGAACTCAACGGAACCCGCAATGACCCGGCTTCAGTGTGCAATGCAGTCCCCTCAGACATACGCTTCAGGCGCAGTCAAACCCTCCCTGCTTGGTTCAGCCATCCGCGCCGCGCTGATTTCCACCACGCTGTCCGCTGGCGTACTGCCCCTGCATGCGTTAGCGGCCGATACGCCAGCCGTCGTCAATCCGGCGCGCAGTTATTCAATCCCGGCAGGTTCATTGGGCGATGCGCTGAACCAGTTCGCGCGCCAGGCCGACATCATGCTCTCGACCACACCAGAACAGACTGTCGGGCTTAGGTCCCCAGGCCTTCAAGGCAGTTACTCCAACGATCAAGCCCTGGCCATTTTGTTGGGCGGCAGCGGTCTGCAAGCGGTCAGTCAGGACGGCAGCAGCTATGTGTTGCGCAGTGTCAGTGATCAGGCGATGGCATTGCCCAGCACCGACGTGCGCGGCTTCGCATTGGGTAACGCGCTGGGCAGCATGGAGGGCTACAACGCGACCCACAGCCAGATCGCGACCAAAACCAGCACCCCACTGCTGGAGACGTCGCAATCGGTATCAGTCGTGACCCGCGAGCAGATGGACGATCAGGGCGCACAGACCGTTGCTCAGGCCATGCGTTACACGCCGGGTGTGCTGACCAACCCCTATGGCGCGACGCACCGTTACGATTATGTGGCGATGCGCGGCTTCAACGACGGGTCGGTGGACAACATTTACCTCGACGGCCTGAAGTCCATGGGGGATAGCGGCACGTACAGCACAATGCAGGTCGATCCATATTTCCTCGAACGCGTCGATATCCTCAAGGGACCCTCATCAGTTTTGTATGGCCGCAGTTCGCCGGGTGGTCTGGTCGCACTGACCAGCAAGAAGCCGCTGTATGAGCCCTATCACCAAATTCAAGCCACTGTTGGGTCCAACAACCAGCGTGTTGTGGGCTTTGACTTCAGCGGCCCTGTGGATGACGACAAAAGCATTGCCTATCGTCTGGTGGGCCTGACCGATAAATCCGATACCCAGTTCGATAACGCATCAGAGAAGCGCTACGCATTAGCCCCCACACTGAGCATCGACTTCACCGAAGATACATCGTTGACACTCCAGGCCTATCTGCAACATGACCCCGAAGGCGGCTACCACGGCGGCAACCCGGCAGACGGCGTGCTGCATCAGCGCAATGGGCAGCGGATCTCTGAGCACTTCTTTGAGGGTGAACCGGGGATTGATGGCTACAGCCGTAATCAGCAATCCTTCGGCTATCAATTCGAACACCGCTTCAACGAGGTCTTCACCGCTCGCCAGAACTTCCGCTATCTGGATTCGAAAGTGAGTCTGGATCAGGTCTACAGCTACGGCTGGACGAGCCCTACGAGTAATGAGTTGAATCGCTACTACTCGGGTGCGAATGAACACCTGCATTCGTACATCGTCGACAACATGCTGCAAGCGGACTTCTTTACCGGTCCGGTCAAACACACCACCCTGGTGGGCGCGGATTACCAGCGTCGCAAGACAGTCGTCGACTGGCAGAGCGGCTCACTGGCGCCGATCAACGCATTCGACCCGGTGTACGGCAACTCGCAGATCACCTATTACGACCCAACCAGTTACCTGCGCCGTCTGGAGCAGACCGGCATGTACGCGCAAGATTTGATCGAATGGGACAAATGGCGCTTCTCGTTGGGCCTGCGTCATGACTGGGTTGAGACGTCCGACGAAAACCGTATCGCCGAGTTTGGGCGCCCTGAAGGCACCGAGATCAGTGACAAGCGCACCAAAACCACTGGCCGCGCCGGGGTGCTCTATTTGTTCGATAACGGCATTGCGCCGTATCTCAGCTATTCCGAGTCGTTCAACCCCAATTCGTATTCGGATAGTGCAGGCAACCCGCTCGCGCCTACTGATGGCAAGCAATGGGAAGCAGGTATCAAGTATCAGCCACCGGGCACCGACAACTTGTTCACGGCCTCAGTGTTCCGCATCGATCAGGAAAATCTGGCGACGAAGCTGCCCCAAGAGAACTTCTATCGCGCAATCGGTGCGGTTCGCTCTCAAGGACTGGAACTCGAAGCCCATGTCCAGCTCACTGACAATTTGAAGCTTCTGGGTAGCTATACGCTGACGGATATTGACTATTCCAAATCAATGCCCAGCACTGTGAGCGACGTGAATAACAAAGGCAATTCGCCGACTCAGGCACCCAAACATATGGCGTCGATATGGGGTGACTACCGGTTCAACAGTGGAGTACTCGATGGGCTGCGTCTGGGCACAGGTTTGCGCTATGTAGGTTCGAGTTGGGTCGACGCCGAGAACACCCTGAAGGTGCCTTCCTACACGCTATGGGACGCTTCGGTGGGGTACGACTTGAGCAAGGTGGGTCTGAAGGGTGTTGATGTGCGGCTCAATGCAAACAACCTCACCAACGAGAGTTACGTCGCGTCGTGCGCCAGCCTGAACTTCTGCTACATGGGTGAAGAACGCAACGTCAGTGCGACGGTGAGTTACCAGTTCTAAAAGCTGCGACTGCTGACCCCAGCCAGCCTTTGGCAGCAGAGGCTGGCTTTTTTGTCTCGCTAATTTATGAGCCTCCGAAACGACAAAACCCCTGTCTGCGTTAGCAGACAGGGGTTTCGGAATTTAATCTTGACGATGACCTACTCTCACATGGGGAAACCCCACACTACCATCGGCGATGCATCGTTTCACTTCTGAGTTCGGGATGGAATCAGGTGGTTCCAATGCTCTATGGTCGTCAAGAAATTCTGTAGCCGATCCGTTACCAGGTAACGTGTCAGCGAAATTCGGTGACCTTCACTTATAAAGACAAAACCCCGTCTGCTTTCGCAAACGGGGTTCTGCAATTGAATCTTGACGATGACCTACTCTCACATGGGGAAACCCCACACTACCATCGGCGATGTATCGTTTCACTTCTGAGTTCGGGATGGGA
>NZ_JBJDNK010000010.1:0-325819 GCF_044900175.1 Pseudomonas sp. NPDC088444
CGATGGTAGTGTGGGGTTTCCCCATGTGAGAGTAGGTCATCGTCAAGATTCAATTGCAGAACCCCGTTTGCGAAAGCAGACGGGGTTTTGTCTTTTCCGGGATTTGGAAAAGTCCATGAGCAACAAGACCCTCTCCCTCTGTTAGTCTTCTCCCTCTTCAAACGCCAAGGAAGCAGCTATGCCGGTGACATCCAGCCTCAACCCGGGATTCATGGTCGTGCATGGCAATCGGCCGGATGAGCTGCGTAGTCTTGTGGTGTCGTGGATGCGACGCTATCCGCTGACTCCGCTGGAAAACGAAATCGCTCTGGTACAGAGCAACGGCATCGCCCAGTGGCTGAAAATGGCATTGGCGGAAGACGCATTGGACGATGATCTTGGCGGCTGCGGAATCGCGGCGGCCATTGATGTTCAGTTACCCGGTAGCTTCATGTGGCAGCTATACCGAGCCGTGCTGGGAAAAGACGAGATCCCGGAAACCTCGTTGCTCGACAAGGCCCCCCTGACTTGGCGGCTGATGCGTTTGCTCCCGGCGTTGATCGATCAGCCTCACTTCGAACCTCTGCAACGCTTCTTGACCGCCGACACCGACCTGCGCAAACGCTATCAGTTGTCCGAGCGACTGGCCGACCTGTTCGACCAGTATCAGGTGTATCGCGCTGATTGGCTGGAGGATTGGGCGGCGGGCCTACATCAACTGAAAAATGTACGGGGAGAGGTCAGCCCTCTCAAGCCTGAGAACTGCTGGCAAGCCGAGCTGTGGCGTGCGTTGCTTGACGATGTCGGTGCTGAGGGCATGGCTCAGAGCCGTGCAGGTGTGCATCAGCGTTACATGGAGCGAATCAACAACCTCACTGAAGCCCCCGTGGGGCTGCCCGCTCGGGTCATCGTCTTCGGTATTTCTTCATTGCCCGCCCAGGCACTGGAAGCCTTGGCCGGTCTGGCGCGTTTCAGTCAGGTGCTGCTGTGCGTGCACAACCCCTGTCGCCACCATTGGGCGGACATCGTCGCTGACAAGGATCTGCTGCGTCACGAATACAAACGGCAGTCGCGCAAGGCTGGCATGCCGGTCGTGCTCGACCCGGACGCACTGCATCAACATGCCCATCCATTGTTGGCCGCATGGGGCAAGCAAGGTCGCGACTACATCAACCTGCTCGACAGCCATGACGATCCGAACAGCTACCGTTCTATTTTTCGCGACGGTCGCATTGATCTGTTCAGCGACAGTGAACCCCAGACGCTACTCAGCCAGCTACAAGACGACATCCTTGAACTGCGTCCCCTGAATGAAACCCGCGAGCGCTGGCCTGCTGTCGATATCAAGAGCGACCGCTCGATCCGTTTCCATGTGGCTCACAGCGCACAACGTGAAGTGGAAGTGCTGCACGATCAACTCCTCGCGCGCTTCAGTAAAGACCCGGATCTGCGCCCACGAGACATCATCGTGATGGTCCCGGACATCGACAGCTACGCGCCCCATATTCGTGCCGTGTTCGGGCAACTGGATCGCGACGACCGTCGTTTCATCCCCTTCACCCTGGCGGACCAAGGCCAACGCGGTCGTGACCCGCTGCTAATCGCCGTCGAGCATCTGCTGAACATTCCCGCCAGCCGATTCCCGGTCAGCGAAATTCTAGACTTGCTCGACGTCCCGGCTCTGCGCGCACGTTTTGGTGTCAACGAGCGTGATTTGCCCACTCTCCACCGCTGGATCGAAGGCGCGGGCGTACGCTGGGGGCTGAACGCCAAACAACGTGAAGGCCTCGGACTGCCCGAAGCACTGGAACAAAATAGCTGGCACTTCGGCCTGCGCCGGATGTTGCTGGGTTACGCAGTGGGGGCCGGGAGTGCCTATGACGGCATCGAACCTTATGACGAAATTGGCGGGCTGGACGCGGCCCTCATAGGCCCTTTGGTTTCGCTGATCGACGCACTGCAAGTTGCCCACGCCGAGCTGTCTCAACCTGCCGCACCGCCAGTCTGGGGCGAGCGATTACAGGCCTTGATGCAGCTATTTTTCAGCGCAGAGAGTGAGCACGACGACTACCTGCTCGGTCAGCTCGAAACCCTTCGCGAGACGTGGCTGGAAACCTGTGAAGTCGTCGAGTTGCAGGAAGAACTCCCATTAACCGTCGTTCGCGAAGCCTGGCTCGCCGGGCTGGACCAGGGCAAGTTGTCTCAGCGCTTCCTGGCAGGCTCCGTCAACTTCTGCACCTTAATGCCGATGCGTGCCATTCCGTTCAAAATCGTGTGTTTGCTCGGCATGAACGACGGCGATTATCCCCGTGCGCAACCGCCGTTGGACTTCGACCTCATGGGCAGCGACTACCGCCCCGGCGACCGTTCCCGTCGAGAAGACGACCGTTATCTGTTGCTCGAAGCGCTGCTGTCGGCGCGCGATCAGCTCTACATCAGTTGGGTGGGACGCAGCATTCGCGACAACTCGGAACGCCCGGCTTCGGTGCTCATCGGTCAGTTGCGTGATCACCTGGCCAGCGGTTGGCGACTGGTGGATGCCATCGAGCCTGAGGATGAAAAGAAACGCGACCCCGGCCAGCAGTTGCTGCACAAGCTCACGTTGGAACATCCGCTACAGCCGTTCAGCGCCAAGTATTTTCAGGAGAACCTGGAGTTTTTCAGCTTCGCCCGCGAGTGGCAGGTGCTGCACGAAGCGGCCATCGAAACAGGCTCTGCCAAATCGCTGGAAAAGCACCACCCAGATGAGCCGTTGAGCCTGATGCTGTTGCAGGACTTTTTGCGCAACCCGGTCAAACATTTCTTCAGTCAGCGTCTGAAGATTTTCTTCGAAGTGGCAGAAGCGCCTTTGGCCGATGAAGAACCCTTCGTGCTCAATGCCCTTGGACGCTACGGGTTGAGCGACAGCTTACTGCAAGCGGCGTTGCTGGAACCCGAGCAAGCGGACGATTCCCTCAAGGCACAGGCTGTTCGCCTACAGGCTAGCGGGTTGTTGCCAATGGCCGGGTTCGGCGCGCTCCTACAAGATGAGTTGATTGAGCCGTTGCCGGATCTGATTCGGCGTTACCACGACTTGCTGTTCAAATGGCCGGAGCGTCTGCACAGCGCCTTGCCGATGAGCCACGAATATCAGGGCATCGCACTGGACGGCTGGCTTGACGGTCTGTACCAGAACGCGGAGGGCGAGCTACTCAGTGTGACGGCGATTCCCAACGCCATCGGCGGCAAGAAGTCCCGCAAGTGGCATCGCCTGACCAAACCTTGGGTGAATCATCTGGTGGCGTGCGCCTGTGACCTGCCGCTGACCACCGCGCTGGTGGCCAGTGACGAAACCTTGCTGTTGCCACCGTTGGCCAAAACCACCGCGACCGACACCCTCAATGACCTGCTGCTCGCTTGGCAGCATGGGATGCAACGACCGCTGCCCGTCGCGATCAAAACGGCCTTTGCCTGGCTCGGCCAAGGCGATGAAGAGAAAGCCGAAGCCGCTGCGCGCAAGACCTATGAAGGCGAAGGCCAGAACATCAGTGGCGAATGCGCTGAGAGCACTGCGCTGGCCCGACAGTTTCCCGACTTTGATGCCCTGCTCGATAGCGAAGAGTTCGTAGGCTGGTGCGAGGCGTTGTACAAACCGATTTTCGACGCGCCCTGGCAATCCCTGTCCAGCGAGGAGGCCGGAGCATGAGCCGCACACAACCACCACTCGCGTTGCGCTTTCCCCTGAAAGGCAGTCAACTGATCGAAGCCAGCGCCGGGACCGGCAAGACGTTCACCATTTCCGCGTTGTACCTGCGTTTGGTATTGGGTCATGGCGACGAGTTGTCAGGTTTCGGCCGCGAACTGCTGCCTCCGCAAATTCTGGTAGTGACCTTCACCGACGCTGCCACCAAAGAACTGCGCGACCGCATCCGCACGCGACTGGCCGAAGCGGCACGCTTCTTTCGCCAGGAGATAGACGCGCCCGACGCCTTGATCGAAGACCTGCGCAACAGCTTCGCACCCGAGCAATGGGCCGGTTGCGCGAGCCGTCTGGACATCGCCGCGCAGTGGATGGACGAGGCAGCCGTGTCGACCATCCACAGTTGGTGTCAACGCATGTTGCGCGAGCACGCTTTCGACAGCGGCAGCCTGTTCACGCAAAGTCTGGAAACCGACCACAGCGATCTGCTCGGCGAAGTGCTGCGCGATTACTGGCGCAAGTTCTGCTACCCGATGACCGGCGATGCGCTCAACTGGGTGCGCGAAAACTGGGGTGGTCCGGCGGCGTTGCTGCCACGGGTGCGCGCGATGTTTGGCAACGACCGCGCCCCGGTGACCCAAACACCAACGCAATTGATCGAAGCGGCCGTTCATGAACGCCGCCAGGCGCTGACATCCCTGAAAGCACCGTGGGCCGAATGGGCTGCCGAGTTGCACCAGATCTGCTCCGACGGCGTGAAGAACAAGACCGTCGACGGGCGTAAGATGCAGGAGCGCTACTTCAAGCCCTGGTTCGACAAGTTGATCGCTTGGGCGAATGACGGCGAACAGGAACAGCTTGATCTGGGCACCGGCTTTTCACGGCTGACCCCCGATGGCATGGCCGAAGCCTGGAAAGGCACGCCGCCCTCACACCCGGCCCTCGATGCCATGGTGGGTTTGAAAGCGTCCCTCGACGCTCTCCCGACTCCCGACGCTGCCGTACTGGAACATGCCGCACAGTGGGTCAGTGGGCGTTTCGAAGAGGAAAAACGCCGTCGCGCCGAAATGGGCTTCGATGACATGTTGCTACGTCTGGATGCCGCCTTGCGCGGCTCCGGTGGCGAGCGTCTGGCGACGTTGATCCGTGAGCAGTTTCCGGTCGCGCTGATCGACGAGTTCCAGGACACCGACCCTATTCAGTACAGGATTTTCGACAGCATCTATCACCTGGAAGCCAACGACGAAAGCACCGGCCTGTTCCTGATCGGCGACCCCAAGCAGGCGATTTACGCCTTCCGCGGCGCCGACATTTACACCTACCTACGGGCGCGCACGGCCACCACCGGGCGTCTGCACACGCTGGGGACCAACTTCCGCTCCAGCCATGCCATGGTCGAAGCGGTGAACCATGTTTTCCTACGCGCCGAGAACAATCCGATCGGGCGCGGCGCGTTTCTGTTTCGTGTGGCCGATGACAACCCGGTGCCTTTCCTGCCGGTGGGGTCGCAAGGTCGCAATGAGCACTTTCAAGTGAACGGCGATACGCTGGCCGCACTGAACGTCTGGCAACTGGAAAGTGATCAACCGGTTTCGGGCGCGCTGTATCGGCAGCAACTGGCCGCCAGTTGCGCGAGTGAAATTGTCCGCCTGCTCAACGCGGGGCAGCAGGGCCGTGCAGGCTTCGTCAAAGATGACGAGCCATTGAAGGGGGTGAAACCTGCCGACATCGCCATTCTGGTGCGCGACGGCAAGGAAGCGCAGGCGGTGCGAGGCGAACTGTCGGCCCGTGGCGTGCGCAGTGTTTACCTGTCTGACAAGGATTCGGTGTTCGCCTCCCAAGAGGCCCACGACTTGCTGGCCTGGCTCAAAGCCTGTGCAGAGCCTGATGCCGAGCGCACCCTTCGGGCCGCGTTGGCGTGTATCACCCTGAACTTGCCTTTGGTCGAACTTGAGCGGCTCAATCAGGACGAACTGGCGTGGGAAAACCGCGTCATGCAGTTCCGTGATTATCGCCGCATCTGGCGCACCCAAGGCGTATTGCCGATGTTGCGTCGCCTGCTGCACGACTTCAAATTGCCGCAAACACTGATTCAGCGCAGCGATGGCGAGCGCATTCTGACCAACCTGTTGCACCTCTCCGAGTTGATGCAGCAAGCCGCTGCCGAACTCGATGGCGAGCAGGCGCTGATTCGTCATCTGGGCGAGCATCTGGCGTTGTCCGGGCAGGCGGGCGAAGAGCAGATTCTGCGTCTGGAAAGCGACGAGCAATTGGTCAAGGTCGTGACCATTCACAAGTCCAAGGGCCTTGAATACCCGTTGGTATTCCTGCCCTTCATCTGTTCGACCAAGCTTGTCGATGGCAGCCGTTTGCCGCTGCATTTTCACGATGCCCAAGGTCAGGCGCAGATCAGCCTCAATCCTACCGCTGAGCTGATTGAGCAGGCCGACGACGAACGTCTCGCGGAAGACCTGCGCTTGCTTTATGTCGCTCTGACGCGCGCACAACACGCTTGCTGGCTGGGGGTGGCGGACCTCAAGCGCGGCAACACCAAAGGCTCGATTCTGCATCGCTCGGCGCTGGGTTATCTGCTGGGCGGCGGCGAGGCGTTGGCCGAATCCACGGCACTCGTTCAGTGGCTGCAGTCCCTCGCGAACGACCAAGCGACACTGCACGTTGAACCCGTGCCCGCGCCGACTGAGGACGTGTTCGTTGCGCCCCGTAGTGAGGTGGCGTTGAGCAAACCGCGCATGCCTCGGCGCAGCGCCAGGGAGAACTGGTGGATTGCCTCCTACAGCGCCTTGCGCATCGGTGACACTATCACCGACAGCGGCGATCAATCTCCGGACAGCCCTCAGGCGCAGAAACTGTTCGACGACGAACGCCTCGACCCGGACGCGCCGCGCGAGACGCTGGTCAGCGGTGGCGACATCCATCGATTTCCTCGCGGCCCGAATCCCGGCACCTTCCTTCATGGCCTGCTGGAGTGGGCGGGAGAGAAGGGCTTTTCGGCAGTGGCCAATGACTCGGCAGTTCTGAAAAAGGTGGTCGGTCAACGTTGTGGTCGTCGTCACTGGACGGGGTGGATCGAGACACTGACCGATTGGTTGGCGCACCTGCTGAACATGCCGCTGAACTTGGGGCCTGATGTTCAACCGGTCGCGCTGCGCCAACTCGATCAACCGAACCAATACCGTGTCGAGATGGAATTCTGGTTCGCCTGCTCGGCGGTCGATGTGGCACAAATGGACGCGCTGGTCCGTCGTTACACCCACAATGGCGCCCCTCGCGCGGCGGCAGAAACCGTGTCGCTCAATGGCATGTTCAAGGGCTTCATCGACCTGACGTTCGAGCACGAAGGCCGCTATTACGTGGCCGATTACAAATCCAACTGGCTGGGCGCCGATGACGAGGCGTACACCCTCGCGGCGATGGACAGCGCGATTCTGGAAAACCGCTACGACCTGCAATACGTGTTGTACCTGCTGGCCCTGCATCGCCAATTGAAGGCGCGTCTGGCTGACTACGATTACGACCGGCACATGGGCGGCGCGATCTATCTGTTCGTGCGCGGCAGCCGCGCTGCGAGCCAGGGCGCGTGGTTCACCCGGCCCCCTCGCGAGTTGATTGAAAGCCTCGATCGGTTGTTTCAAGGGAAAGCCGTAACGCAGGACAACGCGCTGTCAGGAGACTTGGCATGAACCGCACCTTCGCTCATTTGCTGCCGACCCCATTGGACGCCGACAACCTGGCGGCGCTCCAGCCGCTGAACCGGGTCGGCGACCTGCTGCTGTTGCTGGAGCGCTGGGTCGAGCGTGGCTGGTTGCGCGCGTTGGACAAGGCCTTCGTGGCGTTTCTGGCGGATCTCGATCCCGCTGCCGACTCGCTGGTGCTGTTGGCGGCAGCGTTGACCAGTCATCAACTTGGCCATGGTCACGTCTGTCTGGATTTGTACGAAACGTTGAAAGAGCCTGATTTCGCCCTGTCGTTGCCTCCTGAGGGTGATTTGCTGTCGACGCCGATGTTGTTGCCGTCTGCGTTGCTCAAGTCGCTGGATGGCGCGTCGTGGTGCCAGGCGCTGGCGGACAGTCCATTGGTGGCCAGGGCGGAGGATCACAGCGAGGCGGCTGCGCAGAAACCGTTGGTGCTGTCTGATCGGCGCCTGTACCTGCGTCGCTACTGGACGTATGAGCGCAGGATCGATGCTGCGCTGCATCGTCGCTTGAACCAACAGGAGCCTGCGCCGAGTGATCTGTCTCAACGGCTGGATGGACTGTTCGGTCAAGCCAGTTCCGCCCCCGATGCCGTGATCGACTGGCAAAAGCTCGCCTGTGCGCTCGCCACTCGCGGCGCGTTCAGCATCATCACGGGTGGCCCCGGCACCGGCAAAACCACGACGGTCGTGCGCTTGTTGGCGTTGCTGCAATCGCCAGCGGTCGAGCAGGGCAAACCGTTGCGCATTCGACTCGCCGCGCCCACAGGCAAGGCGGCGGCGCGTTTGACCGAGTCCATCAGTGTTCAGGTGCGCGACTTGAAAGTGCCTGAAGAGGTGCGGCAGAAAATCCCTGCCGAAGTGACCACGGTGCACCGTCTGCTCGGCAGCCGGCCTGGCACACGACACTTCCGTCATCACGCGGGCAACCCGTTGCCGCTGGACGTGTTGGTGGTCGATGAAGCGTCGATGATCGACCTGGAAATGATGGCCAACCTGCTGGACGCGCTGCCACCCCATGCGCGCATGGTCTTGCTCGGTGACAAGGATCAGTTGGCGTCGGTGGAAGCGGGCGCGGTGCTGGGCGATCTGTGCCGCGACGCGGAAGCCGGAATGTACAGCGCTCAGACGCAGGCGTGGTTGTCGTCGGTCAGTGGTGAAGACCTGAGCAAGAGCGGTTTGCAGCAGGGCGATGCTCAGCATCATGCGCTGGCTCAGCAAGTGGTGATGTTGCGCCACTCCCGGCGTTTCGGCGCGGGCAGCGGCATTGGGCAGTTGGCCAAACGGGTCAATCAGCAACAGGATCAGGAGGCGCGTTCGCTGTTGGTCAATGGGGGCTTCAAGGACTTGTACTCGCTGGTGCTCAAGGGCGAGCAGGATCGGGCATTGTCACGGCTGTTGCTCGACGGTCATGGCAACGGTCCACAGGGCTATCGGCATTATCTGGCGTTGATGCGAGCACAGCGTCCGCAGGATCTGACGTCCATCGAAGACCCGCGCTGTGTGGAGTGGGCGCGCAAGGTACTGAACGCCTTCGACGAATTCCAGTTGCTCTGCGCGGTGCGCAAGGGGCCGTGGGGCGTCGAAGGGCTGAACCAGCGCATCACCCAGACGCTGTTCGCCGCCGACCTCATCGACAGCGATCAGCAGTGGTACGAAGGCCGCCCGGTGCTGATGACCCGTAACGACTATGGGCTGGGTTTGATGAACGGCGACATCGGTATCGCGCTGCGTTTGCCCGAAGGGCCGGTGGAAGAAAACCGCACGGCCCTGCGCGTGGCCTTCCCGCGCAACGACGGCGAAGGCGGGGTGCGCTTCGTGTTGCCGAGTCGGCTCAATGACGTGGAAACGGTGTACGCCATGACTGTGCACAAGTCTCAAGGCTCGGAGTTTGCGCACACCGCGTTGATCCTGCCTGAAGCGCTGAACCCGGTGCTGACCAAGGAGCTGATCTACACCGGCATCACGCGGGCCAAGCACTGGTTCAGCCTAATCGAACCGCGTCAGGGTGTGTTTGAGGAGGCGTTGCGGCGCAAGGTCAAGCGCTTGAGCGGGTTGATGTTGGGAGTGTGAAACCATTGCCCGACGCGTTGCCCCCCTGTGGGAGCGAATTCATTCGCGATTGGCCGGCACATCCGATACATCTCCTTCGGATGCTTTAACCCATCGCGAATGAATTCGCTCCTACAAAGGGGGGCGTGTTTGCGGTGCGGCTATTCACGTCGCACAAAATGCATTCCCCAGTTCCACCCGTCCAAAACTGGCGCCTTCATCCAGCGGGGTGATGGCGGCCAGTTGGTCCAGGCGTATCTCGTCAAGGCCGTCGGCGAATTGCAGGAACTCTTCCTTGCTCGGCGCGGTGCGCGTCGTGACCGGTCTGCCTTCGAAGGTCGTGCCGTCGACCAACTCGACCTTCAGGCGATAACCGTGCATGCAGGCGATCTCCAGATAGTCATAGAGATCGCAGGCGAGTGGGGTGTAGTGATCCATGTCAGGCTCCCGAGCGGCGTGGTGTTTCCACGATAGCCGCTCAGGCTTCCCGGCGCACTGGCTCTGGCTGAACGGCGACGTTTTCCAGCCCCATGAATTGCCGTACCCGGTCGCCGCACTGATCGGCGCGAATCGCCTGTGGCGCGGCATCGACCTGCACCACGCCGTTTTCCATGAAGATCACCCGATCGGAAATCGACAGGGCGAAGTCCATTTCGTGGGTGACGATGAGCATCGTCATACCTTCTTTGGCCAGGTCGCTGATGACTTTGAGCACGTCGCCCACCAGTTCCGGGTCCAGCGCCGAGGTCGGTTCGTCGAACAGCATGATGTCCGGGTCCATCGCTAGCGCACGGGCAATCGCCACACGTTGTTGCTGACCGCCCGAGAGCTGGTGCGGGTACTTGTGCGCGTGGGCCAGCAGGCCGACTTTGTCGAGCAAGGCGTAGGCGCGTTGTTCGCTGATGGCCTTGTCGCGGCCGTGATAACGCGGAGCCAGGGTCACGTTGTCGAGGATGGTGCGATGCGGGAACAGGTTGAAGTTCTGGAACACCATGCCAATGCGTTGCACGCCCTTGCGAATCTGCCGGGCGTTGGGGCTGTCTCCGGCGTGAATGAAGCCTTCGCCAAACAGAATGATCTCGCCCTTGTCGATGCTTTCCAGGCTGTTCACGGTACGGATCAGCGAGGTTTTGCCGGAGCCTGACGGGCCGATGATCGAAATCACCTGACCCGGATTCACGTCCAGGCTGATGCCCTTGAGCACCTCGTGCTGGCCGTAGCTTTTGTGAATGTTGACCAGTTGCAGCGCAGGCGCCGAGCCTGGCCCTGTTTCGGGTTGGCGCGTTTTGACAGGCTGCGCAACGAGTGTCGAGCGCAGGCGAGTCAGTGCGTTGTCGTCGAGGGTTTGCGGCTTGCGGTTGTTCAGTTCCAGATGCTGTTCAAGCCAGTGGAACAGCCAGCCGAACACGGTCACGATCATCACGTAATACACCGCGACCGCCGACAGGGTTTCCATCACCAGGAAGTTCTGCGCGTACAGGCGCTGGCCGATGGTGAGCAGTTCGGTCAGGGAAATCACCGACACCAGCGAGGTCAGTTTGACCACGGTGATGTATTCGTTGATCAGCGTCGGCAGGGAAATACGAAATGCCTGCGGGATGACGATCAGCCGTTGCATGCCGATCAAACCGACGCCCAACGCGCGGCCCGCTTCCTTCTGGCCTTTGGCGACCGAGATCAGACCGCCCCGGTGAATCTCGGCCATGTAGGCGGCTTCGGTGACGACCAGCGCCAGCAAACCGGAATAGAAGGGGTTGGACAGCACCTCGCGGGTGGCCGGAAGCATCTGTGGCAGGTTGTAGGTGAAGATCACCATGACCAGCAACGGAACACTGCGGAAGAACCAGATATAAAGCGACGCAGGCACACTGAGCCAGCGCCGGGTCGAGAGTTTGGCCGAGGCCAGCAGGAAGCCCAGCAGCATGCCGATGAACCAGCCCAGCGCGCTGAGTTCGATCACCGTGATGCAGGATTCCCAGAAGTCGGAGACCGAGAACAGCGAAAAAAAGTAGGACCATTCGAATTGCATACACACCTCTGCGGGGCAAGGCCCAGCGGGATTCTTACGTCAAACACAAAACCTTGTGGGAGCCGGCTTGCTGGCGAAGGCGGCGGACCAGACACCTCGATGTCGACAAATCTGCCGCCTTCGCCAGCAAGCCGGCTCCCACGGGACAGGGCGTCAGCCAGACGCCCCATTATTCAAAGCATCAGTTCGTTGGCTCTTCCAGGTTGTACTTCTTCAGCAGCGCTGCGTACTCGCCGGATTTCTTGGTCTCGTCGAACGCCTTGAGCAGTGCCTGATATAGCTCTTCGTTACCCTTCTTCACGTAGATGCCAAGGGTCTGCTGATAGATCGAGTGCTCGGTGCTGACCACCACGCGGCCTTTGGTGCGTTCGGCGATCATGCCCGCCGCGCCGTCGATTTCCACCTGTGCCTGCACATTGCCGGACAGCAGCGCTTGGGTCACCTCAGGGGCCGACGGGAATTCGCTGACCGAAATCGCGCCCTTGTTGTTCGGCACGCAGTAGTCGGTGGAGAGTTTGTTGAACTGAGCGACCCACGTTGTGCCTTTTTCCAGACCGACTTTCAGGCCGCAGAGGTCTTCCGGCACCTTCGGTTTGATCGTGCTGTCTTTCAGGACCATGATCGCCGCACCGGTTTTGGCGTAGGCGATGGTCTGGGCCTGGGTCTGACGCTCAGGGGTGATGTACATGCCCGAGATGATCGCGTCGTAGTGACCGGCGTTCAGGCTCAGGATCAGGCTGGAGAACTTGGTGTCGACGAATTCAGCCTTCAGGTCCATGTGCTTGGCCAGCAGGCGCGACAGGTCCGGGTCGGAGCCGACGACGTTTTTCTTCTCGTCATAGGACTCGAATGGCGGGTAGGTGATTTCCATACCGACCTTGAACTGGCCAGGTGTCACGGTGGTGGCGGCGTGAGCAAGCGTCGCGCCCAGTACGGCGGTGGCAAGAACGGTCAAGCGAACAGCAGTGTTCAAAGTGTTGCGCATCGTCGGTGACTCCACGTCAGGAAGGTAAGGCACGGTGTGTTGGAATGTTTTCTGGGGCATCAGGACGCGTCCTGTGCCTGGTTTTTCAAGTGGCCGAAGCTCGAAGGCTTGCGGGCCTTTTCATACAGTTTCAGCTCGCCACTCTCGACCTTGCGCCGCAGGTAGGAATAGGTCTGCAGTGCCTGGCCGAACATGTGTTCGCCGATGGTGATCTCTTCGTATTCCTGGCTGCCGTTATCGAATTGAGGCAATGGCTTGATCTGCGTGTGGAAGTCGCAAGCGAAGAACAGCGGGAACGAATAACGCTCCTCACTGACCGTGCGCACCCGGTGAGCCGTAGCAACGAACGTACCAGCGGTCATCACCTCCAGCATGTCGCCAATGTTGACCACAAAGGCGCCCTCCACAGGCGGAGCATCGATCCATTGGCCCAGATCGTTCATCACTTCCAGCCCCGGCTTGTCGGCCAGAAGCATGGTGAAGCACTCGTAATCGGTGTGTGCACCAATACCGGGCGCGTCTTGCGCCGCGTCGTCGAAGGGGTAATGGATCAGGCGCAGCTTGGACGGCGGGCGGGTGACCATCGCCTCGAAGTAGCCTTCCTCAAGGCCCAGCGCCAGCGCGAAGCCGTCGAACAGGCGGCGACCCAGCGCGAACACTGCTGCGTAATACGCTTCGACGGCAGGGCGGAAACCAGGAAGATCCGGCCACTCGTTGGCGCCGATCAATGGGGTTTTGGCGATCACGAGCGGGTCTTCGTCGCCCACTTCGAAACCGATGTCGAAGGCTTCCTTATGATCCGGCTTGCCCTTGGAATACACCTCTTCGCCTTCCGGCACGAAGCCTTTGTGGCTGCGCGAGGTGCCGATGTAATGCTGCATCTTGTACTCAAGGGACTGGGCAAACAGGTCCTTGGCAGCCTGACGCAACCCGGCGATCAACGCAGGGTCGATGCCGTGGTTCTTGACGTACAGAAAGCCGACTTCGCGAGCGGCCTTGCCCAGATCATCGGCAACGGCCTGGCGGTCGGCGATATCTGCACTGAACAGACCGGCGATGTCGACCACCGGAATGCTGTTGAAGTTGGCGACTTTCGGTGCAGCCGCTTGAGACTGATCAGGCATGGCGAAAACGCTCCTTATCGGCTTGTTGTGTGGGTGAAGCGCTGAAAATGTTCACGTTCGGCCTGGCCCATCCACACGTTCAGCGACCACAGATCGGCCACCGGCACGTTGGTGAAGGGCAGGTGATGCAGGTAACCGTCAGCGCCGAATTCCGGGGTCAGCGTGGTGACTTGGTAGCCTTGCGCCTGCTGGGATTTCCAGATCGCTTCCCAGTGCTGCTGATGGAAGGCCAGCTCGGCGGCGCGCTCTGGGGCGGCGGGGTGAGGGACTTGCGGCCCCTGGTCATAACCGACCCGGGCCTGAATGTGGTGAACGCGTTCGACGAAGGCGCTGAGGTCGTCTTCCGGGTCATTGAGCAAACGCTCGCAGGTGACGATCCAGTGGCTGATGTCACTGGTGAAGCGCAGGTCCGGCAACTGACGAATCAGCTCCAGCGTCACCCATGGGTTGAACAGCGAGCGGGCGCGGTGGGTTTCGAAGGTGACGGTCTGGCCATGTTTGCGCGCCAGCTCCAGCGCCTGGCCGAAGAATTCAACCTGTTGTGGCAACTGCCAGCGGTCGTTACCGGCCAGCACGTTGACGAAACGCGGCGCCAGCTCGGTGGACCAGGCGAGTTTCTTTTCCAGATCGGTCAGGTGCTCGGCGAGGGTGGCCGATTGTTCGGGGAGGACGTCGTAGGCGGTGAACACCGTGGCGATGTAAGGCAGACGATTGGCCCGCAGAAAAGCACCGAACTCGGCACGTTCGACCGGCGTCAGCGGCAGGCGCGCTTCCATGCCATCGAACCCGGCCTCCAGCAGCTCATCGAGCGCTTGGGCCTTGCTGGCGGTGTAGCCCCACATCGTGCGGAAGATTTCCAGTTTCATCGAACGTCCCCAAAGATTGCGTCTTACGACTCACTGCATGACTAAAGACATGGCTCCGCTACGGCGCAAGCCGGAACGGGGTACAGCGGCAGTCACAACAGAAAAGGCAATCTTCGGGCCGTGTCTCTTACTGGACGGGCTCCGTTATTGGCGCCGATCTTAGGTTCGGCCGATGAACGGAAAGAATAGGAAAGCTCAAATGCATAGTTCAGAGATTTCTAAACTATGGTGGCGAGGTGCGATTTAGACGTAGGTCTACCGGACAGGGGGGGGGGAAATGCTTTTGTGGGAGCCGGCTTGCTGGCGAAAGCGGTGTGTCGTTCGATACAGCTATGACTGGCCCGACGCCTTCGCCAGCAAGCCGGCTCCCACAATTTGACCTGCGGCAAACCGTCAGCCGACGAAGGTCATCACCTTCGTATTCCCCAACAAAAACGCCTGATTCTGCTCGGTCACTTCGCGGATGTAATCCCACAACAACGTGATCCGCTTGAGCTTCCTCAGGTCCTCCCGGCAGTACATCCAGAACTGCCGCGTGATGTTCACCTCACTTTCCAGTACCGGCAACAACCGCGAATCCTGCTCGGCGAGAAAGCACGGCAGGATGGCCAGTGCGCGGCCCTGTAATGCGGCGACGTATTGGGCGATAACGCTGGTGCTGCGCAGGTGGGCATGGGCGCCGGGGAGCAGGTTGCTCAGGTAGAGCAATTCGGAGCTGAACGCCAGGTCGTCGACGTAGCTGATGAAGAGATGATCGGCCAGGTCTTCCACCCGCTCGATGGCGACGTGGTTGTCCAGATATTCCTGAGTGGCGTACAGACGCAAGTTGTAGTCGCACAGCTTGCAGCACACGTAAGGCCCGTGTTCCGGGCGTTCCAGGGCGATGACGATGTCAGCTTCGCGCTTGGACAGGCTGATGAAGTGCGGCAGGGGCAGGATGTCCACCGAGATGGCGGGGTAGGTGTCGGTGAAGTGGCTCAACTGCGGGGTGATGAAGAAACTACCAAAGCCTTCGGTGCACCCCATCCGCACGTGGCCCGACAACGCGACGCCGGAGCCTGAGACCTGCTCGCAGGCGATGTGCAGGGTGCTTTCGATGGATTCGGCCGAGCCCAATAAGCGCTGGCCTTCGGCGGTCAGCACGAAGCCGTTGTTGCGCGACTTTTCGAAGAGCAGGGTGCCAAGGGAAGCTTCCAGCGAACTGATGCGGCGCGACACGGTGGTGTAATCCACCGCTAGCCGTCTGGCCGCTGAACTGGCTTTGCGCGTGCGCGCCACTTCGAGAAAAAACTTCAGGTCATCCCAGTTCAATGCGCTCAGGGAGGTGATGTTTTTTTGCATGTTGAACCTGCTTTTATGTGCGTTCTTATTAGAAGTTTGCACATCTATACTCCGAAGCACGGAGCAATCCAATGCCTATGGGCCCCCGATCCTGTAGGAGTGAGCTTGCTCGCGATAGCGTAGTGTCAGCCAGCATCGTTTTGTTTGACAGAATGCGATCGTGAGCAAGCTCACTCCTACAGTCACGTTTTCAAGGAGACACCCAGAACCGCTTCACCCACATGCCATAACACCCTGCACAACAATAAATAAGCGGAGGAGTTTATGAAGAACGCTATAACGGCGAACGCCGGTGCACCTGACGCTAGCGCCGCCAAGAGCAAGACCAAAGCCTATCGACTTGCCGGTGCGGCGAGCATGGCGGGCACGACTATCGAGTGGTACGACTTTTTCCTCTACGGCACGGCTGCCGCACTGATCTTCAACAAAATCTTCTTTCCTGCGCTAGACCCGATCATTGGTGTACTGGCGGCGTTCGCCACTTACGCGGTGGGCTTTCTGGGGCGGCCGTTGGGCGGGATCGTGTTCGGGCACTTTGGCGACAAGATCGGTCGCAAATCCATGCTGCTGTTTACCCTCATGCTGATGGGGATTCCCACCATCATCATCGGCCTGATTCCCACTTATCAGCAGATCGGCTACTGGGCCGCCGTGATTCTGGTGGCGATGCGTTTTCTCCAAGGCATGGCGGTGGGCGGCGAGTGGGGCGGCGCGGTGTTGATGGCCGTCGAGCATGCGCCTGAAGGCAAGAAAGGTTTCTACGGCAGCCTGCCGCAAACCGGTGTCGGTGCAGGGTTGGTGCTGGCCTCGCTGGCAATGGCCATGGTCGCGAAATTGCCGGAAGCCGACATGCTCAGTTGGGGTTGGCGCATTCCGTTTCTGGCCAGCGTGGTGTTACTTGGCGTGGGCTGGCTGATTCGCCTGAAAGTCCCGGAGTCGCCTGATTTCGAGAAGCTTAAAAAAGAGAACATCGCGGTCAAGGTGCCGCTGTTCAAAGTCTTCCGCGACCACCCACGGGAAACCTTGACCATCATCGGTGCGCGCACTGCTGAAAACGCATGGTTTTACATGTCGGTGACCTTCGCCCTGGCCTATGCCGCCAACCAATTGCAGATCCCTCGCGCCGATGTGCTGGGTGCGATCACGGCGGGCGCGGCGCTGTCGCTGGTGACGATGCCGCTGTGTGGACACATCTCGGATCGCGTGGGCCAGAAGCGCCTGTACTTCATCGGACTGTTGCTGCTCTGCGCCTTCGTCTACCCGTTCTTCGCCATGCTCGGCACCCGCGATCCAGTGTTGGTCTGGTGGGCGATGGTGCTGGCGGTGGGTGTGGTGTTCCCCATTTTGTATGCCCCGGAATCACTGCTGTTTGCCCGGCAATTCCCCGCTGAAATCCGCTACAGCGGCATCTCGGTGGCCGTGCAATTGGCCGGTGTATTGGGCGGTGGTTTCGCACCGATGATCGCCACACAGCTGCTGGCCATGGGTGATGGCAACCCGCACTACGTGATCGTTTACCTGGTGGGCATGGCGCTGGTGGCGCTGGTCTGTACCGCATTGATGAAACGCGATCCGTCGCGTCTTGAACGGAGAACCCCGCAATGAACGTGTCCCTCAATAAAAACAACACCACCGTCGCTCACGTGAAACTGCTGATCGACGGCGAATGGGTCGACTCGCAAACCACAGAATGGCTGGACGTGGTCAACCCCGCCACGCAAGAGGTGCTGGCCAAGGTGCCGTTCGCCACGAGCGCTGAAGTCGATGCCGCTGTGGCGGCTGCGCAGAAAGCTTTCAAAACCTGGCGCGATACGCCCATCGGCGCCCGCATGCGCATCATGCTCAAGTTGCAGGCGTTGATTCGCGAACACTCAAAACGCATTGCTGCGGTGCTCAGCGCCGAGCAGGGCAAGACCCTGGCTGACGCCGAGGGCGATATCTTTCGCGGGCTGGAAGTGGTCGAACACGCCTGTTCCATTGGCACCCTGCAAATGGGCGAGTTTGCCGAGAACGTGGCAGCCGGCGTCGACACCTACACGCTGCGCCAGCCTATCGGCGTCTGCGCGGGCATCACGCCGTTCAACTTCCCGGCGATGATTCCGTTGTGGATGTTCCCGATGGCCATCGCCTGCGGCAACACCTTCGTGTTGAAACCGTCCGAGCAAGATCCGATGTCCACCATGCTGCTGGTCGAGCTGGCGGTCGAAGCCGGGGTGCCAAAAGGCGTGCTCAACGTCGTCCATGGCGGCAAGGACGTGGTTGACGCGATCTGCACCCACAAGGACATCAAGGCCGTTTCGTTCGTTGGCTCGACAGCGGTCGGCACCCACGTCTATGACCTGGCGGGCAAGCACGGCAAGCGCGTGCAATCGATGATGGGCGCCAAGAACCACGCTGTTGTGCTACCGGACGCCAATCGTGAACAGACGCTCAACGCCTTGGTCGGCGCCGGTTTCGGCGCGGCAGGGCAGCGCTGCATGGCGACCTCGGTGGTGGTGCTGGTCGGAGCATCGAAACAGTGGATTCCTGACCTCAAGGCGCTGGCGCAGAAGCTCAAGGTCAACGCCGGGAGCGAGCCGGGGACCGATGTCGGGCCGGTGATTTCCAAGCGCGCCAAACAGCGGATTCTTGACCTGATCGAAAGCGGCGTGAAGGAAGGCGCCAAGCTGGAACTGGACGGGCGCGGCATCAAAGTGACCGGTTACGAGGACGGCAACTTTGTTGGCCCGACCCTGTTCACTGGCGTGACCACGCAGATGCAGATCTACACCCAGGAAATCTTCGGCCCGGTGCTGGCCGTGATCGAGGTCGACACGCTGGATCAAGCCATCGAACTGGTCAACGCCAACCCGTTCGGCAATGGCGTCGGGTTGTTCACGCAAAGTGGTGCAGCAGCGCGCAAATTCCAGAATGAAATCGACATTGGCCAGGTGGGCATCAACATCCCGATTCCGGTGCCGGTGCCGTTTTTCAGCTTCACCGGTTCGCGGGGTTCCAAGCTCGGTGATCTGGGGCCATACGGCAAACAGGTGGTGCAGTTCTACACTCAGACCAAGACCGTCACCAGCCGTTGGTTCGACGACGACAGCGTGAATGACGGGGTGAATACGACGATTAATTTGCGTTAAGGCAATAACGCGCAATTAACGCACCCCTTGTAGAAGCGCGCTTGAATCTGAAAAGGAGAACACCATGAAAATCGCATTCATCGGTCTGGGCAACATGGGGGCGCCGATGGCGCGTAACCTCATCCGGGCCGGGCATCAACTGTACCTGTTCGACCTCAACAAGCAGGTGCTGGCAGAACTGTCCGAGTTGGGCAGTCGAATCAGTGAATCGCCCAAGCACGCGGCGCAAGGCGCGGAGTTGGTGATTACCATGCTGCCCGCAGCGGCCCATGTGAAAGCGGTCTACTTGAATGAAGACGGCGTGCTGGCCGGGATTTCCGCGGGTGTACCCGCCGTGGACTGCAGCACCATCGACCCGCAGACCATCCGCGACGTGGCGGCGGTTGCGGCCAAGCAAGGTGTGGTAGTGGGCGATGCGCCAGTGTCCGGTGGCACCGGCGGGGCGCAGGCCGGGACCTTGACCTTCATGGTCGGCGCCAGCCTTGAGCACTACACGGTGCTCAAGCCGATCCTCGCGCAGATGGGCCGCAACATCGTGCATTGCGGCGATGTTGGTACCGGGCAGATCGCCAAGATCTGCAACAACATGCTGTTGGGGATTTCCATGATCGGCGTGGCCGAGGCGATGGCGCTGGGCAACCGTTTGGGGATCGATACCGGCGTGCTGGCCAGCATTATCAACAGCTCGACTGGGCGTTGCTGGAGTTCGGAAATGTACAACCCCTGGCCAGGGATCGTCGAAACTGCCCCGGCTTCGCGCGGGTACACCGGAGGGTTTGGTGCAGAATTGATGCTCAAGGACCTGGGGCTGGCGACCGACGCGGCTAAGGCGGCGAAGCAGCCTGTGATTCTGGGGGCGTTGGCCCATCAGTTGTATCAGGCGATGAGTTTGCGCGGGGATGGCGGGAAGGATTTTTCGGCGGTGATCGAGGGGTATTTGAAGAAGTAGCTGGCCTGGCGCAATGATCAAATTGTGGGAGCCGGCTTGCTGGCGAAAGCGGTAGATCAGTCCCCTCTGCATTGGCTGATCGACCGTTTTCGCCAGCAAGCCGGCTCCCACAGGTTCGAGCGTCGCACAAAAGTCCTAGATCCGGTGCGACCATTGTGGGAGCCGCCTTGGTGGCGAAGGCGGTTGACCAGGCAACATAGAATCTCTCACAGATCGTGCAAGCCAGAAAATTTGCGTTAAAACTGGCAACGTGTGGATATCACCCCGCCAACAACCCATTCAACTCACCCTTGCGCTCCAGCAACGCCATGTCGTCAAACCCGCCGACATGGTGCTCGCCAATGAAAATCTGCGGCACGGTCCTGCGGCCGCTGCGCTCCATCATGATGGTGCGCTGTTCCATGGAGGTCTGGACGTTGATTTCGTTGTAGCTCACGCCTTTGGCTTTGAGCAGGTTTTTGGCGGCCACGCAGTAGGGGCAGGTGTTGGTGGTGTAAATAGTGACTTCAGACATGGTCGATACGCTCCGGGGTGGCTGCTGACTGACAGCCTTGGGCAAGTGTTGGAACGGCTCCACGGCGCGCAGAGCCATTCATGACGGTTCCCATACTATGCCGGTGCGCTTGCGTGCTGGCGTCTGAACGTCGCGTATATGCGGCAGATCGTCCAAATGCGCGTCAAAACAATTGCTGGCGAAGGCGTGGCTCGGGTTCCTCGCGGCTGGCGTTGAGCACATCACAGCTCTCATTGATCGCGGTTTTGATCTTTTCCGACACCTGGGACAGGGTGAAGCGCGGGATACGTTCGTAGTTGGACAGGGTTCGCAACTCGATGCGTGGCAGGCTGGGCAGCAGCGGGCTGTTGATGATGGGGGTGGTTTTCGGAATCAGCGAGCGCTCGCTCAGGCCAATCCCCGCGCCTGCATTGATGGCGTTGAACACCGAGAAGTTGGAGTCGGAAGTGAAGCTCACTCGCGCCTCGATTCCGGCCATTCGCAAGGCATTCACCGAAATCTCGCGGCAAATGCAGCCTTCCGGGAAGTGCACCAGCGGCAGCGGCTGGCCCGGTTGCATCAGCGATTGGTCACCGATCCAGTGCAGTTCCTCGTAGCGAATATGGTCGGCGTTGGTTAAGTGCTGGCCTTCGGGCGTGGCGATGATCACCAGATCCAGGTTGCCGTGCTCGACGTCGGTGATCAGCAACTGCGAGGTCTTGCAGGTCACGTTCAGGTGAATCGTCGGCTCCAGCGTGTTCAGCGCGCGGATGATGTCGTGCAGGAAAAACAGCGAATAATCGTCCGGCAACCCCAGACGCAGTTCGTAGGAATTGACCTTGTCCTTGAGCCTGAAAAGGTTGTCGTTCATGGTCAGGATTTTCTCGGCGGTCATCAGGACTTCTTCGCCAATGGGCGTCAGCCTGAAACCGTGGTCGCCGCGCACGAACAACTGCAAGTCGAGCAACTCTTCCAGCTTTTTGATTTGCATGCTGATGGCCGGTGGCGTCTTGCACAGGACGGCGGAAGACCGGGTGATGCTCCGGGTTTCGCTGACCGACTTGAATGTACGCCAGAGGTTGGTATCAACATCGAAAATTCGAGACATGCAGTTCTTTCCTGAAGTGGCTGATTTCGGCGGTTGAAATCAGTTCACTACCCGCGTTCATGTAGAAGTTATTGTGATCGCGCCAGTCTACGCCGAGCGTTTGGCCGTGTGGGTTCAGCGCGCCCATGGTGGGCTGAATGGTCGGTGATGTGCAAGTGCTAGCAAGATGGGAGGAAGGGCATTTGGTCGTCTTTCATCGCGTAAGAGGCGCGACGGGAATTAAGTGGCGGCAGGCCGAGCGCATCCGGCCTGCCGCGTCGGTTACAGCGCGTCAAAAAAAGCCAGCCGCGCCTGAATCATCAGAAACGCCGCATGGCGGACCACTTCGAACAGCGTCGGGCTTTCGATGACCAGCCGCGACAGGATCGCCAGCATGGTGTCGGCATGCCCGTCGTCGCATTCGATGTGCAGGGTGAAGAACTTGAGCTGCTCCAGCTCGACGCCCTGTTTGACGAAACCGCTGACGATGTCGCTGTACACCGCAGGCACGATGGCTTCTGCACCCAGGCACAGGGCCGACAAGCCGTATACGCCCTCCGGCTGTTTGCAGAAATTCATTATGGTGTTGATCAGGCGCTGAGTCGCCGGTTGCGTGGGTTGCGAGTCCAGATGCAGGTCAAAGCTGCGCAGCATGTCGCGATAGATTTCGGAATGCGGAGGCTCGGTCACTTCACCAAAGCCCAGCTCTTCGAACAGGTTGTCGAAGACCTCCAGCACGTCGTCGTTGGATTCCAGGTTGACCATCAACTGGCAGATGTAACGGGTGAAGTAGCGGCTGTACTTGCCCTGTTGCACCAGAAAACCTTTGAGGCGATCCAGTGAAATCTCGCCATTGCGGCACCCGGTCAGAAACGGGTGACGGGAGATTTGCCTGATCATTTCTTCTTTCAGACTGGCCAGCTCTTGAAGGATGAAATCGCTGTCGTTGGGGCGGGTGTGTAGCGCGTCGAAGCCGTGAGTCATGGTGTTCATCAGGCGATCCCTTGCAGAGCGTCGGTCGGTGTGGCGTTGATGGAGAGGGCTCTGAAACAGGCGCGTTCAAGTTGTTCCAGGCCCTGTTGCAATGTTGGTGTGTCGATGGTCAGCGGCGGCATCAGTTTCAGGACTTCGCTTTGCGGGCCACAGGTTTCCACCAGCAGCCCCTGTTCGAGACAGGCACTGACGAGCGTCCCGGCAATGCTCGCATCGTCAAAACGCAGCCCCAGAAACATGCCGCGTCCCACGACGCGAGCGACGCCGGGAGAGAGGCGGGCGATGATCTGCTCAAGGCGTATGCGCATCAGGGCCGCGTTCGTGGCGATGGCGTCTTGAAGCTGCGTGTTTTGCCAGTAATCCAGTGCGGCACAGGCGGTGACGAAGGCCGGGTTGTTGCCGCGAAAAGTACCGTTGTGCTCGCCCGGCTCCCACAGGTCATGTTCGGGTTTGATCAACACCAGTGACATCGGCAGGCCGTAGCCGCTGATGGATTTCGACAGGCAGATGATGTCCGGCGAAATCCCGGCCGGTTCGAAGCTGAAGAAGGTGCCGGCACGCCCGCAGCCTGCCTGAATGTCATCGACGATGAGCAAGGCGCCGAGGTCTTTGCACAGTTGCTCGATGCGTTTCAGCCAGCCCGGTTGTGCGCAGTTCAGGCCGCCTTCGCCTTGCACCGTTTCCAGAATGAGCGCGGCCGGTGCTTCGTAGCCGCTGCCTGCGGTCTGGTAGAGCGAGGTGATGATGTCGGCGCTGTCGATGTCCGGGCCAAAAAAGCCGTCGTAGGGCAAGCGCACGACGTTGGACAGCTCGACCCCCGCTGCACCTCGTTTGTCGGCGTTGGCGGTCGCGGCCAGTGCGCCGAGGGACACACCATGAAAGCCATGGGTGAAGGCGGCCACGGTCGAGCGCCCGGTGACTTTGCGCGCCAGCTTCAACGCGGCTTCTACGGCGTTGGTGCCGGTGGGGCCGGTGAATTGCAGTTTGTAGTGCATGTTTCGTGGGGTGAGGATCACCTGCTCGAAACGCTCGATGAAGCGCGATTTGGCGTCGCTGTGAAAGTCCAGCGTGGTGGTCACGCCGTCCTGTTCGATGTACGCCAACAGATGTTTTTTCAGGTACGGATTGTTGTGGCCATAGTTCAGTGAGCCTGCACCGGCGAAGAAATCGATGTAGCGCAGGCCGTCGATGTCGGTGAGGGTGGCGCCGGATGCCGTGGCAAAGACCACGTCGCATTCCCTGCAATACGAGCGCACGTTGGATTCGAGGTGATAAATGGAGGTCGGGCTGTGCTTGAGAAGGGGAGCGTTCATAGGGTCCGTCCTGCGCGGCATCAGCCGGCGTTGCGCATCATGATGTAGTTGCCGAGTCCACTGTCCTGGCCATAAAAGATCGACAGCATGTCTTTGATGTCCAGGTGCAGCACCGTGCATTCCGAGGCTTCGTTGAGCTCATCGCGAAAGCGAATGTTCAGGTCGCGAAAGCCCATCTGGGTCAGGGCCTTGATCGGGGTGGTGCGGGTCTCGACAAAACAGTTGGCCAGCACGTTGTAGTTCTTCTCTTTCAGGCAGTGATGCAACGCGGCCTTGACCAGTGCGGCGAACACGCCGTGGGGGTAGGCGGCGAATTTCTGGTCGCGGTAACGGGCCGGGACCATCAGCCGTGCGCACTCCACCAGCTTGCCTTGGGCGGCCTGGCGCAGCGCCGTGATGTCGATGAAGTTCTCCACCGGCAGGCCCTGATCGCTGTCGATGACCATGCGCATCACGCCCACCGGTTCGCCTTCGCTGTCGGTGGCCAGCAGGTACACCGACGAGGCGTGGTAGCGATCGTTGCGCGGGTCGGTGTGCTGCGCGTCGAGCCAGCCGAGTTCTTCTTTGTAAACTTCTTCCCAGACGCTGCGGACCTTGGCCAGATCCGCTTCGCTGTGGGCGATGCTGACTGGGTTGATGCGCCGAGCGGGCACCGGAAAATCAAGCGGGAGCGTTGAGGTTGTCATGCTGTTGACTCCAGAAATGATGGGTGTAGGAGATGAGAGCGAGGGCAGACATCATGGCGAGCGCGCTGGCGATGCCCACTGAGGTGGCCGTCTGGTATTCGAGCAGCGTGCCGAGCAGCAACGAACCGAGCGGGTTGCCGCCCATGAAAAACAGCATCAGCAGCGCCAGCACTTGGGCTTTGTTGTGTGCGGGGGCGTTTTCCTGAATCAGCGTCTGGCCCATGCTCAGCGCGATGCCACCCAGAAAGCCCCAGGCGAACAGTAGCGAGAGCAACAGCCAGTGGCTGAACACGAAGGGCATGAGCGCCAGCCACAGCGAGGCCAGCAGGCAGCTCACGATCAAGGTGCGTTGCTTGTGGCGCACGCCTCCTGTGACCACCAGCGTCACGACTGCGGCGATCAGCCCGACCATGAACACGATGTTCGCGGTGGCCAGCAGCGAGGCGTCGTAGCCCGGTAATTGCGACAGGTGCAACGGCATGACCACGAAATACGATCCGAGGAAAAACACCCCGATCAGCCCGTTGATCAGCAGCACCGGAAACACCACCGGATGCCGCATCGAGAAGCGCCAGGCCTCGCGGATTTCAGCCAGCAGATTTGAATGCGGCTTGGCTGGTGTGGTGCTCGAAATCCGTGACACGCCGAACGAAGCCGAGAAGAACAGCAGCGCCAGCAAGGCGAACATCAGCCCGATCCCAAGCCATGACACCAGCCCGCCAAGGGCATAACCGATGACCTGAATGCCGAACTCGATGCCGATGTTGAGCGTGACGAACTTCTGCAATTGCCGTTGCCCGAGCACGTTCAACCAAGCCTCCCGCGCCGGGGCGCAAAAGGCCGAGAGCACGCCAAACAGCAGCGAGTAAATCAGCACCATCAGATAGCTCAGCGAGCCGTGCGCAACCCAACCGGCAAATAGCAACGCAGCCAATCCGGCGAGCAGGTAAATGCCCGCCAGCCAGCGGCGCAGCGGTTGCCGATCAGCCAGATAGCCGCCGTACATCACCAGCAACAGCACCGGCAGCATCAGGCACATCTGCGCGACGCCGAATTGAAACGGCGAGGCGTGGAGCACGCTGATCAGCACCCATGGCAGAAAGATGCTGTGAACGCCGACCGCGATGAACCACAGGCCCGAACCGCTGAGGAACAGGGTGATGTCGCGGGTTTCGTTCGGAGGGATAGGGTTGTTCAAGGCACAAACCTCGGTTCGGCCCCCGCACGCGAGGGCCGTGGTGCGTCAGGCGACGTTGAAGTGTTTTTGGTGTTCGTCCGGGTTGGCCCACTGGCCATCGAACTCGAAGATGCCGTTGTCGAAGGTCGAGCCGTCGAACCAGTAGTATTTAGGCATCGCCGGCAGCGGCGTGCTGTAGGGCGCGCCTTCCAAGTCGCAGAGCATCAGGGTCGAGCGGCACAGGATCAGGTAATGGGACGCTGTCGGTGCGATTGACAGAATCGGCACGTTGCCGGTGTCCTGCATCCAGCCGTAGATGTCCGGAATGCTCGGAAAGCGCGGCTGATAGGACGCTTGCAGCTTCACCAGCTTGTCCACCAACTCGGGCGTCATCTGCACGTCCTCGGGGATGCCATAGAAGTCCTCCAGGGTCAGCCCGTCCTTTTCGAACTTGTAGATGTTGGCGCCCCAACCGACCACGGACGAGGCCAGCATGCCTTTGCACTTCTCCGATTTGCGGTAGGCGCGGTGCAGGGCGTAGCGCTCGCCGATGCTGTAGAAATCCATCTGATCCAGCACCAGATCGCAGCCCTCGACGAAGGCTTCGGCGGTGTGTTTCTGGATGCCTTCGGGATACACCTCGATGGTCACGTCACCGGCCAGCTTGTGCACTTCTTCGGCCACCACCAGCGCCTTGTTGCGGCCCACGGTGGCCAGCGATGCGCCGAACTGACGGTTGATGTTGCTGATCTCGAACGAGTCCGGGTCGGCGATCTTGATGTGTCTTACACCGAGGCGTGCCAGACCCAGCGCGACCGCGCCGCCGATGCCACCCGCCCCCGCCACGCCAACCACGGCGTTGGACAGCTTGGCCTGATTGGCCACTTGTTCGAGTGGCGTGTTCCCCAGAAAACAACCGCTGCGCGAAACCCGTTCCTGGTACACCTGTTCGTTGAGGACGCCTTGCAGGGTGACGATGCGTGCTTTCTTCAGCATGGTGTTGCTCCTTTTTTCAGTTGAGTTTCAGTTGCGGCCGCCGCAGAAATTGCAGGTCAGTGCCAGTGGGGTATAAGGGCCTTCGAGAAACAGTTGAACTTCGCGATACAGTTCAAAGCGCTTCCTTTCAAACAGCATGGCGTGGGTGCCTTTATCAATTAATACCGAGCGTTTGCTGGGGGCGTTGGTTAAGTGGCTATATAACCAGTCGGTGTCATTGCGCGTGGTTAAAACATGGTCGTAATCGCCACGGGTAATTAATACCGGTATGGTGATTTTGGCCGGGTCCCAATAAATACCGTGCCAGGCGTCATAAATATCCTGTGCAAATCCGCCCGGTACTTTGATCGTGCCTTGTTGAGTGCCGCGTTCTGATAATGAGTCTTTTGGCCAATGGGCAATGAAGTCGTTTTCCAGTTGCACAGCGGTGCCCTGCGGGCGGTCATCGGTGAGCATCGCCAGGCGCTTGTCCATGGGGATTTCGTAGAAGTTCAGGCTGGGGCGCTCGGCGCTGCCGAACAGGCCCTTGATGATCGCCGGATCAATGTCGTCGCGGCGCACAATGGGCGAGTTGAACACCACCTTGTCCAGCTTTTCAGGGTGTGCCGTCGCGTAGTAGCCCGCAGGAATGGCGCCTCGTGAGGTGGCGATGAGGGTCAGCTTCGTCGCGCCGCTTTGTTTGAGGATGTAGTCGACGGCAGCGTCCAGCACTGGCACCAGGCTTTTGGCAGTGCCGACGGGGTCGGCGGTGGTGTGGGCGTCGGCCTTGCGCATTTCCGGGTAATCGTCGGAACGGCCATAACCGGGCAAGTCGATGACCCAGGCATCGCGGCCGGAGTTGGCGACATCTCGTGACCATGAATATCCATCAATCGGATAACCCGCCGATAACTTACCGGAAATGGTCGCGCCATGAATAAACAACACCACTTGCGATTCTTTAAGTGTTGAGCGTTGTGGGCCATTGGCGGGGTCATGCCATAGTGCGACGTTAATGGCCGTGTCAGGCAGTTTGAACGTGCTGAGTATTGAAGTGTCTGTGAGGGCTGAAGTTGAACTTTTGTTGGGCTCAACTTGTGTAGCCAGTGCCGTTGTGCAGGCGATCGAAAGCAATAAAGCGGTTACGGTCCGTTTCATGAAAGTGCGTCCAGGGCGTTAGGTGGGGCAAGACTTTCATGATCGTTCCGTGCTGTCTTTTCATGATTTTTGAAATCGATTCAATTTTTTTGAATGGGGTCCGGGCGCAAGGCCCTTTAGTCTTGCGCTCAGGGAGGACGCCATTCATGAATGCAAGCAAGCGTTTCAACGACCTGCACCGCCCCGGCAGCCCCATGTTCGTGATGCCGAACGCGTGGGACGAGGGCAGTGCGCGGCTGATTGAACAACTGGAGTACCCGAGCCTGGGCACCACCAGCGCAGGTATCGCGTACGCGCACGGGTACAGTGATTCATCGGTGACGATGGACAACCAACTCAGGTTCGAAGCCATCGACCGCATCGTGCGGGCGGTGCGCATTCCGGTGAGTGCAGACCTGGAAAACGGCTTGGCGAAAAGCAGCGAAGGGGTGGAGAACAACTTCCGGCAGATTTCCGACATGGGCTGTGGCGGTGCGTCTATCGAAGACATCGCCGACTACAGCGCTGCGTCAGGACCGGTATTTTTTGACGTGGAGCGGGCGCGAGAGCGGGTGGTGGCGGCCTGCGAAGCGGTGCGTACACGCAATCCGCACTTCGTGGTGACGGCGCGCACCGATTATTTGCTCGGGCCGCATGAATATTCGTTGAGTGAAGTCATCAAGCGCCTTACCGCCTTTGAGGCCGCAGGCGCCGATTGCCTGTTCGCGCCGGGGTTGCGCAGCATGGAGGATCTGCTGACGGTTCAGAATGAGCTGAGCAAACCCATCAACGTGCTACCCGCCAAACGCATGACCCTCGACCGGTTGCGCACGGCCGGGGTTCAGCGGGTGAGTCTGGGCAGTTCGTTGTTCCGCGCAGCTTACAAGCAGATCGCGATGGTGCTGGCAGAGCTGGATCAGGTCACCGGCATGGATTACATGCAACGTGCGCTGCCGCCAGGGCATCTGGAAAAGATCATGCGCTGAAGGTAATCGCTTTCGCCAGCAAGCCGGCTCCCACAGGTTCATCGTCTACCACAAGATTCGGAGTCGGCACGGCTCTTGTGGGAGCCGCCTTGGTGGCGAAGACCATAGGCCAGTCAACATCGTCAGCAAGTTGGATACAGAGCATTTGCACCCAGCCATAGAATCTCCCACAGCCTAAGCGCCTGCCCTTCATACACAAATCGTTCAAACACCGCCGGACGTTTTGTGTATGAAGAGCAACGGCGTTTTTCAGAACGGCTTGTACGGCAGGAACTTGCCGTCCAGCGTGATCACCGCGCGAGAACCGCCTTCCGGGTCTTCCACTTTCTTGATGTCCATCTTGAAGTTGATGGCGCTGATGATGCCGTCGCCGAACTGCTCATGAACAAGCGCTTTGAGGGTGGTGCCGTAGACCTGAATCATTTCGTAGAAACGGTAAATGGTCGGGTCGGTCGGCACGCCCCCGGCGATGCTGCCGCGCAGAGGGATGGATTGCAGTTGGCGGACATCATCGTCGTTGAGCTCCAGACGCTGACCGATGATCTGCGCGACGTTGGCAGGCAAGGGATGCTGTCCCAACAGTGCGGCCGTGACGTACGTCAGGCTCAGGCCGGTGCCTTCGGCCAATTGCTCGAACGAGAGGCCTTTCTGCGACTTGATGTCGATGATTTTGGCGGTCAGGGCCAGGCTTGGGTCTTGATAGGCGTTGGACTGTTGCATGGTGTCTTTCCTCGGGGGTAGGGATCAAATTCAGGCAGCGTCGCGGTTGCGCCGGGCCTGTAGAGCGTAGGTGTGGGGGTGGTCGGTCAGCGACACGAAGCGACGAGCTGCGCCATCGAGCGCTTCGACCGAGCCGGTTTCGATGTCGTAGACCCAGCCATGCAGATTCAGACGGCCCTGTTCCAGCGCCAACCGGACGCTGGGGGGTGTCTGGAGATTGGCCAGTTGCGCGATGACGAACAGCTCGCCCGGCTCTTGCTGAGTCAACAATTCCGGGACCACGCGGCTGTCCGAGCAGGTGATGAACAACGTCGCCGGGCTTTGTGCGCTGGCCAGGGTTTTGAACAGTTCGGCCCTTTTGGGAAAGGCTTCACTCTGAAATTTGAGCAGACCGTCGATGAGCGCTTTCATGCAGAAAAACCTGATGAGCAGTGGCTGTGGCGTCGATACTGATCCGGCTTGGCTATAGCGTCCAAGACCGATCTACAATAGTTTCTATAAGCCCTGCCTATAGAGTTTCGCCATGCTTCTGCGCCATTTGAAATACTTGCTGGCCGTGGCCGATCACGGCAATTTCAGCCGTGCTGCGCAGGCGTTGCACGTTTCGCAGCCGACGCTTTCGCAGCAGATCCGGCAACTGGAGGACAGCCTGGGGGCAGAGCTGCTCGACCGGTCGGCGCGTACGGTGCGTCCAACGGATGCGGGGGCGGTTTACATCGAATACGCACGTCAGGTGATGCGCGACCTGGAGGCGGGCCAACGGGCGATTCATGACGTTAAGGACTTGTCGCGAGGCGCGTTGCGGTTGGCGATGACGCCGACCTTCATGGCCTATCTCGCAGGGCCGCTGATTCGGGATTTCAGCCATCGGCATCCGGCGATCCGGTTGAGCGTGTTCGAGCTGTCGCTGGATGAGATCGAATCACGGCTGGCGGACGACAGCCTCGATCTGGCCATCGCGTTCACCGATGTGCGCCACCCAGACATCGACTGCGTGTCTTTATTCGTGGAGCAGCTCAGCGTAATGGTGGGCGCGTCGCATCCCCTGTTCGGTCGAGCGGATCCGTTATCCGCCGATGAACTGGCAACGCTGCCCTTGGTGTTGTTGACCAAGGACTTTGTGACGCGCACCTGCATCGACGATTATTGCCGCGCCCACGGCGTGACGCCGAGGGTGGACATGCAGGCCAATTCGGTCAGTGCGATTCTGGAGATTGTGCGGCACATGCCGATGGCGACGATACTCCCGCAAGACACCGCAGCTCAAATGCGCGGGGTTTTCGCAATTCCTTTCCAAGACGACGCTCCGCAACGCAGTGCGGCTCTTCTGCGCCGACGCAACGTCTGGCAGAGCGCTGCGTCGGTGGAATTCGAACGCATGTTGAAGCACTGGTGCGAAGCGCGAAATCAAGCCTGACTGCCGATCACGATCTTGCCGATCATCGGCGAGTGCAGGGCGCCGGGATACTCGAACCTACGACGATGCGAGTACTATGGGAGCCGGTTCATTCGCTCCCATAGGTAGATCAGGTATCACCCCGATCCGCTAGAGCGGTTGGGATGTCAGCCGTCACGCAAACACAAAATACTTACGCACGGTCTCAACCACTTCCCAGGTGCCTTTCATGCCTGGCTCGATGATGAACTTGTCACCGGCCTTCAGGTGGATCGGCTCTTTACCTTCCGGGGTGATGATGCAGTAGCCTTCCTGGAAGTCGCAGTACTCCCACTTCACGTACTCGACATACCACTTGCCCGGTGTGCAGATCCAGGTGCCCATGATCTTTTCGCCGTCGGCGCTGGTGTAGGCGTTGAGGTTGACGGTGTGTGGGTCGCCGCCGATGCGCTCCCATTTGCAGGCGTCAACGACGGGCAGTGGGGTGGTGTCGCGAAGAAGAATGATCGAGTCGCTCATGACAGCTCCAGAAGGGGTGGCGAAAGTTGCGCTCGCACACCTTAGGCGGCTCTGGAACGTGTCAGTTGTCTGTGCTCGACATCGGGGTGTCTGGAAGCGCAGTTTTTCCGCGTAAATGGCGCACCAATGAACGAGCATATTCCGGCAGGGCATCGAAATCCGTGGCGCACAACAGCAACTGGCGATCGGCCCAAGGATCGCTTAAAGGGAGCGCTTTCAGATTCGACGCGTGCTGAAAACGCTCGACCGCTGCCTGAGGCACGACGCCCAATCCGGCCCCGCGCAACACCATGCGCAACACCCCGTCGAAGCTCTCGGCGCGCACGCGGGTCTTGATTCGTTGCCCCAGATGCAGCGCCTGTTCTTCGAGGTAAATCGCCATCGCGCTGTTCACCCCCAAACCCACGAACTCGTAGGAGAGGGCCTGGCTGAAACGCAACGAAGTATGGGCTGCCAGTGGATGGTCGAGCGGCACGATCAGGGTCAGCGGGTCGGCACAGAACGGCAGGGTGTGCAGGTCGCTGGCATCGACCGCGTTAGAGATGATCCCGATGTCGGCCGTACCCTGACGCACGGCGTGCAGGATACGCAGGCTGGGGTGTTCTTCCAGATGGATGTCGATGTTCGGGTGCAGGGCGAGAAATTCAGCCAGCGTCTCGGGCAGGTACTCGCTCAACGCCGAGGTGTTGCACAGCAGGTGGATCTGGCCTTTGAAGCCTTGAGCGTAATCGGTGAGGTCGGCTTGCAGGCGCTCGACCTGTTGCAGAATCAACCGCGCGTGCTGCGCCAGCGCCTTGCCTGCGGCGGTGGGTGTGATACCGCGTCGGCCGCGTTCCAGCAACGTCACCGCAAGCGCAGATTCCAGCCCGCGAATCCGCGCGCTGGCCGAGGCCAGGGACAAGTGGCTGAGCGTAGCGCCTGCGGTGATGTTGCCCGCTTCAGTGACGTTGAGGAAAAGCTTGAGGTCGATCAGGTCGAAGTGCATGGCTGGCTCTACTTAAGTACAGAGTGCACAGAAGGTTTTTTGTGAAAGCCGCCTTGATGGCGAAGGCGGTTGTTCAGTTATGAAGAGGTTGCCTGGCTGACCGCATTCGCCAGCAAGCCGGCTCCCACAAATTCAGCGTCGAACTGGAGATTTGGATTCGGCGCAATCTTTGTAGGAGCCGCCTTGGTGGCGAAAGCGGTTGACCAATCAACATAGAATCTCCCACAAAGAATGGGAGTCCGCCGCAACGTAGACGGGGGCGTGGGCGATGGTTCTGTTATAGACGAAGGCTGGCTCAATATATCGCAGATTTAAAATCGCGCTGCACAGGCTCATGATCACCCCATGACGACCTTCTTCTCGCTGTACCAAAATCTCGGCTGGAGCCTGACAGCACTGGTGCTATTTGCCTTTTTACTGGCAGGCACGGTCAAGGGGTTGATCGGCATGGGCCTGCCCACGGTTGCGATGGGCTTGCTCGGTGTGGCTATGTTGCCAACACAGGCTGCGGCGCTGTTGTTGATTCCTTCGACCTTCACCAATCTCTGGCAACTGGCAGCCGGTGGACATTTGCGCAGCTCAATGCAGCGCTTGTGGCCCCTGCTGACAGCGATTGTCGTGGGCACGGGAATCGGCTCGTACGTGTTGGGCGTGGGCAGTGCTCACAGCATGGGGCGGGCGTTGGGCGGCGCGCTGTTCGTCTATGCGCTGTGCGGGTTGTTTTTACCGACGCTCAAGGTGCCACCTCGTGCCGAGGTCTGGTTGGGACCTTTGTGTGGCCTGATCACTGGTCTGGTCACCTCGGCCACCGGCGTTTTCGTGATTCCCGCAGTGCCCTACATTCAAGGGCTGGGTCTGGATCGCAATCAACTGGTTCAGGCCTTGGGGCTGTCGTTCACGGTGTCCACTCTGGCATTGGGCGCGGGCCTGTTCTGGAACAATGCGTTGGGCAGCGCCGAAATGAGTGCATCGTTGCTGGCTGTGGTTCCTGCTTTGTTGGGCATGATGATGGGGCAGTGGCTGCGTCAGCGCATCAGCGCGCTGACCTTCAAGCGTGTGTTTTTCATTGGCATGGCGCTGTTGGGGTTGCATTTGCTGATCGCTGGTTGAACATCGAAGGCAATAATGAACGGTTGATTCGTGACTTCAAGGCAAATGTATTTTGCATCGGCAGCGCTTATATCTCCGACGCTGAGTCGTTATCCTGCCGTCCATTCAAAATTCCAATCCTTCCATGACAAACGCCCCGCCTGGCCCACTTCGAGTCGGTCGACGCTTGGGCAATGACGAGGCTTTTCCATGAAAAAAATCCTGTTCCTGAACGGTGGTAAACAGTTCGCGCACTCCGATGGCCGCTACAACGCCACCCTGCATGACGCTGCCATCGCGTTCATGGACCGCGCCGGTTTTGACGTGAAACAAACGTTCATCGACGGCGGTTACGACGTCGCCGAAGAAGTGCAGAAATTCCTGTGGGCCGATGTGATCGTCTGGCAGATGCCAGGCTGGTGGATGGGCGCGCCGTGGACCGTGAAAAAGTACATCGACGAAGTCTTCACCGAAGGCTATGGCAGCCTGTACGCCAACGATGGTCGGACCCGTTCCGACAGCTCGCAGAAATATGGCAGCGGCGGTTTGCTGCACGGCAAGCAATACATGATTTCGGCCACTTGGAACGCTCCACAGCAGGCCTTCGACGACCCGACCGATTTCTTCGAAGCCAAGGGCGTGGACGCCGTTTACTTCCCGTTCCACAAAGCCAACCAGTTCCTGGGCATGACCGGCTTGCCGACTTTCCTGGCGGTGGACGTTATGAAAGTGCCAAACATCGAAAACGACGTGAAACGTTACGAGGCGCATCTGGCGTCGGTGTTTGGTGTTTAAAAAAAGCGCCCGCTCGGTAGTTGATGCCGAGCGGGCGTTCACGCGTTTCAGGCGGGATTTCTGACGCTTGGACGTTGCTGCACGTTGCTCTGCCATGATTTCAGCGCGGTGCAATCTTCAGGGATTTCGATGCTGGCGAAACCGGCAAAGACCAGCCCCGCGAACACGGTGATGTCTGCCATCGAGAACTGCTCGCCCGCCACGTAGGGCTGGCTGCGCAGGACCTGATCGAAATATTTCATCCCGGCCACCGCCTTGTCGCGCTGGCGATTGCCCCATTCGACGCGGCCTTCCCATTCCGGGCTTTTGTACGGCTGCAATCCGGCGCCCAATCCGGGAGTCGCGTGGTGGAAGTAAATCCCCACAGGATCAGCAAGTTCCGACTCGGCGCGTTTTTGCATCATGTGGACGACCGCCTTTTCCTTCGGCGTTTTGCCGGTCAGGGTCGGCTGGCCGTCAAGGTTGTCGAGGTACTCGGTAATCGCTGTGCATTCGGAAATGTAGGTGCCGTCGTCCAGTTGCAGCACCGGCACTGTGCCGGTCGGGTTGATCGCCAGAAACGGCGGTTGTTTGTGCTCGGCGGCGGGCAAATCCACTTTGATGAACTCGACGTTCGACGCCAGCCCCTTCTCGGCGAGAACAATTCGAATGCGCAAAGGGTTGGGGAAACCAGGAATATCGAAAACTTTCATGCAAGCTCCATAGCTGTCTATCTATCGGTAGGTATAAACTGCGCCCAGATGATTTCACCTGTCAACGTCTATCTATCGATAGGAAGGTAAATTTATGACGATGGATACTCGGGAAACGATCATGTCGGTCGCCCGAAAAATGGTGCAAACCCGCGGGTATAACGGGCTGAGCTTTCGTGAACTGGCCAAGGAAGTCGGGATCAAGAGCGCGAGCATTCACTACCATTTCCCGACCAAGGGCGACTTGGGCAGTGCGCTGGCCAAGCGTTACACCGAAGACGGGATGGCCTATCTTTCGGGTTTGCGCGCCGACTCGGACGATCTGAATCTGTGGATGAAGGGCTATACCGAGATTTTTCGCATGGCCTTGGTCAACGATAACCGCATGTGTTTGTGCGGCATCATGGCGGCCGAGTACGACGACCTCCCTCCTGAAGTGCGGGTTGAAGTAGACAACTTCACGGCCGTGAATGTGCGGTGGCTGAGCGACGTCCTGTCGATCTGCCGCCCGCAGTTGAGCGAAGAGGATCGAGAGCGTCAGGCATTGGCGATTTATGCGGCCGTGGAAGGGGCGCAACTGGTTGCGCGTGGCCGTAGCGACCTCTCGGTTTTCGACACCACGATCGACGCCTATCGAGCGGCCGGCCTGTTACCGTGATGCGGGTTGTGTTGGCTTGCGTCGAGGAACGGCGTGCATGGAACGGAGGACAACAGTGAAAGCCAGATCCGATGAGTTGCAGGTGTTCGTGTCCGTGATTGAAAGCGGCTCGATTTCCGCTGCTGCCGAACAGATGGGGCAGACGCCTTCAGCGATCAGTCGCACCTTGTCCCGGCTCGAAACCAAGCTCGACACCACGCTGATCAATCGCACCACGCGGCGTATGGATCTGACGGAAGAGGGCAAGTTTTTCCTCGAACGCGCCCGGCAGATTCTGGCGCAGATGGAAGACTTGGAAGAGCGCCTGTCGCTTCGCCAACAAACCCCTTCGGGTCGGTTGCGCATCAACGCGGCGTTCCCCTTCGTGCTGCATTCTATCGTGCCGTACGTGGCCGAGTTCCGGGCGCTTTACCCCGACATTCAACTGGAGCTGAACAGCAACGATGTCATCATCGACCTGCTGGAACAGAGCACTGATGTGGCGATCCGCATTGGCGCGCTGGCAGACTCGACCCTGCATGCGCGCTCGCTGGGCACCAGCCCGCTGAACATCCTCGCCAGTCCCGAATACTTGAAAAAGCACGGCACACCCAAGACCGTCGAAGACCTGAGCGGGCATGCGTTATTGGGGTTCACCCAGACCGAAACCCTGAACCACTGGCCATTGCGGCATGCGGATGGCGAGCAGTTTTTTATCCAGCCGAGGGTGGCCGCGTCCAGCGGCGAGACCCTGCGCCAACTGGCATTAGCGGGTGAAGGGATTGTTTGCCTGTCGCACTTCATGACCCATGAAGACATTCGCCAGGGGCGTTTGAACGTGATCCTGGCCGATGCCAACAACGGCTACCGTCAGCCGATTCATGCGGTGTACTACCGCAACTCGCAACTGGCGCTGCGGATTCAGTGCTTTCTGGATTTCATTCAGCAGAAGCTGGCGGTGTATGCCGCGTAGAGTCACCGCGAGCTCATCTGGCTGAACGCAAATCCCTGTGGGAGCGAGTTCATTCGCGAGAGGCCAATACATCCGATGCATATCTGTCGGCGGTCCTAACGCATCGCGAATGAATTCGCTCCCACAGGGATATCGTCGCCATCAGGATTGTTCGATTCAGCTTGCTTGAACTCCGGAAAACTCCTCGCGCAACATCTCCACAAACGCCTCTCGCGCCGGGTGGTGTTCGGCGTTTTCGTGCCAGTAGAACAGGTTGTCGACGGACGTCAGTTCCGGAAACTCATAACCGACCCAGCCCGATCCCTTGCGGTATTGCTCAAACACGCCCTTGGGCACCAGCGCGACGCCTGCCCCTGCGCTGACACACCCGACAATCGTGCCGTAGCTGGCGATGCTGATGATCGGCTGCGTCTGGCCGTTGTTCAGCAGCCAGCGCTCCAGGGCGGCGCGATAGGGGCAGCCTTCAGGCCACATGAAAATGGATTTGCCAGTCAGGTCCGCCGCGCTGTGAATGGGTCCCAACGACTCGGCAGCGATCAGCACCAGATCTTCCCGGTACATCGACGTGCGCTTGAGACGAGGGCGTTTGACGTCGATGGCGACAATCGCGCCGTCGAGTTTGTGGTTGAGCGTGGCATCGAGCAGTTGCGGGCCGGTGCCGGTCGTCAGTTCCAGCGACACCTCGGGATAGCGCGCATGAAAGCGCGCGAGCAGGCGAGGCAGGCGAGAGGTGGCTGAGGACTCGATGGCGCCAATGCGCAGCGGTCCCGAAGGCGAGGCATCGGGGTGCACTGCGCGCTTGGCCTCATCGGCGAGACTGAGCATGCGCCCTGCGTACGTCAGGAAGATTTCCCCGGCAGGGCTGATCTTCAAACCCCGACCATGGCGAAAGAACAATTCTGCGCCTAATTCGCTCTCGAGCGCCTTGATCCGCGCCGTGATGTTCGATGGCACGCAATGCAGCACCTCGGCGGCCCGGGCAATGCTGCCGGTGTCGGCAACGGTCTTGAACATGCGGATCTGGGCCAGTTCCATGCATCACCTAAAGTGAATGGTTGAGTCATTATTGTTCGGTTGTGGTGAGCATAGGTTGTTTCGATACTCGCTGTCATCGAGCAGGCGTCGGGTCTGCGGGCAGGAGTGCAAAGATGAGCGTCGTGAACGATTCGGCTGTTCTGGCGGGTGAGGTGGATCTGCCCAACATCCGTTGGCAGGGCGTGAAGGTCGCGATGGCGACTTTTTTCGTGATCGCCTGCTGGGGGTATTCACCTGCGGGCATTCGCATTGGCCTTGAAGGCTACACCCCCGCTCATTTGGCGCTGCTGCGCTTCATCATCGCGTCGGCGTTCATGGCGCTGATTGCCTCGTCGATGAGAATCGCCCTGCCTCGTCTCAAGGACCTGCCGCTGCTCGCGGTGTTGGGCTTTTTCGCCGTCAGCCTGCATCACATCGCGCTAAATTTCGGCCAGCCGGGTGTCACCGCGGGGGCGTCCAGCGTGCTGATTCAGTCGATGCCGCTGTTCACAGCATTGCTCGCGCACTTTGTGTTCAAGGAGCGCGTCAGCGCCTGGCGCTGGATCTGCGTGGCGTGGGGGCTGATCGGCGTGTTGATCGTGATCATGGGCGATCGCGATTTTGGTCATGTCGACGCGAGGGGGCTATTGGTGCTTCTCGCGGCGTTTTCCTGGAGCGTGTATTTCTCGCTGCAAAAGCGCTACAGCGATCGATACGACGGGTTGACCATGGTCTGTTACACGATCTGGGCCGGGACGTTCTTTCTGCTGATTTACTCGCCGGGCCTGATGGGCGAAATCGTCAACGCGCCGCTACGGGTCAACGTGGCAGTGGGGGCGTTGGGTTTTTTCCCGAGTGCATTGGCGTACCTGGCGTGGGCCTATGTGCTCAAGCACATGGACGTCAGCCGCGCGTCCATGAGTTTGTACCTGACACCGCCGATGGCGATTGCGATTGCCTCGGTGCTGCTGGGGGAAATGCCTTCGTTGATGGTGATCGTTGGGGCGGTGGTGGTGCTGAGCAGTGTGTTGGCGTTGAATCTGCGGCACCTCAAGAACAACGCCTGACGCTGTAGCCTTGCTGCTACGGTGAGTCCGCAACAAGGATTCGTGATCCTGACGCAAGATTCTTTTGGTCTGGCAGCGGTTTTTCGCAAGGAACGACACGCCGATACTGGCGCCATTCCTTACAGCCCAACGGGAGTCATCTCATGAATATCTTCGTTACCGGCGCCGCAGGTTTCATCGGTGGCTCCATCGCGACAGGTCTGGTCAAGAAGGGCCATCACGTCACCGGTCTGGTGCGTAGCGCCGAGCAGGCCGAGGAACTCAAGGCATTGGGCATCGTGCCCGTCGTCGGTACGCTGGACGACAAAGCCCTGCTGATCGAGCAGGTGCACAAGGCAGACGCCGTGATCAACGCGGCCAGCAGTGATCATCGAGGCGCGGTTGAAGCGCTGATCGAAGGCCTCAAGGGTTCGAACAAGCCATTCCTTCACACCAGTGGTTCGAGCATCGTGGGCGATGCGTCGGGCGGCAAAGGCACCGACAAAATCTATTACGAAGACAACTTGCCCGCTGCCACGCCGGACAAGGCGGCACGCGTGGCCATCGACGACCTGGTGCTCGCCTCGGCCAAAGACGGCGTCCGCTCGGCGGTGCTGTGCAACACGCTGATCTACGGCCACAGCCTGGGCGTGAACCGCGACAGCGTGCAGTTGCCGCGTCTGGTCAAGCAGGCACGCAAGAGCGGGATCGTTCGGCATGTCGGCACTGGCGGGAACATCTGGTCCAACGTGCACATCAATGATGTGGTCGAGCTGTACGCGCTGGCACTGGAAAAGAATCCGGCGGGCACGTTCTATTTTGTCGAAAGCGGCGAGGCGTCGTTCCTTGACATGAGCAACGCCATTGCCGAGGCGATGGGCCTGGGCAAAGCACAGGACTGGCCACTGAAAGACGCCGAAGCGGAGTGGGGCTACGAGATGGCCAACTACGGTCTGGGGTCCAACAGCCGTGTGCGCGGCAAGCATGCGCGGGAGTTGCTGGGCTGGGTGCCGAAGATCACGTCGGTGATCGAGTGGATCAAGCGGGATATGGTCAGCGCCTGATCATTCTGTGGGAGCCGCTATGTTGCATGGTCAACCGCCTTCGTCGGAGCGCCGCCCGCCCCAAGGCGGCTCCCACAGGTTTGGTGGCATAGACTCATGACTTTCTCAAAGGCTTCCACAAACATTTACCTAACATCGCGAGGCGCAGGGCGTTAGTCTGGTCAGCATTTCGACAGCTCATCTGTCACATGCTGCCACCTTTACTCACAAAGGACGCCTCATGCGAATCGTGACCCTCAAGACCCTCGCCTTGTCGGTGATCTTTGCCGCCAGCTCTCCTGTTTACGCCATCACGCTGGAAGGTGGCGCCGTGGCTTCACCCGACCAGTACGGCGCCGAAGTCGCCGCGCAGATTCTGAAAAAGGGCGGCAACGCCGTCGATGCAGCGGTAGCCACTGCCTTCACCCTGGCCGTGACTTATCCCGAAGCCGGCAACATTGGCGGCGGGGGCTTCATGACGTTGTTCATGAACGGCAGGCCGTACTTTCTCGACTACCGCGAAACCGCGCCAAAAGCGGCCTCCCGCGACATGTATCTGGATGACAAGGGCAACGTGATCCCAGGGATGAGCCTGGTCGGCGCCCGCGCATCCGGGGTGCCGGGCACGGTGATGGGCTTGTGGGAGGCTCATCAGAAGTTTGGCAAGTTGCCATGGGCCGAACTGCTGACCCCCGCCATCGGTTACGCGAAAAACGGCTTCACCGTGGCCGACAAGCAATATATGTACGGCGCTGAGCGGGTCAAACAGCTCAACGGCAAGACCAACTTCGGCGACTACTTCGCCAGCATGAAAAGCGGCGAGACCTTTCGCCAGCCGGAGTTGGCCAAGACCCTTGAGCGCATCGCCGATAAAGGCGCCAGCGAGTTCTATCAAGGCCAGACGGCCGATCTTCTCGTTGCGCAGATGCAGCAAGACAACGGTCTGATCACCAAAGACGATCTGGCCGGTTACAAGGCGGTCTGGCGCAAGCCGCTGCATGTCAACTTCAACGGCAACACCCTCTACACCGCGCCGCTTCCCAGTTCAGGCGGTGTGGCGCTGGCGCAACTGATCGGCATGAAGCAGCAGTTGAGCGACGATTTCAAAGGCGTGCCCTTCAATTCAGCGCGTTACATCCATCTGTTGGCGGAGATCGAGAAGCGCGTGTTCGCCGACCGCGCCAATTATCTGGGCGACCCGGATTTCTCCAAGGCCCCGGTCGAGCAGTTGACCGACAAAGCGTATCTGGCAATGCGCGCCCATGAAGTCAATCCGACGGCCATTTCGCCCACAGAAAATATCAAGGCCGGGCTTGAGTCGCACCAGACCACGCACTTCTCCATCGTCGATGCCAAGGGCAACGCGGTCAGTAATACGTACACGCTGAACTGGGATTACGGCAGTGGCGTGGTGGTCAAGGGCGCGGGTTTCTTGATGAACGACGAGATGGATGATTTCAGCTCCAAGCCCGGTGTGGCCAATGCGTTTGGCGTGGTGGGGGGCGATGCCAATGCCATCGAGCCAGGCAAGCGCATGCTGTCGTCGATGAGCCCGAGCCTGGTGACACGAGACGGGGCGGTAACGCTGGTATTGGGTACGCCGGGGGGATCGCGGATTTTCACCACGGTGTTTCAGGTGCTGAACAACCTGTATGACTTCCACATGCCGCTGAAAGACGCGGTCGCGGCTCAGCGGGTGCACCACCAGTTGTTGCCGAAGGATACGATCTTCACCGAGGCCTTTGCGCCGCTCAACGAGAAGACCGCCGTTGAGTTGAAGGCGATGGGCTACACGTTGAAGGATCAGGGCTGGTCGATGGGTAATGTGCAGGCGATCAGGATTGACGGGACGAAGATTGAAACGGCGTCCGATCCAAGAGGGCGGGGCGTGGGGCGGGTGGTGAAGTAACTTGGGATGAACGCGTCACTGGAGGGATCGTTCCCACGCTCCGCGTGGGAACGCCGCTCATGACGCTCTGCGTCATCCCACGTTGGAATGCGGAGCGTCCCGGGATGCATTCCCACGCGGACGGTTCGACGCCTCGACGTGGGAACGATCAACTGCATTACGGCTTAGTGATGCTCCCGCGTCGCGCGGAATTTCACATCCGGCCAGCGCTCTTCCATCAGGCTCAGGTTGACCCGCGTTGGCGCCAGGTAGGTCAGGTGACCGCCGCCGTCCACCGAGAGGTTTTCCACGGCCTTGTTCTCGAATTCTTCGAGCTTCTTCTTGTCGCCGCAATCGATCCAGCGCGCAGACCACACGGTGATCGGCTCGTAGGAGCATTCCACCTTGTATTCCTCTTTCAGGCGGCTGGCGACCACATCGAACTGCAGCACACCGACCGCGCCGAGAATGATGTCGTTGCTGCGCAGCGGGAAGAACACCTGCGTGGCGCCTTCTTCGGCCAGTTGTTGCAGCCCCTGACGCAATTGCTTGGATTTCAGCGGGTCCTTCAAACGCACACGGCGGAACAGCTCCGGCGCGAAGTGCGGGATACCGGTGAAGCCCAGCGCTTCGCCTTCGGTGAAGGTGTCGCCAATCTGGATGGTGCCGTGGTTGTGCAGACCGATGATGTCGCCCGCATAGGCTTCTTCCAGTTGCTCACGCTCGCTGGAGAAGAACGTCAGGGCGTCACCGATACGCACGTCTTTACCGGTGCGGACATGGCGCATTTTCATGCCCTTGTCGTACTTGCCCGAGCAGATGCGCATGAAGGCGATACGGTCGCGGTGTTTGGGGTCCATGTTCGCCTGAATCTTGAACACGAAGCCGCTGAATTTCTCTTCGACCGGTTCCACCGTGCGCTCGTTGGCAACCCGCGCCAATGGCATCGGCGCCCAGTCCACAACAGCGTCCAGCACGTGGTCAACACCGAAGTTGCCCAGCGCGGTACCGAAGAACACCGGGGTCATGTGGCCGTCGAGGAATTCCTGCTCATTGAACTCATGGCAGGCACCCTGCACCAGCTCGAGCTGTTCGAGGAAACGCTCGTACTCGTCACCCAGGTGCGCGCGGGCCTCGTCGGAGGCCAGCTTCTGGATGATCTTGGTTTCGGTGCGTTCGTGACCGTGACCTGGCGTGTAAACGATGATGTAGTCGCCCGCCAGGTGGTACACGCCCTTGAAGTCGCGATAGCAGCCGATTGGCCAGGTGATCGGCGCTGCCTTGATCTTCAGGACCGCTTCGATTTCGTCCAGCAGCTCGATCGGGTCGCGAATGTCGCGGTCGAGTTTGTTGATGAAACTGACGATCGGCGTGTCGCGCAGACGGCAGACGTCCATCAGAGCGATGGTCCGTGGCTCTACACCTTTACCGCCGTCGAGCACCATCAAGGCCGAGTCCACTGCCGTCAGCGTACGGTAGGTGTCTTCCGAGAAGTCTTCGTGGCCCGGGGTGTCGAGCAGGTTGATCATGTGTTCGCGATACGGGAACTGCATGACCGACGTGGTAATGGAAATACCCCGCTGTTTCTCCATCTCCATCCAGTCGGACGTGGCATGGCGGTCGGACTTGCGGGATTTAACCGTACCGGCGACGGCAATGGCCTTGCCCATCAGCAACAGCTTTTCCGTGATGGTGGTCTTACCGGCGTCGGGGTGAGAAATAATGGCGAAAGTGCGGCGCTTCGCGACTTCGGCGGCCTGTATAGTCATGGGAAACGCCCGAGAGGTGATTCAAAAAAGGGCGGCGATTATAGCCCAAACGAAAGCAATATCCGAACCGTTCAGTCAATCAAGGGTGGCCAAATAGCATCTCACGTGGGAACCTTTGCGGTTCCGGAGACGTCCACTCCCTGGCTATACCCAACGCCAAGGGACGCAAAATCAGCAAGTTAGCTTGACGAAGCTGCGCTCATGGCTCGTGTTTTCGCCGAGGTTAAACCCTTACCGGCGACCCACCCGCTGCTCTTCGCGAACCTTCGCTGGCGGCCTGAAAAGGCCCGTCTACGTGATACGTTCGCCGACTGAAATAAGGAGTCCGCCCGTGGCTAATCGCTATGGCAAGGGGCTGATGGGAGGTGCGATCGCTATCGTACTCCTGGCCCTGCTGATCCACTGGATCGGCATCGATACGCTCAAGCAGTATCAGGACGATCTGCTGTTTTATCTGCAAGCCCACGTGATGCTGGTTCTGGCATCGATGCTGGCGGCACTGGTGGTCGGAATCCCGACCGGCATTGTGCTCAGCCGACCGAACATGGTTGGCCGCGCCGAACGCTTCATGCAGATATTCAACATCGGTAACACCGTTCCTCCCCTCGCAGTACTGGCCATTGCCCTGGGTGTCCTGGGTATCGGCAGTGGGCCTGCGATCTTCGCGCTGTTCCTCGCCTCTCTGTTGCCCATCGTGCGCAACACCTACGAAGGCCTGAAAAACGTTCAGGGTTCCCTTAAAGAAGCCGCCACCGGCATCGGCATGACACCGCGTCAGGTGCTGTGGCGCGTCGAGCTGCCCAATGCCGTGCCAATCATTGTCGGCGGTGTACGGGTCGCACTGGCGATCAACGTCGGCACGGCGCCTCTGGCGTTTCTGATCGGTGCCAACAGCCTCGGCAGCCTGATCTTCCCCGGTATCGCGCTGAACAATCAGCCGCAGCTTGTGCTGGGTGCGGCGTGTACCGCTTTGCTGGCACTGCTGCTCGACGGCGCCGTGACGTTGGCAAGCCGCTTGTGGCTGGAACGAGGGCTGGCTCGCTGATCCCGTCACTGAGGGGCGAGCTACCGAGAGAAAGGAATTTTGATGAAGAAGTTATGCACATTAATAGTGGGCGCGGGCTTGCTGTTGTCCGGATTTGCCCAGGCGTCTGACGCGCCTGCCGAACGGCCTGTGTTGCGCATCGGCGCGCGGGTCTTCACCGAGCAGACAATTCTGGCCGAGCTGACGGCGCAATACCTGCGCGACAAGGGTTATCAGGTCCAGATTACCGGCGGTTTGGGCAGCAACCTGGCGCGCAGTGCGCAGGAGAGTGGCCAACTGGACATGCTCTGGGAATACACCGGGGTGTCGCTGGTGGCCTACAACCATGTCGACGAAAAACTCGACAGCGAGCAGACCTATCAGCGGGTCAAGGAGCTGGACGCGAAGAAGGGCCTGGTCTGGCTTTCGCCGTCCAAATTCAACAACACCTACGCGCTGGCGCTGCCGGACAAGATCGCCAAGCAGTACCCGCAGATCACCAACATCTCCGGGCTGACAACCTTGCTCAAGGAGGAGGCAAAGGAGGGTCACATCGTCGCGCTCGATACTGAGTTCGCCAACCGTTCCGACGGCCTGGTGGGGCTGGTCAAGCACTACGACATGAACCTGGGTCGTGAAAACACTCGTCAGATGGACGCCGGTCTGGTCTACACCGCGTTGAAAAACGGGCAGGTCTTTGCCGGACTGGTCTACACCACCGATGGCCGCCTGAACGCCTTCAAGCTCAAGGTGCTGGACGACGACAAGCACTACTTCCCGGACTACACCGCCGCGCCAGTGATTCGCAAAGAATACCTGGACAAGCATCCGCAACTGGCCGAGCAACTCAAGCCGCTGGCCGCGCTGCTGGATAACCAGACCATGATCGACCTCAACGCACGTATCGACGTCGATCACGAAAGTCCGACTGTTGTGGCGGCAGACTTTCTGCGTACTCATCCGATCAATCCTTCCGCTGAGAGTGTGCCGATCAAGCAAACCCCTGTGGAAAAACAGGAGGAGAAACTATGAGCTTCTTGAGTGCTTTCTCCCATCTGGACTGGAATCAGGTCATGCACCTGACCCTGCAACACATCACCCTCGTCGGCATCGCGGTGTCGCTGGCGATTTTGGTGGGCGTGCCGCTGGGCGTGCTCATGACCCGCTTCCCCACACTCGCCGGTCCCCTGCAAGCCAGCGCCACGGTGCTGCTGACCGTGCCGTCGATTGCCCTGTTCGGCTTGCTGCTGCCGTTCTACTCCAAGTTCGGTCAGGGACTGGGTCCGTTGCCCGCCATCACCGCCGTGTTCCTGTATTCACTGCTGCCGATCATGCGCAACACCTACCTGGCATTGACTGGCGTTGAGCCCGGCATTCGCGAAGCCGCGCGGGGCATCGGCATGACCTTCGGCCAACGCCTGCGCATGGTCGAACTGCCGATTGCCGTGCCAGTGATTCTCGCAGGCGTGCGCACCGCCGTGGTCATGAACATCGGCGTCATGACCATCGCCGCGACCATTGGCGCCGGTGGTCTCGGCGTCCTCATTCTCGCTTCCATTAGCCGCAGCGACATGTCGATGCTGATCGTTGGCGCCGTACTGGTCAGCATTCTGGCCATCTTCGCTGACCTGCTTCTGCAATGGCTGCAACGCTCGCTGACTCCAAAAGGACTCCTGAAATGATCGAACTCCAGAACCTCTCCAAGATTTTTCAAAGCAACGGCAAGGAAGTGAAGGCGGTCGACTCAGTGAGCCTGACCGTCAACGAAGGCGAAATCTGCGTGTTCCTCGGTCCGTCCGGTTGCGGCAAGAGCACCACGCTGAAAATGATCAACCGCCTGATCATGCCGACCTCCGGCAAGGTCCTGATCAACGGCGAAGACACCACCCAACTGGACGAAGTGACCCTGCGTCGCAACATCGGCTATGTGATCCAGCAGATCGGCCTGTTCCCCAACATGACCATCGAGGAAAACATTGTGGTCGTGCCCAAGCTGCTGGGCTGGGACAAACAGAAATGCCACGACCGCGCTCGCGAATTGATGAGCATGATCAAGCTGGAACCCAAGCAATACCTGCATCGCTACCCGCGTGAATTGTCGGGTGGCCAGCAACAGCGAATCGGGGTGATTCGTGCGTTGGCGGCGGATGCGCCGCTGCTGTTGATGGACGAGCCGTTCGGTGCCGTGGACCCGATCAACCGCGAGATGATCCAGAACGAATTCTTCGAGATGCAGCGGGCGCTGAACAAGACCGTGATCATGGTCAGCCATGACATCGACGAGGCGATCAAACTGGGCGATAAAATCGCGATCTTCCGCGCAGGCAAGCTTTTGCAGATCGACCATCCCGATACGCTGCTGGCCCATCCGGCGGATGAGTTCGTCAGCAACTTCGTTGGCCAGGACAGCACGCTCAAACGCCTGCTGCTGGTCAAGGCCGAAGACGCCGCCGACAACGCGCCTTCCGTCAGCCCGGAAACACCGGTGGCCGATGCACTGGAAGTGATGGACGAGAACGACCGTCGTTACGTGGTCGTCACCGATGCCGAGAACAAGGCCAAGGGCTATGTGCGCCGCCGCGATCTGCATCGCCAGACTGGCAGCTGTGAACAATACCTGCGCCCATTCAATGCCACGGCAGCGTATGACGAGCATCTGCGGATTCTTCTGTCACGCATGTACGAATTCAACAGAGCGTGGCTGCCGGTGCTGGATGCCGAGAACGTGTTCCTTGGCGAGGTGACACAAGAGTCGATTGCGGCTTATCTGAGTTCGGGGCAATCGCGGGGTAAAAAAACCAACATCGTTTCGCCTGCGGAGGTGGCGGAGCAGGCATCGGTGTGATGTGACGCCGAACATATTGTAGGAGCGCGCTTGCCCGCGATTGCATTATGCCTGTGACGAATGTTCTGTCTGGCACGCCGCAATCGCGGGCAAGCGCGCTCCTACAATTTGGATCTGCGGGAACATCGTCCTGTCACATCGGTCGGTTACTACAGGGTGATTGAACGAGCGCACATGCCCGTCTGGCAAAAACGGGCAGAAACGCGACATTTTTTGTTGATCTCCAGCCCTTCAAGTCCTAAAGTTCGCGCCGAACGTCCATGCTGGAAACGATCCATCCGGCTCAAGTACTGACGACGAGACAGCAAGGCCAAGGGAACTCGTATCCCATGGCCTTTTTGCTTTTGGTCAACGGCCTTGGGAAGTAGGCGAACCAAAGTGGGGATACGGAGGACGTTCATGAGCTTGAGGGCTCGCACCCATTGTGTTTAACCGTTTGCCAACAGGAGTACCCGCCGCATGTCGATTCAGGTCGAAGACTATTTCGAGAAAAACACCTTCGCCAAAATGAAGGCGTTCGCCGACAAGCAAGAAACCCCATTCGTGCTCATCGACACCGCGATGATCGCTCAGGCCTACGATGACCTGCGCGCCGGTTTCGAGTTCGCCAAGGTTTACTACGCAGTCAAGGCCAACCCGGCCGTCGAAATCATCGACCTGCTCAAAGAGAAAGGTTCGAGCTTCGACATCGCCTCGATCTATGAGCTGGACAAAGTGCTGGGGCGTGGCGTTGGCCCGGACCGCATCAGCTACGGCAACACCATCAAGAAATCCAAGGACATCCGCTACTTCTACGACAAGGGAGTGCGCCTGTACGCGACCGACTCCGAAGCCGACCTGCGCAACATCGCCAAGGCCGCGCCGGGCTCGAAAGTCTACGTACGTATCCTGACCGAAGGCTCGACCACCGCCGACTGGCCGCTGTCGCGCAAGTTCGGTTGCCAGACCGACATGGCCATGGACCTGCTGATCCTGGCCCGTGACCTGGGTCTGGTGCCTTACGGCATTTCCTTCCACGTCGGTTCCCAACAGCGCGACATCAGCGTGTGGGATGCGGCGATCGCCAAAGTGAAGGTGATCTTCGAGCGTCTGAAAGAAGAAGACGGCATCGAACTCAAGCTGATCAACATGGGTGGCGGCTTCCCGGCCAACTACATCACCCGTACCAACAGCCTGGAAACCTACGCCGAAGAAATCATTCGCTTCCTGAAAGAAGACTTCGGTGATGACCTGCCGGAAATCATTCTGGAGCCAGGCCGTTCTTTGATTGCCAACGCCGGTATTCTGGTCAGCGAAGTGGTGCTGGTCGCACGTAAGTCGCGTACCGCCGTCGAGCGTTGGGTTTACACCGACGTGGGCAAGTTCTCCGGCCTGATCGAAACCATGGACGAAGCCATCAAGTTCCCGATCTGGACCGAGAAGAAAGGTGAAGTCGAAGAAGTCGTGATCGCCGGTCCAACCTGCGACAGCGCCGACATCATGTATGAGAACTACAAATACGGCCTGCCGCTGAACCTGGCCATTGGTGATCGCCTGTACTGGCTATCCACCGGTGCGTACACCACCAGCTACAGCGCTGTTGAATTCAACGGTTTCCCGCCACTGAAGTCGTTCTACATCTGAAGCTGACGCTGTAACGAAAAAGCCCGCGAGTGATCGCGGGTTTTTTTATGCATTCGAAAACGGTTTATCGATGATTGGCGATGACACTAATTATTTGCTCTCTATGATGTTGCGCTTCTTTGAGGTACATCCTGGCGATGGACAATTGGCTTTGCATTTTGCGCAAGTCACGTACTTTGTCCAGCGTTTGAAAAATCTCATGAGCGCTTTGCGTGGCCATCTCAAGACGTCGAGACTGCAGTTGATAGTTGGCCAGTGCGGTAACGGCCCCTTCATAATTGTGTTGTGCCTGCTTTAAATAATCGGAGAGCACAGTGTTTCTTGCAGCACCCAGTCTGTTCTTGCCAATAGAATTGATGTGGAAATTGAGTGCGTATATCATGTTGGGTAGCGCTTTGGAGACCGCTTCACGGATTGGAAAATAGTCGCCTGCATCTCCACTGGAATCCATGTGTATGGCGTGAATCCAGTTTTTATGAAACAAGAACTGATTCAAGCTATTCGAGAAGGGTAATGATGCAAAATTAGGTTTGGGGCCGGGAGGGCGTGGAATCTCTGCGATCGAAGAAAATGGACGTTTCTTGGCCGCTGTGGATAAACGGGATAAATAACCCAGCAAGTAGTCAACAAAGTGAATGCTGTCCTGCATCGCGACCTGATAGCTCTGGTGTCTCGGTAGGTAAATCCGACTGTACCACCCTTCAGCTCTGGTTCTTGCTATGTTCATTTCCTCGTCTGGCGGTGGAGCAAGCCCGACTTTTTGAACTCCCATGAGTTTGTAAAGTTCGCGGAGCTTTGACCAGGACGGTTTTAAAAATTCCATGCAGGTGACGATGCTGTCATATTGACGTTGGTCTATGTAGGTAACGCTCATGCTGATTCCTTTCATCATGAATCGAATTAACAGTCATATGTTCAGTGTTGTGACGATGGGAGCAACCCACCGTCACGACGAGTGCTTGATCAGGCCAATACGTTCAAATGTTTTGCCAAGGCAAGTGAGTCATTCACCAGTTGAGAGATTGTGTTGTCGTCTTGCACATCGATCGCTTGATAAACACCAAGGAACGACTGCGTGGAGGCGACGAATTTATTGAATTCGGTGCTGTAGCGCATCCGTTGATTGTCAAAGTCATGTGCGGCGATGATCAACTCTTTTTTCAGCTCAATCATGCCCAGATGCTGGCTTTTGTCCCGAATCACGGCGTTCAACTGATTGATTTGTTTGCGCAACGCATTTCGCGCCTCCATCAAATTGTTGTAGTTGATGACCGATTCCAATTTTTCCAGGGCCTGCTGGGCCAGTTCGATCGCCTTCTCGACGACGGCCACTTCCGGGCCTGCCATCGCCAGTTTCTGAATTTCCTGAGCGTTGAGCATGGTCTCCATGCCCACCTGCGCAAACCCTTTCGCTTCGATCAGTGCCATAGCTTCGGTCAACACGTTACGTTTCTCGTCCAGAGTCGCACGCCGTTCCTTTATTTCCTCGATTTCTGGCGGTACCCGAGCAATATCTTTTTCCAGTCGCTCTTGATATTTGGCGGTCGTCGCTCGGTCCAGTGCGACATTTGTACGCTTTTGCAAATGATTCAACGTACTGTATTCGGCCCGGATGACATTGATGATCTTAGACGCCGCTTCCACGATGTCTTCCAGAATCTCAGCGCGGTCTTCGTCCGTGGACGTCTTGAGTTCCGTTTGAAGGGTTCTCAAAGGGGGGACGTGGAGCCGCACCTTGTTATCAAGGGTCAGGACGACTTCACGAAGTTTAAGCTCTGCGTCTTCAAGGACACTGGCCATTTGGATGACATGGTTGTAGGCCGTTGGAAGGTAGTCGGTCTTGATGTAGAGGGCCTCGACTTCAATTCGGGCCTCGCGCGTCGTACGGAATGCTTCGCGAAGCAGTGCGACGTTGATTTCGGGGTAGTTTACGACAGAAGGAAAATAAGTGACGTTGTTCATATCAGACTCCATTGATCGACCGGGCCGCTTGATCGGCCTCGGCAAAAATTCTTTGTAATTCACGGGTATCGGCTTCGATGGTCTTCCAAGGGGCGACAACCAGATTGAATTTGTTCTTGAAGCGGCGCATCGACAATCCATCGTGAATGGCATCGACTTCAACACTGGATTCGGTCACGAAGGTATTGATCGTGCTCCAGACCGTGATCAGGTTTTTGGTGGCAAGGTCAGCATCGAGCACGATCATGTCCAGATCCTGAAAGTCCATGCGAACACGTTCCAACGACCCGATGATCGTTTCTTTCAGTTCAAGTGCTTTGATGTCGGCTTCTTGCTGGTCGCGCAGTTTTTTGCGCTCTTTGCGAACCTTTTCCGCCTGCACGCTGGAGTAGATCATCGTGACAATATTGCTCAGCGCGCTTGAAACAGCGTCTTTCACCAACTGCGAGTATTCCTTGTTTTTTTCCTCGATATCTTTAGCCCGGTTTTCTATCCTTACGCGCAGTGCCTTGACTTCATCACCGAGTTTGTTGTTGTCGATGAGCTTCAGCTTGAGTTTGATTTCTGGCGCCACTTCGTTGGCCAGTTGTTTGCCGAAATGATCGAGACGAACCTTGATACTGTTGGCTTCCGCCTGGCGCTCTTTGACTTTTTTCAGGACGTCATTCAGGTATTCACCCAGTTCATCTCGCTGATCCACCCTGATTTCCGGGAACTTGACGCCTTGCGCCTGGTATTTGCGCAGGTCTTCGAGGGTTTTGATGCCGTATTTCTCCACCGCGCCGAGTGCCACGATCTCGCTGAAAACTTCGTTCATGGTTTCGCCCATGACTTGCATGTAGCCTGCGAAGAGAACCAGCCGGTCATTGACCGTTACCAAGTCATTGCGAAGTGGCGTCCACAGGCTGGCATGGCCATGAATCAGCGTGAATGTCTTGAGGAAATCTGGTGGCTCCAAACCTTTGCCAGCACCAGATTTATAACCGAGATACGCGATGGTTCGGGCAAGCGTCGTTGGCAGTGCCAGCCCTCTAAGTTCGTATTTTCTAATATGGATGATTTGTTCTTTGGTCAGAATAAGACCGCTGTCACGGGTCTCACCGTCAGCTGTTCCAATCGAAGAACTGAAGAGCAGCGCTGGATCGGTCGCGGCACTGTTTGCAATAGCGTCCATAGATGCAGTCATGATCATTAATCCTTTAATGATAGGAGTGTTACGTTGTGTGAGTGCATCAATACGTGGTTGAACATATCGAGCGCACGCTGCGAAGATTAAGTTGCTGACAGCGGAAGGTCAAAGAAGAAAACGGGTCTTGGCTTGTAAGAAGTTTCTAATACTGATTGTTTCCAAGTTGTCAGGCCCTGAAAACAAAGGGGCGGCGGGATTGTTTGAAATATGAAGTTATCTAAACCTGCCGCAGGTTGTGCCGGTAAGGGGGAGGAAGAGAGTGCTTTGAAGGGGGATCAAACCGATTTCAGCAGACGTTGATATTCATCCTTGTCGATGTCGTCGCCCAGTTCGGCGGCGCGCTCGTGATATCTTATGGCCAGCCCCTGGATTTCCGGATGAGCGGCGTCCAACAGGGTCTTGCGACTGACACGCAAGAAGTTGAGGTTGCCGATGCGTAACGCGGTCTGGAACCAGTGGATAGCCTGCTCAATGTGGCCATGATCAGCCAGCACGGCGGCATGGCTGAACTGCCCACGGAAATCTCCACCCTCTGCCGAGCGGCGATACCAGTCATGGGCGGCAGGCAAGTCCCGCTCGCAGCACACGCCTTCTTCCAGGTAGCGGCCCAGCATGTTCATGGATTTGGCATGGCCCAATTGTGCCGCCTTGCGGTAGCAGGCCAGGGCGCGGGCCTGGTCCTTGTTCACGCCGCGGCCTGTGGCGAGCAGGTTGCCGTAATTGTAGAAACCCCAATCAAGCTCGGCTTCGGCAGCCTGGCGGTAATACCCGGCGGCCTTGGCTGCGTCTGGCTCGCAGCCCCAGCCGTGCTCATGGCAACGTCCGGCCATGTTGGTGGCCATGGCGTGGCCGTTGCGCGCAGCGATTTGAAACCATGTCAACGCGAGGGCGGCGTCCTGTTCGATACCGGTGCCGTCCAGCAGGATCTGGCCGAGCAGCGCTTGTGCATCAATGATGTTTTCCTGGGCCGCGGTCAGGATCGCCCGCGCCGCACTGGCCGGGTTTTCTTCCAGCATGGCGCGCAGTTGTTGGCCGTCGAGCACGTCTTCCCGCCGCAGCGTCCAGTTCATGAGTCAGACCTCCACCCACTGGCGCAGCAGGTTGTGATAGGTGCCGGTGAGTTGAATCAGCGAGGGGTGATCGGGCACGTCGCGACTCAGTTGCTGGATCGCTGTGTCCATTTCGAACAGCAGCGTGCGATGACCATCGTCGCGCACCAGGCTTTGGGTCCAGAAAAACGACGCATAGCGCGCGCCGCGCGTGACGGCGTTAACTTTGTGCAGGCTGGTGGCGGGGTAAAGCAGCATGTCACCGGCAGGCAGCTTGACGGCGCGAGTGCCAAAGGTGTCCTGGATCACCAGTTCGCCGCCGTCGTAATCATCGGGGTCGCTGAAGAACAACGTCGACGACAGGTCGGTGCGCACCCGTTCGATGCTGCCCTTGGCCTGGCGGACCGAGTTGTCGATGTGGAAATCGAAACTGCCGCCCCCGGTGTAGCAGTTCACCAGCGGCGGGAACACCTTGTGTGGCAGAGCGGCGGACATGAACAGCGGATTCTGCCAGAGACGCTCAAGCATCGCTGCGCCGATTTCCACTGCTAGCGGATGGCCTTCGGGCAGTTGCAGGTTGTGTTTAGCCTTGGCTGACTGGTGACCGGCGGTGATCTTGCCGTCCGCCCATTCGGTTTGCTCCAGCGCTTGGCGGATGCGCAGCACTTCCTCGCGGGTAAACAGGCCGGGAATGTGTAGGAGCATGGCGCAGCCACTCTGTATCGAAAAGGTAGCGAATGGTAGTGATTCTTATTGGCTGTGTAAAACCCCCGTGAGCGCGCGTGGACGGATGAGGAAGAAAAAGCCGTAAAGCGAAATTGTAAAGAATGTAAGTTTTATGCGAATAAAAATGATTCACATCTATATTCCGCGACCTCAACATTCCTTGGGGAAGGAAATCACTATGTCGCGCCAGTCTTTACAACCGTCCGTCAGTTCACCACGGCTCCTCGCTTCGGCGATCGGCATGGCCGTTACTGCCATGTCCGCATCGCAGATGGCCCACGCTGCCGACGAAGCTGAAAAAGCCAACGGCAACGCCATTTCACTGGGCGCGACCAGTATTACCGGAGAAGCTCAGGAATCCACCGACTACAAGACCGAGAAGAGTGCGTCGCAGAAATACACCGCTCCGCTGTCGGACACGCCACGTTCGGTCACTGTCATCCCTCAACAAGTCCTGAAAGACACCGCCGCCACCTCGCTGCAGGACGCATTGCGTACTGTGCCGGGCATTACCTTCGGCGCTGGTGAAGGCGGCAACCCGCAGGGCGACCGACCGTTCATTCGCGGCTTCGACGCTCAGGGCGATACCTACATCGACGGCGTGCGTGATACCGGCGCGCAGTCTCGCGAAATCTTCGACATTGAATCGATCGAAGTGAGCAAAGGCCCGAACTCCGCCATCGGTGGCCGTGGCTCGGCGGGCGGCAGCATCAACCTGATCAGCAAACTGCCAAAAGCCAATGACTTCACTAATGGCAGTTTCACTTACGGCACTGACCAGACCCGTCGTTACACCCTGGACATCAACCGCAAGTTCCTCGACACCGCCGCGTTTCGCCTGAACCTGATGAGCCACGAGCAGAACGTCGCTGGTCGTGATGCGATCAACTATGACCGCTGGGGCGTGGCACCGTCGGTGACTTTCGGTCTGGGCACCGAGAATCGCCTGAACCTGAGCTACTACCACGTTGAAGGCAACGACCTGCCGGATTCGGGGATTCCGTATGGCTATAGCTCGAACTCCGCAACGGCTGTGCATGTGCATGACAAGCCGACAGACGGTGGCAACAGCAACAACTTCTACGGCCTGAAAGACCGAGATTTCCGCAAGACGCGTAGCGACATTTCCACGATCAGCTTCGAACATGACTTCAATGAAGACATGACGCTGAAAAACACTTTCCGCCACGGCAACACTGGCCAGGACTATATCCTGACCCAGCCTGACGACAGTCAGCACAACGTCAATACGCGCGGTACTGTGTGGCGCCGTGCGAACGCCCGTGTCAGCACCACCGAAACCACCACGAACCAGACTGATCTGTTCGGTACGTTCCAACTGGCTGGGTTCAAGAACAGTTACTCCACCGGCATCGAATTGACCCGTGAAGTGAGCAAGGTCAGCGGTTACACCTTCGCCAACCCGGCCAACAGCAACCCGGCGGCGACCTCGCCTGGCGGATTGGGATGCCAGGTCGGTGAAGTCTACGGCGGCACTTGTACCTCGCTGAGCAATCCGAATCCGGATGACGATTACACCGGCACCATCTCGCGTAACTACAAAGGCACCAACACCATCGGTTTCACCCGTTCGGTCTATGCCTTCGACACCATCGAGCTGAGCCCGCAGTGGCAAGTCAACCTGGGGACGCGTTTCGATAACTTCGACACTTCTGCCAAGACCGACAGCCTGACTGCCGCGACCACTCGCAGCAAGAACAACAGCCATTTCTGGAACTGGCAGGCGGGTATCGTCTACAAGCCGGTTGAGAACGGCAGTATCTACACCTCGTTCGCCACATCGGCCACCCCACCGGGCGGCATGCTGAACGAGGGGACCGACGGTAACGGCTTGATCGCGGACGGCAGCATCGTGAGCAGCGATCTGGAGCCGGAAACCACCAAGAACTATGAAGTCGGTACCAAGTGGGACTTCCTCGATGATCGTCTGTCGTTGACGGCTGCGGTGTTCCGCACCGAGAAGACCAACACCCGTGTACTGGTGAGCAACAACACCTACGAGAACGCCGGTAAAAGCCGCGTCGACGGTGTCGAGCTGTCGGCGAGCGGCAAGATCACCGACCAATGGCAAGTGTTCGCCGGTTACAGCTACCTGGACAGCGAACTGGTTGATCCGGGCGCCAACGGCAACACCCGTACCAACACTGTGATCGCCGGTGCCAACCCGAACAAAGGCAATGAGCTGCCGAACACCGCCAAGCACAGCGCCAGCCTGTGGACCACTTACGACGTCACGCCAAAGCTGACCATCGGTGGCGGCGCGTTCTATGTCGGCCAGGTCTGGGGTGACACGGCCAACACCGTGTACGTGCCGTCCTATACCCGTTACGACGCCATGGCTTCGTACAAGCTGACCAAGAACGTCGATTTGCAATTGAACGTGCAGAACCTGACCGACAAAACCTATTACGACAAAGCCTATGCGGCGCACTTCGCCAACCAGGCAGCCGGTCGTACGGCGTTGGTGACCACCAGCTTCCACTTCTAATGAAGAAGCGGAATCAGGAAGCCCCACTTGCCTTTGGCGGGTGGGGCTTTTGTGTGTGGGAGGGGGGGCGTGTTCATTGTGTAGCAGTCGGGCTGGGCGGCTGGACGCAGGCTCGCTTTTGATTAGGCGCAAAGGGCGTAGGAGTGCGGCCCAGAGACAAGCCACGCTCCTATGGGCTTTGCCTGGAAGCAAGGACGGCTGTTGTGTCCAGTCTGTAACCGAATAAAGAATCAGCCACGGATGAGAATGCATCCGTTTATGCGCATAATGCGCGTCGCGACGGGTTATCGAGGGGATTGAGGGTGTTGAAGAAAGTCCTGTTTCAATTGCATTGGTTCTTCGGGATCACGGCGGGTCTGGTGTTGGCCCTGATGGGCATCACAGGCGCGCTGTATTCGTTCGAAGACGAGATCATGGATGCGCTCAATCCCGATGCGCTGTTCGTTCAGCCCCGCGAGCATCAACTGTCGCTGGCTGAAATGGTCAGCAAGCTCGAAGCCCAGGGCAAGGACACCGTCTCGATGTTCCGCATCGAAGTCGATGGCGATCGGGCCGCTCAGGTGTGGTTCAAGCCTGCACCGGGTGAACGTCGTGGCGAGATGCATAACTTCGACCCCTACACCGGTGAGTTCAAGCCGGATGCGGTGGGGCAGGACTTCTTTGGTTTCATGCTCAACCTGCACCGCTTCCTCGCGGCCGGTGAATACGGCAAGCAAGTGACGGCAGCCTGCACCCTGATTCTGGTGTTCTTTTGCCTGTCGGGCCTATACCTGCGCTGGCCGCGTCAGGCGCTGAACTGGCGTGTCTGGCTGACGCTTGACTGGGCGAAGAAGGGGCGCAGTTTCAATTGGGACCTGCACTCGGTGTTCGGCACCTGGTGCCTGATCGTGTATCTGATGCTGGCGGTCACTGGCCTGAACTGGTCCTACGACTGGTTCAACAATGGCATGAACAAGTTGATCGGCGACCCACCCCTACAGGGCGAGCAGCGTCGCGGCGGCGGACCGCGCCCCGGCTCCGGACCAAAAGACGGAGCGCCCGAGCAGCCCCTCGTTGCCGATTACCCGGCCATCTGGGACACCATCCAGAAAACCGCAGGCCCGGACCTGAAAAGCTACAACCTGCGCCTGCCTCAAGCGGCGGGTCAGATGGCCACCGTGTTCTACATCCTCAAAGACTCGCCGCACCCGCGTGCGCTCAACCAGATCACCCTAGACCCGGCCAACGGCAAGCTCAAGGCGGTTTCGCGTTACGCCGACAAGGGTTATGGCGCGCAACTACTGACCAGCAACTACTCGTTGCACACCGGGGGCTACTGGGGCATGACGGGCCGGATCGTCATCACCGTGGCGGCGGCGCTGATGCCACTGTTCTTCATTACCGGATGGCTGTTGTACCTGGACCGTCGCCGCAAGAAGCGTGAAATCCGCAACGCCCGTGGCGAAGTGGCGGTTTCAAGTGCCAGCGGCTACGGCAGTCAGGGGCCTGCCTGGTTGATCGGCTTCGCGAGTCAAAGCGGATTTGCCGAACAACTGGCCTGGCAGACGGCGGGTCAGTTGCAGTCGGCAGGTTTGCCGGTGCGAGTGCAGCGTCTGGCGGATGTGACCGAGCAAGACCTCAATCAGAGCTGCAATGCACTGTTCGTCGTCAGTACGTTTGGCGACGGCGAAGCACCGGACAGTGCCCGAGGTTTCGAGCGCAAATTGCTGGGGCGTCCGTTGGCATTGGACAAGCTGAACTATGCCGTTCTGGGGTTGGGCGATCGTCAGTACCCGCATTTCTGCGGTTTCTCGCAGCGTTTGCATGGCTGGCTGTCCGAGCGAGGCGGCAAAACCTTGTTTGCCCCGGTGGAAGTGGACAGTGGGGACAGCGCCGCGCTTCAACACTGGCAGCAACAGTTGGGTGAACTGACTGGTTCGACGCCAGCCAGCCCCTGGAAAGCGCCGGAATACGAGAATTGGGTGCTGTCTCAGCGAGATTGGTTGAACCCCGACAGCGTGGGCTCGAAGGTGTTTTTGCTGGGCCTGATTTCAGCTTCCGACACCCGATGGCAGGCGGGGGACTTGATCGAAGTGTTGCCGCGTAATGGGATGTTTGTCGTCGAGCAGTTCCTCGCCGGGCTGGGCATTGCTGCGGATACACAGGTCAAGGTCGATGGTCTGCATGAAACGCTTGCGCAAGCGTTGGGCGGTCGTCAGTTACCTGCCAACCGTAGCCACTTGGTCGGCTTGCATGCGCAAGCGCTGGTGGATGCGCTGGTGCCATTGGCCATGCGTGAATACTCGATTGCATCGATTCCCGAAGACGGCACGCTGCAACTGATCGTGCGACAGGAAGTGCACCCGGACGGCAGCCTGGGCCTGGGGTCTGGCTGGTTGACCGAGCATGCGGCAGTAGGCGATACGATTAGCCTGCGCATTCGTCGCAACAGCAGTTTCCATCTGCCAAGTGAGCCTGCGCCGATGATTCTGATCGGTAACGGCACCGGGCTGGCGGGGCTGCGCAGCTTGCTCAAGGCGCGTATCGCCCAAGGCGAACCGCGTAACTGGCTACTGTTTGGCGAGCGCAACGTGGCTCACGATTTCCATTGCGGCGAAGAGTTGAATAACTGGTTGGCGTCCGGTGATCTGGCGCGAATGGACCTGGCGTTCTCCCGTGATCAGGCGCAGAAGGTCTATGTCCAGGATCGGTTGCGCGAAGCGGCCGATGAATTGCGTGTCTGGATCAATGAAGGCGCAGCTATTTACATCTGCGGCAGTCTGGAAGGGATGGCTGGCGGCGTGGATGAGGTGTTGAAAGCAGTGTTGGGCGAACACGTCGTGCAACGCCTGATTGAGCAAGGGCGCTATCGCCGCGACGTGTACTGATGTTGCTGTCCTCGTAGCAGTGAATCCGATTGATCGTTCCCACGCTCCGCGTGGTAACGCTGCTCTGGACGCCCCGCGTCCGTTTTGGCGGTGACGCGGAGCGTCACGGGAGGCATGCCCACGCAGAGCGTGGGCACGATCATTACCCTCTTAAGCCACAAACTGCTCCGCGTAGTGGCAAGCCACCTGGCGGTTATCCACAGCCCTCAGCTCCGGCACTTCACTGCTGCAACGCTCGGTCGCGTAGGGGCAGCGCTTATGGAAGGCGCAGCCGCTCGGCGGGTTGAGCGGGTTGGGCAGTTCGCCGACGATCTTGATCTTCGGCTTCAGTGGGTCCGGGTGAATCGCCGGGGTCGCCGACAGCAGCGCCTGGGTGTAAGGATGCAGCGGACGACTGTAGATTTCTTCCTTCGGCCCCATTTCCGCCGGGCGACCGAGGTACATCACCAACACGCTGTCGGCGACGTGACGCACCACCGCCAGGTTGTGGGAGATGAACACGTAACCGGTATTGAACTCCTGCTGCATGTCCATGAACAGGTTCAGCACCTGTGCCTGAATCGACACGTCCAGCGCCGAGGTCGGTTCGTCCGCCACCAGCACTTTCGGCTGCAGCATCATGGCGCGGGCCAGCGCGATACGCTGGCGCTGACCACCGGAGAACATGTGCGGATAGCGCTGATAGTGCTCAGGGCGCAGCCCCACCTGCTTGATCATCGCTTGTACTTTCTCACGACGTTCAGCCGCCGACAGGCTGGTGTTGATCAGCAACGGTTCGGCCAGTTGGTCACCGATTTTCTGCCGCGGGTTGAGCGACGCATACGGGCTCTGGAACACCATCTGCACGTCTTTGCGCAGTTGCTTGCGTTGCGCCTTGGTGGCCCCCGCCACTTCCTGACCGGCGATTTTCAGCGAGCCAGAAGACGGCTCTTCAATCAGCGTCAGGGCGCGGGCGAGGGTGGATTTGCCGCAGCCGGATTCACCGACCACAGCCAGCGTCTTGCCCGCTTCCAGTTCGAACGACACGCCATTGAGGGCGCGCACGGTCGCGTGGGGTTTGAACAAGCCTTGGGATACATCGTAGTGACGGGTGAGGTCACGGGCGGTCAGTACGATCTCGCTCATCACGCCACCTCCTGATTCAGCGGGTAGAAGCAACGCACCAGACCGTGGACCTGTGGGTCCAGCGTCGGGCGCTGTTGACGGCATTTGTCCTGGACGTAAGGGCAGCGCGGCGACAGCAGGCAGCCGCTTGGACGGTCATAGCGACCGGGCACGATGCCCGGCAAGGTCGCCAGACGCTCGGCGCCCATGCTGTGCTCGGGAATCGCCGCCAGCAGCGCTTCGCTGTACGGGTGCGCAGGCACGTCGAACAGGCCAGGCACCTGACCCACTTCCACCGCTTGCCCGGCGTACATCACGCACACGCGCTGCGCGGTTTCGGCGACCACGGCCAGGTCGTGAGTGATCAGCACCAGCGCCATGTCCTGTTCTTTTTGCAGGGCCAGCAGCAGGTCCATGATCTGCGCCTGAATGGTCACGTCGAGAGCGGTGGTCGGTTCGTCGGCGATCAGCAGTTTCGGCTCACCGGCGATGGCCATGGCGATTGCAACCCGCTGGCTCATGCCGCCAGACAGCTGGTGCGGGTAGGCTTCCAGACGCTGAGCTGCGCCCGGGATTTCCACTTTTTGCAGCAGTTCCAATGCGCGCTGGTGAGCGGCTTTACCTTTCAGACCCAGGTGCTGACGCAGGACTTCCTTGATCTGGAAACCCACGGTGTAGCTTGGGTTCAGCGCGGTCATCGGGTCCTGGAAGACCATCGACAGGTCCTTGCCAACGATTTGGCGACGCTGGCGCGGGGACAGTTTGAGCATGTCCTTGCCGTCGAAGCTCAGCGAGTCGGCGGTGACGATGCCGGGGTGATCAATCAGGCCCATCAGCGCCATCATCGTCACGGATTTACCCGAGCCCGATTCGCCCACGATGGCCAGCACTTCGCCCTTGTCCACGCTCAGGCTCAGGCCGTCGACGACCGGAGTGGCGGTGGCGTCGCCGAAGCGGACGTTCAGATTGTTGATTTCTAGCAATGGCATTCTGGCGTCCTCAGGCGGCGTTTTTGAGTTTCGGGTCCAGCGCATCGCGCAGGCCGTCGCCCATCAGGTTGATTGCCAGCACGCTGAGCAAAATGGTCAGACCCGGCAGGCTCACCACCCACCAGGCGCGTTCGATGTAATCGCGAGCCGAAGCGAGCATGGTGCCCCACTCAGGGGTTGGTGGTTGTACGCCCAGACCCAGGAAACCCAATGCTGCGGCATCGAGGATGGCCGAGGAGAAACTCAGGGTCGCCTGAACGATCAGCGGCGCCATGCAGTTTGGCAGCACGGTGATGAACATCAGGCGCGGCAGGGTGGCACCGGCCAGCCGGGCTGCGGTCACGTAGTCGCGGTTCAGCTCGCCCATGACCGCTGCGCGGGTCAGGCGCACGTAGGAGGGCAGCGAGACGATGGCGATGGCGATCACGGTGTTGATCAGGCCTGGGCCGAGGATGGCGACGATGGCCACGGCCAGGAGCAGCGACGGCAGGGCCAGCATGATGTCCATCAAGCGCATGATGGTCGGGCCGAGGATTTTCGGGAAGAAACCGGCCAGCAGGCCCATCAGAATCCCCGGAATCAGCGACATCACCACCGACGACAGACCGATCAGCAGCGACAGACGCGAGCCTTGAATCAGGCGCGACAGCAGGTCACGGCCCAGTTCGTCGGTGCCCAACACGAATTGCCATTGGCCGCCTTCCAGCCAGACCGGTGGGGTCAGCAGGAAGTCACGGTATTGTTCGCTCGGGTCATGGGGGGCGACCCATGGGGCGAAGATGGCGCAAAACACGATCAAGGCCATAAAAGCCAGACCGGCGACGGCACCTTTGTTTTTGGCGAAATGCTGCCAGAACTCTTTGTAGACGGAGGGGTACAGCAGGCTTTGATCGACCGCTGTGACAGGAGCAGGTGTATTCATGGTCGTGATCTCAGCGCTGGTGACGAATGCGTGGGTTGGCGAAGCCGTAGAGGATGTCCACCACGAAGTTCACCAGAATCACCAGGCAGGCGATTAACAGGATGCCGTTTTGCACGACGGGATAGTCACGGGCGCCGATGGCCTCGATCAGCCACTTGCCGATGCCCGGCCAGGAGAAGATCGTTTCGGTCAGCACGGCACCGGCGAGCAGGGTGCCCACTTGCAGGCCGAACACGGTCAGCACTGGAATCAGCGCGTTGCGCAGGCCGTGGACGAACACCACGCGGGCAGGCGACAGGCCCTTGGCGCGGGCGGTGCGCACGTAGTCTTCGCGCAGCACTTCGAGCATCGAGGAACGGGTCATCCGGGCGATCACTGCCAGCGGAATGGTGCCCAGCACGATGGCCGGAAGAATCAGGTGACGCAGGGCGTCCATGAACGAACCTTCTTCATCGCTGAGCAGGGTGTCGATCAGCATGAAGCCGGTTTTCGGTGGAATGTCGTACAGCAGGTCGATACGACCCGATACCGGGGTCCAGCCCAGCGATACCGAGAAGAACATGATCAGGATCAGGCCCCACCAGAAGATCGGCATCGAATAGCCTGCAAGAGAGATCCCCATGACCCCATGGTCGAACAGGGACCCTCGCCGCAAGGCTGCAATGACACCGGCCAGAAGCCCGATGATGCCAGCGAATATCAGCGCCGCAATCGACAGTTCCAGGGTCGCCGGGAACAGCGAAGTGAATTCGGTCCACACGCTCGTGCGTGTGCGCAGCGATTCGCCGAGGTCGCCATGAGCGAGCTTGCCGACGTAGTCAATGTACTGCGCATACAGGGGTTTGTTCAGGCCAAGGCGTTCCATGGCTTGGGCGTGCATTTCCGGATCGACCCGGCGTTCACCCATCATGACTTCGACCGGGTCGCCCGGGATCAGGCGAATCAGTGCGAAGGTCAGCAAGGTGATGCCGAAGAAGGTGGGTATCAGTAACCCCACTCGGCGAGCGATAAAACTAAACATCTTCTTGTGTACCTCATCAGCCGGTTAGGCGTATGCCGATTGGGTTCATCGGATGATGAACCCACCGGATTCTTCTTCTACTTCACCTGGGTAGTGGCGAAGTTATTAGTGGTCAGAGGGCTAATGTGATAGCCCTCTACGTTCTTGCGCATTGCAGTGAACATTTTGGTGTGCGCCATGCTGATCCATGGCTGATCCTGGTTGAAGATCGCCTGGGCCTGCTCATAAAGCGCGGCACGCTCGGCCGGGTCGGTTTTTTCCCGTGCCTGATCGATCAACGTCTGGAACTTCTCATTGCACCAGCGTGCGTAGTTTTCGCCGTTCTTGGCGGCTTCGCAGCTGAGGTTCGGCGTCAGGAAGTTATCCGGGTCGCCATTGTCGCCTGCCCAGCCTGCCGACACCATGTCGTGTTCGCCGTTTTTCGCCCGTTTGAGCATTTCGCCCCATTCCATGACGCGTATATCTAACTTAATGCCGACTTTTGCCAAGTCAGCCTGCATCATTTGCGCGCCCAGCATGGGGTTCGGGTTGGTCGGGCCGCCGCCGTTGCGGGTGAACAGAGTGAAGGTGGTGCCTTCCGGAACGCCCGCTTCTTTAAGCAAGGCACGTGCCTTGTCCAGATCGTGGGCCGGGTTTTTCAGCTGTTTGTTGTAGCCCAGCAGGGTGTCCGGGTACGGGTTGACGCCAACGGTGGCGTTGCCTTTGCCGAACAGGGCGTTGACGTAGGCTTCTTTGTCGAAAGCGATGTCGATGGCCTTACGCACCCGCACGTCGCTCATGTACTTCTTGGTGGTGTTCATCGCGATGTAAGCGGTGGTCATCGCGTTCAGTTCGTCGACCTTCAGGTTGGGGTCGTTCTTGATGCTAGGAATGTCGTCAGGCTTGGGATACAGCGCGATCTGGCATTCGTTGGCCTTGAGCTTTTGCAGGCGCACGTTGTTGTCGGTGGCGATAGCCAGCACCAGCGTGTCGGCCGGTGGCTTGCCGCGGAAGTAATCCGGGTTGGCCTTGAAGCGCACCTGGGCGTCTTTCGCGTAGCGCTGGAAGATGAATGGGCCAGTGCCGATCGGCTGGCTGTTCAGGCCGTCGAGCTTGTTGGTCTTGAGCAATTGGTCGGCGTATTCCGCCGAATAGATTGAAGCGAAGGCCATGGCCACGTCGGCCAGGAAGGGTGCTTCGCGGCGGGTCAGGGTGAATTTGACGGTACTGTCGTCCACCTTTTCCACGCTTTTGAGCAGTTCTTTGAAACCCATGCTCTCGAAATAAGGGAAACCGACGGTGGATTGCTTGTGCCACGGATGGTTCGGGTCCAGTTGACGCTGGAAGCTCCAGACCACGTCGTCGGCGTTCATGTCGCGGGTCGGTTTGAAGTAGTCGGTGCTGTGGAACTTGACGCCTTTACGCAGGTGAAACGTGTAATGAAGGCCGTCTTCACTGATGTCCCAGGACTCGGCCAGCGCGGGCTCGATCTCGGTGGTGCCCGGCTTGAAGTCCACCAGACGGTTGTAAATGGTTTCCGCTGCGGCGTCGGCGGTCACTGCTGTGGTGTACAGCGCTGTGTCGAACCCTTCCGGGCTGGCTTCGGTGCAAACCACCAGAGGCTTGGCCGAAACGCCGACCGCGGTGCTGAGCAAAGTCATTCCCAGTGCCAGCGCGACTGCGTTGCGCAATGTTGCGAGTTTGAATGTCGATTTCAAGGAAACGCCCTCCGCAAGTGATGAAGCCGATAATGAGTGGGTGTTTCGGGCCATTAGGTTCTGTGTGAACAATGGCCCGAAACAACCCACGGGTCAGTGATTACAGGATGTTGAACGGAATCGTGGTCACCAGACGGAACTCGTTGATGTTGCCGTCAGCCTGGTTGGCGCTCGCACGGTGAGTGGTGTACGTGCCACGCATGGTCGAGGCCTTCAGCGGGCCGGACTGCATGGTGTACGAGGCACCGATGCCGTATTCGTAGTGGGTTTCGCCGTCCATACCGCGCACGTCATAGGCGGTGCCTTTGTAGTGGGTACCGTCGATGTCGAAACCGCGAGCCTGGTAAATGTTGAACTTCAGGCCTGGCACGCCGTAGTCAGCCATGTTCAGCAGGTAGCTCAACTGCACGGATTTCTCGTTCGGGCCGTTGAAGTCCGAGAGCAGGGAGTTGGCCAGGAAGATGGCGTTGCTGTCGTGGATGTAGTCGAAGTAGGTGTCGCCTTCCACTTCCTGATACGAAATGCTGAAGCTGTGCGCCTTGTGGGTAGCGGTCAACGACAGGGAGTAGGTGTCGTTGTCGATCGGGCCCATCTTCTTGGCGCCCGAGTCTTTGGTCTTGTAGTAGTTCAGGTTGGTGGAGAGGCCCAGTACGTCGGTGTCGCCCATCTCGTGCAGGAACGAGAAGTAGTACTGGTGCCAGAAGTCTTCAACGTTTGAAGCGTAGAAGCTGGTGGTCAGGCTCTTGAACGGTTTGTAGTCGACACCTGCGATGTCCACGCGATCCGCCTCGATGTTGGCGTTGGCGGTGTACTCGGAGCGGAACTTGGTCAGGCTTTGCTCGGAGCGCGGCGAGACGCGGTCGAAGCTGCCCGCAGTGAACGACAGGTTGTTGAATTCTTCGCTGAGGATGCTCACACCCTCGAAGCTCGACGGCAGCGCACGGTTGCCGATGTACGCCAGAACCGGCGTATTGAGCGACTGGCGGCCTGCGGTCAGCGTGGTGTTGGAGATGCGTGCCTTGACGTTGGCCAGGCCCAGTTTGCTCCACTGGCCAACCGGGTCGCCGTTGTTTTCGGTCAGGGTGCGGTTGCCGCCGCCCATCACGTCGCCCTTGTCACGGTCCAGCGCGACGGCGTTGTAGACCGCTACCTCGGAAGAGAACCCGACGGTGCCCTGAGTGAAGCCCGAGCTGAAGTCGACGATGGTGCCCTGAACCCAGTTGATGCGGCGTGGATCGCGGTCAACGACAACGCCGTTTTCGCTGCGCGACCAGGTGGCGCCGCGGCGCAGCAGTTCGTTGGAGTACCAGTTCTTGGTCGAACCGGTGATTTTCGAGTCTTCCAGGAAGCCTTTGGCTTCGCTCTGGGCATTGGTGGTGGCCAGTGTGGTCGGAACGAATTCCTGACTGGTCGGCTCTGCCTGTGCTGCTACGCTGGCGGCGAGCAAGGACAAGGCGAATACAGCGGTGCTGGCATTTCTCACGTTTTAAAGCTCCCGATGACATCTTTATAAAGGCCGGCTTTTTTGGGGTGGCCGGCTTGGGTGTTGCGGCCTTGTGGGCCTTTTTTTGCTCGTTCCGCGGATTGCGGATAAAGCCGTGCCAAAGATGAGGGTTCACCTGAGGCACGTGTTCTGGGGTTAATCGACGATGCTGACGCCGGAGAAGTTGTTGCGGCCGAATGGACTGACCTCAAAGCCCTCGACGCTGGCCCGCAATGGCTGGCTGACCGTCGAGTGCGCGATTGGGGTGATCGGCACTTGCTGTTTCAGGTAGTGTTGGGCCTGTTTGTACAGGTCGATACGTTGATCTTTGTCTGCCGTCGCGATGGCCGCCTTGACCAGTGCGTCGTATTTTTCGTCGCACCACATCGAGTAGTTGTTGCCGCCGATGGAGGCGCAGCTATACAACGTGCCCAGCCAGTTGTCCGGATCTCCGTTGTCGCCGGTCCAGCCGATGAGCGAGATGTCGTGTTCGCCGTTCTTGCTGCGCTTGAGGTACTCGCCCCATTCGTAACTGACGATGGTCGCCTTGATACCGACCTTGGCCCAGTCGGCTTGAAGCATTTGCGCCATCAGCTTGGCATTGGGGTTGTAAGGGCGCTGAACCGGCATGGCCCAGAGCGTCAGCTCGGTGCCCTCCTTGACGCCCGCCGCGCGCAGCAATTCACGGGCTTTTTCGGGGTTGTACGGCGCATCTTTGACGGTCTCGTCGTAGGACCATTGCGTCGGCGGCATGGCGTTTTGCGCCAGTTGGCCGGCGCCCTGATACACCGCGTCGATGATGGCTTTCTTGTCGACGGCCATGTCGAGCGCCTGGCGAACCTGCAAATTATCCAGTGGCGCGTGACGCACGTTGTAGGAAATGTAGCCGAGATTGAACCCCGGCTTCTCTACGACCTTGAGCTGCTTGTCCGCCTTCAACGCCTCGACGTCAGCGGGACGAGGGTTGTAGGTGATCTGGCATTCGTTTTTCTTGAGTTTTTGTACGCGCACTGACGCATCGGTGTTGATCGCAAAGATCAACTGATCGATTTTGACCCGCTTCGGGTCCCAGAACTGTTTATTGGCGACGTAGCGGATTTGCGAATCTTTTTGATACCGCTGAAATGCGAAAGGGCCGGTGCCGATCGGTGCCTGATTGATTGCACGAACTTCGCCGGATGCCATCAGTTTGTCAGCATATTCCGCCGAAAGAATCGACGCGAAGTTCATCGCAATATTTTGAATGAATGCGGCATCGACCTGATTGAGGGTAAACACCACCGTCATTGAGTCGGTTTTTTCAACCGATTTTATATTCTTGTCCAGTCCCATGCTGGTGAAGTAGGGGAATTCTGTCGGATAAGCGACACGAAACGGGTGCTCTTTATTCAACATTCGATTGAAAGTAAAGAGCACGTCGTCGGCATTTAAATCACGAGTGGGTTGGAAGGCCTTGTTGCTATGGAACTTCACACCCTCGCGCAGGTGAAACGTGTAGCTCAGGCCGTCAGGTGAGACATCCCAACGGGTCGCCAGTGCAGGCACGACGCTGGTCTGGCCTCGCTCGAACTCGACGAGCCGGTTGTAGATAGGCTCGGCAGCATCGTTGTCAGTACCCGACGTGAATTGGCCAATATCGAAACCCGCAGGGCTGCCTTCGGAGCAGAACACCAGGCTTTTGGTGGCCGCATGGACAGCGGGAGTAGTGGCTAATAGCCCAACAGCGAACAGCGATGAAATAGCACGATGTTTAAGCATGACAATCCTTATCGTCTGGAACTCGAATGGCCTGAATGATTCGGAAAACTCGCGGCAATCGTTTGCGCAAACGAAGTTTCCCGGACAGGAAAACCCGACCGACAGATAAATGGCAAATCTCAGGGCGGGGCCTGAAACGGTATGTCCGCCAAGCCCGACAGTAAAGACTTCTGATTACTTCAAAGTTTGTAGGAAAAGTGCATATCGTTAGTAGGCAAATTCTTAGTGTCGCGGATTACTCATCTAACGATAGTCATTTTCATGTATCTATCACGCACAGAACGACACGGCCGCGATATCAGAAATATCGCGACCGTGAAGTCATGGGGAGGTATTACTTGCCGCTAACGCTCACGCCGTAGAACGAGTTCAGACCGAATGGGCTGATCTTGAAGTCCTGCACCTCTTTACGCATTGGCTGGTAAACGGTCGAGTGCGCAATGGGGGTCATCGGAACCGCGTCCTTGAGCAAGTGCTGAGCCTGTTTGTACAGCTCGGTGCGCTTGGCCTGGTCGGTGGTTTCCTTGGCCTGGTGAATCAGGGTGTCGAACGGCTTGTCACACCATTTGGCAAAGTTGTTGCCATTGATGGCGTCGCAGCCGAACAGGGTGCCGAGCCAGTTGTCCGGGTCACCGTTGTCACCACTCCAGCCAATCAGCATCGCGCCGTTTTCACCATTCTTCGCACGCTTGATGTATTCGCCCCATTCGTAGGAAACGATCTTGGCGTTGATGCCGATTTTCTTCCAGTCGTTCTGGAGCATTTCAGCCATCAGTTTGGCGTTCGGGTTGTATGGACGCTGAACCGGCATCGCCCACAGGGTGATCTCGGTGCCTTCGGCCACGCCCGCCTTTTTCAGCAATTCTTTGGCTTTGGCGACGTCGTACGGGGCGTCCTTGATGGTGGTGTCGTAAGACCACTGGGTCGGCGGCATGGCGTTGACGGCCAGTTGGCCTGCGCCCTGATAAACCGCGTCGATGATGGCTTTCTTGTCGACAGCCATGTCCAGCGCCTGACGCACTTCCAGCTTGGCCAGCGGGTTAGGCTTGGTCTCGCCCTTGATTTGCGGCATCACGTTGTAGGCGATGTAACCCAGGTTGAAGCCCGCCTGATCAGGCATCTTCAGCGCAGGGTCAGCTTTCAGCGGCGCCAGGTCGGCTGGGCGCGGGTAAGCGGTGATCTGGCATTCGCCTTTTTTCAGCTTCTGGGCACGCACCGAAGCGTCGGTGGTGATGGCGAAAATCAGGTTGTCGACTTTGACGTCGTCAGGCTTCCAGTAATCCTTGTTGCCGGTGAAGCGGATGTTGGAGTCTTTCTGGTAGCTCTTGAAGACGAACGGGCCAGTGCCGATCGGCTTCTGGTTGATGTCTTCCGGCTTGCCTTCCTTGAGCAGTTGGGCGGCGTATTCAGCGGACTGAATCGATGCGAAGCTCATGGCCAGGTTCTGGATGAAGGCGGCGTCGACGGTGCCCAGCGTCATCTTGACGGTGTGATCGTCGACCTTCTCGATCTTGGTGATGTTGGTGTCCATCGCCATGTCGGTGAAGTACGGGAATTCGGTCGGATACGCCTTACGGAAAGGGTCGTCCTTGTTGATCATGCGGTTGAACGTGAACAGCACGTCATCGGCATTGAATTCGCGCGTCGGCTTGAAGTAAGGCGTGGTGTGGAACTTGACACCTTCGCGCAGGTGGAAGGTGTAGGTCAGGCCGTCCGGGGTCACGTCCCAGCTGGTGGCCAAACCTGGAATAACGGCGGTACCGCCACGTTCGAACTGGCTCAGACGGTTGAAAACGGTCTCGGCCGAAGCGTCGAAGTCGGTGCCGGTAGTGTACTGACCTGGGTCGAAACCAGCGGGGCTGCCTTCGGAGCAGAACACCAGATTCGATGCTGCATGAGCGAAGGGAGCGCTGGCGATCAAACCTGCGCCGAGAAGAAACGGAATGACCGCTTTTTTGAGCATGGTGGCCTCAGTTGTTGTCATTTTTTAATTGAGGGTACGACCTTTTGAGTCGATCCCGCGGATACTTATGCAGGCGCCATACCCAAAGCAAGATGCTGGCGCCAAACAAGTGTCAAAGAGTGGCACGAACGTACACGAATGTCGCAAAACTATAATTCCTGACGTGGTTAAACGTTTGCGTGTCGCATATCGGCATGTTTAGTGAGCATTTTTGGTGCATTCGCCAGTTGCGAATGCACCCGTTTGTATCTGCAGTGTTACTTCGCTGCTGATTTTTTGTGGTGCTATTTCGCCAGACTCACCCCATAGAAGGGCGTCAGGCCGAACGGGCTGAGTTTGAAGTCCTGCACCTCCTTGCGCATGGGCTGGAACACTTTGGAGTTGGCGATCGGGGTGATCGGCACGTCGTTTTTCAGGATGTTCTGTGCTTGCTGATACAGCTTGATGCGCTCGTCACGCTGGCTGGTCAGCTTGGCCTGGGTCACCAGCTTGTCGTAACCGGGGTTGCACCATTTTGCGTAGTTGCTGCCCTTGACCGCCGCGCAGCTGTAGAGCACGCCGAGCCAGTTGTCCGGATCGCCGTTGTCGCCTGTCCAACCATAGATCATCACGTCGTGTTCGCCAGCCTTGGCGCGCTTGATGTATTCACCCCATTCGTAACTGACGATGTTGGCCTTGATGCCGATCTTCGCCCAGTCGGACTGAATCATCTGCGCTGACATTCGTGCATTCGGGTTCGAGGCGCGTTGCACGGTCATGGCCCACAGATTGATTTGCGTCCCTGGTGCAACGCCTGCCTCCTTGAGCAGTTGCTTCGCTTTTTCGGGATCGTAGGGCGCGTCTTTGATATTCGGGTCATAGCCCCATTGAGCGGGCGGCAAGGCGTTCTGCGCCAGTTGGCCTGCGCCCTGATACACCGCCTTGATGATTGCGGGCTTGTCGATGGCCATGTCCAGCGCCTGTCGCACCTTGAGCTGGTCCAGCGGTGGATGAGTCACGTTGTAGGCCAGAAAGCCGAGGTTGAAACCCGGCTGGCTCAGCACTTTCAGATTCGGGTCTTTCTGCGCTTCTTCGATGTCCTGCGGGCGAGGGTAGCCGCTGATCTGGCATTCACCGGTCTTGAGCTTCTGCAGGCGGGTGGCGGCGTCGGTGTTGATCGAGAAGATCAGGTTGTCGAGCTTCACGTCGTCGGGCTTCCAGTAATCCTTGTTGCCGGCGTAGCGAATTTGCGCATCCTTTTGGTAGCGCTTGAAGACGAAGGGGCCTGTGCCGATCGGCTTCTGGTTGATCTCGGCGGCTTTGCCCTCCTTGAGCAGTTGCGCTGCGTATTCAGCGGACTGAATGGACGCAAAGCTCATCGCCAGGTTCTGGATGAACGCGGCATCGATGTTGTTCAGGTGAAAGCGGACGGTGTACTCGTCGACTTTTTCCACCTGTTTGATGGTGGTGTTCATGTCCATGTCGGTGAAGTACGGCGACTCGGACGGATAGGCCTTGCGGAAAGGGTCATCGGCGTTGAGCAGACGATTGAACGTGAACAGCACGTCGTCAGCGTTGAATTCGCGGCTGGGCTTGAAGTAATCGGTGGTGTGGAATTTCACTCCCTGGCGAAGATGGAACGTGTACGTGAGGCCATCCTCGGACACGTCCCATTTCGTGGCCAGTCCCGGTTCGACTTCAGTGCCGCCTCGTTTGAACTGAGTCAGGCGATTGAAGACCGTTTCGGCCGAAGCGTCGAACTCGGTGCCGCTGGTGTATTGGCTCGGGTCGAAGCCCGCCGGGCTGGCTTCCGAGCAGTACACCAGGGTGCTGGCAGCGTGAACAGCAGGGGCGCACAACGTGATCGCAGTCGCCAGAAGTAGCGGCTTAAAGGTGTTCTCCATGTGAACCTCATGCAAGTGCGGCAGTCGTGCCTGAACATCATTGACGGATGATAGAGCGTCGAGAATGCCGCACTGCCGAGTTTTACTACAAGCAGTCCCGTAGGGTCACTTGATGACTTCGAGCTTGATCAGAAGCGCGCGTGTCACCAGACCGATGAGCGTAAATCTCAGTACCACCCAGAGGGGCGAGTCTTTGTCGAGAAACTCTCCGCGCATGAAATTCAGGTACGCAAGACCATCTTTCTCCATTTGTTCAACGACTCTATACCCGGTTTCGGCGGCGTGGCGACGAATGTCCAGAAGTTCGGTTTTCGAGGCACTGCGACGAATGCCTTCCGGATTGCGCTCTGCCCATTCCTTGACCGGAGCGTCTTGCCATTCGCTGTCAGCCGGGTGTTTGAAAAAGGAGCGGGCGACAGCAACAGGATCAGCGTGCGGGTCGCCATACCAGCGATCAACCATCGCCTTGGCGACATTGCCCACTGCATGCGCCGCAAGAGAACCGGCCAGTGTATGCAGTGGGTGTTCCGCATGATCTTTTGCCAGTTGTGAATGGGTCGGATTGGTTGAGCCGTTTTCATGTGGGTCCTGACCGTAGCGCGTCTGCCAGTCATCCACGTTGTGGCTGAGTCGGTTGAGCACTTCTTTCATGGCAATGGCCACCGCGTTGCCCGTCACCCCCGAGGCGCCTTGCAGATAGGCGGCGCAGCGCTGGAGAAAGTCAGCGAACGGCAAGCCGACCCAGGCGTCCCTGGTAGACAGGTATGCCTCGAAGATTTCCAGATACCGTGGATTGTGGTGTTCAGCCAGCAGAATCGACAGGATCTGCTCGCGTGTACTGCGATCTCCCGGTTTTTGAGGTTGGTAGGTCACATCCTCGATCGAAAACAGAATATCTCCCAACGTACCGCCAATGCTTGCCAGCGCGTCGCTGGGACCGAACATTCCGGTCACTAGTGGCAAACCGGCCGCGCAATCGGCTGGCGACGTCCAAGGCAAGACCTCGGCGTGTCCATTCTTGATCAAAGCGAGTTCGACGAAGTTCGAGTGCGCAAAAAAGTCTTCCAGCACATGCAACGCCGATCCGAACGCACGATAACCTTCAGGCCTGAGACCGTGCTTTATTGCAACCCTCAGTTCACTTTCCATGAACGCAATGGAACGCTCGATGTAGCGTTTCATGGACGTGTCGTAATCGACGTCCAAAAGTGGGTCACCATCCTGAACGACGGGTTCAAAATCGGGGTCGCGCGTGATGGGGTCGACGGCATTCGCGTTGGTTGTCCTGGGGTTGTCGATATGCTCGCTGGGCCGGTAGACGCCAAGTTTGTCGGGTGTGACGGTGTAGTCCTGTGCAGAGGCCTTGCGCAGATCGGCGAAGTGCTTGATGGACAGCACATCGACGATTTTCGTCAGCGCCTCACGTGACAGCACGTCTGGGAAATCTTTTGGCATGTCGACGGATCGAACGATTTTGGGATCGAGCAGCTGCGAGTAGTCACGCAGCCAGTTACCGAAGTAGATCGACTGACGCGCCTCTTCATCGAAACCATGCTTGTTCAGTACCTTTTCGATTTCCCTGTGGGTCATTTTCTGCTCATGCCCATCCCCCGCTTCGAAGGCTTCACGATTCGGGTTTTCATGACGATGATCATGGTCGGCAGTATTGGCGTCGTGGCGTCGGACGATGCTTTGGCGCGCCGCTTCCCAGCCTACGGAGATGTCGATGGTCTCAGCGTCCGGCGCGTACTGGCAGGTGGCAATCTTCAGGCGCGCACTGGTACTTGCGCCTAGGCAGGCCATCATCAGTGAAAACCGCGCGCCTTCTTCGCCCGACGCATCCTCAGCCAGAAGAGGGGAGGCGCCGTCGAGAAGGTCAGTGAAGTCATGGCGCAGGAGGTTATCGATGTGATGGCCGAATTCGTGCAGCAGGACGTCGAACAACACATCAGAACGAGCACCGCTAAGTGCATCGCGGACAAGCTCGGGGTGGATGCGGATGACGCGCTGGCGGTTGTCGTAATCGCCCAGATACTCATCTGCGTCGAGCAGAATTGCGGGATTCGGGATCTTGCCGGCGATCAGGTCACCCTGGAGCGCGGCATAGACACATTCAGGAATGTCCTGGCTATAAACGCGGGCCATGGCGTCGGTGAAGGCGGACAGGGGCAGGTTCGCAGCAATGCCGGTCAAAATGTCCAGCGCGACCGTGCTCTGGATCCGGACGGTGGTTGAGGCGATAGAGGTTATGGCTTGAGGTTGAACAGTCATGGTCGGATTCGTCCTTGAATCGGAATGGGTCAAGTTTTAGGGGTCGATGGGGTGATCAGTTCCAGCAGTGCCTTGCCCCACGGGGTTGCGGAGAAGGCGTTCAGAAATGCCTGTTCAACGAGCGATAAATGTTCGTTGGCCTCACCATGTTGGCGGTCGAACATTTGTTCGAGGAATCGCTGGCTGTCCGCCTCCAATTGGGTGTGGAGCCTGCGCAGCTCTTCAACCGCCTTTTGGTGCACACGGTCGAGTTCTGTCCGGGACTGTGCCCGCTCCAGTTGATCAGGATTAGCGTCAACCCAGGTGCGTACGATCTCATGGTGCCAATCGGTGTCGGCGGGATGACAGAAAAACGCCGTCGCGACGGCAATGGGGTCGGCAGTCGGGTGGTCGTTCCAGTGGTCAACCATGGCCAGGGTCGTACGGCGTACTGCTTCACGTGCCAGTTGTGCTGTCAGATCGTGCAGCGGGTGTTCTGCGTGATCCTTGGACAACTGCGAGTGGGAAGGCTCGACCGATGGATCGGTATTCGGGTCTCTGCCCAACACTGTCTGAGCGTCGTCGATGCTGTCTCCTAGCCAACTGAAAACGCCCCGCATCGCGCCGTTGTAGGCGTTCAATACAATCCCAGCCGGTGTGGAGATCAGCCAGCGATAGAATTTCAACGTGTCCAGCCCCCATCCGTTGGCGAGTTTGATGAGTTCGTCGCGCACGGTCAGAAGGGCATTGAAGACAGACAGATACTGCGGATTGGAATGCTCGCTCAGAAGGATCGCCATCAACTTGTCTCGATCAGAGCGGTAGCCAGGCTGGGTCAGTTCAAATTCCAGATCGGTGGTGGAGAACAGCATCTTCCCTAGAGGTGCCGCCAGACTCGCAATGACATCGCTGCCGCCAAACGTGCCGGTGACCAGTGCCAGATCGTGTCGACTCGCCGCTGCTGCGGTCCAGGGAATCACGTTCTCGTGGCCGCGTTGAATCAGGCTCAGTTCGGCGAAGTTCGAATGAGCGAACAGGTCTTCCAGTACATGCAATGCTGCGCCGTAGTGACGTAAACCTTCCAGCGAGCGGCCATGCTTCATTGCCTGTTGCATCTGTTGCTGCAGGTAGGTCACTGACCGCGATACATAGCGCTTCATCGAGGTCTCGGGATCAATCTCTGTCAGCGGGTTTCCAGGCAAAACCCACGGTTCGAAATCCGGGTCTCGCTCTTTTGGGTCCGGGAAGGCGGGGGAGACGGTTAACGGATTGTCGAGGTGTTCGTGCGGCAGGTAGACACCGAGGCGTTCGGTGGTCACTTTCATCTCGGCAGGGGATTCCATGCGCAGGTCGATAAATTTTTTCGCCGCCAGAACATCCACAATATCTGTCCAGGCCTGGCGCGAAACGATGGCCGGGAAGTCTTTGGTCATATCGACGCCTCGGGTGATCTTGGGGTCGACCACCTGTGAATAATCGCGTAGCCAATTGCCGAAGTAGACCGCGTCCACTTCCTTGCGACTGAAGCCGTGATCGCTCAGGACCCACTCGATGTTTTGATGCGTATGCCCTTGCGAATCGTCGCTGCCTGCTTCGAAGCCCTCCCGGTCGGGGAGCAGGTGCTGACTGTCGATACGGTCGTCAATGCCGTCCAGCATCTCCTCGATGGCCTGCCGTGCCTGTTGCCAGGAGACGGCGTACTCGCGCGCAGGATGTGCCTCCTCGTGCAGTGTCGCAATCGTGACCTGATCCTGAGCCGGGGCGCACGTCGACATCAGCCAGGCGGAAAAGCGATGCCCCTCTTCGCCTTTGGCATCTTGAGACAACGTTTCTAGTCCGACAAAGGGACGGCTGAAGTCCTGGCGCAAGAGATTGTCCAGATGATGACCGAATTCGTGTATCAGGACCGATAGCAGCTCCCAGTGATGGTCGGGGTGTTCGGTTGCCTTGGAAAAGAATGTCCGGTCGATACGGATAATGCGGTCCCGGTTGTCGTAGTCGGCGCGAAAGCCCGGAACGTCGGTCAGGAAGAGTGCAGGGGATTGCAGGGTGCCTTGCCGCAGACGACGCCACAGATCCTGGCAGGCTAGCGGCGAAATGTCGTAGCCAAAAATGTGTTGCAGGGCGTTGATACCGTCGATTTCATCGAGGCGTTCTGTGGTCCGGGCCAACTGATTGAGGATCAGCGTACTGTGCAGGTACTGGCGAGAGCGGCCAGCGCTCGGGTGAGCGGGGACATTGGATGTCATGGTGAATTCTTCCTTGAATGATGTAAGTCAGTCTGTCCATGTGTGGTGTGTCCGGAGCAGGCCTGCCTTCTGTGCATGCCACTGGGGCTTCAAGGTCGAATTTTAGGCGTTTGCGAACGCGAGAAAATCAGCCGGTTCGGCATGGCAGGTAGGACTAGACGGCAGGACCGGCAAGGTTTTTATCGAGGGCGGGCGTAGTACAAGTAGGCAAGTGCCGCAAGCGGCGTCAGCTTTTGGCTGACGCCGCATTGAATCAAGGTATTGCGATTTCGATCACGCCGTCCGCCGTGACGCTGACCTGGCTGGTCCCTGCTTCGACGTCCGGGGTCGGTGCTGCATCGGCGCGTGCCGCTTTCATCATCATGACTGGCGCGCGCATATAAGGCTGAGGGTAGCCGGATGTATTCAGGTTAAGGTTCACCAGTTTGTAGCCGCTGCCGCCCAGTGCGTCGGTGACCAATTGGGCGCGAGCCTTGAAGGCCGTGACGGCGTCTTTGAGCAGGGTGTCTTCGCTGGCTTTGCGCGCCGGGTCGGAAATGGAGAAATCCATGCCGCCCATTTTCATGTCGCCGCCCAGCAGTTCGCCGGTCAGCTTGGACAAAGCCGCGAAGTCGGGGCTTTCCAGACGAAGCTCGGCGCGCTCACGCCAGCCGGTGATCTTCTGGCCTTTGTCGTCGTAGATCGGGTAGCTGTTACGACTGCCCTGGCGGATGGTCACGTCCTTGACCTGCCGGGCTTCGCCCAGTGCTTTGTTAAGGGATTCGGTGATTTCAGCGGCCAGCTTGGCCGGATCGGTGTTCTGCGATTCGGTGTACACGGTGACGGTCATCAGATCGCGCTGGACTTCCTGATTGACCTCGGCGCGGACGGACACCTGGTTGTAATGAACGTCGTTGGCCAGAGCCGAAACGCTGGCGAGAGCCGTTGTGCTCAAGGCGAGCAGGGTGGCAATGGGGCGAAGACTGAGCATGGAAAACTCCTTGTTTGGCAAACCGTCCGCTGCGCACGAGAAGTGTCAGGGCAAACGGATGCCCATGAGACTGTCATCCCGGGATCTTGTTCCGGTGGCGTCTGAGCTATCGCGTACGAAGAGCAAGAGCAACGGCCCGCATTGCTGTGGCGCTTTGACGCACTTTAGGGGCAAGCCGCGCCGCTTTGGTTATACTCGCCCGGATCCGCCTGGAGCGCTCATCAGGAGAGCTCATGCTCGCCCCCGTACAATTGACCTCTGCTACCCGCCAGAACCTCTGGCGTCTGACGTTCGTCCGTATTCTCGTCTTGGGTGCCCAAGCCGGTTCGGTGGGCTTTGCGTACTTGTTCAATCTGCTGTCCCTGCCATGGCTGCAACTGGACATCACCCTCGGTTTCTCGGCCATTGTCTGCCTGTTGACGGCAATCCGGTTGCGCACTTCATGGCCGGTGACCGAGCTGGAATACGCCGTGCAATTGGCGTTCGACCTGTTTATCCACAGTGCGCTGCTGTATTTCTCCGGCGGCTCGACCAATCCGTTCGTGTCCTATTACCTGGTGCCGCTGACCATCGCAGCGGTCACGTTGCCATGGCGCTACTCGCTGATCCTGTCCGGCATCGCACTGGCGCTGTATACCCTGATGCTCGCCAATTTCTACCCGGTAGCGGCCTTCGCCATCGCTCGCGAGAAAATGCAGATTTATGGCATGTGGCTGAGTTTCGCGCTGGCCGCCGGTGTGATCACCTTTTTTGCCGCACGGATGGCCGAAGAGCTGCGTCGTCAGGAACAAATGCGCGCGCTGCGCCGCGAAGAAGGCGCGCGTGATCAGCAATTGCTGGCCGTGGCCACCGAAGCGGCCGGGGCGGCTCATGAACTGGGCACGCCGCTGGCGACCATGAGCGTGCTGCTCAAAGAGATGCAGCAGGACAACAAGGATCCGGCGCTGAGGGAGGACCTGTCGGTGCTGCAGGATCAGGTCAAGCTGTGCAAGGAAACCTTGCAACAACTGGTGCGCGCCGCCGAGGCCAATCGCCGGATGGCCGTGCAGGAGCAGACCGTCAGCCACTGGCTGGATCAAGCCCTGAATCGCTGGCACCTGATGCGCCCCGAATCCACGTACCGTTTTCAGCGTCTGGGGCAGGGCGACGTACCGATGGTCGCGCCGCCGCCCGATCTGACCCAGGCCCTGCTGAACTTGCTGAACAACGCGGCCGATGCCTGCGCGGAAGGGCTGGAGGTGACACTGGACTGGGACGTCACGGAAATCAGCATCACCATTCGCGATCATGGTGCAGGCGTGCCGCTGGCCATCGCTGAACAGATCGGCAAACCCTTTTTCACCACCAAGGGCAAAGGCTTCGGTCTGGGCCTGTTTTTGAGCAAGGCCAGCGTGACCCGCGCAGGCGGCTCGGTAAAACTCTATCCTCACGAGGAAGGCGGCACGCTCACCGAGCTGCGCCTGCCCCGGAACGCAACAGGAGATGAAGCATGACTGACGAAACCCAGGTCGACGGCGAAGAGTTGCCGCACCTGTTGCTGGTGGACGACGACGCCACCTTCACCCGCGTAATGGCTCGCGCAATGGCGCGTCGCGGCTTCCGTGTCAGCACGGCCAGTTCTGCCGAAGAGGGCCTGACCCTTGCACAGCAGGATATTCCCGATTACGCGACCGTCGATCTGAAGATGGAGGGCGATTCCGGTCTGGTGCTGCTGCCCAAGCTGCTGGAACTGGACCCGGAAATGCGTGTCCTGATACTGACCGGTTATTCGAGCATCGCCACGGCGGTCGAAGCCATCAAGCGCGGCGCTTGCAACTATTTGTGCAAACCCGCCGATGCTGATGATGTGCTGGCCGCGCTGCTGTCCGAGCACGCTGATCTGGACACCCTGGTGCCAGAAAACCCGATGTCTGTGGACCGTTTGCAGTGGGAGCACATTCAGCGGGTGTTGACCGAGCACGAGGGCAATATCTCGGCCACGGCACGGGCGCTCGGGATGCATCGTCGAACGCTTCAACGCAAGTTGCAGAAGCGCCCGGTTCGCCGCTGAGCAGAGGAACGCCAGTTAAAGATTTCTTCATGGAAGATCGCGTGTGGCGTCTGGCACATTGGTGCCAACGCCACTAAATGCCTGCCACCGAGTGATCACATGAATCAAAACGCTGAGTATTCTGCGGCCAACGACACGTCCCGTGGCCAGTTTTTCAATAAGGTCTGGCACCTGATCACGCCGTACTGGCGCAGTGAAGAAAAGCGTATCGCCTGGGTGTTGCTGATCGTTGTGATCGCCCTTGTGCTGTTCGATGTGGCGGTCTCGGTGTGGATCAACAGTTGGTACAAGGATTTCTATAACGCCTTGCAACAGAAGGACCTGGCGGCCTTCACTCACTTGATGCTGTATTTCTGCGGCATTGCTGCCGTTGCCATTCTGGCTGCGGTCTATCGGTTGTACCTGACGCAGATGCTCACCATTCGTTGGCGGACCTGGCTGACCGAAAAGCACTTCGCTCGCTGGCTCGACCACAAGAATTACTACCGGCTGGAGCAGGGTGGATATACCGACAACCCCGACCAGCGTTTGAGTGAAGACCTCAACAGTTTCACGTCCTCGACATTGTCGCTGGTACTGGGGTTGATCAGCACGGTGGTCAGTCTGGTGTCCTTTTCGATCATTTTGTGGGGCGTGTCCGGCAGCATCGAAGTGTTCGGCATCGAGATTCCGGGCTACATGTTCTGGTGTGCGTTGCTGTACGCGGGCGTCGGCAGTTGGCTGGCCCATCTCATCGGGCGGCGGTTGATCGGGCTGAGCAACAAGCAGCAACGTTATGAAGCGGACCTGCGTTTTGCCATGGTCCGTATTCGTGAAAACGCTGAAAGCATCGCCCTGTATGACGGCGAGGCCAATGAGAACCGCAGGCTGACATCCCGTTTCGCGTTGGTCTGGGGCAATTTCTGGCAAATCATGGGCGTGCAGAAGCGTCTTAAATTCTTCACGACCGGTTATGGCCAGATCGCGATCATTTTCCCGTTCGTGGTTGCGGCTCCCCGTTATTTCTCCGGCAAGATCGAATTGGGCGAGCTGATGCAGATCAACTCGGCATTCGGCAATGTTCAAGAGAGCTTCAGTTGGTTCATCGATGCCTATGTGACGCTGGCGGGGTGGCGAGCGACGTCTGATCGTCTGCTGGCATTCCGTGATGCCATGGCCGAGAACGAAGAGCGGGTATCGACGATCCAGCTCAATCATGCAGGCAACACGCTGAAGCTTGAGCGCCTGACGCTGGATCTGGCGGGTGACCGACAATTGCTGGATCAGGCCAGCATCAACATCTCCGCAGGTGAGCACGTGATGCTGAGTGGCCGTTCCGGCAGTGGTAAAAGTACCTTGCTACGGGCCATGGGCGGGTTGTGGAGTGACGGCGCGGGCGAGGTGAAATTGCCTGAAGGGCGCTATCTATTCCTGCCACAAAAGCCCTATTTGCCGATTGGCACCTTGCGTGAAACATTGAGTTATCCCCTGACGCCGGACGTTTATCCCGCCGAGCGCTTTGCTCAGGTGTTGGACACCTGCCGCCTGAGCCATCTGGTGCCGCGTCTGGACGAAAGCAATCACTGGCAGCGCGTGCTTTCCCCAGGCGAGCAGCAACGTGTGGCGTTCGCCCGCGCACTCTTGTTTGCGCCCGATTGGCTGTACCTCGACGAGGCCACGTCTGCCATGGACGAAGAGGACGAAGCCGCGCTGTATCAGGCGCTGATCGACGAGTTGCCTGGCGTGACGCTGCTCAGCATCGGCCATCGCAGCAGCCTGAAGCGTTTCCATCGTCGCCACGTGCGCATCGAGGGCGGTCATTTGCAGGAGCAGCCCCGTCCTGAAGCGGTCATCTGAGGTCCGATTGAGCCAAAGTGCCGCAAAAACCTACGAAGTCGCCGGGTTTGTTATGTGATCGTACAACCCGGTGAGCTATGATGAGCCTTTCACCGTATTTAGAGATGCCTGTTGGATATGGAAAATCAGAGTGCTCCGCCTCGCGCACGTAGAAAGCACCGCAGCCTCGCGCAGGAGTTGGTGACCGAACTCTCCGAGCGCATTCGCAACGGCGAACTCAAGCGTGGCGACAAATTGCCCACCGAGTCCGCGATCATGGAAGAGCAGGGTGTCAGTCGCACTGTCGTCCGTGAAGCCATTTCACGCCTGCAGGCTTCCGGCCTGGTCGAAACCCGCCACGGGATCGGCACCTTCGTACTCGATGTACCCAGCACCAGCGGTTTCCGCATCGATCCGGCGACCATTGTCACCTTGCGTGATGTTCTGGCGATTCTTGAGTTGCGCATCAGCCTTGAAGTGGAGTCTGCCGGTCTTGCCGCCCAGCGTCGTTCCACTGAACAACTGGCCGACATGCGCGCTGCCCTTGATGCCTTGAATGAAAGCGCGGCCCATGCCACTGATGCCGTCGGTGCTGATTTCCAGTTCCACATGGCGATTGCGCTGTCCACGGGCAACCGGTATTTCACCGACATCATGAATCATCTGGGCACCAGCATCATTCCGCGCACGCGGCTGAACTCGGCGCGCCTGGCCCATGATGACCAGCAGCATTACATGACCCGTCTGAGCCGCGAGCACGAAGAAATCTACGACGCCATCGCGCGTCAGGATTCCGATGCCGCCCGTGCTGCCATGCGTCTGCACCTGACCAACAGCCGCGAGCGGTTGCGTCATGCGCATGAAGAAGCGGAGTCGCAGCGGGCTTGAGGTCGTATGACCTGATGTGAAGTCAGCAGGTCTGGTTCTGGCCGAAGGGCGTAGGCGTCCAGCTTGCTGACGATCCTCTGCGCAGCAGGAGCAAAACCTCACCACTCAGTACATCTGACACGCCGCGTGCGCAGCCTTGGCTGCCGCTTCGCGCCAGATCGCGGGCAAGCCACGTTCCTACGGCCTTTGGCCAGAATCAAGCGCTGTGGCGTCACTTTCTCAAGCCCATTCACCACTCGTCCCTTCCTTGGATAAATAATTCGCTTCCCCTATTGAGAGATGTCATTCCTAGTTGTACGATGACTTACGACATCAGCGCAGGTCTGGTGATCCATTCTTACAATTAGCTTCCCAGGGTGTTCGAATAATGAATCCACAAGAACTGAAGTCCATCCTCTCCCACGGTCTGCTGTCCTTCCCGGTTACCGATTTCAATGCCCAGGGCGATTTCCACCGCGCTGGCTACATCAAACGTCTGGAGTGGCTGGCCCCGTACGGCGCCTCTGCCCTGTTCGCCGCTGGCGGCACCGGTGAGTTCTTCTCCCTGTCGGGCAGCGAATACTCCGAGATCATCAAAACTGCCGTTGATACCTGCGAGAAGAGCGTGCCAATTCTGGCTGGCGTGGGTGGTCCGACCCGTCAAGCGATTCAACAGGCTCAAGAAGCCGAGCGTCTGGGTGCCAAAGGCCTGCTGCTGCTGCCTCACTACCTGACCGAAGCCAGCCAGGACGGCGTTGCCGCTCACGTTGAAGCGGTCTGCAAATCAGTCAAGATCGGCGTTGTTGTCTACAACCGTAACGTTTGCCGCCTGACCCCAGCGCTGCTGGAGCAACTGGCTGAGCGTTGCCCGAACCTGATCGGCTACAAAGACGGCCTGGGCGACATCGAACTGATGGTTTCGATCCGCCGTCGCATGGGTGACCGCTTCTCGTACCTGGGCGGTCTGCCGACCGCTGAAGTCTACGCCGCTGCTTACAAGGCGCTGGGCGTGCCGGTTTACTCGTCCGCCGTGTTCAACTTCGTACCGAAGCTGGCCATGGACTTCTACCACGCCATCGCCAAAGACGATCACGCCACCGTTGGCAAACTGATCGACGACTTCTTCCTGCCATACCTGGACATCCGTAACCGTAAAGCTGGTTACGCCGTCAGCATCGTCAAAGCAGGCGCGAAAATCGCTGGCTACGACGCAGGCCCAGTCCGCGCACCGCTGACCGACCTGACCGCAGAAGAGTTCGAAATGCTCGCTGCGCTGATGGACAAGCAAGGCCAGCAGTAATCGCCGACCTTTCGCAAAACCGCTGAGCGATCAGCGGTTTTTTGCCGTCGGGGGTTTGTTTTCGCAAGGTCCAGGCTTTCTCTTTTTGAGCAGCACTGCGCTGGCAAGGTCGCCCGTGCGTGAGTTCTACCCTAGGCACCACCGTGACAAATAGCTTCAATCGCGTCTGAATTTAGGGGCAGAGGCGAGCGGCACACACATAAAAAATCGTTTAACCCGCGTAAAAAAATAATGAGTGGGAGTTTTCGAACATGCAAAAAACCAAGCCGACGCACGTCCGCTATTTGATCTTGCTCATGCTGTTCTTGGTGACCACGATCAACTACGCCGACCGTGCCACCATCGCTATCGCCGGTTCCAGCCTGCAAAAAAGCCTCGGCATCGACGCAGTCACCCTCGGTTACATCTTCTCTGCTTTTGGCTGGGCTTACGTGGCTGGCCAGATCCCAGGCGGCTGGCTGCTCGACCGTTTCGGTTCGAAGAAAGTCTACGCACTGAGCATTTTCACCTGGTCGCTGTTTACCGTGCTGCAAGGCTATGTCGGTGAATTCGGCCTTTCCACCGCCATCGTTGCGCTGTTCATGCTGCGCTTTTTAGTGGGCCTGGCCGAAGCGCCATCGTTCCCCGGCAACGCGCGCATCGTTGCGGCCTGGTTCCCGACCTCCGAGCGCGGCACCGCCTCGGCGATCTTCAACTCGGCGCAATACTTCGCCACCGTGCTGTTCGCCCCGATCATGGGCTGGATCGTCTTCACCTTCGGCTGGCAGCACGTGTTCGTGGTGATGGGCGGCGTGGGTATCGTGTTCTCGCTGATCTGGCTGAAAATCATTCACAGCCCGCGCAACCACCCAATGATCAACAAGGCCGAACTCGACCACATCGCCAACAACGGCGGCATGGTCGACATGGACAACGATCAGGGCAAGGGCAAGAAATCCGGTGGTCCGAAATGGGACTACGTGAAGCAACTGCTGACCAATCGCATGATGCTGGGTATCTATCTGGCTCAGTACTGCATCAACGGCATCACCTACTTCTTCCTGACCTGGTTCCCGGTGTACCTGGTGCAAGAGCGCGGCATGACCATCCTCAAGGCCGGTTTCATCGCCTCGTTGCCTGCGATCTGCGGCTTCGTCGGTGGTGTGCTCGGTGGGGTCATCTCCGACTGGCTGCTGCGTCGCGGCAACTCGCTGACCTTCTCGCGCAAAGTGCCGATCATCGGTGGTCTGCTGCTGTCGACCTCCATCGTGACCTGCAACTACGTGGACATCGAATGGGTCGTGGTGGGCTTCATGGCATTGGCTTTCTTCGGCAAGGGCGTGGGCGCACTGGGCTGGGCGGTGATGTCTGACGCTTCGCCGAAACAAATCGCCGGTCTGAGCGGCGGTCTGTTCAACATGTTCGGTAATATCGCTTCGATCACCACCCCGATCGTCATCGGCTACATCATCAGTTCCACTGGCTCGTTCAAATGGGCACTGGTGTTCGTCGGCGCCAACGCGCTGGTAGCGGTGATCAGCTACGTGTTCATCGTGGGCGAGATCAAACGTGTGGAATTGAAAGACACCCCGGCGCAGGGTGATTCACTGGCCAGCGAAGCCAGTGAACTTTCTCAAGCAAAATCCTGAGGAAACCGTGATGAACTTGATTCAACATGCCGACTCGCCGCGTTACATCCGCTTGCATGAGCGCGATAACGTTGTCGTCGTGGTCAATGACCAGGGCGTACCGGCGGGGACAGAATTCGATAATGGCCTGGTGACCATCGATAACGTGCCCCAGAGCCATAAAGTCAACACCGTGGACATCCCCGAGGGTGGGGAAGTGATTCGTTACGGGCAAACCATCGGGTATGCCCTGCAACCGATTCCGCGCGGCAGTTGGGTCAAGGAAGATCAATTGCGCATGCCGAGCGCGCCGCCGCTGGACAGCTTGCCGCTTTCCACTGATGTGCCGGGGCGTGGCGAGCCGCTGGAAGGCTTCACCTTCGAGGGGTATCGCAACGCCGACGGCACCGTCGGTACGCGCAACATTCTCGGCATCACTACCACCGTTCAGTGCGTCACGGGCGTGTTGGACTTTGCGGTCAAGCGCATTCGCGAAGAGCTGCTGCCCAAATACCCGCACGTTGACGACGTGGTCGCCATCACCCACACCTACGGGTGTGGCGTGGCGATCACCGCCAAGGACGCGTACATCCCGATTCGCACCGTGCGCAACCTGGCGCGCAACCCGAACCTGGGTGGCGAAGCGTTGGTGATTGGTCTGGGTTGCGAGAAGTTGCAGGCCGAGCAAGTGATGCATCAGAACGACCCGTCGGTCGACCTGAGCGATGAGTGGATGTATCGGTTGCAGGATTCCAAGCACGGCTTCAACGAAATGATCGAGCAGATCATGGAGTTGGCCGAAGTGCGTTTGAAGAAGCTCGACCAGCGTCGTCGGGAAACCGTTCCGGCGTCCGAGCTGATTCTGGGCATGCAATGCGGCGGCAGTGACGCCTTCTCCGGCATCACCGCCAACCCGGCCTTGGGTTATGCCTCGGACTTGCTGCTGCGCGCGGGCGCCACAGTGATGTTCTCGGAAGTGACCGAAGTGCGTGACGCGATTTACCTGCTCACTTCCCGCGCCGAAACCACGCAAGTGGCCGAAGAACTGGTGCGTGAGATGGACTGGTACGACCGTTACCTGGCCCGCGGCGAAGCGGATCGCAGCGCCAACACCACGCCGGGCAACAAGAAGGGCGGGTTGTCGAACATTGTCGAGAAGTCCTTGGGGTCGATCGTCAAATCCGGCAACAGCGCGATCAACGGGGTGCTGGGCCCTGGCGAGCGGGTGAGCCGCAAAGGTTTGATCTTCTGTGCGACGCCTGCCAGTGACTTTGTCTGTGGCACGCTGCAACTGGCGGCCGGGATGAACCTGCACGTGTTCACCACTGGACGGGGTACGCCGTATGGCTTGGCCATGTCACCGGTGGTGAAAGTGTCGACCCGGACCGAGCTGGCCCATCGCTGGCCGGACCTGATCGACATCGACGCCGGACGCATCGCCACCGGTCGCGCGAGCATCGAGGACCTGGGCTGGGAGCTGTTCCATTTCTATCTCGATGTCGCCAGCGGCAAGAAGAAGACCTGGACCGAGCACTATCGTTTGCACAACGACATCACCCTGTTCAACCCGGCGCCGATTACATAACGCTCAGTGTTGATCCCTGTGGGAGCGAATTCATTCGCGATGTGATCGTGCCCACGCTCTGCGTGGGCATGCAGTCCAGGACGCTCTGCGTCCGGTGACGCGGAGCGTCACGTGATTCATTCCCACGCAGAGCGTGGGAACGATCATGCGCGGACACGATCATCAGCCTGGACTCAATGCCGCCCATGGTCCTTATGGTGCGGATGCTCCCCGCAAAATCGCGCCAGCGTCAGCACGGTCCTGGTGATCGGCATCGCAATATTCACCTTCTCCGCCAATTCCAGCACTGCGTCCCCTATCGCTGCCAGTTCCAGCGGCAAGCCCTTGTCGAAATCCTGCAACATTGACGTGCGCACCGGTCCCATGCTGGCGCCGAACTGCATGAACGTCGCAGGCTCCATCCCCAGTTTTGCGTCGTATGCCGTCGCCACCTGCATCGCTTCGGTAAACGTCGCCAGCGCCAGATATTTCATGTCCGGCAGGCCGTAGATCTGCTCCAGCGTGGCGCCGGTCACCACTGACACGGGGTTTGACGTCAGGTTGGCGATGATCTTGGTCCAGAGCTGATCACGAATGCGGTCGGTGCCATGGGCCTCGATGCCTGCGCTTTCGATCAGCGCCACCAGTTCGTCCAGACGTGGCGTCAATTCGTTGTTCAGCTCACCGAAAATGATGCGATACGGGTTGTGGGTTTTCACCACGGCCGGGGCCGAGCTTTGCGCGGTGATAAAGACGACGCAGCCAATGACCTGATGCAGATCCAGCGTATCGGTGATGCGGCCGTCAGGGTCGACCGATTCAACGCGATGGCCATCGAATTGACCGCCCTCGCCATGGAAATACCACCATGGCACGCCGTTGATCACGGGCACCACAACGGTATTCGGACCGATCAACGGGGCGATGTTGGGTAACAAACCGCTCAGAGAAGGGGCCTTGGTGCAGAGAAAGACAATGTCCTGCTCGCCTAATGTCTGCGCATTGTCGCTGGCGTTGACTTTGACGTGATGGCGGCCCTGTAAGTCTTGAAGGTGAATGCCGTTGCGTTGCAGCGCTTCAAGCGTGCGGCCACGGGCGAAAACGTTCACGGGGCGCCCGGTCAGGGCGATCCGCGCGGCCAGCGTGCAACCGATAGCGCCTGCGCCAGCGATGCAGATCCGCAAGGGGGCTGAATTCATAGGGGCTCCCGCCGATTGAAGTTGTTTCAGGTCGTTGCGCCATATTGCCTGAATCCAAACAAACAGCGAGGCCCCTGTGGAAGGGTGGTTTGCATCCGGATATGGATTTGCCCGCTGGTCACTTGCTGCCTCGATACCTGAACTTCACCCCACGCCCGCCTATCCTTATTGCATGCCTCTTGGAAGCGCTCTGGCCTGCGGGCCAAGGAGAAGTTCATGCGTGCATTGACGTATCACGGCGCCCACGATGTCCGGGTCGAAACCGTCGCCGATCCGGTCATCCAGGAACCCGATGACGTGTTGTTGAAGGTCACCGCAACGGCCATTTGTGGTTCGGACCTGCACCTGTATCGCGGCAAGATTCCGGCCACTGAACAGGGCGATATTTTCGGGCATGAGTTCATGGGCATCGTTGAAGAGGTCGGGCCGCAGGTCACCGCCGTCAAGGCAGGTGATCGTGTGGTCATCCCGTTCGTGATCGCCTGTGGGAGCTGTTTCTTCTGTCAGATGGAGGCGTTCGCCGCCTGCGAAACCACCAACACCGGGCGCGGAGCGATTCTGAACAAGAAGTCGATTGCGCCCGGAGCTGCCTTGTTTGGCTACAGCCATCAGTACGGCGGGGTGCCGGGCGGGCAGGCGGAATATGTGCGAGTGCCCAAGGGCAATGTGGGACCGTTCAAGGTGCCGGGCACGTTGGCGGACGAAAAGGTGCTGTTCCTGTCGGACATTCTGCCCACCGCCTGGCAGGCGGTGCTCAATGCGGGGGTGGGAAAAGGCTCAAGCGTCGCAATTTATGGCGCGGGGCCTGTCGGACTGCTGAGTGCTGCCTGCGCGAAAATGCTCGGAGCCGAAAAGATTTTCATGGTTGATCACCATGCGTATCGGCTGGCGTACGCGCAATTCACCTATGGCGCGATTCCGGTCAATTTTGATGAAGACGATGACCCGGCGGACACCATCGTGCGTCAGACGTCAGGCCTGCGAGGCGTCGACGCGGTGATCGATGCCGTGGGCTTCGAAGCCAAAGGCAGCACCACCGAAACCATTCTCGCCACACTCAAGCTCGAAGGCAGCAGCGGTAAGGCCCTGCGCCAGTGCATTGCGGCCGTGCGACGCGGTGGTACGGTCAGCGTCGCGGGCGTTTACTCGGGGTTCATTCACGGCTTCATGTTTGGCGACGCGTTCGACAAAGGGCTGACATTCAAAATGGGCCAGACCCATGTGCATCGTCATTTGCCGGGGCTGCTGTCGTTGATTGAAGAGGGGGCACTGGCCCCTGAAGCGATCATCACCCATCGCCTGTCGCTGGAAGAGGCCCCAGACGGGTATGCGATCTTCGACAAGAAGGAAGAGGATTGTCGCAAGATTATTCTTACACCGGGTTTCGATAGCCGGGTGGATGCGTCGGCGAATGATGGGCAGTTGTAGCGCTGCATTACCTTTCCGGGAGCCGGCTTGCTGGCGAGTGCGGCGTGTCAGGGCGCATGGCTCTGAATGACACAACGCTTTCGCCAGCAAGTCGGCTCTCACAGGGGAGTGGTGTTTGTTGAGGAAATATCACTCGGTCTCAGGAATACGCCGGCGAATGATGTGGGTAATCCACCAACCGCGAACCAATGACCATCTCGCTGATCCAGTCGGTCAGCAAGGTCGTGTACGCATGCTGGCTGGTGTCGCTGCTCAACCCATGATCCGCACCGTCGAGCAGCCGATAGGTCAGCGAATGGGCCAGGTCGAACGCTGTGCGATAACTCATCAATGTTGCATGGGGCACGTAGTCGTCCTGCTCGGACTCGACCAGCAGCACATCCCCCTGAAACTCCTTGCACGCCGCCAACGCGCGATTGTCCGCCGCTGTGACCGCCGAGCGCCGGTAATGGGCCAGCTTGTCTCGGTCCAGCGCCTGTTTGGGCATGTCCCAGTCAGCGTCCCAATACAGTGCGGGTACGCGCAGCGCCAGCCACTTCACCGGGCGCATTCCACTGAGAATGGTCGCCAAATATCCCCCGTAGCTGCTGCCGATCACCGCGATGGCGTTGTTATCCACCGCCGGGTGGCTGGCAAGTCGGTCATAGGCGGCCAGTAAGTCCTCCATGCTGTGTTCCCGAGAGACCGAGGCGCGCATTTCGTGCGTGCGTTCATGGCCGCGTAAATCGAAGGTCAGGCACACACAGCCCAACCCCGTGATGTTCTTCGCCCGAGCGAGGTCGCGTTGCTGGCTCCCGCCCCATCCGTGGACGAACAGAATGCCGGGCATTTTCGCGCCGGGGGTGAGGATGGTGCCGGAAATGGTTTCGTCGCTGACGTGGATGTCGATGGTTTCACTGCGTACGGTCATAAGGCTGGACCTGTGTGAATTTGCTGATAAGGCCGACGTCGGGATCGTCGCCTTCGTACAGAACATGGGCCTGAGCGGGCAGGGTGGCGGGGCCGTAGATTTCGTGACTGGACGCGCCGATGCGCTGCAATGAGGGATCCGCCGCGAAGGCCACCAGCGCCTCGATCTCCGCAGGGCTGGCGCCACCGATGCGCCATGATTGCTCCAACACCCCTGAGCAGACTTGTCCCCGCGCGTTGGTGCCATGAGCGATGTCGTAATTGCGGCGCGAGGCGAGGAAGTCGGGAAAGCACGTCAGTGCGGCTTTTTCATAGCGCATGGCCTGAGTCACGGAGCGACGCACGTCGTCGTCAAGGTCGAGGGTGAGCAGCGCCTCGTAATCGCCGCGCACCAGCCACAACTGCGAGCCCCCGTAGACCTGTTCGCCGTGGTTGTCTTTGGTCAGGCGTTGAGTGCCGTGGTAGCTGACGGTCATGCCGGCCACCTGAACCTGGCCAACGCTGTACGTGATTACGTCATGCAAGTCTTCTTCCAGCACCAGGCCCCATTCGCTGACCTCGGTCATGTTCTGCTGCGCGAGGGCCTGATCGAGTTCGCTTTCGGACGTCACCACGACCTGGCCACGACCCGCAGTGGCCAACACGGGTTTGATGCGCACGGGGCCGTCTTCAAGCAACTGCCGACCGGCGCGTCGTGCGTCAGCCTCGTTGAACACGCTAAAGCCGTTGAGCACCGAATCGCCCGCGTCTTCAAAAAAGCGTGTTGACCAGCCCGATGGTTGAGCGGTGGCGTCTTTCAACAGGGGATGAGAAATGGCCTTGGTTGCCATGAACGGGAAATCGATCAAGCCGCCGAAGAAGTCATCGACCGTATGAATGCTCAGCGCATCGCCAGCTTTCTTGCCGATCAGCGTGTCGGACGGGATGTAATAGAGGGCTTGACCCTTGTGTAACGCCGGATCGTAATCACCGACGAACGTCGCCCCCAACAGCCCGGCGATGCGCTCGGCCAGAGCCTGCTGCACCACCACTTCATGGGTTGCCAGCTTCTTGTGCGTAGCCAGCAGTACGACTTCAGACTTTGCAGTGCTGCATGATTCGCTCATGGGCGAACTCCCTGTGCAACGCACGCCGCCGTTTGTGTAGCAGCCCGGCTTGCCAGCGGTAGCGACGTGGGTGACGCAGCCATCATCGACAGCGCTGGGGTGTCATCAGCTAAGAAGAGGCTCAGGCCACGTTAGTTCCAGCGAGGCTGATCAATGGTCGGCGGCGGGGCTCATTCCGTCAGCTTCATGATCGTCTCGAAGTCCGGAAAGCCCCAGTCGGTCAGGGGGGAGAGTTGGGATAGGAACGCCAAGTGCTCGATGATTTTCACTTTCTGTAGATTTTTCAACTCACTGGGACCGCCCAAAGCTAAAGCAGGGAGGAATCCGTACATTTCGTCTGATTTGAGTGGGCCGAGTTTTTTTAGGGCTTTTTCGAACAGGTCATCGAAGTCGTTGTACTCAGGACTCATGGTTGTAAAAAAAGATCTGATTTTTTCATCTGCGCTGACTGGCGTGGAATCTTCAAAACCTGCTGTGTAACGAGCATATTTAACATTTATAGTGAGTAGGTTTTGCTTGGCAGCTGCCCAAAGATAAAGATCGCCGAATGCACCTCTAGCGATGACGTAATGCTTGTCTGGATCGGGAGTGCCAGAATCCAACAGCCATTGGTGTACCACTCCGTCGTAATCGCCAGGATTAACTGTCCAGAAATTACCGTTCGCGTAACCTGACCAGCCGTGCTGCTGCCAATAAGTGAGTAATTGATCAGGTAGCTTGTTTCGGTAAGCTTGTACCGTTGAATAAGCGACATCAACGCGGTTGTGTGACGGTCCCATGTTCTCGGTGAAGCACTCAAAATAAGCGTCCATAATGTCTCCTACTTGCAACGAGTTAATCTCGCATTTAACTTGAATTTGGTGCGCTGATTGGGATCGATCCTGGTAGCAGCCTCATCAAGCCCCTGTATTCTCCCTCGCCATTGTGCGCCTATGCTTGAATTCACCTGCCTGTCTCCGAAGTCCGAAATTTTATCTTTTCCTCCGGCAACCAGATCCGGGTTATGAAGCGCAGCAATCATATTCATTTTTTTTCGTGCAGCGATTTTAGCCATCTGCCTGGCTTCAGAAACTGATCTGCCTTTTATTCGTAACTCGCTGGCCAGACGCTCAATAAGATTTCTCTCCAGATTTTTACGTGCATCAATTGCCACCTTCGGATCACGCACCCCATCCCCCGCCTTGAACGCTTCCCGCCCCTTCAAATACTCATCCACCGTCAAATCATTCAGCCCGCCCTGCTGCCCGCCCAACTGCCGATCAAACTCCGGAATCTTCTTCTCTGGCAGGTTATCAGCGCTGAAGCACGGCACGTTGTGCTCGGGCATGCCCAATGGCTTTTTAACGGGCGGCTGTTCCGGCTTTTGGTGATTCTGAGCAGGTTTGTGTGCCTCCACCGAATCAACCCGACCGCCACTCACTGGCCCGCGAGGCTGCAAATCCGGACGCTGTTTCAGGGCGTCTTCGTGTTTGAGCATCCACTGCCCGAGCTTCGCGCCTCTGGCGCTTTGCTGCATGTCGCTGGCGAGTAGCTGCGCCTGGCCACGTCCGCGTGTCAGGTAGGCGACGATGGCGCTGAGCAGCAGCGCGACCATGGCGACGTGGCCCTGGGCGATTTCGCGGGCGGCGCGGGTGACGACCATGGGGTCGCCACAGCAGTAGGGATCGTGGGGTTGCGGGGCGTCCCAGGCGATGTTGATGCCGTGCCAGTAGTAACCGGCAATTTTCGGCAAGCCGTCGACGAAGAACTCGGCCACTGCCGCCAGCCCCAATACGCCGAGAATCCAGCCGCTGGCTTTCAGAGCGATCGCGGAACCTGCGACAGCGCCTGATGAAACGCCATGCGCACCTGGTGGGCGCGATTGGCCGGGGAGTGCGCGGGTGGCCCGGACAAATGGGTGTGGCCGTCCGAGTGCTGATGGGTTCGGCGTGCGAGCGTGTCGGCGATCAGCCGTTGGAATTCGAACCACGACGGGACGATGTTGCGAAAGAACACGTGGCCTCTCTGGCGCCAGCCTTGCCGGGACAAGGCGCCATTCAAGGCGTGGGGGGAGAGGGCGTTACAGGGGCGTGCGGATGCCCGGAAGGTGCTCGCAGTCTGTCGTGGGAGTAGGGTTTTTCTTACGCAAAGAGTTGAATCAAACGTGTGGCGAACGCCGTATCAACACCAGCCAAATACCGCCCTGGCATTCAACGTACTGACCTCGGCCAACCGCTCGGCAGAGACATTCATCAACGTCGCCAACGCCGCACAAATCTCTGGCAAATGCTCCGGGCTGTTACGCATGCCGGGGTACATCGCAGGCGCCATGTCGGGCGAGTCGGTTTCCAGCACCACGCAGTCCAGCGGCAGTTCGGCGATGACCCGGTGCATGCGCAGCGCTTGTGGCCAGGTCGGTGCGCCGCCGAGGCCGAGCTTGAAACCCAGTTTGATGTATTCCTTCGCTTCTTCCCGGCTGCCTGCGAAGGCGTGGACGATTCCGGCGCGCTTGAGTTTGAAGCGCTTGAGGGCGGCGATGGTGTCGGCGTGGCTGCGGCGCACGTGCAGGAGGGCGGGGAGATTGAAGTCGGCGGCCATCTGCAACTGGCTGTCGAACACTGCTTGTTGCCGGGGGCGGTCCAGGGATTCGACGTAGTAATCCAGACCAATTTCGCCGACCGCGCAAAGCTTGGGATGACCGGCGAGTGCGGAAAGCCGTTCACGTAGCTCCTGAAGGTGTTCGGGGCGATGCTCATCGAGGTAGATCGGGTGCAGCCCCAAGGCGGCGTACACCGACGGCACTTGCAGCGCCAAATCCCACACCCGTTGCAGATTGCGCTGATAGACCCCCAGCACCACCATGCGCTCGACGCCCAATGGCTGGCAGCGGCTGAGCACTGCCTGGCGGTCGGCGTCGAAGTCGTCGAAATCCAGATGGGTGTGGGTGTCGATCAGCGTCACGTATCAGGCCCCGTGAATGCGCTGTTTGAAGGTACGAACAATGGCATGCACGCCAGGCTCGTACTGATTTTGCTCAACGGCGGACAACGCCAGCGCCAGTGCTTTTTCCGCGATCAATTGATGCTGTTGGGCCATGGCGTTGACCGGCAACGGCAGGAAATCCAGCAACTGCGTATCACCAAAGGTGCCCAGATGAAGCTGATCGGGGTTCAGCCGCCGCTCGTGCAACAGGTCAAACACCCCCTGTAACAACACATAGGACGTGGTAATCAGCGCATCGGGGAAATACCCCAGCCGATCAAGCATTTCACCCGCCACACGCAGGCCACATTCGCGGCTGAAGGTCTCGCCGTGCTCGATGATGACCGAGCCTTTGAAACCCTCCACTGCATCCTCGAAGCCACTGGCGCGGGCCTTACTGACGCTCAATTCGGGGCGGGCACCGATCAAAGCGATGTGCTTGGGGTTGATCTCCAGCAGGCTGCGGGTCAGTTGCTGGCTGGCGTCGTGGTCGTCGCTGACGACGGAGCAGAAATGCGCCGGGTCCATTTCCCGGTCGATGGCGATGACCGGGATGCCATGCTGTTGCAGGTCTCGGTAGCTGTCATCGCTGGCGGGCAGGCAACTGGCGACGAACAGGGCGTCACAGCGGCGGGCGCGGAATAACTGCATGAGCTGCAACTCGCTGACCGGATCGTCGTCGGAACTGGCGATCAGCAACTGGTAGCCCCGGGCGCGAGCGCCTTGTTCCAGCTGCTTGGCGATGCGCGCGTAACTGGGGTTTTCCAGGTCCGGCAGAATGAAGCCCAAGGTGCGGGTATGACGGCTGCGCAATCCGGCCGCCTGTGGGTTGGGCCGGAAATCATGAGCCTGGACCACCGCACGCACGCGCTCGACCGTCGCATTGCTGATGCGCTGTTGCTCGGCCTTGCCGTTGATCACGTAGCTGGCGGTGGTCACGGACACACCGGCCAGACGCGCAATATCGCTGAGTTTCAAACGGACCTTCCTTTTATTCTTTGGCTCGGACGAAATGCGTTCGGGATTTTCACCGATTCGCGGCCATGATTACAGCAGACCATGGTGGGAAGTGACGGGTTTAAGTTTTTTAGGACGTCTCCTACAGCATTTGATCGGATGAGCTTCAAACGTTGAAGATTATCGAGTAACGTGCCCACCATTCTAGATGAAACGATTCAGCAAGCTATTTTCTTGCTGTAATCGGGCAAAACCGTTGGTCTACAACAAGAATCAGGCGCGTCTGCGCCGCACAGGAGAACGCGATGCTCGAACTGACCGTTGAGCAAATTTCCATGGGCCAGTCGGCTGTGGATAAACCCGCCGCATTGCAATTGCTCGCTGATCGTCTGGTAGCCGACGGCCTGGTCGCGCCGGGTTATCTGCATGGCCTGCAATCCCGCGAACAGCAGGGCTCGACCTTTCTGGGGCAAGGCATCGCGATTCCCCATGGCACGCCACAGACGCGCGACCAGGTGCATGCCACAGGCGTGCGCCTGATGCAGTTTCCACAGGGTGTTGATTGGGGCGACGGGCAGATTGTTTATCTGGCCATCGGCATTGCCGCCAAATCCGACGAACACTTGCGTCTGCTGCAACTGCTGACCCGCGCCCTCGGTGAGACCGATCTGGGCGAAGCGCTGCGTCAGGCGAAAAGTCCCGAGTCATTGCTCAAACTGCTGCAAGGCGCGCCGCAGGAGTTGGCGCTGGACGCACAGATGATCAGCCTCGGCGCGTCGGTGGATGACTTCGAAGAACTGGTTTGGCGCGGCGCGCGTCTGCTGCGTCGCGCCGAATGCGTGAGCAACGGATTCGCGGCGGTATTGCAGCAGGTGGACGCCCTGCCGTTGGGCGAAGGCTTGTGGTGGCTGCACAGCGAGCAAATGGTCAACAAACCGGGCCTTGCGTTCGTTACCCCCGACAAACCGATGCGTCATTTGGGGCAGCCACTGAACGGGCTGTTTTGCCTCGCCAGTCTGGGCGAATCCCATCAGGCGTTGCTCGAACGTTTGTGCGCGTTGCTCATCGAAGGTCGCGGCCACGAGCTGGGCCAGGCCACCAGCAGCCGCGCGGTGCTTCAGGCGTTGGGCGGTGACGTGCCACCGGACTGGCCGAGCGAACGTATCGCGCTGGCCAACGCCCACGGTTTGCACGCGCGCCCGGCGAAAATTCTCGCGCAACTGGCCAAGAACTTTGAAGGCGATGTGCGCGTGCGCGTGCTCGACAGCACTGAAAATCCGGTGTCGGCCAAGAGCCTGAGTAAATTGTTGAGCCTGGGCGTGCGTCGCGGACAGGTGCTGGAGTTTATCGCCGAGCCTTCGATTGCCAACGATGCGTTGCCAGCGTTGATTGCCGCGGTGCGTGAAGGCTTGGGCGAAGACATTGAGCCATTGCCCACGGAACACGCACCATCGCCTATCGCTGCTGTGGTGGAAAAAGCCCTGAGCGCGCCGATCGCCGGGGCACAGGTTCACGCTGTGCCTGCTTCGCCGGGCATCGCCACGGGGCCGGCCCACGTTCATGTCTTGCCGGTGATCGAGTACCCGTTGCGTGGCGAATCCCAGCGGGCAGAGCGCGAACGTCTGCATGGCGCGCTGGTGCAGGTGCGCGAGGACATTGGCCGGTTGATTCAGCGAAGCACCGCCAAAGCGATTCGCGAGATTTTCGTCACCCACCAGGAAATGCTCGACGACCCCGAGTTGGTCGATGAAGTCTCGCAGCGCCTCAAAGACGGGGAAAGTGCAGCGGCCGCTTGGGCCCATGTGGTCGAAGCGGCGGCGAAACAGCAGGAACAACTTAATGACCCGCTGTTGGCTGAGCGTGCCGCTGACCTGCGTGATGTCGGTCGTCGAGTGCTGGCGCAAATTTGCGGTGTCGAGGATCTGGTCGAACCGGAAGAACCTTACATTCTGGTGATGGATGAAGTCGGCCCCTCGGACGTGGCGCGCCTTGATCCCGCCCGCGTTGCCGGGATTCTCACCGCCCGTGGCGGCGCTACGGCCCACAGCGCCATCGTCGCCCGTGCGTTGGGCATTCCAGCGCTGGTGGGGGCGGGCGATGCGGTGCTGTTGATCAAATCCGGGACCGTGTTGTTGATCGACGGCCAGCGCGGGCGTCTGGATGTCGCGCCTGATGAGCAGACGTTGCAACGCGCGTTGCTTGACCGCGACACGCGCGAACTGCGCCTGAAGGCAGCGGCGGCCCTGCGCATGGAGCCGGCGATCACCCAGGACGGCCATGCCGTCGAGGTGTTCGCCAATATCGGCGACAGCACCGGCACGTCTGGCGCTGTGGAACAGGGCGCTGAAGGCATTGGTCTGTTGCGCACCGAATTGCTGTTCATGGCCCACAGTTCCGCGCCCGATGAGGCCACGCAAGAAGCCGAGTACCGCCGCGTGCTGGACGACCTCAAGGGCCGTCCACTGGTGGTGCGCACTCTCGATGTGGGGGGCGATAAACCGCTGCCTTACTGGCCCATCGACCAAGAAGAAAACCCCTTCCTCGGCGTGCGCGGCATTCGTCTGACCCTGCAACGTCCGGACGTCATGGAAAGTCAGTTGCGCGCCTTGTTGCGCGCCGCCGATGGCCGCTCGTTGCGCATCATGTTCCCCATGGTCGGCACGGTTGAAGAATGGCGTCAGGCGCGAGACATGACCGCGCGCCTGCTTCAGGAAATCCCGGTTGCGGATCTGCAACTGGGGATCATGATCGAAGTGCCCTCAGCCGCGTTGTTGGCGCCAGTGTTGGCCAAAGAGGTCGATTTTTTCAGCGTCGGGACCAACGACCTGACGCAATACACCTTGGCCATCGACCGTGGTCACCCGACGTTGTCTGTCCAGGCCGATGGCCTGCATCCCGCTGTGTTGCAACTGATCGACATCACTGTGCGTGCGGCCCATGCCCACGGCAAGTGGGTCGGTGTGTGTGGTGAGTTGGCCGCAGACCCGCAGGCGGTGCCAGTACTGGTCGGTTTGGGTGTGGATGAATTGAGTGTCGCGGCGCGCAGCATTGGCGAGGTCAAAGCCTGCGTTCGCGAGTTGAATCTGACCGGTGCCCGGCAGTTGGCGCAAAACGCGCTGGCGGTGGGTACTGCTGCTGAAGTACGTGGCCTCGTGGAGGGGCTGTGTGTGGAGAAGCTGTGATGGCAAAAATTCTGACATTGACCATGAACCCGGCGCTGGACCTGACCGTCCAGTTGGGGCCTTTGCAGGTCGGCCAGGTCAACCGCAGCGAATGCATGCTCAGCCACGCGGCGGGCAAGGGCCTCAACGTGGCGCAAGTGTTGGCGGATCTCGGCCATGAACTGACCGTTGCTGGATTTCTGGGTGTCGACAATCAGCAGCCCTTTGAAGCGCTGTTCGAGAAGCGTGGTTTCGTTGACGAATTCGTCCGCGTAGCCGGGGAGACGCGCAGCAATATCAAACTGGCGGAAAGCAGCGGCCGGATCACCGATTTGAACGGCCCCGGTCCTGAAGTCAGCGCGCAGGCGCAGCAGGCCCTGGCGGCGCGGGTCGAGCAGATTGCGGGCGACTTCGACGCTGTGGTGGTGGCGGGCAGTTTGCCTCGGGGCGTTGATCCACAGTGGCTGAAAACGCTGCTGCTCATGCTCACCGAAAAGGGATTGAAGGTCGCTCTGGACAGCAGCGGCGCAGCCTTGCGCGCCGGGCTTGAAGCCTCGCCATGGCTGATCAAACCCAACACTGAAGAGCTGGCGGATGCGCTGGACGCGCCGATCATTTCCATCGCCGCTCAAGCCGAGGCCGCGAAGGCTCTGCATCAGCGAGGCATCGAACATGTGGTGATTTCCCAAGGCTCTGAGGGCGTGCACTGGTTCAGCCCTGACGTGGCGTTGCAGGCGTTGCCGCCGAAGGTCACGGTCGCGAGCACGGTGGGGGCGGGGGACTCGCTGTTGGCGGGCATGGTTCATGGGCTGCTCAGTGGCCAAAAACCTGAGCAGGTGCTACGCACTGCCACGGCGATTGCGGCGATGGCCGTGACCCAGATCGGCTTTGGTATCAACGACGCGACGCAGCTCAAACGGCTGGAAAGCGGCGTCAATGTACGCGCCATGACCGAACGCTCCAGGATCGAAGAATAAGAGAGGAAGTGTGATGAAGTTAGCCATTGTCACGGCTTGCCCGAACGGCAAGATCAGCAGTGTCCTCAGCGCTCGCCTGCTCGAGGCGGCGGCGCAGCGTCGCGGCTGGAGCACCTGCGTTGAAGTGCACGATCCGCGTCATCCTGAAACACAACTGTCTGCCGCTGACATCGAGAGCGCCGACTGGGTGCTGGTTGTCAACACCGGGCCGCTGGACCTGAGCCGTTTTGCGGGTAAGCGCGTGCACCAATCCACGCCGTCGCAAGCGTTGCAGGACATCGACACGTTCATGCATTCGGCCCATGAACTGGCGAAAGTTCATGTCGTCAGCGAGAAGGCGGGCGCGCCTGTTGCCGATAAAACGCCGCGTCTGGTGGCGGTCACCGCCTGCCCGACCGGGGTCGCGCATACCTTCATGGCCGCCGAAGCCATTCAGCAGGCCGCGAAGAAGCTCGGCTACGACCTGCAAGTGGAAACCCAAGGTTCGGTGGGCGCACGCAACCCGCTCAGCGCCCAGGCAATTGCCGACGCTGACGTGGTGTTGCTCGCCGCTGACATCGAAGTCGCCACCGAGCGTTTTGCCGGTAAGCGCATCTATCGCTGCGGCACCGGTATCGCACTGAAACAGTCCGAAGCCACGCTGAAAAAAGCGCTGGCGGAAGGCGAAATCGAATCTTCTGCAACAACCTCGAAAGCTCCGGCGAAGAAAGAGAAAACCGGCGTTTACAAACACCTGCTCACCGGCGTGTCATTCATGCTGCCGATGGTGGTGGCGGGCGGTCTGCTGATTGCCCTGTCGTTTGTGTTCGGCATCACCGCGTTCAAGGAGCAGGGCACGCTGGCGGCGGCGCTGATGCAGATCGGTGGCGATGCTGCGTTCAAGCTGATGGTGCCGTTACTGGCGGGTTACATCGCCTATTCCATCGCCGACCGTCCGGGGCTTGCGCCCGGCATGATCGGCGGGCTGTTGGCGAGTACGTTGGGGGCCGGGTTCATCGGCGGCATCGTCGCAGGCTTTCTGGCGGGTTACAGCGCGGCAGCGATCAATCGTTACGCGAAGCTGCCTGCCAGTGTCGAAGCGCTGAAGCCGATTCTGATCATCCCGCTGCTGGCGAGTCTGTTCACCGGCCTTGTGATGATCTACGTGGTCGGTAAGCCGGTGGCCGGCATGCTCGAAGGGCTGACCCATTTCCTCGACAGCATGGGCACCACCAACGCGATTCTGTTGGGCGTGTTACTCGGCGCGATGATGTGCGTCGACCTCGGCGGGCCGATCAACAAAGCGTCTTATGCATTTTCGGTCGGGCTGTTGGCGTCGCAAAGTTATGCGCCGATGGCCGCTGCGATGGCAGCGGGTATGGTGCCGCCGATTGGCATGGGTATCGCTGCGCTGATCGCTCGTCGCAAGTTTGCACAGAGCGAGCGCGAGGCGGGGAAAGCGGCCTTCGTATTGGGCTTGTGCTTCATTTCGGAGGGCGCGATTCCGTTCGCCGCCAAAGACCCGCTGCGGGTGATTCCGGCGAGCATCGTCGGTGGTGCACTGACCGGTGCGCTGTCGATGTTCTTCGGCTGCAAACTGATGGCGCCCCATGGCGGGCTGTTCGTGCTGCTGATCCCGAATGCCATGAACCATGCGTTGCTGTATTTGCTGGCGATTGTTGCGGGCAGTGTGGTGACGGGGGTTGTTTATGCGGTGCTGAAACGGCCTGAGGTCGTTGAGCTGGATGCGGTGCCTGCGGGGGCTTGATTCAATAGCGCCGATCACCGCTGTAGGAGTGAGCTTGCTCGCGATGGCGCCGTGTCAGACAAATTGATGTTGAATGACACAACGCCATCGCGAGCAAGCTCACTCCCACAGGTTCCGTGTGTCCTGTCACATTCACCCAACATTGCATTGCTAGGTTCCTCTCTTCGCCATTCGCCTAAGAGGAACAAAAATGACTCAGTTTGACCCGACTCGCCGTCGCATCATTCAAGCCGCTGGCGCAGGCCTGCTCTTGCCGGGCCTGGCGCCTGCGGTCATTGCTTCGGTCAAGGATCGTCCGAAGATGACCGATGGCGTACAGTCCGGCGACCTGCTGGGCGACCGCGCCATGGTCTGGAGCCGCAGTGATCGTCCCTCGCGCATGGTCGTGGAATGGGACACCCGCAGCACGTTCACCAACCCGCGTCGTGCCGTTTCTCTGCTGGCCGATTAACGCACCGACTTCACCGCTCGCGTCGAACTGACCGGCCTGCCCACCGACCAAGCCATTTTCTATCGGGTGTTCTTCGAAGACGCCCAGACCGGTGTTGCCAGCGAACCCTGGTTCGGCCATCTGCGCAGCGTGCCGCAAATCCGCCGTGACATTCGCTTCGTGTGGAGCGGCGACACCGTGGGCCAAGGCTTCGGCATCAACCCGGATATCGGCGGCATGCGCATCTATGAAGCCATGCGCCTGCGCTTGCCGGACTTCTTCATCCACAGCGGCGACACCATTTACGCCGACGGCCCGGTGCCTGCCGAAGTGGTCACCGAAGGCGGACGCATCTGGCGCAACCTCACCACCGAAGCTAAGAGCAAAGTCGCCGAAACCCTCGACGAATATCGCGGCGCCTATCGCTACAACCTGATGGACGAGAACCTGCGCCGCTTCAACGCCGAGGTGCCGCAGATCTGGCAATGGGACGACCACGAAGTGACCACCAACTGGTCGCCGAGCAAGCAGCTCGATGATCGCTACAAGGTCAAGGACATCCAGTTGCTCACCGCACGGGGCCGTCAGGCATTTCTGGAATACGCACCGATGCGTCTGCAGAGTGCCGACAACGGCGGGCGGGTGTATCGCAAACTCAGTTACGGGCCGATGCTCGACGTGTTCGTGCTCGACATGCGCAGTTATCGCGATGGCAATGATGCCAATCTGGCAGACAAACCAGGGCCGACCACGGCGTTTCTCGGGCGCGAACAACTGGATTGGCTCAAGCGCGAGTTGCAGGCGTCAAACGCGCAGTGGAAGGTCATTGCAGCGGACATGCCGATCAGCCTGGGTGTACCGGATGGTGAGATCAGCCCTGGCGTGATGCGCTGGGAGGCGATCGCCAACACCGACAACGGTGCGCCGAAAGGGCGTGAGCTGGAGGTGGCGGAGTTATTGGCGTTCATGCGCCAGCAGAAGATCCGCGACACCGTGTGGTTGACGGCCGACGTGCACTACTGCGCGGCCCATCACTATCACCCGGATCAGGCGGTGTTTCAGGATTTCGACCCCTTCTGGGAGTTCGTCGCCGGACCTTTGAACGCGGGCAGTTTCGGCCCCAACACGCTGGACAAGACCTTTGGTCCGGAGTTGGTGTTCCAGAAAGCCCCGCCTGCGCAGAACACCTCGCCCTTTGCCGGGTTTCAGTTCTTTGGTGAAGTGAACATTGAAGGGCAGAGCGGTGAGTTGACCGTGACGCTGCGGGATCTGGATGGGGTGTCGGTGTTTGAGAAGAAGTTGCAACCGGCGATTTCTGCCTGATATCAATTCCCTGTTGAAATGCAATTCTCTGTGGGCCGGCTAGCTGGCGAATGCGTTGTGTCAGCCACATTGTTGTCACTGATCCATCGCATTCGCCAGCAAGCCGGCTCCCACAGCTATGTGTTTTCAAAAATTGATAAGTTGTACGACCACCACGCAATTCCCGATAACACTTCACCCGCCACTGGCCTATCATTAGCCTCCTAACGACGGCTCAGGGTTGGGTGTGCATGCTGGCAATATTTTGGGAAACCCTGAACATCACGGCACCTGTGTTCGCCATGTTGTTTCTGGGCGTGGTGCTCAAACGCGTTGGCTGGATCAACGACAGCTTCATCCATACCGCTTCCTCGCTGGTGTTCAACTGCACAATGCCCGCGCTGCTGTTCCTGGGCATCATCCACGCCGACCTGCACGCGGCGTTGCAGCCGGGCGTTTTGATCTACTTCATCGTCGCCACGCTGGTGGGCTTTGCGCTGGTCTGGGGCTGGGCGATCTATCGCGTGCCTTACGTTGAGCGGGGCATATACGTGCAAGGCGCGTTTCGCGGTAACAACGGTGTGATTGGCCTCGCACTGGCCGCGAGCATGTATGGCGATTACGGCATTTCCCTCGGCGCGATCCTCGCCGCGCTGGTGATTCTGTTCTACAACACGCTGTCCACTGTGGTGCTGGCGGTGTACAGCCCGGTAATCAAGTCCGACCCGTGGAGCATCTGCAAAAGCGTGGTGGCCAACCCGCTGATCATCAGTATCGTGGCCGCAACGCCGTTCGCGTATTGGCAAATCCCGCTGCCGAAATGGCTCGACACCTCCGGCAGCTATCTGGCGCAGATGACGTTGCCGCTGGCCTTGATGTGTATCGGTGGCACGCTGTCGCTCAAGTCGTTGCGCGAAAGCGGCGCACTGGCCATCAGCGCGAGCATGATGAAGATGGTCTGGCTGCCGTTGATCTGCACCGTGGGCGCGTGGTTGCTGGGCTTTCGCCATGCGGAACTGGGAATTCTGTTTTTGTACTTCGGCGCACCGACCGCATCAGCCAGTTTCGTCATGGCGCGGGCGGCGGAGGGTAATCATGAACTGGCGGCGTCGATCATCGTCATGACCACATTGGCGGCGGCAGTGACCACCAATATCGGGATATTCATCTTGCAGTGGGGTGGCTGGATTTAATCGTCGAAACGGACACGGCACCTAATCGTGAACTCAAACCTGTGGGAGACGGCCGGGCGGCGCTCCCACAAGTTTAGTGTTGTCGCCGCCATGCGCGAACGGTGCCGATTAACACCGCCATCCCCAACACCGGCAACGCGTAATGAATCATCAACCGCTCCAGCCGCCCAGCCAGCGGCATGCCAGTGGTGAATGAGACGATGTGCAGCGCGTACACCGCGTACAGCCCCAGCAGCAGCAAGCCTTCCAGCCGGGTAATCCGATAACCCGAATAAAACAGCGGCAGACACAGCAGTGCGACGCCGAGCATCACCGGCAGGTCGAAATCCAGCGCGTTGGGGGAAATTGACAGTGGTCCCGAAGCGATCAGCGAAGTGATGCCCAGCACCCCAAGCAGGTTGAACAGGTTGCTGCCGATGATGTTGCCCACCGCGATGTCGCGCTCGCCACGCAGGGCGGCGATCAGTGAGGTCATCAACGCAGGAAGGGAGGTGGCGACGGCGATGACGGTCAGACCGATGACCCGTTCCGACAGCCCCAGATCCTGCGCCACGATCACGGCCGCACCCACCAACAGATGGCTGCCCAGAATCAGCAACGCCAGCCCGCAGCTCATCTGGATCAAGCGCCCGGTGATGGGCCAGACCTTGCGACGGGGTAGTTCTTCCGAGGCGCTGACATGCCGCGCACCGTGGGCGAACTGGCGGATGACCACGGCCAGGTAGACCGCCATGCCGATCAGCAGAATCACGCCGTCGAACGTGCTTAGCACGCCATTCCACGCCAGGCCCGCTACCAGCGCGGTAGCGCCGATCATCAGCGGCAGATCAACACGCACCAGTTGCCGCGCCACGCGCAGCGGGATGATCAGCGCCGACAGGCCGAGGGTCACCAGGATATTGAAGATGTTGCTGCCAATGACGCTGCCCACGGCGATGTCAGTGCTGTCGGTCAGTGCGGCTTGCAGGCCGACAGCCATCTGTGGCGCGCTGCTGCCGAGGGCGACGACGGTCAGACCGAGAAACAGCGGACGGGTTTTCAGCAGGGCAGCCAGAACCACAGCGGCACGGACCGAGAATTCGGCGCCGATGATCATCATGATGAGGCCACAGACCAGTTCGATCAGTGTGGGCAGTGGCAGAGTCGAGAGGGCGAGAATTCAGGGCACCTTACAGTTCATTCTGAGTCAGTCGTCGAGGGCTTGAACCCTGACTTGGGCCGTTCCGCTGCGCAGCATACCCAATTGCTCGGCGGCTGAGCGGGAAACGTCGATGATCCGGCCACGGTTGTGCGGGCCACGATCGTTGATGCGGACGATGACCTTGCGATCGTTGTCCAGGTTGGTGACTTGCACGCGGGTGCCGAAGGGTAGCTGGCGATGCGCGGCGGTCAGGGAGTTCTGGTCGAAGCGTTCACCGCTGGCGGTGCGCTTGCCTTGGTGTTTTGAGCCGTAGTACGAGGCGCCGCCGGTGGCGTCGTAGCCGTGTGGATCGATGATGCCTTCACTGGCACAACCGGCCAGCAGGGAGAGCAGGGCGCAAGCGCCGAGGAGCCGCCACATGGATTTACAATCCTCTTCCTGATCGTTCCCACGCTCTGCGTGGGGAATGCAGCCCGTGACGCTCCGCGTCATAAAAGGCGAACGCAGAGCGTTCGAATAGATGTTCCCACGCAGCGCGTGGGAACAATCACGAGAGCGCTGCGGCCTCAGCCTTCCAGCTTGCGCTTCAACACTTCGTTGACCTGCTGCGGGTTGGCCTTGCCTTTCGACGCCTTCATGGCTTGACCGACGAAGAAGCCGAACATCTTGCCGCGTTTGGCTTCGTCCGCCGCGCGGTACTGCTCGACCTGCTCGGCGTTGGCGGCCAGCATCTCGTCGAGGATCGACTCGATGGCGCCCGTGTCGGTCACTTGCTTGAGGCCGCGTTTCTCGATGATCTCGTCCGCGCTGCCTTCGCCGTTGGCCATGGCCTCGAACACCATCTTGGCGATCTTGCCGGAGATGGTGTTGTCGGTGATGCGTTGCAGCATGCCGCCCAGTTGCTCGGCGCTGACCGGCGATTCGTCGATTTCCACGCCTTGCTTGTTCAGCAGCGAACCCAGCTCGACCATGACCCAGTTGGCGGCCAGCTTCGCGTCACCGGCAATGCCGACCACTTTTTCGAAGTAGTCCGCCTGCTCGCGGCTGGAAGCCAGCACGCTGGCGTCGTACAGCGACAGGCCGAACTGCGACTGGAAGCGCTCGCGTTTCTGCGGTGGCAGCTCTGGCAGGCTGGCGCGGGTCTGTTCGAGGAACGAATCCTCGATGATCACCGGCAGCAGGTCAGGGTCAGGGAAGTAACGGTAGTCGTTGGCTTCTTCCTTGCTGCGCATGGCGCGGGTTTCGTTGGTGTTCGGGTCGTACAGGCGGGTCTGCTGAATGACCTTGCCACCGTCTTCGATCAGGTCGATCTGGCGCTGGATCTCGCTGTTGATCGCCTTCTCGATGAAGCGGAACGAGTTGACGTTCTTGATCTCGCAGCGGGTGCCGAATTCGACTTGGCCTTTCGGGCGTACCGACACGTTGCAGTCGCAACGCAGCGAACCTTCGGCCATGTTGCCGTCGCAGATGCCCAGATAACGGACCAGCGCGTGCATCGCTTTGACGTAGGCCACCGCTTCCTTGGCCGAACGCATGTCCGGCTCGGAAACGATTTCCAGCAACGGGGTGCCCGCGCGGTTCAGGTCGATACCGGTCATGCCACTGAAGTCTTCGTGCAGGCTCTTGCCCGCATCTTCTTCCAGGTGAGCACGGGTCACGCCGATGCGCTTGATGGTGCCGTCTTCCAGGGTGATGTCCAGGTGGCCCTTGCCGACAATCGGCAGTTCCATCTGGCTGATCTGATAGCCCTTCGGCAGATCCGGGTAGAAGTAGTTCTTGCGCGCGAACACGTTGTGCTGGCCGATTTCGGCGTCGATGGCCAGGCCGAACTTGACCGCCATCTGCACGGCTTCCTTGTTCAGCACCGGCAGGGTGCCGGGCATGCCCAAGTCAACCAGGCTGGCCTGAGTGTTCGGTTCGGAGCCGAACGTGGTGGCACTACCGGAGAAAATCTTCGATTGGGTGGTGAGCTGGGTGTGAATCTCCAGCCCGATGACGACTTCCCATTGCATGTGTTTTCTCCTTAGAAGCCTTCAGGCGAACGAGTGTGCCAATCGGTCACCAATTGATATTGGTGAGCGACGTTCAGCAGGCGGCCTTCCTGGAAGTACGGCGCGAGCAGTTGCACACCGACCGGCAAGCCGTCGGCGAAACCGGCTGGCATCGACAGGCCCGGCAGGCCCGCGAGGTTGGCGGTGATGGTGTAGAAGTCTTCCAGGTACTCAGCGATCGGATCGGCGTTCTTGGCGCCGATTTTCCAGGCCGGGTTTGGCGTGGTCGGGCCGAGGATCACGTCGACGTCCTTGAACGCGTTCATGAAGTCGTTCTTGATCAGGCGGCGAATCTTCTGCGCTTGCAGGTAGTAGGCGTCGTAGTAGCCCGCGGACAGCGCGTAGGCACCGACCATGATCCGGCGCTGCACTTCCGGGCCGAAGCCTTCGCCACGGGAGCGCTTGTACAGGTCGGTCAGGTCTTTCGGGTCTTCGCAGCGATAGCCGAAACGCACGCCGTCGAAACGTGACAGGTTCGAAGAGGCCTCTGCCGGGGCGATCACATAATAAGCAGGGATCGCGTGTTGTAGGTTCGGCAGGCTGACGTCCTTGACCACGGCGCCGAGCTTTTTCAGCTCTTCAATGCTAGCCATGACCAGATCGGCGATGCGTGGGTCCAGACCGGCGCTGAAGTATTCCTTCGGCACACCAATGCGCAGGCCCTGCAGCGAGCCGTTCAGGCTGGCGCTGTAATCCGGCACCGGCTCGTCGATGCTGGTGGAGTCATTGATGTCGAAACCGGCCATGCCTTGCAGCAGCAGCGCGCAGTCTTCGGCGGTGCGGGCCATGGGGCCTGCCTGATCGAGACTCGACGCGTAGGCGATCATGCCCCAGCGCGATACGCGACCGTAGGTCGGTTTCAGACCGGTCAGGTTGGTCAACGCCGCAGGCTGGCGAATCGAACCGCCCGTGTCAGTGCCGGTCGCGGCAGGCAGCAGACGTGCGGCAACAGCGGCGGCCGAGCCACCGGACGAACCGCCCGGTACGTGTTCCAGGTTCCACGGGTTCTTCACCGCGCCGTAATGGCTGGATTCGTTGGCCGAACCCATGGCGAATTCGTCCATGTTGGTCTTGCCCAGGGTCACGGTGCCCGCAGCGGCCAGTTTGGCAACGACGGTGGCGTCGTAAGGGGCCTTGAAGTTGTCGAGCATCTTCGACGCGCAGCTGGTGCGGATGCCTTGGGTGCAGAACAGGTCCTTGTGCGCCAGCGGGGCGCCCAGCAGCGCGCCGTTCTCGCCAGCGGCACGACGAGCGTCAGCGGCCTGGGCCTGAGTGATGGCCAGGTCTTCGGTGACGGAAATGAAGCTGTTGAGCTGAGGGTCAACCTGGGCGATGCGCGCCAACAGCGAACGGGTCAGTTCTTCAGAGGAAAACTTTTTGTCGGCCAGACCGCGAGCGATCTCAGCCAGAGTCATTTGATGCATTGCAGGCTCATTCCCTTAGTCGATGACTTTCGGAACCAGATAAAGGCCGTCTTCGACCGCTGGTGCGATGGCTTGGTAGGAATCGCGATGATTGGTTTCGCTGACCACGTCTTCACGCAGGCGTTGCGACGCTTCAAGCGGGTGCGCGAGCGGTTCGATACCGGTGGTGTCAACGGCTTGCATCTGGTCGACCAGCCCGAGAATGCTGTTCAGTGCTTCGGTGGTACGCGGGATATCGGCGTCATTGAGGCCCAGACGGGCCAGATGCGCGATTTTTTCCACGTCGGAGCGATCAAGCGCCATGGGGTTCTCCAGTGGAATGCATACGGTGTCGACCGTACGTCAGATTACGGAACACTCCCCAAGATTGACGGTCGAAGGGCCGCGATCGTCGAGGGTAGTGCTCGGAAAAACCGCCAATTTAACATATTGGCTCCTTGCCCAAAATCCCTGTCGTTGTTAGAGTTTGCCGCACTTTTTTACCCACGCGTTCCCTAGGGTCCTTTTCCCATGTTCAAGAAACTGCGTGGCATGTTTTCCAGCGATCTTTCCATCGATCTGGGCACTGCCAACACCCTTATTTACGTGCGTGAGCGCGGTATTGTCCTGAACGAGCCATCGGTTGTGGCCATTCGGACCCACGGAAATCAGAAGAGCGTCGTTGCTGTCGGGATGGAAGCCAAGCGCATGCTGGGCCGTACTCCGGGCAACATCGCTGCCATTCGTCCGATGAAAGACGGCGTGATCGCCGATTTCAGCGTGTGCGAAAAGATGCTCCAGTACTTCATCAACAAAGTGCATGAAAACAGCTTTCTGCAGCCTAGCCCTCGCGTGCTGATCTGCGTTCCGTGCAAATCCACTCAGGTTGAGCGCCGCGCCATTCGCGAGTCGGCCCTGGGCGCTGGTGCACGTGAAGTGTTCCTGATCGAAGAGCCAATGGCCGCTGCCATCGGTGCAGGCCTGCCGGTCGAAGAAGCCCGTGGTTCGATGGTCGTCGATATCGGTGGTGGTACCACTGAAATCGCTCTGATCTCCCTCAATGGCGTGGTTTACGCTGAATCCGTTCGCGTGGGTGGCGACCGTTTCGACGAAGCGATCATCACCTACGTGCGCCGTAACTACGGCAGCCTGATCGGTGAGTCCACCGCGGAGCGCATCAAGCAGGAAATCGGCACCGCCTATCCAGGTGGCGAAGTACGTGAAGTCGACGTACGCGGTCGTAACCTGGCAGAAGGCGTGCCACGTGCCTTCACCCTGAACTCCAACGAAGTGCTGGAAGCGTTGCAGGAATCCCTGGCAACCATCGTTCAGGCGGTCAAGAGCGCACTGGAGCAATCGCCTCCTGAGCTGGCTTCGGACATCGCCGAGCGTGGTCTGGTTCTGACCGGTGGTGGCGCATTGCTGCGTGACCTGGATAAGTTGCTGGCACAGGAAACCGGCCTGCCAGTGATCGTCGCCGAAGACCCGCTGACCTGCGTCGCTCGCGGCGGTGGCCGTGCGCTGGAAATGATGGACAAGCACACCATGGACCTGCTCTCCAGCGAATAAGTCGCCGGAAGTACCCTGTTGAGCTGGACGGGCGGCATCTGACGGTGCTGCCTGTTCGTGTCTGACCTGTTGACGTCGCCTCGCGATGTTGCAAGGCTTGCACACCTTATTTCCGTCAATCCGCACCAGGCCTTTCATGTCCCATGAATAAGCACAGCCAAACACAAGCATCCCTGGAAGGAGCGGCCCATTAAACCGCTTTTCTCAAAGGGCCCGTCGCTGGGCGTTCGTCTGTTGGTGCTGGTCGTCCTGTCTGTGGCCGTCATGGTCGTGGACGCGCGTTTCACCCTGCTCAAGCCTGTCCGTAGCCAGATGTCGCTGGTGCTGATGCAGTCTTACTGGATTGCCGATCTGCCCGAGCGTTTGTATCAAGGCGTTGCCAGCCAGTTTGGCAGCCGCACGGAACTGGCCGCCGAGAACGAAAAACTCAAGACCGAAAACCTGCTGCTCCAGGGCCGCCTACAAAAGCTGGCTGCGCTGACCGAGCAGAACGTGCGTCTGCGTGAGTTGCTGAACTCGTCGGCACTGGTCAACGAGAAAGTCGAAGTCGCCGAGCTGATCGGCATGGACCCCAATCCGTTCACCCATCGCATCATCATCAACAAGGGTGAGCGCGACGGTGTGGTGCTGGGCCAGCCGGTGCTCGATGCCCGCGGTCTGATGGGGCAGGTGGTCGAGTTGATGCCGTACACCTCCCGCGTGCTGCTGCTGACCGACTCCACCCACAGCATTCCGGTGCAAGTGAACCGCAACGGCCTGCGCGCGATTGCCAGCGGCACCGGTAACCCGGAGCGGCTGGAACTGCGCCATGTGGCGGACACTGCCGACATCAAGGAAGGCGATCTGCTGGTGAGTTCCGGCCTGGGGCAGCGCTTCCCGGCAGGCTACCCGGTGGCGACGGTCAAGGAAGTGATTCACGATTCCGGCCAGCCTTTTGCGATCGTTCGCGCTGTGCCAACCGCTGCTCTCAACCGCAGCCGTTACCTGCTGCTGGTGTTCTCTGATGGTCGCTCGCCGGAAGAGCGCGCTGCCGATGCCGCGCAGCAGCAGGAATCGCTGGACCGTCAGTCGGCTGATCCCTCGGCCGTTCCGTCTGCCACCGCACCGGGCGTAGCGCCCACTGCGACGCCGAACAAGCCAGTCGTTCCGGCCACCGTGCCGAAACCGGCAGCCACTGCCCACGGCACCTCGACAACGCCTGCCGCCTCGCCCGCGACTGCTCCTGCTGCCGCCGCGCCTGCGAAACCTGCCGCGAGCAAACCGCCCGCCCACCAGCCCGCCAAGCCCGCGGCGTCAAAACCGCCCACGCCGACGACGCCTGTGACAACGCATGAGAGGGAAGAGTAATGGCCCGTCACGCACCTCCTCGTAATGGCTGGGTGGTCTGGCTGACCTTCGCCATCGGCCTGTTGCTCAGTGTTTCGCCGTTGCCGCAATTCATGGAAATCTTCCGTCCGCTCTGGCTGGAGCTTTTGCTGGCGTTCTGGGCGCTGGCGTTGCCGCACAAGATCGGCATGGTCACCGCCTGGATGCTGGGGTTGGCCGAGGACGTTTTGTATGGAACATTGCTGGGGCAGAACGCTCTGATTTTGACGTTGATCACCTTCCTGGTGCTGTCGCTTCAACAGCGTCTGCGTATGTTCCCGATGTGGCAGCAATGCCTGGTGATTCTGGTGATCTTCGGCCTGGCGCAGTTGGTCCAGTTGTGGCTCAGCGCCCTGACCGGTAATCGCCAGCCGACGCTTGCGCTTGTTTTGCCAGCACTGGTCAGCGCTTTGCTTTGGCCGTGGGTGAGTTATGGCCTGCGCGGGTTGCGGTTGCGGTTGAAGATCAACTGAAATAGCAGGTTGCGGGCAGGACCTGTGGGAGCGAATTCATTCGCGATGCGGTTTGTCCGGCGACACATCTCTACCGGCTTTACCGGCGTCTCGCGAATGAATTCGCTCCCACAGGATTGGCGCTGCCCAGGTTGAAGACCACTGACACGGAGACGTCCCATGCCCCAACTTCTGCTCGCCTCCGGCTCCCCGCGCCGTCGTGAATTGCTGACTCAGATCGGAGTGCCCTTCACGACGCTCATTGCCGACATCGACGAGACCGCGCTCAAAGACGAATCCCCGACCGCTTACGTCGAGCGTCTGGCTCGCGGCAAGGCCGATGCCGGTCTGCTGCAACTGGCCAATGATCCCGCTTATCCCACCGCTTGCGTACTGGGCGCCGACACCGCCGTCGTTCTCGATGGCCGTATTCTCGGCAAGCCCGCCGACGAGGCCGAAGCCCTCGCCACCCTCGCGGCACTGTCCAATCGCGAACACGAAGTCCTGACCGCCATCGCCGTGGTCGACGAGCAGCACTGTGAAATCCGCGTGGTCAGTAGCCGCGTGCGCTTTCGTGCAATTTCTCCCGAAGAGGCGAAGGCCTACTGGGCCAGTGGCGAGCCTCGCGACAAAGCAGGCAGCTATGGCATCCAAGGGCTGGGCGCAGTGTTCGTGGAACACCTCAGTGGCAGCTATTCCGCAGTCGTTGGCCTGCCCTTGTGCGAAACCGCAGAAATTCTCCAGCGTTTTGGCATACCCTGCTGGCAATGCCTGGAAGGTGAAAAGCCATGAGTGAAGAAATCCTGATCAACATCACGCCGATGGAGTCGCGCGTGGCCGTTGTCGAAAACGGTGTGTTGCAAGAGGTCCACGTCGAACGGACCCAGCGTCGCGGGATCGTCGGCAATATCTACAAAGGCAAGGTCGTGCGCGTATTGCCCGGCATGCAGGCGGCGTTCATCGACATTGGTCTGGATCGCGCTGCGTTCATTCACGCATCGGAAATTTCCATGCGCGAAGGCCCGGCCGTCGAGACCATCAGTTCGCTGGTCCACGAGGGCCAAAGTCTGGTGGTGCAGGTCACCAAAGACCCGATTGGCAGCAAAGGCGCGCGCCTGACTACCCAGTTGTCCATCCCTTCACGCTATCTGGTGTACATGCCGCGCACGGCGCACGTCGGCATCTCGCTGAAAATCGAGGATGAAACCGAGCGCGAGCGGCTCAAGCAGGTTGTCAGCGACTGCGTGGCCAAAGAAGGCATCAAGGAAAAGGGCGGTTTCATCCTGCGTACGGCAGCCGAAGGCGCCGGGGCCGATGAGATCATGATGGACATCCGCTACCTGCGCCGCCTATGGGACCAGATCGGCGAGCAGATCAAGACCATCAGCCCCGCAAGCGTTATTTACGAAGACCTGGGCCTGGCCTTGCGCACCCTTCGCGACCTGGTCAGCCCACGTATCGAGAAGATTCGCATCGATTCCCGGGAAACCTTCCAGAAGACCACCCAGTTCGTCGCCGAACTGATGCCTGAAATCGCGGACCGCCTTGAGCATTACCCCGGCGAGCGGCCCATTTTCGACCTGTATGGCGTCGAAGACGAAATCCAGAAGGCCCTGGAGCGCAAGGTGCCGCTCAAGTCCGGTGGCTATCTGGTGATCGACCCGGCAGAGGCGATGACCACCATCGACGTCAACACCGGGGCGTTCGTCGGTCATCGCAACCTCGAAGAAACCATCTTCAAGACCAACCTGGAAGCGGCCACCGCCATCGCGCGCCAACTGCGTCTGCGCAACATCGGCGGCATCATCATCATCGACTTCATCGACATGGAGGATGGCGAGCACCAGCGCCAGGTTCTGCGCACGCTGGAGAAGCAGCTGGAGCGTGATCACGCCAAGACCAACATCATCGGCATCACCGAATTGGGGCTGGTGCAGATGACCCGCAAGCGCACCCGCGAAAGTCTGGAACAAGTGCTGTGCGAGCCATGCATCAGTTGCCAGGGGCGTGGCAAGCTCAAGACCCCGGAAACCATCTGCTACGAGATTTTCCGGGAGATCCTGCGCGAGGCCCGAGCCTATCAGGCGCTGGGTTATCGCGTGCTGGCCAATCAGAAGGTGGTCGACCGACTGCTGGATGAAGAATCCGGTAACGTGGCAGAGTTGGAGATGTTCATCGGGCGGACCATTCGTTTTCAGGTCGAAACCATGTACTCCCAGGAACAATATGATGTTGTGCTGCTCTGATTGTGCTCGAAACGTTGCCTGAGGCGCTGCGCGGAGCACTGCGCGGCTACTTGACCCCAGTAAACCGAGCCTGTGCAGGCTGACGGCATGGATGCCTTTCAAAGAGATTGATGCGTGGCAAATGAGCAATTCCCTGACCTGTTAACCGCTCTATTGACCCGGATGCCCTGTGCAGGTGTGCAATGCGGAGGCTCGACGACATGGAGCGTCTGACGCGTTTCCTCGCTGCCCTGACGCGCTGGGGCCTGAGCTTGTGTGCATTGGTCCTGGTACTGATTGCGCTGTACGTCAGCGTGGGCCGCGAACTGGTGCCGATGGTGGCCGAGTATCGGGCTGACGTCGAACTCAAGGCGCAGCAGGCGGTGGGCATGCCCGTCAGCATCGGCAAGCTGGAAGGGACATGGAGCGGCTTTGCGCCGATCTTCACGGCACGGGACGTCATGGTGGGGCAGGGCGCCGGCACCGTGCGCCTCGATCACGTCCGTGCCGTGCCTGACCTGTGGGCCAGCCTGAAGGCCCGACAAGTGCGCATCGCGCGGCTTGAACTCGACGGCCTGCAATTGGGCCTCAAGGAAGACAAGGACGGTCACTGGGCGCTTCAAGGGCTGCCGGTGCAGGACGACAAACCGTTCGATCCGCAGCAGACCCTGACGCAAATGCAGATGATCTCGCAGTTGTCGTTGTTCGACAGCCAGATCACGCTGCAACCCTACGAACAATCGCCACTGACGCTGACCTACGTCAGCATGACCCTCAGGACCGGGCGCTTTCACCAGCGCCTCGACGCACGCCTGACGCTGCCTGACGGCCAGCCGTTGTCCCTCAACGTTCGCTCGAAAATGCGCGCCGAAGCGTGGCGTGACGCCGAAGCCGAGGCCTACCTGAGCCTGCCGCAGAGTGACTGGGCAAAATGGCTACCGAACAGCTTGACCCGTGACTGGAAGATCAAGACGTTCAAGGCCGGTGGCGAATTCTGGCTGACGTGGGGCAAAGGCAATTTGCAGTCGGGGGTGGCGCGGGTCAACGCTCCACAATTCAAGGGCGGCTATGCCGACAGAAAGGCGTCGAAGCTCGACAATATCGCGCTCAACGCCTGGTTCCAGCGGGATGACAGCGGTTTCACCCTGTCGCTGAACTCGCTGGCCATGGACATCGCCAGCAAACGTTGGGAGAGCCATCTTCAGCTCAAGCAGACGGCGGCGACGTCTGAGAGTGAGGCGTTATGGCACGTACAGGCTGACCGGCTGGATCTGACCCCCATCACGCCGTTGCTCGACTCTCTGGCGCCGCTGCCGGACAAGCTGATGGTGGTGCTCGATCACCTCAAGGTCACCGGTGGCTTGCGCAATGTCTTGGTGGATTACCGCCCGCAAGCTGAGGGCGCGAAGCGTCTGAGCTTCGCGGCCAACCTCGACAAGGTCGGATTTGACGCCTACCACGGCGCGCCGGCGGCGGGGAACGTCAGCGGGGCAATCAGCGGTGATCTGGCGGGCGGCGAGCTGCGCCTGAACACTGACGACTTCATGCTGCACCTTGACCCCATATTCAAGAACGAATGGCGCTATCGCCACGCCGATGCGCGCCTGACCTGGGCGCTGGACGATCAAGGCTTCACGCTGATCGCGCCGTACATCAAGGTGCTGGGGGATGAAGGCAAGATCGCCAGCGATTTTCTGATTCGCCTGCATTATGACCAGAGCCAGGAAGATTACATGGACCTGCGCGTCGGTCTGGTGGACGCGGACGGCCGCTACACCTCCAAATACCTGCCCGCCGTGCTCAGCCCTGCGCTGGACAATTGGCTGCGCACCGCCATTCTCAGCGGTAACGTCGAGCAGAGCTTTTTCCAGTATCAGGGCTCGCTCAACCATGACGCGCCAGATGTGGCGCGGGTGATCAGCCTGTTCTTCAAGGTGAACAACGCCAACCTCGCGTTCCAGCCGGGCTGGCCGCAACTGACCGGCGTGGATGGCAACGTGTTCGTCGAAAACAGCGGCGTGCGCATTCGTGCCACCAAGGGCCAGTTGCTGGGCACCCAGGTCAGCAACGTGGCCGTGGATGTACCCCATGTGCCGAGCGGTCAGCCGAGCCATTTGCTGGTGGACGGCGATTTCAATGGCAGTCTGCAAGACGGCATGAAAATCTTGCAGGAGGCGCCCATTGGCACCGGTTCGACCTTCGCGGGCTGGCAGGCTGAAGGCCCGTTGCAGGGGCACATCAATCTGGATGTTCCGCTGGTCAAGGGCCAGGAGCCCAAGGTCGCCGTGGACTTCAACACCGACAGCGCACGTCTGCGGTTGCCGGATCCTGTGCTTGACCTGACCCAGCTCAAGGGCAATTTTCGCTTCGATTACAACAAGGGACTGAGTGGCAAGAATATTCGGGCCATGGCCTTCGACAAGCCGCTCAATGCCGAGATTTTCGCCGAGGGTAAACCGGGTGCACTGGTGACGCGGATTGCGGCTACCAGCCAGATCAACACCAAGCGCCTGACCGACTGGTTGAGCGTGACCCAGCCGCTGCCGGTGTCGGGGGATCTGCCGTATCAACTGCAACTGACCCTCAACGGCACCGACAGCCAGTTGCTGATCAATTCGAACCTCAAAGGGGTCACGGTCGATCTGCCCGCACCATTCGGCAAGGGCGCCGATGAAACCCGAGACACCGCCTTGCGCATGAACCTGCAAGGGCCTGAGCGGCGTATCAACGTGGGCTACGGCAATCTCGCCAATCTGGCGTTCGCGGCACCGGCAGGCAAGTTCGCTGAAGGTCGTGGCGAGTTGTTCCTCGGCGAAGGCGGGGCGATTGTGCCGGACGGTAAGGGCCTGCGCGTGCGCGGTTCACTGTCCGAACTCGACATCGCACCCTGGCAGTCGATGGTGCAGCGCTATGCCGGTAATGATCCAGGCGGCAGCGCCAAGCAGATGCTCGGTGGCGTCGACCTGCAAATCGGCAAGTTGACGGCGTTCGGCACGACACTGGATCAGGCACGGGTTCAGCTCAATCGCAACGACGCCAGTTGGGCAGTGGCGCTCGACAGTCAGAAGATCAAAGGCTCGGCGACCCTGCCGGACAACAAGGCCACGCCTGCGGACATCAATCTGCTTTATGTGCGCCTGCCTGCGCCGGATCCAAACGCGGCGGTGGTGGAGAATGCGCCGGACCCACTGGCGGACGTCGACCCACACAATATTCCGGCAATGAACATCAAGATCACTCAGTTGTTTCAGGGGGATCAATTGGTGGGTGCCTGGTCGCTCAAGGCCCGCCCGACCGCCAACGGCCTTCTGTTGAACGACATGGACCTGGGCCTCAAAGGCATCAACCTGGTGGGCAATGGCGGCTGGGAAGGCACGCCGGGTGCGACCAGCAGTTGGTTCAAGGGGCAAGTGGCGGGCAAGAATCTGGCGGATGTCCTGAAGGCCTGGGGCTTTGCGCCTACGGTGACTAGTCAGGAGTTTGAAATGAACGCCGATGGCCGCTGGCCGGGATCGCCTGCGTGGGTTGGTCTCAAGCGGTATTCCGGCAGCCTGGATGCGACGCTGAAGAACGGTCAGTTCGTTGAAGTGGAGGGTGGCGCGCAGGCGCTGCGGGTGTTCGGCTTGCTGAACTTCAACTCCATTGGCCGTCGCCTGCGGCTGGATTTCTCCGATTTGCTCAGCAAAGGCTTGAGCTACGACAAGGTCAAAGGGCTGCTGGTGGCCAGTGATGGCGTTTACGTGACGCGCGATCCGATCACGCTGATTGGCCCATCGAGCAATCTGGAACTCAACGGCACGCTGGACATGGTGCAGGACCGCGTGGACGCCAAGTTGTTGGTGACCTTGCCGGTGACCAACAACCTGCCGATCGCGGCGCTCATCGTCGGCGCCCCTGCGATTGGCGGTGCGTTGTTCCTGGTCGATAAGCTGCTGGGCGACCGCGTGGCGCGTTTCGCCAGCGTGCAATACAAGGTCGAAGGGCCATGGAAAGAGCCTAAGATTACCTTCGACAAACCGTTCGAAAAGCCGCAATGATCTACGCCACGCATCCGTAGCAGCACGGCTTGCCGGCGGTGGCGTATTCGAGATCGCTGCCGCCGACAAGCCGGACTGCCACGGGGCGGCATCGGGCATCTGGACGTGTCTTGCCCACAATGCCATCCCACCCACCCAAGGAGCACCCATGTCCTTCGCTGTGATTCAGATGGTCAGTCAGAGCGACATCGCAGCCAACCTGGCCCGCGCTCGCGCATTGCTTGAGCAGGCTGCTGCATCGGGCGCGAAGCTGGCCGTGCTGCCGGAAAACTTCACCGCGATGGGGCGTCGCGACGTCGCTGCCATCGGGCGTGCCGAAGCCTTGGGCGAAGGTCCGATCCTTCCGTGGTTGAAACTCGCCGCTCGCGACCTCAAGTTATGGATTGTCGCCGGAACCATTCCGTTGCCGCCGCAAGATCAGCCTGATGGCAAGGTGACCGCCTGTTCATTGCTGGTCGATGATCAGGGCGAGCACATGGCGCGTTACGACAAGCTGCACTTGTTCGACGTGGACGTGGCCGATGCGCGCGGGCGCTATCGTGAATCCGACGACTATGCTCATGGCAACAACGTGGTGGTGGCTGACACCCCCGTGGGAAAACTCGGTCTGACGGTGTGTTACGACCTGCGTTTCCCGGAGCTGTACACCGCCCTGCGGGAAGCCGGGGCTGAATTGATTACCGCGCCGTCGGCCTTTACCGCCGTGACCGGCGCGGCGCACTGGGAGGTCCTGTTGCGCGCGCGAGCCATTGAAACCCAGTGCTACTTACTGGCGGCCGCACAAGGCGGAATACACCCGGGGCCGAGAGAGACATTTGGGCACGCGGCGATCATCGATCCATGGGGCCGCGTGTTGGCCGAGCAGGCACAGGGTGAAGCCGTGCTGCTGGCCGAACGAGACAGTGATGAACAAGCGTCCATACGGGCGCGGATGCCGGTATCGAACCACCGGCGATTTTTTTCGCAGGGCGTCTTGCGGCCTGCTAATACCCCGGAGTGAATATGAGCGACTTGTCCTCTGTCAGCGAACACCTTCTGGCACCAGGCGGCCTGAGTATCGACAGCCTGCAATCGGTGCTCGGTGAGCTTGCCGGTCCCGGGATCGACGCGGCTGACCTGTATTTTCAGGGCCAGATTTCCGAGTCTTGGGCGCTGGAAGACGGCATCGTCAAGGAAGGCAGCTTCAACCTCGATCAAGGCGTGGGCGTGCGTGCGCAGTCCGGTGAGAAAACCGGTTTTGCCTACAGCAATGCGATCACACCCGACGCCCTGAGCCAGGCCGCTCGGGCTGCCCGTTCGATTTCCCGCGCAGGGCGGAATGGCCGCGTGCAGGCGTTTACCACCCAAGACGTCGCTCAGTTGTACGCACCGGACAACCCGCTGGAGGTCATGACCCGCGCTGAAAAGGTCGAGTTGCTCAAGCGCGTCGACGCGGCGACCCGAGCGCTGGACCCCCGCATTCAGCAGGTCACGGTGAGCATGGCCGGTGTCTGGGAGCGCATTCTGGTAGCCTCCACTGACGGTGGTCTGGCCGCAGACACGCGCCCGCTGGTGCGCTTCAACGTCAGCGTGATCGTCGAGCAGAATGGCCGACGCGAGCGTGGCGGTCATGGCGGCGGCGGGCGCACCGACTATCGCTATTTCCTTCAGGAAGACCGCGCCATGGGCTATGCCCGTGAGGCATTGCGCCAGGCACTGGTCAATCTGGAAGCCATTCCCGCGCCTGCTGGCACGCTCCCGGTGGTGCTGGGCTCTGGTTGGTCCGGTGTTCTGCTGCATGAAGCCGTGGGCCATGGCCTTGAAGGTGACTTCAACCGCAAGGGCAGTTCGGCCTACAGCGGTCGCATGGGCGAAATGGTTGCCTCGAAACTCTGCACCATTGTCGACGACGGCACGCTGGCCGGGCGTCGTGGCTCGCTGAGCGTCGATGACGAAGGCACGCCGACCGAATGCACCACGCTGATCGAGAACGGCGTGCTCAAGGGTTACATGCAGGACAAACTAAACGCGCGCCTGATGGGTGTTGCGCGCACCGGTAACGGTCGTCGGGAGTCCTACGCGCACCTGCCGATGCCACGCATGACCAACACCTACATGTTAGGTGGCCAGAGCGATCCGGCAGAAATCATTGCCTCGGTGAAAAAAGGCATCTATTGCGCCAACCTCGGCGGCGGTCAGGTGGACATCACCAGCGGCAAGTTCGTGTTTTCCACCAGTGAGGCGTATCTCATCGAAGACGGCAAGATCACCGCGCCGGTCAAGGGCGCGACGTTGATCGGCAATGGACCTGAGTGCATGAGCCGGGTGTCGATGGTCGGTAACGACCTTTCGCTGGACAGCGGCGTGGGGACGTGCGGCAAGGATGGGCAATCGGTGCCGGTGGGCGTGGGGCAGCCGACGTTGAAGATTGATGCGATTACTGTGGGTGGTACTGGCGCTTAATACTGTAGTAGCGCGCTTGCCCGCGATTGCGGTGTGTCAATCACCACATCTGTCACTGACAGATTCCAATCGCGGGCAAGCGCGCTCCTACAGGGGACGCAACGAGGCTTACCGCAACCCGCGCTTGGTTTCGTCCAGTTCGCGGATGTATTTGAAGATTTTACGGGCCGCGGAGGGCGCCTTGTTCTGCTTGGCTTCGTGCTGGGCCTGACGGATGAGCGAACGCAGTTGCTGGCGATCGGCCTCCGGGTACTCGTTGACGAATTGTTCGAGGACGTCGTCGGTGCCGCCGATCAAACGGTCGCGCCAGCGTTCCAGGTTGTGGAAACGCTCGTTGTACTGACGTGTGGAGGCGTCAAGCTGGTCCAGCAGCACCAGGATTTCATCCAGGCTCTGATCACGCATCAGCCTGCCGATGAACGAGATGTGGCGTTTACGCGCGATGTGCGCGGTGTGCTTGGGCGCATCGGCCAGTGCCCGACGCAACTCGTCGGTCAACGGCAGCTTGGCCAGCACGTCGGGCTTGAATGTCGTCAAGCGTTCACCCAGTTCGACCAGCGCGTGAAGCTCTCGCTTGACCTGGGATTTGCTTTTCTCTCCGTCGAAGGAGTCGTCGTAAGAATCAACCATGGGGGCAGTCCGCAAATAAACGCCGCCATGATAACCAGTCGGGGACCAATTGTCCGGCCCGGCTGCCGAAATCGGAATTTGATGGAGTAAGTCATGAGTGCATCAGAAAGCGTCGGCCCACAGGCCTTGCCAGCGCTACAACAGCAGGTCGAGCAAATCGTCGCAGAAGCCAAGCGTCAGGGCGCGACGGCGTGTGAGGTCGCGGTGTCGGTAGATCAGGGCCTGTCGACGTCGGTGCGTCAGCGTGAAGTCGAGACCGTGGAGTTCAACCGCGATCAGGGTTTTGGTATCACCTTGTATGTGGGGCAGCGCAAAGGCTCGGCCAGCACCTCGGCCAGCGGGCCTGATGCGATTCGTGAAACCGTCGCGGCCGCGTTGGCCATCGCCAAACACACGTCTGAAGACGAAAGCTCGGGCCTGGCCGATGCTGCCTTAATGGCCAAAGAGCAACCAGACTTCGACCTGTTCCACCCTTGGCACATCACCCCCGAAGAGGCCATTGAAAAAGCGCTGATCTGCGAGGCAGCGGCTTTCGATGCCAACCCGTTGATCAAGAACGCTGATGGCACCACGCTGAATGTGCACCAAGGCTGCCGCGTATACGGCAACAGCCACGGTTTCATCGGGGGCTACGCGTCGACCCGTCATAGCCTCAGCTGCGTGATGATCGCCGAAAAAGACGGCCAGATGCAGCGCGATTACTGGTACGACGTCAATCGTCAGGGTGAGTTGCTGATGGACGCCAGGCTGATCGGCCAGAAAGCTGCCGAGCGTGCGGCGAGCCGTTTGGGGGCGCGTCCGGTGCCGACCTGCGAAGTGCCGGTGCTGTTTTCGGCAGAGCTGGCGGGTGGTTTGTTCGGCAGCTTCCTGGGGGCGATTTCCGGTGGAAATCTGTACCGCAAGTCGTCGTTCCTCGAAGGTGCGATCGGCCAGCGCCTGTTTCCAGAGTGGATGACCATCGATGAACGTCCTCACCTGATGCGCGCCATGGGCAGCGCTGCGTTCGACGGCGATGGCTTGGCGACCTATGCCAAGCCGTTCGTCGAAAACGGTGATCTGGTGTCGTACATCCTCAGCACCTATTCGGGCCGCAAACTGGGCCTGCCGAGCACCGCCAACGCGGGTGGCGTGCACAACCTGTTCGTTTCCCATGGCACTGAAGATCAGGCGGCCCTGATCCGCCGCATGGGACGCGGTCTGTTGGTCACTGAGCTGATGGGCAGCGGTTTGAACATGGTGACCGGCGATTACTCACGTGGCGCGGCAGGGTTCTGGGTCGAGAACGGCGAGATCCAGTTCGCGGTTCAGGAAGTGACCATTGCTGGCAACATGCGCGACATGTTCAAGCAGATCGTCGCCGTTGGCAGCGATCTGGAGATGCGCAGCAACATTCGCACGGGTTCTGTGTTGATCGAGCGGATGACCGTGGCGGGGAGCTGATTTCTCCAGCCCCACGCAACACCCAAAGGCCTGCCCCGATATCGGTGCGGGCCTTTTTGTTGGCCGCAAAACTCGCCATACCGCTAAACCCCTCTGGGAGCCGACTTGCTGGCGAATGCGGCGTGTCAGTCACCTTATCTGCCATTGGTCCACCGTATTCGCCAGCAAGCCGGCTCCCACAAGGTCCGCTGCTGATTCAAATGTCGGGGTTGTTTTGATTCTTAAACTCATTTAATAATGAATATCATTTGCTAGATGAGCCTCTGCCATGGCCGCTGTTCTGCACGAGTCGCCTTACCTGGAAAACTGGCGTGCGTTGAGTCTGCGGATTCGCTGTGCCCTGGACCCGGACGAGCCACGTGTCATTGAGCACTACCTTGCCGAAGGCCGCTATCTGGCGCGTTTCACCGCTACGCCTCAGGTGCTGATCGCTGAAAGCACCTTCCGCCTGCTGATCGACACGGCCCGTGACACCGCCTTGCCCTGGCACTGGCGCTGCCTGTGTCTGGATCAAGCCTGGCGTCCACTGCGCGATCTGCAGGCCCTCGCTCATTCCGTCATTCAACGCCAACGCTGGCAGAGCTTCGCCCATCAGCTGGCGACCTGCGTGTTGCAGCCTTCGATTTCTCTCGCTGAACTGATGCAAGGATCTACCGATGAGTAATACCCGTATTGAACGCGACAGCATGGGCGAGTTGCAGGTTCCGGCCGAGGCCCTGTACGGCGCGCAGACCCAGCGTGCGGTGAACAACTTCCCGATCAGCCAGTTGCGCATGCCGCGCCAGTTCGTGCGTGCGTTGCTGCTGGCCAAGGCCGCAGCCGCTCAGGCCAACCTTGAGCTGAAACAGATCACCGAGGGCCAGAGCAAGGCCATCGTCACCGCGTGCAAGGAGCTGCTGGAGGGCGATTACATGGCGCATTTCCCGGTGGACGTGTTTCAGACCGGCTCCGGCACCAGCACCAACATGAACGCCAACGAAGTCATCGCGACCCTCGCGACCCGCATTCTGGGCGAACCGGTGAACGCCAACGACCACGTCAACTGTGGTCAGAGCAGCAACGACATCATCCCGACCACCATCCACGTCAGTGCTGCGCTGGCGATTCACGAACAACTGCTGCCTGCGCTGGCGCATCTGGTGCAGGTCACCGAGAAGAAAGCCGTGCAGGTGCACCCGTTCGTGAAGACTGGCCGTACTCACCTGATGGACGCCATGCCCGTACGTCTGAGCCAGGTGCTCAACGGTTGGTCGCAGCAGCTCAAAGCCAACGTCGAGCACATCGAAAACCTGCTGCCGAGCCTGCAAGCACTGGCCCAAGGCGGCACGGCGGTGGGCACCGGGATCAACGCCCACCCTGAATTTGCGTCGCGTTTTGCCACCAAGCTGAGCCAGTTGAGTGAGGTCGGCTTCGTGCCGGGCAAGGACCTGTTCGCCTTGATCGGCTCGCAAGACACCGCTGTCGCCGTTTCCGGCCAGTTGAAGGCCACTGCCGTGTCGCTGATGAAGATCGCCAACGACCTGCGCTGGATGAACTCAGGTCCTTTGGCTGGCTTGGGTGAAATCGAATTGGAAGGCCTGCAACCGGGTTCGTCGATCATGCCGGGCAAAGTCAATCCGGTGATCCCGGAAGCCACCGCGATGGTCGCCGCACAAGTGATCGGCAACGACGCCGCGATCACCGTCGCCGGTCAGTCGGGCAACTTCGAGCTGAACGTGATGCTGCCGATCATCGCCCACAACCTGCTGGAAAGCATCGAATTGCTGGCCAACTCCAGCCGTCTGCTGGCAGACAAAGCCATCGCCACGTTCAAGGTCAACGACGCCAAGCTCAAGGAAGCCTTGTCGCGCAACCCGATTCTGGTGACCGCGCTGAACCCGATCATCGGCTACCTCAAGGCCGCCGAAATCGCCAAGACCGCCTACAAGGAAGGCCGTCCGATCATCGATGTCGCACTGGAGCACACCGATCTGGACCGCGACCAGCTGGAAACCCTGCTCAACCCGGAAAAACTCACGGCCGGCGGCATCTGACCGCCAGCTTCCGCCCACGTCACACGTCGAGGAGACGCGCCATGGAGCATTGGAAAAGCACCATTTTGAAAGGCAAGAGCTGCTTCAACCGTGGCGATCTGGTCGACGCCCGCGAACTCTATCTGCAAGCCCTCGCCCTGGCGCAAGTGCTGTTGGAGCGCTGGAAAGACCCTGACGAGGCGGTGGCAGCGTTCGTGATTTCCCATCACAACCTGGCGGATCTGCACCTGAGCCTGAACCAGCCCGAAGAAAGCGCCGAGTACCTGTGCGCGGCGCACCAGCGGTTGTTACAGGTGATCCAGAACACCCGTTTCGCACCTGCGCTGCGTCAGGCCGCGCTCCGCCACAGCAACAAAACCTACAGCGAACTGTTGGGCTTCATCAGCGAACACGGTGAATACCCACGTACCCATCGCCTGCTCAATAGCAGCGGCGAACACACACGTTCGGCGCTTCAGCGTAATGCCGCTGCCGCCGGAACATTGTCCTTTGGAGTCCATTGATATGCCGTATACCTTGCCTGCCTTGCCATACGCCTACGATGCCCTTGAGCCGCACATCGATGCGCAGACCATGGAAATCCACTACACCAAACATCACCAGACCTACATCAACAACCTCAATGCCGCTGTCGAGGGCACTGAGTACGCTGAGTGGCCAATCGAGAAACTGGTGGCCAGTGTCGGCCAACTGCCGGAAAAACTGCGCCCGGCGGTGATCAACCAGGGTGGCGGTCACGCCAACCACTCGCTGTTCTGGGAAGTCATGAGCCCGAATGGCGGCGGCCTGCCAAGCGGTGCGCTGGCCAAAGCCATCGATGAGCAATTGGGCGGTATCGACGCTTTCAAAGAAGCCTTCACCAAAGCGGCACTGACCCGTTTTGGCAGCGGGTGGGCCTGGCTGAGCGTCACCCCGGAAAAGAAACTGGTCGTGGAAAGCAGCGGCAACCAGGACAGCCCGTTGATGAATGGCAACACGCCGATCCTCGGTCTGGACGTTTGGGAGCACGCCTACTACCTGCGCTACCAAAACCGTCGTCCTGAGTACATCGCCGCGTTCTACAACGTCGTGAATTGGGATGAAGTGGCCAAGCGATATTCGGCTGCAATTTCTTAACGCCCATCACAAGAAGTAGACGATCTATGCCTTCGGATTTCCTCACCCTCAGCAGCGGACGCTTGTTTCGTCTGGCCATTGGTTCGATTTTGCTATTGGTCGGCACGGGACTGCTGATTGCCCAAGGACTCACTTGGCTGAGCCTTGAACCGCGCATGTTGAGGGCGCTGGAAGGCGGAGCGTTGTGCGCGCTGGGAACGGCACTGGGCGCAGTCCCCGTGCTGGTGATTCGCGGAATGCCGGTGGCAGTGTCCGACGGGTTGCTGGGCTTTGGCGCGGGCATCATGCTCGCTGCCACGGCCTTCTCCCTGATCGTGCCGGGCCTTGATGCAGCCCAAAGCCTGGGCTTCTCGGCATGGGGCGCGGGCGCGTTGGTCAGCGTCGGCATTCTCGCGGGCGCGGTCGGTTTGTTCGTCGTCGACACGCTGGTCTCACAAGGGCCGCAGTTGTCCGAGGTGGCGGAAAAAGCGTCTATCCCTTCGAATATCTGGCTGTTTGTCATCGCCATCATCGCCCACAACATTCCGGAAGGCATGGCCGTAGGCGTGTCAGCGGGCGGCGGTCTGGCGCACGCGGACAGTCTGGCCATGGGCATCGCCTTGCAAGATGTGCCGGAAGGTCTGGTGATTGCGCTGGTGCTGGCGGCGGCAGGCATGTCGCGGCTCAATGCCTTTCTGATCGGTGCAGCGTCGGGGCTGGTCGAGCCGGTGTTTGCCGTGCTGTGTGCGTGGCTGGTGGAAATCGCCGCGCTGTTGTTGCCGGTCGGGTTGGCGCTGGCGGCGGGGGCGATGTTGCTGGTGGTCACTCACGAAATCATTCCCGAATCACGCCGCAACGGACACGACAAGATCGCCAGCTTCGGGCTGTTGGTCGGGTTTTGTCTGATGATGGTGATGGATACGGCGTTGGCGTAATGCAGATTGCTTACGCTCTTCGGGAAGAATCCAGAGCGGGGACGTCCCCGTTCTGTATAAAAACCCTTATAATCGCGCGCCTATTTTCCTCAGATGCGAGATCCGCCGTGAGCTTACCGCCGTGCCCCAAATGCAATTCCGAATACACCTATGAAGACGGCGCCCAACTCGTCTGCCCGGAATGCGCCCATGAGTGGTCCGCCAACGGCGTGGCTGAAGCGGACGATGACGTGAAAATCATCAAGGATGCGGTCGGCAACACGCTGCAGGACGGCGACACTGTGACCGTGATCAAGGACCTGAAAGTCAAAGGGTCGTCGCTGGTGGTGAAGGTCGGCACCAAGGTGAAGAACATTCGATTGGTGGATGGCGATCACGACATCGATTGCAAGATCGATGGCATTGGTGCGATGAAGCTGAAATCCGAGTTCGTGAAGAAGGGTTGATTCGTCCCGGTTTCAAAGCCGAGCACAACCCTTGTGGGAGCCGGCTTGCTGGCGAAATCGGTGAGTCAGATACGGATGACTTGGCTGACCCACCGCTTTCGCCAGCAAGCCGGCTCCCACAGAGGTGCACCTCGGGTCGGGCTGCCGCCATTCCTCAACACGGCAAGTTGATCCCGAACGTGTTCTCCCCACGCTCGCTGCGAACAAACACGGTCCCGCCATGCATCAACGCAATCGCCTTCACAATCGCCAATCCCAACCCATGATTCCCGCCGCTGTTAGTGCGTGACGCATCAACCCGATAAAAGCGCTCGAACAGTTTCGGCAAATGCTCGCCGGAAATCAGCGTACCGGGGTTGGTGACGCCAATGCTGACGTGATCGCCTTCGTCCTTGATGTCCACGTGAATCACCCGCCCCGGCGCAGTGTGCTGCACGGCGTTGTGCAGCAAATTGATCATGGCGCGCCGCAGATGGGCCTTCTCGATGGGCGCTTGCGCGTCGCCGCGTACTTGAACCTGCACCTGAGCGTCTTCAAGGATGAAATCCAGATAGTCCAGCGTGGTCGCCACTTCCTCGGCCAGCGACACTTCGGTCAGTTCAGTGGCCTTGCTGCCCTGATCAGCGCTGGCCAGAAACAGCATGTCGTTGATGATCGAGCGCAGTCGCTCCAACTCCTCAAGGTTCGATTGCAGCACCTCGAAGTAATGTTCGGCAGAGCGCCCTCGGGTCAGCGCCACCTGGGTCTGACCGATGAGGTTGGTCAGTGGTGAACGCAGTTCGTGCGCGACGTCGGCGTTGAACGATTCCAGCCGCGAATAGGCTTGTTCGACTCGCTCCAGCGTCGAGTTGAACGAGGTCACGAACTGATCCAGTTCAGGCGGCAGTGACGACAACTGCAAGCGACCGGACAGCCGGGGCGGTGCCAGTTTGCGTGCCTCCAGCGAGAGATCCAGCAACGGCTTGAGGCCGATACGCGCCACCCAATAACCCAACGCCGAGGCCAAGGCGATGCCGATGGCGGCCAGACTGATCAGGGCGATCACCAGCGAATGCTGGGTTTGCCGGAATGTTTCGGTATCGATGGCCGTCAGAAATCGCAGGGGAGGGCGTTGATCTTTGGCCGGGAACTCGCTGACCCGCACTTTGAACGGATAGTTGTGATCGTTCAGATACAAGTCGCGCATGCCCAACGGGCCTTGGGCGAATGCGCGAATCTTGGGGTCAGGGCTGCCGAATTCGTAAGAAGGGTTGTCACTGACCACCCAGAAGCGCAGCCGCTTGTCCTCTTCGCTGAGTAGCTTGAGCTTGCCGCTGAGTTTGCCCCAATGCTCCAGATCACCGAAGCGCTGCACCTGTGATTCCAGCACGCTGTAACGGGCATCGACTTCCGCTTCCGGCAACAGGCCCAGGCCCTTGTCCACTTGCAGGTACAAGGCCCAGCCGATCAACAGAAACACCAGCAGCGCCACGAGGGCGAACATGCCGCTCAGGCGCAGGGCGATGGAGTTACTCGCCACGACGGTGCTCCAGTGCACGGCTCTCCAACACATAACCCATGCCGCGAATGGTGTGCAGCAATTTCTGCTCGAACGGCCCGTCGAGTTTGGCGCGCAGGCGTTTGATCGCGACTTCGACAACGTTGGCGTCGCTGTCGAAATTGATGTCCCAGACCATCTCGGCAATCGACGTCTTGGACAGGATCTCGCCATGCCGACGCGCGAGCACGCTGAGCAGCGAGAACTCCTTGGCGGTCAGGTCCAGGCGGGCGCCGTTGCGGGTGGCCTTGCGGCTGATCAGGTCGATCCACAGATCGGCGATGCTGATCTGCACCGGTTCATGGCCGCCGCTGCGACGGGTCAGGGCTTGCAGACGTGCGACCAGTTCAAGGAAGGAAAACGGCTTGCCCAGATAGTCATCGGCGCCTTCGCGCAGGCCGCGAATCCGGTCATCGACGTTTTCCCGGGCGGTGAGCATGATCACCGGCGTCTGCTTGCGCGCGCGCAGTGCCCGCAGGATGCCGTAGCCGTCCAGGCCGGGCAGCATGACGTCGAGAATGATCACGGCGTAGTCGCTCTCCAGCGCCATGTGCAGGCCTTCGATGCCATCCCGCGCAACGTCCGTCGTGTACCCCTGTTCGGTCAGTCCCCGGTGCAGGTAGTCGGCGGTTTTTTCTTCGTCTTCGATAATCAGGACACGCATGGGTGCACTCTCACGTTCTCTGTGCTCACTGCTTTTTTGATGCTTATTTTTCAGCCACGAGCTGGGGCGCCGCTTTTCTGTCTGTCGTGGGCGGTGTCGGTGCCGTGGTCGGCTGCCGACGATGAAAGATTCGTTCCAGTTGCAGGTAAATCACGGGCGTGGTGAACAGCGTCAACGCCTGACTCACCAGCAAACCGCCTACGACCGCAATGCCCAGTGGCTGACGCAACTCAGCCCCTACACCATAGCCGAGCATCAACGGCAGGGCGCCGAGCAACGCCGCCAACGTGGTCATGATGATTGGCCGGAAACGGGTGACGCAGGCCTGGTAAATCGCCTCTTCTGGCGACAGCCCGCGATCACGCTGGCCTTCCAGCGCAAAGTCCACCAACAGGATACCGTTCTTCTTGACGATGCCGATCAGCAGCACGATACCGATCAGGCCCATGATCGAGAAATCCTGGCCCATCAACCACAGCAACAGCAGTGCGCCGATGCCCGCCGAAGGCAGTGTCGAGATGATCGTCAACGGGTGCACGAAACTCTCGTAAAGCACGCCTAGGATGATGTACACCGCCACCAGCGCCGCCAGAATCAGCCACGGCTGGTTGGCCAATGAGCTTTGGAATGCCTGGGCCGCGCCCTGAAAATTACCGATGATTGAAGCAGGCATGCCGATTTCGTTCTTGGCCTGATCCAGCAGTTGCACCGCATCGCCCAACGCCACGCCCGCTGACAGGTTGAACGACAGGTTCGCAGCGGGGAACATCCCGTCGTGACTGATCGACAACGGCCCCATTTTTGGCGCCCCCACTTTGGCCAACGCCGACAGTGGCACCATCTCGTTGGTCAATGGCGAGCGCAGGTAGAAATAGTTCAGGCTCTCGGCCTTGCCGCGCTGGGACGGATCAAGCTCCAGGATGACTTTGTACTGGTTGATGTCGGTCTGGTATTCGTTGATCTGCCGCTGGCCGAAGGCGTCGTACAGTGCCTGATCGACGTCCGCGGTGGTCAGGCCGAAGCGCGCGGCGGCGCTGCGGTCGATGTCCAGGTGCGTGACGCTGCCGCCCAGTTGCAGGTCGTTGGACAGGTCACGAAATGCCGGAATGGTCTTGAGTTTTTCAGTGAGCTTCTGCGTCCACTCGTTCAGTAAAGCGCCGTTGTTGCTCTTGAGTACGTATTGGTACTGGGCACGGCTCGGGCCGGAACTCAGGTTGATGTCCTGGCCTGCGCGCAGGTAGAGGACAATGCCGGGAATCTTCGCCAGTTTCGGACGGATCCGGTCGATGAACTCGCTGGCGGAAACATCGCGATCACCCCGGTCCTTCAGCGCAATCCACACGCGGCCGTTGGCGATGGTCTGGTTGCTGCCACTAACACCCACTGAATGGGAGAAGGCTTTGACGGCAGGGTCTTCGCCGATGATTTTCGCCAGTTGCTTGTGCTTGGCCACCATGTCCGGGTAAGAAATGTCCGCCGCCGCTTCACTGGTGCCGAGCACCATACCGGTGTCCTGAACCGGAAAGAAGCCTTTGGGGATCAGTACGTAACCGACCACTGCCAGCACCAGTGTCAGGCCAAAGATGCTCATCATCATGCGTTGATGGGCGAGGGCGAAGCGCACGCCACGGGCGTAGCGCGCCAGCAGTTTTTCGCCAAAACCGGGGTTGGCATGGGCGTCGTGTTTCGGCGCGCGCATGAACAGTGCGGCCAGTGTCGGCGCCAAGGTCAGCGAGACCATTACCGAAATCAGAATGGTTGACGTCGCCGTCAGCGCAAATTCCTTGAACAAGCGTCCGACCACGCCGCCCATGAACAGCAATGGGATGAACGCTGCAATCAGCGAGAAGCTGATCGACACCACTGTGAAGCCGATCTCGCCCGCGCCCTTGATCGCGGCATCGCGCATGCTTTCACCGGCTTCGAGATGGCGGTGGATGTTTTCCACCACCACGATGGCATCGTCGACCACGAAGCCGACCGCCACCACAATGGCCACCAGCGTCAGGTTGTTGAGGCTGAAACCGAGCACGTACATCAGGGCAAAGCTGGCCACCAGCGAGACACCGAGTACGGCGGTCACGATCAGTGTTGCAGAGACCTGGCGCAGGAACAGTGCCATCACCGCGATCACCAGCACGATGGCGATCAGCAGGGTCATTTCCACTTCATGCAGGGACGCGCGAATGGTCTTGGTCCGGTCGCTGAGCACCGAAACGTCCACGGACGCCGGGAGCATTTCCTGCAAACGAGGCAGCTCGCCGAGCACGCGGTCCACGGTCTCGACGATGTTGGCGCCGGGCTGACGGAAGACCACGATGTTCACGCCTTGCTGATCGCCAGACCAGGCATTGACGTAAGCGTTTTCCGAACCGTCGATGACTTTCGCTACATCACGCAGGTGAACCGGAGCGCCGTCCTTGTAGGACACGATCAACTGGTCGTAGTCCTTGGCCTGGAACAACTGGTCGTTGGAGGCCAGCGTCGACACGCTGTCTTTGCCATACAACGCACCTTTGGCGAGGTTGAGGCTGGTTTGTTGCAGGCTCGTGCGCAAATCGCCCAACGTCAGCCCGATGGACGCGAGCTTTTCCGGCGCGGCCTGTACGCGAATGGCCGGACGCCGCTGGCCGGTGATCGCGACTTGGCCTACGCCATTGATCTGGCTCAACTGACGGGCCAACAGGGATTCGGTGACATCGCTCAGCTCGGTGCTGGGCATCAGATTGGAACTGACGCTCAAGATCAGCACCGGGCTGTCGGCAGGGTTGACCTTGCGCCAGGTGGGGGCCGTTGGCAGGTCAGCTGGCAGGCGTCCCGAAGCGGTGTTGATCGCGGCCTGCACTTCCTGCGCAGCAGTGTCGATGCTCTTGTTCAGCACGAATTGCAGGGTCAGGTTGGTCGAACCCAAGGCGCTGCTGGAGGTCATCTGCGTCATGCCGGGGATGGCGCTGAACTGCACTTCGAGGGGCGTGGCGACCGAGGAGGCCATGGTTTGCGGACTGGCGCCGGGCAGTGTGGCGGACACCTGAATCGTGGGGAATTCAGCTTCTGGCAGCGGCGCGACGGGCAGGCGCGGAAAAGCGATGCAACCCAGCAAAACCAGCGCGAATATCAGCAGTACGGTGGCGATAGGGTGATTCACGCACCATGCGGAAATCGAACCGTGGCCTTTCATTTCGCGGTTCCTCCTGCATCCGCCAGAGTGGCCGCTGGGTCCGCCTTGACCACCTCAATGTGCGCACCGTCCTTAAGGCGCGACTGGCCGTCGCTGACCAGCACGTCATTGGCACTCACGCCGCTGATCAGCACCAGATCACTGTTCTGGTAAAGCACTTTGACAGGGACCACTTCAACCTTGTCGCCGATGACCCGAAACACATAATGCTGCTCGATGCCGCGCTGGACTACCTGCGGCGGGACTTTCAACGCATCGCGTTCGATGGCGGTCTGGATGCGCACGCTGACCAACTGGCCAGGCCACAGTTTTTCAGCGGCATTGTCGAAAATGGCCTTGGCGCGAATGGTGCCCGTGGTGGCAGCGACCTGATTGTCGATCAGGGTCAGTTTGCCTTCGCCTAGCAAGGTGCCGGTTACGCCATCGCCCATATAGGCGTTGACCTTTGCGGGTGTAGGAGATGCGAGCAGGTCATGCAGGGTTGGAAGCATCTGCTGCGGCAGTGAGAACTCAACGGAGACGGGATCGATCTGCGTTACGGAGAACAGTCCATTGGCGTCCGTGACGCGCAGAAAGTTGCCCTCATCGACATTACGAATGCCGACGCGGCCTGTCACCGGAGAACGAATTTGGGTGTAGGAAAGCTGCACTTGAGAGGCATTGATCGACGCCTGATTGCCCAGCACGGTCGCCTTGAGTTGATTGACCAACGCCTGTTGCTGGTCGAACTGCTGCTTGGAAATACTGTTGTCCACAGTCAGCAGTTTGTAGCGCTTGAGATCGACTTCCGCCACATCGAGTTGGGCCTGGCTCTGGCTCAACTGCGCCTTGGCCTGTTCGAGGGCCGCACGAATCGAGCGGTCGTCAATGGTCGCCAACAAATCCCCGATTTTGACCTGCTGGCCTTCCTTCACCATCAGCCTGGTCAGAATGCCGTCCACCTGCGTGCGGATCACCACGCTTTGCAGCGAAAGCACCGAGCCGATACCCGTGACGTAACGCGGCACATCTTCCCGGACCACATTGATCACTTGCACTGGAACGGCGATGGACGCAGTGGTTTTCTTGGGGGCCGGGCGGGTCAACGTCCAGGCACCCACTGCCAGCGATACTGCGAGAACGGTTACAGCCGCTAACACAGATTTTTTCTTTTTGTGCATACAGATATAACGCCAGCAAAAAATGGAGGGCAGATAATTGAGAGCCTCCTTTATACCTCCTGCACCCGGTCAGCAAAATGACTGCTACCTGTCAATATTGTCAGGTGGTGATGGGGGGAGGATGAAGGGGCATAAAGAAAAGAAGTAATGGGGCGATAGATGGATAGAGAGCACGACAATTCCTACACAAATGTCTGCGTTCTCTGGTCGATTGTTCCTGGCTCGACTTAACTGATCCACGTGAGTCTTCACTCCGGAGTGTGGCGATGAACAGTAAAAAGACAGTTTCGATGTTTTTTTCGATCGCGTTTGTCGGGGCTTTTGCTCAGGCGGTGTCAGCAGCCCCGTCGCAGCAAGGTGCACTGTCGTTCCACGGTCAACTCGTCAACGCGGGGTGTGAAGCCAGAGTGCTGGATGTCAGCGCTCAGCGGGATCAACCGAAGTCGATAAGGGTCAACGCACACGTTACCGTCGGGCTGGTTGTTCATGATGATGCCTGCGAAGGCGCTACCGTGCCTGTCTCCACGGCTTATGTCGAGCAGACGTCCATCGAGACCGGGGTTCATAACGGCGTCGTGACACTGACTTATCAGTGACGCCGATTCTTCAAACATCTCGTCAATAAAAGCCGCCTTGGCCTCCCTCGCCAAGGCGGTTTTTTTATGCATTCCACTCGGAATCGATGTACACCCTTACAGCGTATCGACAAACATCGGCTCATTATTATTTTTGATGATGATGCGCAGCGTCAGGAGTTACGCGGGGTGTGGCTATTTGCACCCAGAGACTACGGAAATTTCCTTCACGTCTCACTGTCGTTTCTGCAAGTACAAGGTAGATAACCTGACATCCGGCCTTGAGCGGCCCGCTTATAGTTCGACCCGTGCTCTGGGCACACACGAACTGACACAAGGAATGTCGTTAACATGAAAAAGATCTCTCTTTCTCTCGCTATTTTGGCTGCAATGGGGCTGGGCATGGCTGGGACTGCAAACGCAGCGAACAACGGAAAATTGATCCTGAGCGGGACGCTCACCAACATTACGTGTGACATCAATGCAGGAACCGGTGCGAGCCCAGGCTCTAACCCCGGTGAAATCAACGTTGATATGGGCAACGTATCGTTCGCCGATATCGGGACTTACGCACAAGCCAAACTGGAGACGGCGTCGCCGATCCAGTTGCTGGTGAACTGCACCGGTGGCGCCACGGCCTACGACTCGGTAGACATGCGCTTCATTGCCCGCCAGGGTAGCGGCCTGGACAACAACGATCAAAAACTGTTGCGCACCACTGGTGCGGCTGATGGTGTGGGTATCGGTCTGCTGAACTCGTCCAATCGCCTGATGGACCTGAGCGGCACTGAAACGATCGTCACCGATCTGGTCAAGGACGGCGATACCGCAACGGCCGAGATCAATCTCGGTGCTGTATACGTGCTTAACGGCACTCCGACCAATCCAGGTAACGCCGATGGTTTCCTGCCGTTTGTGATGGATTACAAGTGATGCACCTGGCGAGGTGAGCAGTGCTCATCTCGCCACTTTCCTGTCCGGAATCACCCCCATGTTTTCGAAGATTATCCGCAAATCGGCCCTCTGGCTGTGCTCGGGACTGGCCGTGACGCTGGCTGCTCAAGCCCAGGCAGGCGTGGTGCTCAATACCACGCGTGTCATTTATTCCGGAGCCGACAAAGAAGTCAGCCTGCAGGTGCACAACACCGGGGCATCTGAAATTCTCGCGCAGTCCTGGATCGAGAGCGACCCGAATGGTGCTGGGTTGAGCATACCGCCGTTCGCGATCACACCCGCGCTGGCGCGAATGCCCGGTGACGCCCGACAACTGATCAGGATCATGTATTCGGGTGAAGGTCTGCCCGGTGATCGCGAATCGGTGCTCTGGTTGAGCGTTCAGGAAATCCCCCAGACGGCCCGCGACAACGAATTGCAGATCGCCATTCGCCAGCGCATCAAATTGTTCTATCGGCCACAAGGCTTGATCGGCGATCCGTTGAAAGCCGCCGAAGCACTGCAATGGCAGGTGCGCGATGGTCAGATCGAAGTGGTTAACACGAGTCACTACCACGTCTCGATGATCAAGCTGGAAGGGCGGCAAAACGGGCGGGTGGTAATCCAGGAGGGCAGCAGGATGCTGGCGCCTGGTGAACGGCGTCGGATGCCTCTCGCGTCAGGCGGGCGTGGTTCAGTGGACCTGGCCTTTATCAGCATTAACGATTTTGGTGCCCAGGAGCCATATCGCGCCACCGTGACAGCAGACCGGACGACACAGGCCAACAAGGCCGATCGCTCACCCTGAAGGCAGAAAACACGCCCTTCAGGGTTTTTCCGTTGACCCATTTTTTAAAGTCGGACGCGTTTCCGGCTTTGCGTCGCACGCCTGCATGAAGGGACTCGGCAGTGCATCGACACTCAGGACACGAGTGAAAACAGCTAATGGAACGGCGAGACAAAAACAGCAAAGGAAGTCAGTCGAGGGTAACCCTGCCGAGCAGCAGCCAACGCTCATCGAGACCGCGCAGAACGCTCAAACGCCAGTCATGGTCATTCTGGATCGCGGTGAGTGCCGTGTGGATGACCGGGCCGTGTGCGTTGGCGATGACAGACGGCTCCGGCCACGATACCGGGCCGCCCTCCACCACGGCTGGGGTGAAGTTCAACACCGCATTCATTCAAGGAACGGATCAACCTGCAGACCTCAACACCTTCCTGCAAGGCAACAGTGTGCTGCCTGGGACCTATCGGGTGGACATTTACGTCAACCGCGCATTGAGCGGTCGACGCGACATCACCTTTGTGGCCAATCCTCGTACGGGCGCGATTGAGGCGTGTCTGACGCTGGAGATGCTGGGGCAGTTGGGGATGAACATTTCTGACCTGAAAGATAACGCTGCTTCGTCCAGCGGGTGCTTCGATCTGGCCGCGAACGTCGAGTTCGCGCATGTCGAGTATGAACCTACCCGGTTGCGGCTCAGTATCAGTCTTCCTCAAGCCATGATGCAGCGCAGCGTGCGGGGGTATGTCGCTCCGGAGCTCTGGGATGAGGGGGCTTCCGCGGGGTTTGTGAATTACAGCTTCAGCGGCGCGCGTCGCGAGCGAAATCATCAGACTCAGGACCAATATTACCTGGGCCTGCGCAATGGCTTGAACCTCGGGGCGTGGCGGCTGCGTAACGAATCGTCGCTGGTGTATGGCGACAGTCAGCCTTACCGGTTTCGCAGCAACCGGACCTTTGCTCAGCGGGATATCACGGCGCTCAAGAGCCAACTGACGCTGGGTGAAACCTTCACCGACGCCCAAGTCTTCGACAGCGTCCGCTTTGTCGGTGCGATGCTTTCGTCCGATGACGGCATGCTGCCGGACAACGAGCGGATTTACGCGCCGATCATTCGTGGCATTGCAGAAACCAACGCCACCGTAGAGGTCCGTCAAAACGGCTTCATGCTGTTCAGTGGCAACGTTTCACCGGGGCCGTTCGAAATTTCCGATATCTACCCCAGCGGTTCGAACGGTGATCTGGAAGTGACGGTGGTGGAGGCGGACGGTCGCAGGCGTGTATTTATTCAGGCCTACGCCTCGCTGCCCATCATGGTGCCAAAAGGGGCGTTGCGCTACAGCATCGCGGCAGGCCGGTACGACAGTTATGAGGATGGCGGCCAGTCACCCGCGCTGGGCAGCATGACCCTGATCTACGGCCTGACCGACCGCGTGACACTCGCCGGTGGCGCTCAGGTGTCTGAAGACTATCAGGCGGGGAATATCGGGGCAGGCGTCAACACCGGGCTGGGCGCTGTTTCGCTGGACGTCACTCAGTCGAACAGCCAGCAACCACAAAAGACCTACAGCGGCCAAAGCCTGCGATTGCGCTACGCCAACACGCTGGAAGTGACTAACACCACACTTGCCGTGGCCGGATATCGCTATTCCACCGACCAGTACCGAACGCTTGATGAGCACGTTGAAGAGCGGGAGCTTCGCACGCTGGCAGGTACCGGCAGGGCCAAGGATCGTGTGGAGTTCAGCCTGACCCAATCGCTGCCGGAGCAATCTGCGTCGTTGAGCATTACTGGCTCCGAACAGCGGTATTGGGACAACACCAGCAAGACGCGGCAGTTGTATGTGTCCTGGAATGCGGCGTGGCGCAGCCTCAGTTACAGCCTGTCAGTCGAGCGTAATCAGACCTTCGAGCGCGATGGTCAGCGCCAAAGCGATAACCGCTTTGCCCTGACCCTGAGTATTCCGTTGGGTGACAGCCCCGGCAGCTCCCGCGTGTTCCTCAACGCGGTGCGCGACAGCGGTGGCGACTACGACATGCAGGCCGGTTTGAATGGACAAGTGTTCGATGATCGCAACACGTTTTACTCCTTGCAGGCCGGGCGTGATAACCGGTCCGGGTCCTCGGGCTTCGGCAAACTCAGCACCACGAAGCCTTACGGTCGCTTCGATGCCGGTTACGGCCAAGGCGCCGATTATCGTGCGTTTAGCATCGGGGCATCGGGATCTGTCGTCGCGCACGCGGGGGGCGTCAATGTCGGGCAACCGTTGGGAGAAACGTTCGCCTTGGTCGAGGTTGAAAATGTTCAGGGGGCACGCCTGACCAACTTTAGTAACGTCGAAACCGCAGATAACGGCTATGCCGTGCTTCCGTACGCCCAACCCTATCGCACCAATTGGGTCAGCCTCGACACGCGCGGTCTAGGGGCTGATGTCGAGCTGGAAAATGCCGTGACTCAGGTCGTTCCCCGTCGTGGCGCCGTACCTGTGGTCAGCTTCAAGGCGCAAGTCGGGCGACGGGTGCAGCTCGAACTGACCCTGCCTGACGGCACCCATTTACCGCTGGGGGCGATGGTCGACGATGAACAGGGCAAGATGTTGGGGGCTGTCGATCCAACGGGTCGTGCGCTGATACTGAGTGAGAAGGACAGCGGCACGCTGATTGCCAGATGGTCCGATCAACAGTGCCAGGCGCAATACCATTTACCACCCAGAGATCCGCAACGGACCTTCGATCGTATTAAGGTGGTCTGCCAATGAGGTGGGAGCGTGCTGTCTGCCTCGCTGTTGCGCTGTTCAGTTGCGACGTTCAAGCCGTCGTCGCACTGAGCGGCACCCGACTGATCTTCGATGGCCGCTTCCATGAGGTCGCTTTCGAGCTCAGCAATCCCGGTGTCCGCGATGTGCTGATTCAGACGTGGCTTGAAAGCGTCGAGCCGGTTGAGGACGATCGGGCAAACCTGCCTTTTGTGGTCACCCCGCCGCTCGCTCAGTTGCCCCCACAGGGCAGGCAGACGCTGCGGGTGCTGTATGAAGGGGTGGGGCTACCGCGAGATCGGGAATCCCTGCTGCATCTCTATGTATTGGAGGTGCCTTGGCGCAGTGCTGCAAACCAGCAACTGAGCCTGGCGGTACGCCAGCGGATCAACGTGTTCTATCGGCCACAGGCTTTGGTTGGTGATCCGGCCCTGGCGCCGGAGGCGCTGTCCTGGCAACGCAGCCCGGATGATCCGCTGCTATTGAACCTGTCCAACCCGACCCCTTTTCATGTGTCGCTGCACAACATCAGGGTGGGCGATGTTGAGGTCAGTGAGGACCTGCTGCTCGGGCCGTTCTCGACGTTCACCTTTCGTTTACCCGCATCGCTCGGCCACCGGTCCGGGGTCGATACCCTGACGTTCAAAGCGCTGACCGATTACGGCGGTCAGCGAGATTTCTGCGCACAGCCCAAGGATCGCGCACCGTTCCATGCCCGGTTACGGACACCGGGAACCCCACTCTCCATAGGGAAATGCTGATCATGACGACTTTCTCATTCTCACGTTGGTGCTCAACGTTTTGTATCGCGCTCATGGCACCCGCCACGGGCCTGGCCATGTCGTGTAAAACACAAGGCTCGGGAGAGGCGGTGATTCGCGCGGATCTGAGCAGTAGCGTCGCCATCCCCGCCACCTTGCCGGATGCCAGCGTGGTCTGGCGTTCCGAGCGCCTGAATATCGGTGTCGAATGTGTTCGGGATCAACCCGGCCCCGCGGAGTCTGTCGCCCTTTATCTGAATCCCGAAAACCTCCAGATCGGCCAAGGCATTCGCGCAGGGCTGACCTTGAATGGCATCGATTACCTGCAAAGCAGCGGGCAAATTCCTGCACAGCAAACGTTGCCTGCGTGCAGCGAGCCTGCTGACAATCTGGCTGCCTGCCCCAAGGTGAGTTTTAGCCTGCCGTTTTCAGTGTTCATCCAGAAGTTCGGTCCCACACCCCCCTCGGGTGTCGCCAGCGACCTGCTCGATTATCGACTGTTTCAGATCGACAGCACGAAAGGCATGAACCCGGTGCCGGACAACAACCTTAACTACGTGATCAATAACCTCACCGGGCTGCGCTTCGTCGCGTGTAACGCCGAGCTGCGTGTGATGCCGGAAACGGTCGAGTTCGGTGATGTAGCGATCAAGAACGTCAGGGTGGGCGAAGTGGCGACCTTCCAGCGATTTGCCCTGGCAACCAGCCGCATCTGTGATTCGCCCTTCAGTCTGAATGCACGCTTCACGCCCGTGTCCGGCGTGCTGTCCGGGGATGTGCTGGTGCCGGTGAACAACGACAGCGTCGGCATTCGTATCACCAATGCGCGCAATAACGTTCCCGTGCGTTATCACGAACCCTTTCATGTGACGGATCTACAGGGCGAAAACTATTCGGCCACGGCGGATTTCAACGCCGAATTGCTCTGGCAGACTGATACGCCGAAACCCGGTCCGTTTTCTGCCGAGGTGATGGTGGACCTGTTCTACAAGTAGGCCAGCAGGTCAGGGGGCGCTTAGCTGTCCTTGCGGAAACTGTCGCGGTACTGCGTCGGCGTGACGCCCAGCCGTTGGGTGAAGATCAGTCGCATGCGTGCTGCGCTGCCAAACCCGCATTCATAGGCCACGGCCTTGATCGCTTTTTCGCTGCCTTCCAGCAAACGTCGCGCAGCGTCGATCCTCGCTCGCTGCACGAACTCGGCCGGGGTGACTTTGGCGTCCCGCGCGAACACCCGAGCGAAACTGCGCGGGCTCATGGCGACGACTTCGGCCAGACGTTCCACCGAAAACGGCTCACTGATGTGCTCCAGGACGTAACGCTGAATCTTTGCCACGGGAGAGTCATCATCCGCCGACGTGTTGAGGTAAGGGCTGAACTGCGATTGCCCGCCCTGGCGCTGTGCGACCACCAGCAACCGTTTGGCCACTGCCAGCGCAATGGCCGGCCCGTGATCCTCGGCCACCAGCGAAAGGGCCATATCGATACCCGCCGTCACTCCGGCGGAGGTCATCAGCTTTCCGTCGCGCACGTAGATCCGGTCGGGCTCAACCTGTGCTTTTGGAAAAAGTTCGGCCAATTGATGGGCGTGGCTCCAGTGGGTGGCGGCCTGCTTGTCGTCCAATAGACCGGCATGGCCGAGGATGAACGCACCGGTACAAATCGAACCGTAGCGTCCGGCCAGCGGCGTGACGTCGTGTAGCCAAGCGGTTATGTGGGGCATTTCAGGGCTTTCGGGCAACAGGGGCCCCCCGGGTATCAGCAGGATATCGAACGCTTTGGGGGCGTCATCGAGTTCGTGCCGAGCACCCAAGGGCATGCCGTTGGACGCGATGATGGGGTAGGGCGCTGCGCCAATGGTTGTGATCGTGTAGCCGTCACCCTCGGCGACGAAGCGATTGGCTTCCGCGAAGACATCCAGAGGCCCGGCAACATCCAGTGCCTGGACATGGGGAAACAGCACGATCGCAACGCTTCTCATCGACGAGCCTCAGACACCCTGCAAAGGGATGAACATATAGCTCATTTCTTCGGCAGTGTGGTGACGTTATCCCACTCGGTGATCACTGCTTTCTGGTTCTTACGGTCGTACAGGCACAGTTCGGTGCCGGTCTTGTTTTTCATGAACGCCTGCTTGTACTGGCCTTTGATGAGCAACGCGCTGTAGCCCACGCTGTCATCGAACATCGCTGATGTGCCCGCCGGTTTGGCGTTTTTCAGGGAACTGGCGGCGATGCAGCTCTCGACCAACTTCTTGTCGAACGCGTTCCATGCTTCGGTGCTCGACGCGCTGGCCTGGCCCGCAACGGCGTTCAATGCAAGCAGGAGCAGGGTGGTCGTTTTCATGTGAATCTCCCTCTTTTATCGGTATCACGAGGTGTGACAGCGACTTAGAGTGGTTCAGGCAGGTCGAGTTCGCAGCGCTGCACATAGTGCATGCCTGCGCGCTCATACAGGCGGCGGGCCGTGAGATTACTCTCCATGACCTTGAGATCGACCTGCCCTTCCTCGCGCCCGGCAAAGGCAGAAAACACCTGACTCAACAGCCGCTCACCGATGCCTTGGCGCTGACCGCGGGGATGGACCACCAGATTGCGGATGAACGCACTGGTCCAACATTGGGCGACGGCGATGACGTCCTGAGCGTCGACGACGACAAAGCACAATGTCGGGTCAAACTCGGGATCGTTTTTGAAGCCGGTGAGCCACGTGTCGAAATCCGGAACGTGACCACCACCGAGGGTTGTCCCCAACGCAAGAAGTCGGTGCACGGCTTCTGCGTTTCCGTATTCGAAAGGCACATAGCGCAGTGGCATCGGCCATAAGACAGGCGCTTCAGGCGGGTCGAGGCGACGACGCATCAACCAGTAATGGCATGTCGATGCGTCGTCAGGACCGGGTTTCAGATCCCCTGGGCTTCGACGGTTCGTGCAGCTTCGATCAGGCATCGCGTCAGTTCGGGGGACGAAAATTTGGTCAGGACGGCGTTGGCACCGGCCAGCTTGGCCTTTTCAGCGTTCATCGCACTATCTAGCGAGGTGTGCAGCAGTACGTAGAGCTGCTGAAAATCAGGCGTTTCACGCAACGTGCGGGTAAAAGCATAGCCGTCCATTTCCGACATCTCGATGTCGGACACCACCACGTTGATTTGTTGGGCCGTGCCTTGCAGGTCGAGCAATTGATCGATGGCTTCCCGGGCACTGCGCGCGGTGTGGCACTCGATACCCAGATTGCGCAGCGTTATCACGGATTGCTGGAGTGCAACCTGGCTGTCGTCGACGACTAAAATGCGGGCCTTGGCCAGCACTTCAGCTTCTTCGGGTGACAACTCGGCGGGAGCCGCTTCGATCTGCACGGGGGAAATACCGTGAATCACCTTCTCGATGTCCAGTACCTGAACCAACGTGCCATCCACCTGAGTGACCCCGGTGATGAACGATTTATTGCCTGAGCCGAAGGGCGGTGGACGAATGTCCGTGGTCAGGCAATGAACGATCTTGCTCACCGCCTGCACGTGCAGACCCTGCTTGGAGCGGCTGACATCGGTGACGATCAGGCATCCGCCGTCAGGATCGAGCAACGGACGTTCGCCAATGGCACGGCTGAGGTCGATGACCGATAACGAGTTACCACGCAGCGTGGCCACGCCTTTGACGTGCGGGTGCGATTCAGGCAGCCGTGTCAGGGGAGGGCAGGGGATGATTTCGCTGACTTTGAGCAGGTTGATCGCCATCAGCTTGCCGCTGCGTAACGTGAACAGCAGAAGCGAGAGTGAATCTGCGCGGACGTTTTTGGACATGTGGACCTTCTGTCTTGCGGTGGCTGCGTGCGTCTGAATGTGCAAACAGCTGTCGATGACGGTTTATCGACTCGCTGCACGGAGGCTTTAGCGCTAATGACGTTTGAGCAGCCCCGGCGGCTGTGCTGTGGTGTTGTCGAAATGACTTTGTGTAGTCATAAGGACTCTTTTTACGGCGTGGTCAAAATGACAAAAGTATTTTAAGTGGTTGAAATTATTGAAAATAAAATATGGCACGCATTCTGTAATACATGAGTCAGTCCCTTACTCATCGCGTCACAGGAGTTCATCATGTTGAATGCTTCGGATCGTGCCATCGTCAAGTCCACCGTTCCTCTGCTGGAAAGCGGCGGTGAAGCGCTGACCACTCACTTCTACAAGAAACTGCTCAGCCGCTACCCGCAGGTTCGCCCGTTGTTCAACCAGGCGCACCAGGCCAGCGGTGATCAGCCTCGCGCCTTGGCCAACGGTGTATTGATGTACGCCAAACACATCGATCAGCTTGAGCAACTGGGCGGTCTGGTCGCCAAAATCATCAACAAACACGTTGCCCTGCAAATTCTCCCCGAGCACTACCCACTGGTGGGGGAGTGTTTGCTGGAAGCCATTCGTGAGGTGCTGGGCGCTAAAGTTGCGACGGATGAAGTTATCGCCGCCTGGGGGCAGGCTTACGGCCAACTGGCGCAGATTCTCATCGGCGCGGAAGAACAGATCTACGAAGAAAAGGAGCAGGCCCCAGGTGGCTGGCGTGGCGCTCGTGAATTCAAGGTTGTGGCCAAGGTGGCTGAAAGTGCGGAAATCACCTCGTTCTACTTCGCGCCCGCCGATGGTCAGCCGATTCTCGATTTTGCAGCGGGCCAGTACATCGGTATGCAGCTTTTCGTGGGGGGGGAAGAAATCCGTCGCAATTACTCGCTGTCTGCCCTGGCGGGCAACAACCAGTACCGCATCAGCGTCAAGCGTGAACCAGGCGGTCGGGCCTCCAATCACCTGCATGATCAGATGAGCGTCGGCGACAGCATCAACCTGTTTGCACCGTCGGGTGAGTTTACCTTGGTCGACAACGATAAACCGCTGGTGCTGATCAGCGGCGGGGTGGGCATCACGCCTACTTTGGCAATGTTGGAAGCGGCGCTGGGAACTTTACGTCCAATTCACTTCATCCACTGCGCGCGCAATGGTTCAGTGCATGCGTTCCGTGAGTGGGTCGATGCTCTGGCTGCCAAACACCCTCAACTAAAGCGTTTCTACCTGTACGGCGAGGATGACGGCGTGAGCCCTGCGGCAGACGGCGTAGGGTTGCTCGATCAGGCGCGTCTGGAGCAGTGGCTGCCCGCGGATCGTGATCTGGATGCCTACTTCCTGGGGCCTAAAGGCTTCATGGCGGCGGTCAAGCGTCAACTGAAGGCGGCGGGTGTGCCGGATGCACAGGCTCGGTACGAATTCTTCGGCCCAGCTTCGGCGCTGGAGTGAACCGGCCTGCGACATAAAGACGCATCCTTCTATATATAAGGAAGGGTGCGGCGAACGGTCCCTGCGGCATAGCGTCGCACTCTTCTATATATAAGGAAGAGATTGAGAAGGGTGACCATGGATTGTTGCGTGTTTTGCTTAATGTTCGGGTAATGCCGACGTGTTCACTATCTGCCCGGCGTGACGCTGCGACGATGGTAGAATTGTCGGCTTTCCGGGCCTTGCCGGGCACGCACTGCACAGATCGGCCGATCTGGATGGACACCACATTCAAAGGGTATGTGAATGACTGACGAGATGATTTACCTGCGACGCGAAAAGCAGTTCCTGGTTCTGCTGGGCATCATCTGCCTGGCGCTGATCGGTGGGGCGCTGTACATGCAGGTCGTATTGGGCGAGGCGCCATGCCCGTTGTGCATACTGCAGCGTTACGCGTTGCTGTTCATCGCTGTCTTCGCGTTCATCGGTGCGGCGATGCCCGGCCGACGCAGCCTGACGGTGTGCGAAGCGCTGGTCATGCTCAGCGCCGTGGGCGGGATTGTTGCAGCGGGGCGTCATGTCTGGATTCAGAGCCACCCGACCGAGAGTTGCGGTATCGATGTGCTGCAGCCCATCGTGGACGGGCTGCCACTGGCCGATCTGTTTCCCCTCGGTTTTCAGGTTGCAGGCTTCTGCGAGACGCCATATCCGCCAGTTTTCGGACTTTCGCTCGCGCAATGGGCATTGATCGCTTTTGTTCTCACTGTAATTCTGGTACCGGCGGGCATCATCCGGAACCGAATGAAAGCGCGTTGATTACAAAGTGTTGCGTAAAAAAGTGCCCCAAAATCCTTAGGAAATTTGGGGCCTTCCAGGGTTTTTCTGGTGCGTCATATGCGCGCATTCTTACAGATTTGGAAATTAATTGTTGCGCAGAAACTCATAGTCAATAAAACTTTACGTATCTACAATCGCCCCCACTTAACGCCCCCATCACTTGAAGGGCGGCGGAAATCGAGGTCAGAAAGCGTTTTTACGCCTTTGTAGACACCGTTTGGATGGCCTCTTGCGTCAAATTCTGAATGTCTGCGCCAAGGGATTTGGGCCGCGTTGGCGGTTGCCACCATTCGAATAAGAAACCACAGCAAAACCGGATTTGTTACGAGGCCACAAGCTTCCTGACAGGCCCCTGTTCAATCCAAAAATTTGCCAGCACCTGGCAGGGTGAAGTGTTGGCGGTCGAAACCCAACTGCGATGCGAAAGCTGCTTTTAGAGGTCGTGAGATGAGTAAAAAAAGGTACCCCAGGTTTTTTGGCTTCTTGGCCCTTTTCAGCATGCTCCTGCTCAGCGGGTGCGATTACACCCTGCTGGATCCCAAGGGCCACATCGGCATGCAGGAACGTGACCTGATCGTCACGGCAACCTTGCTCATGCTGCTGGTCGTGGTGCCGGTCATTTTCATGACCATCATCTTCGCCTGGAAATACCGCGCCTCGAACAAGAGCGCAACCTACACTCCTGACTGGGCGCATTCGACCAAGATCGAACTGGTTGTCTGGCTGGTGCCTCTGGCCATCATCATCGTGCTGGGCTACGTGACCTACAAGTCCACCCACGCGCTGGACCCTTACCGTCCGCTTGAGTCCGACGTGAAGCCTGTGACCATCGAAGTGGTCGCACTTGACTGGAAATGGCTGTTCATCTACCCGGAACAGGGTATCGCCACCGTCAACAAGATCGTCTTCCCGGCTCATACCCCGATCAATTTCCGCATCACTTCCGATTCGGTCATGAACTCGTTCTTCATTCCTGCACTGGGCGGCCAGATTTACGCAATGGCCGGCATGACGACCAAGCTTCACCTGATCGCCAACGAAAACGGCGAGTTCGACGGTATCTCCGCGAACTACAGCGGCGCAGGCTTCACCGGTATGAAGTTCAAGGCAACGGCCACCGATCAGGCTGGTTTCGACGCCTGGGTCGCCGAGGTCAAGAATTCTCCGAAACAACTGGCAACCGACGAATACGCCGCTCTGGCCAAGCCTAGCGAACGTAACCCGGTTGAACTCTACTCCACGGTCACTCCGAACCTGTTCCAGATCATCATCGACAAGTATGAAGGTATGAAGCCGGGCAAGATTGTCCACGAGAAGAAAGAAGTGGCCGGTATGGAAGGGATGGACATGGGTAAGAATTCAGCTGCGCAGGCAGAGGAGTAAACGATGTTTGGTAAATTAACGCTTGACGCGGTTCCGTTTCACGAACCGATAGTCATGATCACGCTCGCGATGATCGCTATCGGCGGTGCGGCGGTTCTCGGTCTGATCACGTATTTCAAAAAGTGGACCTACCTGTGGACCGAGTGGCTGACTTCGGTTGACCACAAGAAAATCGGTGTGATGTACATCATCATCGCCATGGTCATGCTGCTGCGTGGTTTCGCTGACGCCATCATGATGCGTTCCCAGCTGGCTCTGGCCACTGAGGGTTCGCCCGGCTACCTGCCGCCTGAACACTATGACCAGATCTTCACCGCTCACGGTGTGATCATGATCATCTTCATGGCGATGCCGTTCTTCACCGGTCTGATGAACATCGTTCTGCCTCTGCAGATCGGCGCTCGCGACGTTGCCTTCCCGTTCTTGAACTCCCTGTCCCTGTACCTGCTGATCTCTGGCGTGGTGCTGGTGAACGTGTCCCTGGGCGTCGGCGAGTTCGCACGTACCGGTTGGGTTGCCTATCCGCCGCTGTCTGAACTGGGCTACAGCCCGGGCGTGGGTGTGGACTACTACATCTGGGCACTGCAGCTGTCGGGCCTGGGTACGACACTGACGGGCGTTAACTTCCTGGTTACCGTTCTGAAGATGCGCACCCCTGGCATGAAACTGATGGACATGCCGATCTTCACCTGGACCTGCACCTGGGCCAACGTCCTGATCGTGGCTTCCTTCCCGATCCTGACCGGCACCCTGGCGTTCCTGACCCTCGACCGTTACCTGGACTTCCACATCTTCACGAACGAATTGGGTGGTAACCCAATGATGTACGTGAACCTGTTCTGGGCATGGGGTCACCCTGAGGTTTACATCCTGATTCTGCCGGCGTTCGGTGTCTTCTCCGAAGTCATCTCGACCTTCACCGGCAAGCGTCTGTTCGGTCACCACTCGATGATCTACGCATCGGGCGCGATTTCCGTACTGGGCTTCATGGTTTGGTTGCACCACTTCTTCACCATGGGTTCGGGCGCCAGCGTCAACGCCTTCTTCGGTCTGGCGACGATGCTGATCTCCATCCCGACGGGTGTGAAGCTGTTCAACTGGTTGTTCACGATCTATCAGGGCCGTCTGCGTTTCACCGCGCCAGTGTGCTGGACCCTGGGCTTCATGATTACCTTCTCCATCGGTGGTATGACCGGCGTTCTGCTGGCTATCCCGGGTGCTGACTTCGTTCTGCACAACAGCCTGTTCGTGATCGCGCACTTCCACAACGTGATCATCGGTGGTGCTGTATTCGGTTACATCGCGGGCTTCGCGTTCTGGTTCCCTAAAGCGTTCGGCTTCAAACTGAACGAGAAGTGGGGCAAGGCAGCGTTCTGGTTCTGGATCTCGGGCTTCTACGTAGCATTCATGCCGCTCTACGCTCTGGGCTTCATGGGCATGACCCGTCGTCTGAACACCACTGACAACCCTGACTGGACGCCATACCTGCACGTCGCTTTCTGGGGCGCGGCGCTGATCATGATCGGTATTGCCTGCCAGTTGATCCAGATCTACGTGAGTATTCGTGATCGCAAGCAGAACCTGGACGTCACTGGCGATCCATGGAATGGCCACACCCTGGAGTGGTCCACCTCTTCGCCACCGCCGTTCTACAACTTCGCAGAACTGCCGAAAGCGGAAGAAATCGACGCGTTCTACGCAGCCAAGCGTGACGGTGAGGCGTACAAGGTTCCGGCCAAGTACCACGACATCCACATGCCGAACAACACTGCGACCGGCCTGATCATGGGCGGCCTGCTGACCGTCTTCGGTTTCGCGATGATCTGGCACATCTGGTGGCTGGCAGCTGCAAGCCTGATCGGTACTGTCGTCTACTTCGTGATCCACGCTTCCCGTGACGATCAGGGCTACATGGTTCCTGCATCCGAAGTAGCGCGCATCGAAGGCGAACACCACAAGATCCTGGCTTCGGCACGTGCTGCCCAGGCAAACACTCCTGTCAACAAGCTGGAGCAGGCATAAACAATGTCCAACTTAGTATTCGAAGGGGCGAAAGGTCACGATCACGATCATGACCACGCCCATGATCATCACGATGCCGGCGAGATGAAAATCTACGGCTTCTGGATCTACCTGATGACCGACTGCATCCTGTTTGCGTCGATCTTCGCTATCTATGCCGTACTGGTTAACAACGTTGCAGGTGGTCCTTCGGGCCACGACATCTTCGAACTGCCATACGTGCTGGGCGAAACCGCCTGCCTGTTGCTCAGCTCGATCACCTACGGCTTCGCCATGCTGGCGATGCACAAAGGCAACAAATCCGGCGTTCTGGGCTGGTTGTTCGTAACCTTCCTGTTCGGCCTGGGCTTTATCGGCATGGAAGTCAACGAATTCCATCTGCTGATCTCCGAAGGCTATGGCCCTAACCGCAGCGGCTTCCTGTCGGCGTTCTTCACGCTGGTCGGTACCCACGGTGTGCACGTGACCAGCGGTCTGATCTGGATGGCGATCCTGATGTATCAGGTCAGCAAGAACGGCCTGACTTCGACCAACCAGACCCGCCTGAGCATGCTCAGCCTGTTCTGGCACTTCCTGGACGTGGTCTGGATCTGTGTGTTCACCGTTGTCTACCTGATGGGGACCATTTAAATGGCTAATTCGCATCACTCCCATGACGATTCCAGCCACGGCAGCTTCAAGTCGTACATGGTCGGTTTCGTACTGTCGATCATCCTGACCGCGATTCCGTTCGGTCTGGTGATGTTCCCGACGCTGTCGAAAGTCGCCACTCTGTGGATCGTACTGATCTTCGCCGTCGTGCAGGTTCTGGTTCACCTGGTGTACTTCCTGCACTTGGACCGCTCGATCGCTCAGCGCAACAACGTGATCACCTTCGCGTTCGCTTCGCTGGTTATCGTCCTGCTGGTCGGCCTGTCTGTCTGGATCATGTTCAGCATTCACACCGTCATGATGGCGAAGTGAGGAAACCCTGATGTCGCTGAAGCACTTTATCCAAATCACCAAACCGGGGATCATTTTCGGTAACGTGCTTTCGGTGGCGGGTGGCTTTTTTCTGGCGTCCAAGGGGCATGTCGATTTCGGCCTGTTCCTGATTGCGATGATCGGCACTTCGCTGGTCGTCGCTTCTGGTTGTGTCTTCAACAATTGCATCGATCGCGATATCGATCTGAAGATGGAGCGCACCCGTAATCGAGTGTTGGTTCAGGGGCTGGTTTCGGTGAAACTGGCCTTGGCCTACGCCACGGTGCTGGGTGTGGTCGGTGTTGGCATGCTGTACTACAAAGCCACGCCGCTCGCCGCTCTGTTCGCAGTCATCGGCTTCGTGATCTACGTAGGCTTCTACAGCCTGTACCTGAAGCGCAAATCCGTTCACGGCACGCTGGTTGGTAGCTTGTCGGGTGCGATGCCGCCGGTCATCGGTTACGTCGCAGTCACCAACAGCTTCGATCTCGCAGCGCTGACCTTGCTGGTCATGTTCAGCCTGTGGCAGATGCCTCACTCGTATGCCATCGCGATTTTCCGTTTCAATGACTACCTGGCTGCCTCGATTCCGGTTCTGCCGGTCAAGCGTGGTATCCGGGTCGCCAAGCTGCACATTCTGGTCTACATCCTGGCCTTCCTGGTCGCGACCCTGATGCTGACGTTCTGCGGCGCAGCAGGGCTCAACTATCTGGCCGTTGCCGCTGCAATGGGCATGTACTGGCTGTACATGGCCTGGACGGGCTACAAGGCGAAGGATGACACCGTTTGGGCACGCAAGCTGTTCGTGTTCTCCATCTTCACCATCACGGCGTTGAGCGTGGCGATGTCGCTGGACTTTCAGGTCACCAAGGAACTGTTGGTTACTTACGCGGCCCCTTGATCATCTGAAAGAAATTTAAAAAACCCCGTCGTTCGCGAGAACGACGGGGTTTTTTATTGGCCGATCTCAATGTTCGTACGCTGTAGTTACTCTTTGCTGTAGGCCAAATCAGTTCAACTGGTACGTAAGTCCCCAATCAGTCCATGACAAAGCGCACTGCTTTGCCGCATCATGTTTGGGTTTTGTACAGGGATCGTAGCCAAACCTTTACGATCCAGCCGTAGAGCAGCAATCGGAATTATGACTGAGCAGATCAAGCCAGAAGACCGCCCATCGCGCAACTCGATGCCACTCGTATCGATCATTGCTCCTTGCTACAACGCAGAGAAGTATCTGCACGTTGCAATGGCCAGCATCTTCGCGCAGGACTATCCGAATTTCGAAGTCATCATTGTTGATGATGGGTCGAGTGATAACAGTGTGGCGATGCTTCAGGCGTTGCAGAGCACCTACGACTTTCAGCTCTATTCTCAGGTCAATCAGGGCGTCAGTGCTGCGCTGAACCATGGGTTGAAGTATGCCCGCGGCCAATATGTCTGCACGCCGGATCTGGACGACATCATGTTGCCTTCATCGGTCCGGGTGCGTGCGGATTACCTGGATCAGCATCCGGAGGTCGGTTGCGTGGGGGCGCTGATCATCTACATGGACTCGGATGGCAATGACACCAAGGCGCAAAAGCTGTCGGTGATCCAGAAACTGAGCTTCGATGAGATCCTGGCCGACGCAGTGGTGGTCGGCGCGCCTGTTTCGCTATACCGGATGGATGCGCTGAGGGCTGTGGAATTTTATGACCCTGATATCCGGGTTCAGGATTTCCAGATGACCCTTAAGATCGCCAGCAAGGGCTATGAAGTCCATGTGCTGCCTGTCAGCGTCACCCGCTATCGCCGTCATCCCAACAACCTCTCGCGTCGCTACAAAGTGTTGCTCGATGCCGATATGCGCACCATCGCGCCTTACCGTTGGCATCCGGCTTACGACAAAGGGCTGACCGCGATCATTAACAAGGCGTTGAAGTACGCCGTCGTCAACGACAAGAAGTATGCCTGGACGCTTCTGCGTTCAATTCCGTTCCGTCAGATAAACAGAACGACCTTCCGCCGCTTCAAGCGGCTGATCTTGCACCGGCAGGGCAATTGATCGGTCACTGTTGAGTATTTGCTCCCCGGGCTTCTGCATGAATTTATTCGAACTGCTCAAAGAAATGAAAACCAAGAGGCGTTTGCGCCGCTTGGACAAGCTTGAACGCGGCCCCGAAAAAATCCGGTTGCGCTATCCCGGCTATACCGTCGGCACGGGTACCTATGGCATTCCTGAGGTCGTCGAATTCGATGATGAAACGACACTGCGAATTGGCTCCTACACCTCAATTGCTGGCGGCGTGAAGATTCTCTTGGGTGGCGGGCATCGTATTGACTGGATCAGCTCCTACCCGTTTCCTGCGATGATGAAGGAGCTCAAAGACATTCCGGACTACGCTCCGAGCAAGGGGGACGTGGTCATCGGTAGCGATTGCTGGATCTGCACCAACGCCACGATTCTGTCTGGGGTCACTATCGGTCACGGGGCAGTTGTGGCTGCAGGGGCAGTGGTCACTCGGGATGTGCCTCCCTACGCGGTGGTGGGGGGCAATCCGTGCAAGTTCATTCGCTGGCGCTTTGACGAAACAACACGCGAGCGATTACTGGAGACCGCCTGGTGGGATTGGCCGATGGCTGAAGTGAAGTCTGTTGCCCGCACGTTGTCCGGGCCCGATCTCGATGCGTTTCTGGAGTACGCGCGTTCACGCAAGAGCGTGTGAGGGCAGTGACCATGCGTCAAATGTCAGGGGGATACCGGCTCCTTCGATGGTCCCAGCACAATGGCCAAATGGCGCAGGTCCTCAATCTCCACACTGAAACTCTTACCCGAAGGGCTTGCGACAACAGTCCCCAGCGCGAACACGGTGAAAAATCGCACCTCGTCAGCATGGCTCAGCAATTCGCTGATGTAACGGCTGGAGCGATACGCCTGCATTTGTGCGGGCGACACGTAGAGGGTGACGAGCTTGCCCTGTAGTCGATCGAAGAACTTGAACTTGAACCCCGTGCCATAACGTTCCACCAGGCCGCCGCCATACAGCACGCGCTTTTCATCGCCTGGCTGAGCGTATTTGATGTGGCGAAAGTACGCGCGCAGTGACATTTCACCCTGGCCAGGGATGCGCAGTGTCAGCAGCGCGAATTCTTCCTTGGTAAGCTGGGCCTGAGCCTGACGGAAGCTGTCGACCAGTCGCTCCAGATTGTTCGTGCGGGTTTCGGTCGTCTGTTTGACTTTCGGAGCGTCAGACGGCGGCGCGGCAAGGGCAGGCTTTTCATCGAGCGCCTTGTCAGGCTTGTTCTCTGTAGATTCTGCCTTCGCTCGTTCTCTGAGCGTGGGATCGAACACGTCAATGTAGTCGTCCAGCTTGCGCTTGGCCTTGCGCAGCGCTGCTTGTGAATCAGACTCGTCGACGACAGGTGTTTGCTCCGTAGCGTCAGCTTCGTCGACCCACTCACAGTCCGGGTGATGTTCATAATTGGGATTGGCTCGAAAATGCGCCGCGACAAAGGTCGGGTTTTCCTGAGGTTTCACGTCATAACGCACCCCGGTGATCTTCACTCCCTGAGCGCGACAGGCCTCAGTCGAACACAGAAAATTGAACCGGACACGTGGAGGCTCCTGGGAGAAATACTCCCGACGTGCCGCGACGATCGACAATTCCTGCTGCAACTCCACGCAGAACGCGCGAGTGATACTCCTGCTGGTCTTCATGAAGCGGCCGGGTCCTCTGGCGAAGAATCATGATGCCATGATGCTTAATCGCCAGAGTTTTGCACAAGCCTTGATACGCTGACGAGGCAGGACACCTCTGTGGGAGCGCCGATTCATCCAATGGTCATTTGTCGTGTTTCCAGGGGAATCATTCTCCCGGCACCGCGAGCCACTCACCCACCACCTTTTGATAGGCGCCGGTCGCCTTGGACAAGTGAAGCCACTGATCGACATAGGCCTTCCAGCTCACATCGTCGCGAGGCAAAAGATACGCTTTCTCGCCGTATTGCATGTAGCGCGTCGGGTTCACCGCACAGAGGCCCGGCATGCGCTTTTGCTGGTACAGCGCTTCCGAGGCATCCGTGATCATCACGTCGGCTTTCTTGTCCAGCAGTTGCTGGAAAATGGTCTTGTTATCGTGAAAATCGAGCTTGGCGTTGGGCAGAAAGGCTCGTGCGAACGCTTCGTTGGTACCGCCCTGCGGCTCGATCAGACGCACGTTCGGCTGGTTGATTTGTGCGATCGTCTGGTACTTCGATTCGTCTTCGCAGCGCACCAGCGGAATCTTGCCGTCGACATCCAACGTGTTGCTGAAAAAGGCCTTTTTCTGCCGTTCCAACGTCACTGAAATCCCGCCCATCGCGATATCACACTTGCCCGCTGTGAGGTCCGGCATCAGCGTCTTCCAGGTCGTCGGCACCCACGCCAGTTTCACCCCGAGACTCTGCGCGAGCGACTGACCCATCTCAATGTCGATTCCTTCGTATGAGCCGTCCGCGTTATGAAAGGTGTACGGCTTGTAATCCCCGGTGGTGCAAACGGCCAATTCGCCTTTTTGCAATACAGTGTCCAGATGCGAAACTGCCTCAGCCGCTTGTGCTTGAGTGAGGCCAGACAGGCCAAAAAAGAGTGCGCAGGTGATGGTTTTCTTCATCGTGTCGTTCCCTGTGGGTCGGCTTGCAATACGTGGTTATAGAGGGAAGGGGTCTGGGATGGGAAGTGCCTGTGTGAGCTACCGCCCCGCCCGAACCTTCGCCCGATGATGTCGATACAACGCCACCCCCGCAGCAATGACCACCACGCCGATGAATATTGGCAGACGATAAGGCTTCAGGTTGCCCAGCAGGTTTTCCAGGGCCTCACCTGCCCAGTACCCGGCCATGACGAACAGGGTCGCCCAGACCGCCGCACCCAGCAGGTTGATCAGCGAGAAACGGATGGGTGACAGGCGGCTGGCGCCAATCACCAGCGGCCCGACAAGGCGCATGCCGTACAGAAAGCGCACCGAAAAAATCGACGCTGTAGGGTAACGCTCGATCAGTCCGGAAACGCGATCAATCGCCGCTTTCTGGCGGTGCAGGCGTGGCAGGATGCGGGGGCCGAAGTAGCGACCGGCCCAGAACAGGATCTGATCACCAATCATCCCGCCGAGCGTAGCGACGGCGATCACGTCCAGCAGACGCAGAGACGTCTGATGCGCCGCCAGGCCGCCGAGGATCAGAATGGTTTCGCCTTCCAGCAGACAGCCGATGAAGACTGCCCAATAACCGTAATTGACCAACAGGGAAGTGACGTCGATATGTTCGAACATGGGCAACAGCGGTCTCAAGGCAAGGGGCGGCCGCAGGATGGTCCGGCGCAGGCATACCGTTCGACCCAATACGTCGGCGAACAGTTCTATCCTGTTTCGCACTGCCTTGGAAAGCTCATTCGCTGTATTCGGCTTCCAGCGCTGCGAGGTCTTTCTCGATCACCTTCATCAACATTTCCCACTCGGCCTGTGTCCGTTTCAGCGCTTCGCCTTCGCGGGAATACAAAAAGTCGATAACGTTGGCGGTTTCCTTGGCCTTGGTGGTCGGACGAAAGGCGTCCATGCTCAGCACGCGGGCCAACATGTCCAGCTCGGTGGCGTGATTGACCCACTGCCAGTTGTCCTTGATCACCACCTTGTCGATGAGAATGCACTGCTTCTTGAAACTACGCAGGCTCACGCCGAACGGGCTGGCGGCCAGTAGCGAGGTAATGCGCGCCCCTTCGCTGTTGGCCTTGTCCACGGCATTTGGTCCAAAAAACCATTCGTTGAAGCTCAGCTCGATCTCGCGAAACGCCACATTGGCGTCCCAGATGATGCCCAGCGCCTTGTTGTGGATGATCTCGTTCTTCCAGGCGCGATAGGCTTTGAATGCCAGGCCCACCAGACCTATGGCTGCGAGAGCCTGTACCAGCGAAGAGCAGGAGTTGATGACGTCGTACGCGCGGGCCGAACCTGAGGCACCGGCACCTGTGTAGGACTCGTAGAAGACAGACCCTGTCATCGCGGCAAGCGCGAAAAGGGCACAGTAGAAACCGAACGCGTAGGGATCTTTCATTGTTGTTTTTATCCGATCAGCGAGGTTAAACGTTTGGTCCATTCGCTTTGGATCAGTCAATTTTCAGGCTAGTTGATAACCTTGAGATGTGTGGGGAAAGGGACGAAATAACCTGACACAAGTTCGCCGCTTATCGGGGGAACATCTGCGCGTCCCCCAAGCATTTCATCAGGTGGTCGTAGACCAATCGCACACGAGGCGGGACAGGGCCTGATTGCGTGCGGTAAATCATCAGATCAATCGGCGGCGGCGCGATGTCTGGCAAGATTTCTAGCAGTGATCCGTTGCTCAAACCCGGCTCGGCCAGATAGGTAGGCATCTGCCCAATCGCTAGCCCTGCCAGCACGAACTCCAGCTCGGTTTCCGGATCGTCGCAACAGAACGCAGGGGAGGGTGGCAGATAGGTCTGACTGTTGGCGAAGAACCACGGCCAGGGCCTGCCGTTATTGCGGTCGATCAGCACCGACAGCGGCAATTGCTTCAGCGTTTCCAGGCTGGACGGTACGCCGGTTGATTCGATCAGCGAAGGTGCTGCGACGATCTTCAATCGCACCGGACAGGCCGAGCGCGCGATGTAACGTCGGTCTCTGACGGCCCCCACGCGTATGCCAATATCGATTCTCGACGCGACGGCATCCGTCAGTTCGTCATCCAGACTCAATTCAATGCGCAGCCCCGGATTGGCCTGCATCAGCGGTTTGAGAAAACCTGCCAGATACAGTTTGCCGATGGCATGGGGGGCGGTGATGCCGACCCGTCCCGCGATGCCCTCGCTTGGCTGCCGGGTGTGGGAGGTGAACAGTCGGTCAAACTGGCCCAATGTCTCTCGCGCCTGCTGGGCGATCTCGGCGCCGAAGGCCGTGAGCTGCGCCTGCCGTGTGCTGCGATGAAACAGTGGCTCGGCGAACAAGCGTTCCAGTTCCTGTACCGCCCGTGTCACTTTCTGCGGTGATGTCCCCAGCCGGTTCGCCGCTTCACGAAAGCTCGGTGCCTCTGCTGCCACCAGAAAGACCCGCAGCATCTCCATGCGGTTGAGCATTGAATGGCTCCTCTTCGAAAGCATGTTCCATAAATTGGAATTCTCAAAGCCAAACTCTTCCATTTTATGAAGCGAATATCCACTGCAAACTTGCTCTCAACACCTCACCCCCCCCTCAAATGCGTAGGAAATCGATCATGAGCAATGGCATCCAAGGCAAAGTCGTCGTCATCACTGGTGCAAGCAGCGGTCTGGGCGAGTCCACTGCCCGTCATTTGGCAAAACTCGGCGCCAAAGTCGTTCTCGGCGCTCGTCGTCAGGGGCGTATGGACATCATCGTCCAGGAGATCAAAGCCGCAGGCGGAGAGGCATCGGCCTACACCGTCGACGTCACCCGTCGTGAAGACCTCGAAGCGCTGGTCGCCCACGCGGTTCAGGACTTCGGCAAAGTCGACGTCATGATCAACAACGCAGGTTTGATGGCTATCGCTCCGATCTCCGAACGGCGTGTCGATGAGTGGGACCGGATGATCGACATCAACGTCAAAGGCGTTCTCTACGGCATTGCCGCTGCACTGCCCAAGTTCGAAGCCCAGGGTTTTGGCCACTTCATCAACATCTCGTCGGTGGCCGGGATCAAAGTCTTCAGCCCGGGCGGCTCGGTCTACAGCGGCACAAAATACGCCGTACGCGCGATCTCCGACGGCTTGCGTCACGAAGTCGGCGGCAAGATCCGCACCACCACCATCGAACCGGGCGCTGTGGATTCCGAGCTGAAATTGGGCAGTGGTCATCAGCCAAGTGCGGATGTCGTGAAAGAGTTCTACAAGCAGGCCATTCCGGCTGAGTCCGTGGCGCGGGCGATTGCTTATGCCATCGAGCAACCGAGTGATGTCGATATCAACGAAATTGTGCTGCGCCCAACTTCGCAGGATTTCTAAGGCTGAAGGGAGTGTTGCGGCAGGTATGGCTTACCGCAGCATCCCGATAATGAAATTGAAAAACGGCGCCTCTGGGAGTGAGCTTGCTCACGAATGGTTGTATCAGCGCCACTTGAGGTGACTGACACAATGCTTTCGTGAGCAAGCTCACTCCCACAGTTCATTCAATGTTCTGCTAATCAACCTGGTCTGCTCTTGATTGTGAACGAAGGTCGTAGGAGCATCTCGCATTTGTAGGAGCTTTCCGAATTTCTCCTGCTGTCTTGTTCCCCTAAAACACCCACGCTAGTCTTCCGGTCGTCGTTGTGATCAGCGACCGGATTTGACGATCCGATACCCCGAAGAGCGTTAGCCTTCATACCATGCGTTAAGCTCAGAGCTTGAAGCCTGCGTTATGGCGGCTGTGCGTCGGAGATCTCTGGGTCTGCCGGTTTCTTTGGGGCCGGTTCGTCAACCGTCGTACAGTCGCCACCTTTAATGTTTGACGCCATTGGGAGGTGGTTCTACCTAAAGGAGCTTCCCTCTATGCAGGCATCGCATCTCACCCTCCTTCGGTCCGGCTTGATTCCCATTGAGCAGAGGACAAGGCAATGATCGACTGCTTCGAACCCCAAATCTTCATCCGCCACCACCGCCAACTCCGAGCTCTGCAACTCGATCACCAAGCCTGGTTCTGCCTTGCAGACACCGCCCGCCTCATGGGCAAAGCCCTCGACGAACGCGCCCTTCGCAAACTCGACCCTGATCAACACCGCGTTGCCTGGCTCAACAGCGATGGCCGCTGGAGCAAACAATTCCTGATTAGCGAGTCGGCGCTGTTCGCGCTGCTGGTTCACCATTACGTCCCGGAAAACCGGGCTTTGCGGCAGTGGCTGACTCATGAGGTCTTGCCAGCGCTGCGTATTAGACATGGCGCAGCTGGTACTGGTGCTCTCTGGAGCGAGGGAAGTGATCAAGCGTTGAAAGGATGGCTGGCGAGTGTTTCAAAGCCCGTGCACGCCATGTGCCGCTTCATGAGGTCCAGGCAGGAATGATGCAGCCGCTGTCTGATCGTTTTTGATCGTTCCCACGCTCCGCGTGGTAACGCATTGATTGACGCTCAGCGTCACTTGGAACACAGAGCCGATGAATTTCACCCAAAAAAAAACCGGCTCAAACATGGCCGGTTTCTTTCATCCCCAAGAGGCGTAACCCCTTGAAGGTACTGCTGTTTGGTGCCCCGAGGGAGACTCGAACTCCCACTCCTTTCGAAAACGGATTTTGAATCCGCCGCGTCTACCAATTCCGCCATCAGGGCTTGTGGCGGCGGAGTATAGAGACGTCCCTACCGTTGGTCAATCACGTTTCATGGTCAATTTTCACTTTCTCCGCTAAACTTCCCGGCCCTGCTAGACGAACCCCATCATGCGCGTTGCTGACTTTACCTTCGACCTCCCTGATGCCCTGATCGCTCGCCACCCGTTGGCGGAGCGTCGTGGCAGCCGTTTGCTGACCCTCGACGGGCCAACCGGTGCGCTGGCGCATCGCCAATTCACTGATTTGCTGGAGCATTTGCGCCCCGGCGATCTCATGGTTTTCAACAATACCCGGGTGATTCCGGCGCGGCTGTTCGGGCAGAAAGCCTCGGGCGGCAAGCTGGAGATTCTGGTGGAGCGGGTGCTGGATCAGCATTCGGTGCTGGCCCATGTGCGGTCGAGCAAGTCGCCGAAGCCGGGTTCGTCGATCCTGATCGATGGCGGTGGTGAAGCCGAGATGGTCGCGCGCCATGACGCGTTGTTCGAGCTGCGTTTTGCCGAGCCGGTGCTGCCGTTGCTGGAGCGCGTGGGACATATGCCGCTGCCGCCTTACATCGACCGTCCGGATGAGGACGCTGATCGCGAGCGCTACCAGACCGTGTACGCCCAGCGTGCCGGTGCGGTGGCGGCGCCAACGGCGGGGCTGCATTTTGATGAGCCAATGATGCAGGCGATCGCCGAGAAGGGCGTCGAAACGGCCTTCGTCACGCTGCACGTGGGGGCCGGGACCTTCCAGCCGGTGCGTGTGGAACGGGTCGAAGATCACCATATGCACAACGAGTGGCTGGAAGTCACTCAAGAGGTGGTCGACGCCGTGGCTGCGTGCCGTGCGCGGGGCGGTAGGGTCATTGCGGTGGGAACGACCAGCGTGCGTTCGCTGGAGAGCGCGGCCCGTGACGGCGTGCTCAAGCCGTTCAGTGGCGACACCGACATCTTCATTTATCCGGGGCGGCCGTTTCATGTAATCGATGCCCTGGTCACCAACTTTCATTTGCCTGAATCCACGCTGTTGATGCTGGTTTCGGCCTTCGCCGGTTACCCGGAAACCATGGCGGCCTATAAAGCTGCGGTGGAAAACGGTTACCGCTTCTTCAGTTACGGGGATGCCATGTTCATCACCCGCAATCCGGCGCCGACTGCACCTCTGGGATCAGATGCGGCCCCCGAGGATCAAGCATGAGTCGCACCTGTCGTATGTCGTTCGAGCTGCTTGCCACTGATGGCAAGGCTCGTCGTGGTCGTTTGACCTTTCCCCGTGGCACGGTCGAGACCCCGGCGTTCATGCCTGTGGGCACCTATGGCACGGTCAAGGGGATGTTGCCGCGTGATATCGAGGCTATTGGCGCTGAGATCATTCTGGGCAACACCTTTCACTTGTGGCTGCGTCCTGGCACCGAAGTAATCAAGGCCCATGGTGACCTGCACGATTTCATGCAGTGGAAAGGCCCGATCCTGACGGATTCCGGCGGATTTCAGGTGTTCAGCCTGGGCGCTATGCGCAAGATCAAGGAGGAGGGCGTGACCTTTGCTTCTCCGGTTGATGGCGCCAAGGTGTTCATGGGGCCGGAAGAGTCGATGCAGGTCCAGCGTGACCTGGGCTCGGACATCGTGATGATTTTCGACGAGTGCACCCCGTATCCGGCCAGTGAAGACGTGGCACGTACTTCGATGGAGCTGTCGCTGCGTTGGGCCAAGCGTTCCAAGGTCGCCCACGGCGACAACACGGCGGCGCTGTTCGGTATCGTGCAAGGTGGCATGCATGAAAATCTGCGCATGCGCTCGCTGGAGGGCCTGAACGAGCTGGACTTCGATGGTCTGGCGATCGGTGGTCTGTCGGTGGGGGAGCCCAAGCACGAGATGATCAAGGTGCTGGACTATCTGCCGGGTCGTATGCCCGCTGACAAACCTCGTTACCTTATGGGAGTAGGCAAGCCGGAAGACCTCGTTGAAGGTGTGCGCCGCGGAGTCGACATGTTCGACTGCGTCATGCCGACGCGCAATGCTCGCAACGGTCATCTGTTCATCGACACCGGTGTGCTGAAGATTCGTAATGCGTTTCATCGCCACGATGATTCGCCGCTGGATCCAACCTGTGATTGCTACACCTGCAAGAACTTCTCTCGCGCTTATCTGCATCACTTGGACAAGTGCGGTGAAATGTTGGGGAGCATGCTCAATACGATCCACAATTTGCGGCATTACCAGCTGCTTATGGCTGGTTTGCGCGAGGCTATTCAACAGGGTACATTGGCCGCCTTTGTCGAAACCTTCTATGCCAAACGCGGGCTTCCTGTGCCGCCACTGGATTGAAAGACAGCCGGTCTTACCGCTTCTTATTATTAAAAATATGCAACTGGAGTGTTAAATGAGCTTTTTCATTTCCAACGCCATGGCCGACGCGGCTGCACCTGCTGCGGCAGGCCCAGCGGGTTCGGGCTTTGAGTGGATTTTCCTGGTCGGTTTCCTGGTCATCTTCTATCTGATGATCTGGCGCCCACAGGCCAAACGTGCCAAGGAACAGAAGAACTTGCTGAACAACTTGCAGAAGGGTGACGAAGTCGTTACTTCCGGCGGTATCGCGGGCAAGATCAACAAAGTGACCGATGACTTCGTCGTGATTGAAGTGTCGGACACCGTAGAACTGAAAATCCAGAAGGGCGCGATCGCTGCCACCCTGCCTAAAGGCACTCTGAAGGCCATCTGATTTCAGTTTTTTTTCCATCGTCGGGGCGCGCAAGGCGCCCCGCGTTCTAAGCAGGCGGCGTGATGTTGAACAAATACCCTCTGTGGAAATACATCCTGATCCTGGCAGTGCTGGCGGTCGGTTTTATTTATTCCGCACCCAATCTCTATCCTGACGACCCGGCCATTCAGGTCAGTGGCACCAGCACGGCGCTGCAGGTTTCTCAGGCAGATCTGGATCGCGTAAGCAAGGCGCTTACCGATGCTGGCATCGCGGTCAAGGGCGCGTCTCTGGCCGAGAATGGCAAGGGCGGTTTGTTGCGTCTGACCAAACAGGAAGACCAGCTCCCGGCCAAGGATGTCGCGCGTAAAGCGTTGGGCGACGACTATGTCGTGGCTCTGAACCTGGCGCAGACCACACCGAAGTGGCTGCACAACATCGGCGCCCGTCCGATGAAACTGGGTCTGGACCTTTCCGGCGGTGTGCACTTCCTGCTGGAAGTCGACATGGACAAGGCGCTGAGCGCCCGTCTGAATGTCTATGAAGGCGAAGTGAAGAGCCTGCTGCGCAAGGAAAAACTGCGTTATCGCAGCCTGCCGCAAGACAACGGCGCCATCCAGTTGGGCTTCAGCGACACCGATTCCCGCGAGCAAGCCCGTGCCTTGATTCGCAAGGATTACAGCGATTTCGAAATCACCACCAGCGATCGTGGCGAAATGCCGATCCTGCGTCTGGCCATGACCCCGGCCAAGATCACCGAGATCCGCGAATATTCCATCAAGCAGAACTTGACCACCGTACGTAACCGGGTCAACGAGCTGGGCGTGGCCGAGCCGCTGGTTCAGCGCCAAGGCGCCAACCGCATCGTGGTCGAGTTGCCTGGCGTGCAAGACACTGCCGAAGCCAAGCGTATTCTCGGCAAGACTGCCAACCTGGAGTTCCGTCTGGGCGCAGGCCCGGATGATTCCAAGGCCACCACCGAGATGTTCGAGTTCCGCGAAGGCGGTCGTCCGGCGGCGGCGGTCGAGCGTGGTCTGATCATCACCGGTGACCAGGTCACCGACGCGCAGGCCAGCTACGACGAACATGGTCGTCCTCAAGTGAACATCAAGCTTGATGGCCACGGCGGTGACTTGATGAGCCGTGCCACCCGTTCGAACGTGGGTCGCAGCATGGCGGTGATTTTCATCGAACAGCGTCCGATCACGACTTACGTGAAGCAGACGGTCGACGGCGTCGAGAAAGAAGTGCCGGTCCAGACCTTCAAGGAAGACAAGAAGATCATCAGCCTGGCGACCATCCAGTCGCCACTGGGTAGCCAGTTCCGCATCACCGGCCTGAACGGTCAGGGTGAGTCGTCCGAACTCGCGCTGCTGCTGCGTGCCGGTGGCCTGGCTGCACCGATGTACTTCGCTGAAGAACGCACCATTGGCCCGAGCCTGGGTGCCGACAACATCACCAAGGGTATCGACGCGTCGCTGTGGGGCATGCTCTTCGTCTCGCTGTTCATCATTGCCATCTACCGCTTCTTCGGTCTGATCGCGACTGTGGCACTGGCCTTCAACATGGTCATGCTGCTGGCCCTGATGTCGATTCTGGGCGCGACGCTGACCTTGCCGGGTATCGCGGGTATCGTGTTGACGATGGGGATGGCGGTGGACGCCAACGTACTGATCTTCTCGCGGATTCGTGAAGAACTGGCCAACGGCATGAGCGTGCAGCGTGCGATCAACGAAGGTTTCGATCGCGCCTACACCGCGATTCTCGACGCCAACCTGACCTCGCTGCTGGTCGGCGGCATTCTCTACGCCATGGGCACCGGCCCGGTCAAAGGCTTCGCCGTGACCATGTCCCTCGGTATCTTTACCTCGATGTTCACAGCCATCATGGTGACCCGCGCAATGGTCAACCTGATTTACGGCGGCCGTGACTTCAAGAAGCTGTGGATTTAAGGGGCTGCCATGAAACGTACGATCAACTTCATGGGCGTGCGCAACGTTGCGTTCGCCCTCACGATGCTCCTTACCGTTCTGGCGTTGTTCAGCTGGTTCCATAAAGGGCTGAACTTCGGTCTGGACTTCACTGGCGGTACGCTGATCGAGCTGACCTACGAGCGTCCTGCCGATCTGGGCAAGGTGCGTGAAGAGCTGGCCAGTGCCGGTTATCACGAAGCCATCGTGCAGAGCTTCGGTGCAACCACCGACCTGCTGGTGCGCATGCCGGGCGAGGATCCACAGCTGGGAGCTCAAGTCGCCGAAGCGCTGCGCAAGACCGGTGCCGATAACCCGGCCACCGTGAAGCGTGTCGAGTTCGTCGGCCCGCAGGTGGGTGAAGAACTGCGCGACCAGGGCGGCATTGGCATGTTGCTGGCACTGGGCGGCGTTCTGATCTACGTAGCCTTTCGCTTCCAGTGGAAGTTCGCGGTCGGTGCGATCATCTCCCTGATCCACGACGTGGTCGTGACCATGGGTATCCTGTCGTTCTTCCAGATCACCTTCGACCTGACGGTGTTGGCGGCGGTGCTGGCGATCATCGGTTACTCGCTCAACGACACCATCGTCGTGTTCGACCGGGTGCGTGAGAACTTCCGACTGCTGCGCAAGGCTTCGCTGATCGAGAACATCAACATCTCGACCACCCAGACTCTGCTGCGGACCCTGGCGACCTCGATTTCCACGTTGCTGGCGATCATCGCGCTTTGGATCTTCGGCGGCGACAGCCTGCACGGTTTCTCGGTGGCATTGTTCATCGGTGTTCTGGCGGGTACGTACTCCTCGATCTACATCGCCAACGTGGTGTTGATCTGGCTGAACCTGCGTTCCGAAGACCTGCTGCCACCTGTGAGCACGGAGAAGGCTGACGACCGTCCATAACCAACCGTTCTGACCGGTCATCACGTTAAAGGGCGCGAGTATGAACTCGCGCCTTTTTTTGTGCTCCAAGGCTGGGAGTAGCGTGAGCAATCACGCTGAATATGGTCAGGAGGTTCATCGTGAACAAGTCGTTGCTCGTTGGTGCGGTATTGGGTGCTGTCGGTGTGACTGCCGGTGGTGCTTTGGCCACCTACAGCCTCGTTAAAAACAACGGTCCGGAGTACGCCGACGTGCTCGCCGTCGAGCCTGTCAAAGAACAGATCAAGACCCCACGTGAGGTGTGCAAGGACGTTGCCGTGACTCACCGCGCTCCGGTGAAGGATCAGCATCAAATCGTCGGTACAGTCGTCGGTGCCTTGGCAGGTGGCCTGCTCGGCAACCAGGTCGGTGGCGGTAACGGCAAGAAAATCGCGACCGTTGCCGGTGCGGTCGGCGGTGGTTATGCGGGTAACAAGGTTCAGGAAGGCATGCAGAACCGCGATACTTACACCACGACCGAAACCCGCTGCAACACCGTCAATGACATCAGCGACAAAGTCGTGGGCTACAACGTGAAGTACAAGCTGAACGACAAGGTGGGTCAGGTACGTATGGACCGTGATCCGGGCAGTCAAATCCCGGTCAACAAAGACGGCCAACTGGAGTTGAGCCAAGCGGCTCAGTAAGTCGGTTGTAAAAAAATACCCCTCTCGCAGGGGTATTTTTTTTGTCTGAGGAAAACCAATGATCTATAGCAGCCCGGCTTGCCGGCGGTGACGCTCTCGAAGGCGCCACCGCCGACAAGCCGGACTGCTACGGAAATTTCAATATCTAAAAAATCTTGAATAGGTATTAACTATATATTTTTTATTTGAATTCCCGCCGCGTAAGCTTTTGCTCGTGGTCGACGGGGGCCTTTCCCTGATCCGGCCACCTGAATAAATCCAATAAAAAACGCCACGCCATGCGGGAATAAAAATGCATAAGAGCCCTGTATCTCTTGGTCTCACGTCTGCGGCTGCCCTCGGACTGAGCCTGACCTTTCCCGGCTTTGCCGAAGCCGACTTCTTCGAGGACAGCAAGGCTGATCTCGAATTTCGCAATTTCTATTTCAACAGCGATTACCGTCAGGACGGCGCCAGTCAGTCCAAACGTGACGAGTGGGCACAAGGCCTGATCCTCAATTACGAATCCGGATTCACCGAAGGTACGGTTGGCTTCGGCGTGGATGCCATCGGCCTGTTCGGCTTGAAGCTGGATTCGGGGCCTGAGCGGCGCAACACCGGTTTGCTTCCGGTAGGCGACGAGAAAGCGCCGGACGATTACGGTCGCTCCGGTGTGACGGCCAAGGCCAGGATTTCGAAGAGCGTGCTGCGCGTCGGCACTCTCATGCCCAGGCTGCCTACCGTGCTGCCCAACGACGGGCGCTTGCTGCCGCAGACGTTTCGCGGCGCACAGGTGACCTCCAAAGACATCACCGACATGACCCTCAATGTCGGTCGGCTGACCAGCAATACCGAGCGCAACGACAGTGGCCATGAAGACATCGAAGCGGAAGGCAAAGGCATCAAAGGCGGGCGTCCCAGCGACAAGTTCGATTTTGCCAGCGCCAGCTACAACTGGACCAAAGGCCTGACCACTTCTTACAACTACGGCGGTCTGGAGAACAACTACAAGCAGCACATCGTGACGCTGCTGCACAGTTTTCCACTGGGTGAGTCCCAGTCGATCAAGAGTGATCTGCGCTATGCGCGCTCGCTCAAGGACGGCAACACCAACGTCGACAACACCGCCGTGGGCGCGCGCTTTACCTACAACATCAGCGGGCACGGTTTTGGCGTGGCCTACCAGAAAATGAGCGGGGAAACCGGATTTCCGCACCTGGCGGGCACCGACTCCTTTCTCGTCAACTACGTGATGATTTCTCCCGACTTTGCCAACCCCGAAGAGCGCTCGTGGCAGGCGCGCTACGACTACGACTTCGCCGCCATTGGGTTGCCCGGTCTGACCTTCATGACCCGCTATCTACAAGGCGACAACTTCGCCCGTGGTAATAAAGAGGGCACCGAGTGGGAACGCAACACCGACATCGCCTATGTGTTCCAGAGCGGCCTGCTCAAGAACCTCGAATTGAAATGGCGCAACGGCACCTACCGCAGCAACGGCGGCAACAACATCGACCAGAACCGCGTCATCGTCAGCTACACACTGCCGTTGTTATGAGTCGCGCCCGGTTCAACCTTTTCCCGACAACGCTCACCCTCGGCCATTGCCGCAACGGAGCCTGAAATGCCTGCACGAAAAACACTCATTCATCTGGCCGTCGCTTTTGCACTGTTCAACAGCTATGGCGCCTATGCGGCCAACACCGCCGAGTTGCCGTGTGCGACCACTGAGCAATGCGCCGCTCAGGCCGCGAAAATCGGCGCGACTGTCGACAAGTCCAAAACCAAAGGCAGCAAGACCGAGAGCCAGTTTTCCTGGCTGAACCGGATCAACAAAGCCTCGATCGTCATGCTCACCGAGGAAGGCATCGTCAAACCCGACATGGGTCAGAAGATCGCCACTGGCGTGCGGTATGCCATTGATCAGGCCGACCAGCCCAACGGCAAGCGCCCCAGCGATGTGCTGCAACTTGAGCAGATCATGACCGACAAGATCGGCCCCGAAGCCTCGCTGATTCACTCGGGGCGCAGTCGTCAGGACATGCTCGCGACCTACCGCCTCGCGAAGCTGCGTTCCGATGTGCTCGCCTACAGCGAAGCGTTGAACGCCACCCGCAAGCGCCTGTTGGAACTGGCGGACAAGAACGTCGATACGCTGATCCCGGCCTACACCAATGGCGTGCAGGCGATGCCGATCACTTATGCCCACTACTTGCTGGCGTTCGAGGCTGCATTTGATCGTGACGGGCAGCGCGTTCGCGAGTTGTATCAGCGCCTGAATCTCAGCCCGATGGGCACTGCCGTGCTGGCCAACTCGGCGTACCCGCTGAACCGCGAGCGTATGGCCGAGCTGTTGGGCTTCGATGGCGTGCGTGAGAACTCGCTGGACTCCAGCCAGGTCTCGACTTACGACATCCCGATCGAGGCGGCAAACATCGCTTCATCGTCGGCCATTCGCATCGGTGCTCTGATCGGCGACATTCACACCCAGTACCACCAGATTCGCCCGTGGCTCCTGCTGGACGAAGAAAAGACCTACACCAGCAGCGCCATGCCGCAGAAGCGCAATCCGGGTCTGTTGATGCGTGCTCGCGAATCAGCGTCGGATGTGGTGGGACTGGCCCAGACCGTGACCTTGCGCGCCCACAACGTCACCACGGGCATGACCGATTACAAGTTCGCGTTTGATTCGTTGGGGGTGTTCGATTCGACCAAAGAGATGTTCGGTGCGATGGACGCGGTGCTTGACGCCTTGCAGGTCAATCCGCAGCGCGCTCGCGAAGAGCTGGAGAACGAGTGGACCACGTCCATGGAGCTGGCCGATACCCTGGAACGTACACAGAAAGTACCGTTTCGCATCGGCCACAGCTTTGCTTCGCTGATCGTCGAGCAGGCGCGGGATCAAGGCCTGACGCCGAAGACCTTCCCGTATGCCGACGCGCAGAAGTTGTTCACCAAAGCCGCTGACAAGTACCAGTGGAAGCAGAACACTTTGCCGCTGGATGAGGCGACCTTCCGTGCGGCGCTGTCGCCGGAAAATATGGTCAAGACCCGAAAAGGCACTGGCGGTCCGCAGCCCGAGGAGGTCAAGCGCATGCTGGCCGAAGCGCACAAGACGCTGGACGCCGACCAGACCTGGCTGCATGAACGTCGGGAAAAGCTGACGCAGGCGGAAGGCAAGCTGGATCAGGCGTTTGAGAAGTTGTTGTCTTCCAAGGGCTGAGGTCTATAGATCGATATCCCTGTGGGAGCGAATTCATTCGCGATTCGGTAGTTCAGGCACAGAAGATTTATCGCCGGCATCATCGTCTTGCGAATGAATTCGCTCCCACAGGTGTACTGCATTCTGCCAACGGGCAATCGCAAGGCAGGCCACGCAGTTGCCAAGCACGTTGGTCAGCACCCGGCACTTCATCAGCCGTTCGACCCCTAGCAGTAATCCGACGCCTTCCACCGGCACGATGTGCAGCAGATTGAGTGTCGCGATCAGGGTGAAGAACGCAGACCCCGCCATGCTCGTCGACCCCAGTGAGGTCACCAGCGAAATCAGCAGCAGCGTCAGCCATTCTGCGCCCGTCAGCTCGATGCCCGACATCTGCGCCAAAAACACCACCGCCGTGATCAGGTAGATATTCGAGCCGCTGAGGTTGAAGGTATAACCCGTGGTCAGCACCAGTCGTGTGAGCTGACGGTCGCAGCCAAGCGTTTGCATTTTCTCGATCAGGCCGGGCAAGGCGGCTACCGATGAGCCGGTAAACGTCACGAGCAGCAGTTCATCCTTGATGTGTTTGACGAGCGACCACACGGGTATGCCCGAAAGGTGGGCCATTGGCGCCAGCACCAGGATGATGAACGCTGCGCTCGCCAGATACATCACGGCCACGAACTTGAGCAGCGGGAGCGCTGACGCCAGGCCGAATTTACCGATGGTGAAGGCGATAGCGCCAAAGGCAGCGAGGGGGGCGAATCTCAGGATCAATCGCAGCCCATTGAAAAGCCATTCGACGGCCTTTTCCAGAACCCTGTGCAGGGCTTCAACGTGAGGATGGCTGCCGAATCGCCCCATGACGACGCCGGTCAAAAGCCCCGCGAGCATGACGTGCAGGATGGGATTTTGTGTGAGGGCGCGCTCCAGCACAGAACCTGCTGCGTGCCAGGAAAAAACATCATCGACGGTGCGGGCCGAGAAATGAGGCGTGACCGCCCCGATGCCTGGATGTGTCAGTTCGGCAATGACGCCACCCAGCAACAGTGACACCAGCGCCATGCTCTGGAAATACACCAGAATCCTGCCAGCCAGCCCTTTCTGTCGAGTAGGCAGACCGGCGACACCCGATGCGATCAGCAGAAACATCATGAACGGCATCAACCAGCCGATCACGCGAATAAACCCATCGCTCAATGGCTTCATATTGATTGCGAGATAAGGATCGAGCACGCCCAGCAGCGTGCCGCAGATGATAGCGACGAGCAGTTGCAAGGTGGTGCTGCTGAAAAGCCTGATGAGCATCGGCATTCCGGAACTGGCGTATTTATTGTTATGAGCGCGCCTTGTCAGCCTCTTGGGGATTGGGCACGCTTGCCGACCACTGTCGCATCGATCGGGCGGCAATCATAAAACCTCGTTGCGGGATAGACCACCATGGAGCTTCGTCATCTGCGTTATTTCGTCATGGTGGCCGAAGAGCGTCATTTCACCCGTGCGGCAGCGCGTTTGAACATGCAACAGCCGCCGCTGAGTCAGCAGATTCGTGCGCTTGAAGAAGAGCTGGGTTTCGATCTGTTCAAGCGTCATCCCAAAGGCGTGGATCTGACGGCGGGCGGCCAGGTGTTTTTGCAAGAGGCTCAGGACATTCTGGCTCGGGTCAAAGAGGGTTCGCAAAAAGCGTCCCGTGCGGCCCATGGCATCGAGGGACAATTGAGTGTCGGCTTCACCAGTTCGGCGGCCGCACACCCGCTGATTCCGCGCATCATTCGGGCATATCGGGAGCGCTTTCCCGCTGTAGCCGTGTCGCTGAAAGAAGGCAGCGCGCAGCAACTCACCGAAGCGACCATCGATGGCAGTGTCGATGTAGGGATTCTGCGGGCGCCGGTGAGTCGTCACCAGAGCATCGAGTTTCATCGCTTGCTGAACGAGGAAATGCTGCTGACGCTGCCGGTGGGGCATCGCTTGCTGGCAGGATTTGATGGGGCGGGGGAGGCGCCGTCGATTGCCTTGCAGGATTTGGCCGAAGAGCAATTCATTCTGGTCCGGCGTCCGGGTGCGCCGGGCATGTACGCCAACCTGATCACGGCCTGCCAGCACGCAGGGTTCAACCTGAAGATCGCGTTCGAGGTCGAGCGAATGCTCACCAACGTCAGCCTGGTGGCGGCGGGGGCGGGTATTTCCATTGTCCCGGCGTCCATGCGGGATGTGCACAAAGAAAGCGTCGTTTACTGCCCGATCGCCGGAGCCAAGCCTCGGTTGCATGCGCCGATTACGCTGGTGTGTCGCAGCTTCAACCAACTGCCGCCATTGCAGAACTTTATTGACCTGTCCCGCGAATTGAGCGGGAGAAAACGTGCGCAAGATTATCGCCGTGCGTGAACCGGTGGGAGCGGGCTTGCTGGCGAAGGCGTCAGATCTGACATCGCAGCGGTGACTGACCCATCGCTTTCGCCAGCAAGCCGGCTCCCACAGGTTTGGCGTCCAACACAAAATTTGGATTCGGCACGATCTTTGTGGAAACCAACTGCGTGGCGCAAAAGGTTGGCCAGCCACCATAGAATCTTCCACAGGATTTTGTGCTGTCAGATGAGCAGGCACAAAAAAACCGGCACAGGGCCGGTTCTTTTGATATCGCGAAGCTTAGCGCTTCAGCGATGCAGGTACGAACGGGGCGATCGAGGTCAGTACCGCTTTGAAACACTTGGTGTTGCCCGCAACGATGTGACCCTTTTCAAGGAAGTCGTGACCACCGTTGAAGTCGCTGACCAGGCCGCCTGCTTCCTGAATCAGCAGAGCGCCTGCTGCCATGTCCCATTCGGACAGGCCCGACTCCCAGAATGCGTCGAAACGACCGGCAGCCACATAAGCCAGGTCCAGGCTGGCCGCGCCTGCGCGACGGATGCCTGCGGTCTGGCCGACTAGCGAGCGGAACATGTTCAGATAGTTTTCCAGATTATCCATCTGGTTTTCACGGAACGGGAAGCCGGTGCCGAGCAGGGCGCCTTCCAGGCTCTTGCGAGGGCTGACGCGCAGACGACGACCGTTCAGCTGTGCACCGCGACCGCGAGTGGCGGTGAATTCTTCCTGGCGAACCGGGTCCAGCACGACAGCGTGTTCCAGACGGCCACGGTATTTACAGGCAATGCTGACGGCGAAGTGAGGTACGCCACGTACGAAGTTGGTGGTGCCATCCAGCGGATCGATGATCCACAGGTAGTCGGCGCCTTCGCCAGTGCCTTCTTTCAGGCCGCTTTCTTCGCCCAGGATGCCGTGGGTCGGGTACGCCTTGAGCAACGCATCGATGATGGTCTTCTCGGCGGCACGGTCGATCTCGGTTACGTAGTCTTTCGCGTCTTTTTCATCGACCTTGATGCTATCCAGGCGCTCGATGGAGCGGAAAATCAGTTCGCTGGCACTGCGTGCGGCGCGCAGCGCGATATTCAGCATGGGCTGCATGGATAAATCACCTAGGTCGTTAAAGAGAGCCGGGCATTCTAGGGGTTCTCGTCGATGATTTCCAGCGCGAGTGCTGCGTTTCCCATGCGTCCGGTCGCCTCAGAGGGAGTGGATGTGCGTCGCCTGAAGGTGTATGTAAAGGCCTTGGAGCAGCGGTTCATAGCCTTGGGGCCGGTGCTTCTGTAAGATTCGTCCCCCTTTATCCCCTGCAAGCGAGACTTCAGCCGTGCTGCAAAACATTCGTGTGGTTCTGGTCGGCACCAGTCATCCGGGCAATATCGGTGGCGCGGCCCGTGCCATGAAAAACATGGGGCTTTCGCGGCTGGTGCTGGTCGATCCGGCTCATTTCCCCCACGCCGATGCCGATGCGCGCGCATCAGGTGCCACCGATATCCTCGAAACCGCGCAGGTGGTGTCGACCCTTGAAGACGCGCTGGTCGGCTGCACGTTGGTCATGGGCACCAGTGCGCGTGACCGCAAGATCCCCTGGCCGATGCTCGACCCCCGCGAAGCGGGCGTCATGAGTGTTGAACACGCTGCGCAGGGCGAAGAGATCGCGCTGGTGTTCGGGCGTGAATACGCAGGCCTGACCAACGACGAGTTACAGCGTTGTCATTACCACGTCCACATTCCGTCAAACCCTGACTTCAGCTCATTGAATCTGGCGGCGGCGGTGCAGGTGCTCAGCTACGAAACGCGCGTAGCCTGGCTGGCAACGGAAGGGCAGGTGAGCAAAGTCGAGAAGGTCGAGCCGACTGCCGAGCGAGTGACAATGGATGACATGGAAAAATTCTATGAGCATCTGGAGGCCACTCTGGTGAACATTGGTTTCCTCGATCCGGACAAGCCGCGCCATCTGATGGCCAGACTGCGTCGCCTGTACGGTCGCTCGGAAATCGACCGATCCGAAATGAGCATTTTGCGTGGCATCCTCACCGAAACCCAAAAAGCGGCCAACGGTGAGCCCTACAAGCGGAAGGATCAGTGATGTTCGAGCGTCTGCGAGAAGATATTCAAAGTGTATTTCACCGTGACCCGGCGGCCCGTAACGCTTTCGAGGTGTTGACCTGCTACCCCGGTATGCACGCGATCTGGCTGCATCGGTTGTCTGGCTGGTTGTGGAACAAGGATTTCAAGTGGCCTGCGCGCATGGTGTCGAATTTCGGTCGCTGGTTGACCGGAATCGAAATTCATCCCGGCGCCAAGGTCGGTCGACGCTTCTTTATCGACCACGGCATGGGCATCGTCATCGGTGAGACCGCCGAAATCGGTGATGACGTGACGCTGTATCAGGGCGTGACCCTGGGCGGCACCAGTTGGAACAAAGGTAAGCGCCATCCGACGCTGGAATCCGGTGTGGTAGTGGGGGCGGGTGCCAAGGTGCTCGGTCCGTTCACCGTCGGTGCGGGTGCGAAAGTGGGATCGAACGCCGTGGTGACCAAGCCGGTGCCAGCAGGCGCAACCGTTGTGGGCATTCCGGGCCGAATCATCGTCAAGACCGATGAAAGTGACGCCGAAGCCAAACGCAAGGCCATGGCCGAGAAAATCGGCTTCGATGCCTACGGTGTTGGCGAGGACATGCCGGATCCCGTCGCCCGTGCGATCGGCCAGTTGCTCGATCACTTGCAGGCCGTCGATGTGCGCATGGAAGACATGGGCAAGGCCCTGAAAAGCCTGGGTTGTGAGTACCGGGAAAAAGAGTTGCCGGAGTTGCACCAGGAAGTATTCGATTGCATCAAGGAACGCAACGAGACCAAGGTCGGTCAAGGTATTTGACGCAAACGGCTCTAAAAGGGTCGTCGAAACGTACTATTTGACTTGCGGTTTTGCTATTATGCCGCCCGCTCTTTGCGGGTAATCCCGACTGTTTCACTAGGTCTTATAGTTGACTTAAATACTCGGGAATAGCATACTCGCTCTCATTCCGAACCTCCGCGGTACACGTCATGCGACTGACTACAAAGGGCCGATACGCCGTCACTGCCATGCTGGATCTGGCGTTGCACGCGCAGCATGGGCCGGTGTCTCTGGCCGATATCTCCGAGCGGCAAGGCATTTCCCTTTCCTACCTCGAGCAACTGTTCGCCAAGCTGCGCCGCAGCAATCTGGTCTCCAGCGTGCGTGGGCCGGGCGGTGGCTACCAGCTGTCCCGCAACATGCAGGGGATTCAAGTGGCGCAGGTGATCGATGCGGTCAACGAATCGGTCGACGCAACACGCTGCCAGGGGCTCGGTGATTGTCATGCTGGCGATACCTGTTTGACCCACCATTTGTGGTGCGACCTCAGCCAGCAGATTCACGAATTTCTAAGCGGTATCAGCCTGGCCGACCTCGTCACTCGCCGTGAAGTGCAGGAAGTCGCCCAACGTCAGGATCTGCGTCGTTGCGGTAACAAAACGCAGATGCTGGACAAGATTGAAACATCCGCCGTTGAGTGAACGCAGATGAACGCGCGGCGCGCCTGCCCGATAGGAGATATTCAATGAGATTGCCGATTTACCTCGATTATTCCGCGACGACCCCGGTCGATCCGCGTGTTGCGCAGAAAATGAGCGATTGCCTGCTGGTGGATGGCAACTTCGGTAACCCGGCGTCGCGTTCCCACGTTTTCGGCTGGAAAGCGGAAGAGGCGGTCGAGAATGCTCGTCGTCAAGTGGCTGATCTGGTCAATGCCGATCCGCGCGAAATCGTCTGGACTTCCGGGGCCACCGAGTCCGACAACCTGGCGATCAAAGGCGCAGCGCATTTCTATGCCACCAAAGGCAAGCACCTGATCACCAGCAAGATCGAACACAAAGCGGTTCTCGATACCATGCGCCAACTGGAGCGCGAAGGTTTCGAAGTCACCTACCTTGAGCCGACCGAAGACGGTCTGATCACTCCGGCGATGGTCGAAGCCGCACTGCGCGACGACACCATTCTGGTCTCGGTCATGCACGTCAATAACGAAATCGGCACCGTCAACGACATCGCTGCAATTGGCGAACTGACCCGTTCGCGCGGCGTGCTGTTCCATGTCGATGCTGCTCAGTCCACCGGCAAGGTCGACATCGACCTGTCGAAGCTGAAAGTCGACATGATGTCTTTCTCGGCTCACAAGACCTACGGCCCTAAGGGCATCGGCGCGCTGTACGTCAGCCGCAAGCCTCGCGTGCGCATTGAAGCCACCATGCACGGTGGCGGTCACGAGCGTGGCATGCGCTCCGGCACCCTGGCCACTCACCAGATCGTCGGCATGGGTGAAGCGTTCCGCATCGCGAAGGAAGACATGGTCGCTGAAAACGTGCGCATCAAGGCACTCAGCGATCGCTTCTACAAGCAGGTCGAGCACCTTGAAGAACTGTACGTCAACGGCAGCCTGACCGCTCGCGTGCCGCACAACCTGAACCTGAGCTTCAACTACGTCGAAGGTGAGTCGCTGATCATGGCGCTCAAGGATCTCGCCGTTTCTTCGGGTTCCGCGTGCACCTCGGCCTCTCTGGAGCCTTCGTACGTGCTGCGCGCCTTGGGCCGCAACGACGAACTGGCACACAGCTCGATCCGTTTCACGTTCGGTCGCTTCACCACTGAAGAAGAAATCGACTACGCCGCGCAGAAAGTCTGCGAAGCCGTGACCAAGCTGCGCGCTCTGTCGCCGCTGTGGGACATGTTCAAGGACGGCGTCGACATCTCGAAGATCGAGTGGGCTGCACACTAATTTAAAGTCGCCACCCAACGCGGCGCTTTAAAAACAGGGTTTTTGAAGTGCCGTGAGAGCGGCAAACTGATGAGGATTGCATCATGGCTTACAGCGAAAAGGTCATTGACCACTACGAGAACCCGCGCAACGTCGGCAAGATGAACGCGGAAGATCCTGATGTCGGCACCGGCATGGTCGGCGCTCCGGCGTGTGGCGACGTCATGCGCCTGCAAATCAAGGTCAACGAGCAAGGCATCATCGAAGACGCCAAGTTCAAGACTTACGGCTGCGGTTCGGCCATCGCTTCCAGCTCCCTGGCCACCGAGTGGATGAAGGGTAAGACGCTGGACGAGGCAGAAACGATCAAAAACACCCAGTTGGCCGAAGAACTGGCGCTGCCGCCGGTGAAAATCCACTGCTCCGTACTCGCAGAGGACGCCATCAAGGCTGCCGTTCGCGACTACAAGCAGAAGAAAGGCCTGCTCTAAGCAGTCTTTACACCGCTGGCAACAGTAAGGAGTCACGATGGCTATCAGCATGACCGAAGCTGCCGCCAACCACGTGCGTCGTTCCCTTGAGGGGCGCGGCAAGGGTGATGGCATTCGTCTGGGCGTTCGCACCACAGGCTGCTCTGGCCTGGCGTACGTACTTGAGTTCGTCGACGAGCCGGAAAGCGAAGATACGGTGTTCGAACAACACGGCGTCAAGGTGATCATCGATCCCAAGAGCCTGGTTTATCTCGACGGCACCGAGCTCGATTTCGTCAAGGAAGGGTTGAACGAAGGCTTCAAGTTCAACAACCCCAACTCGCGCGGTGAGTGTGGCTGCGGCGAAAGCTTCAACGTCTGAGGCTTATCGTGGGTACTCCTTGTCATTTCGCTCTGTTCGACCTGCAGCCGGGTTTCCTGCTGGATCTCGACTTGCTGGCCTCGCGTTATCGTGAACTTGCCCGTAGCGTGCACCCCGACCGTTTCGCTGACGCTCCCGAGCGTGAGCAACGTGTTGCGCTGGAGCGCTCGGCGAGCTTGAACGACGCCTACCAGACGCTGAAAAGCGCGCCCAAGCGTGCGCGTTATCTGTTGGCGCTCAAGGGGGAAGTGCCCCTTGAGGTCACGGTGCACGATCCTGACTTCCTGATGCAGCAGATGCAATGGCGCGAGGAACTCGAGGACTTGCAGGATGAGGCGGATCTGGATGGTGTGGCGGTATTCAAGCGTCGTCTCAAGGCGGCTCAGGAAGAACTGAACGAGAGCTTCGCGGCTTGTTGGGATGATGCTGCACAGCGTGAGCAGGCGGAGCGCCTTATGCGCCGCATGCAGTTCCTCGACAAGCTCTCCTACGAAGTGCGCCAGCTGGAAGAGCGCCTCGACGATTAACCCCGCGCCGCCTCTGGGCGGCGCGCCAGTGATATCAGAACAGCAATGGCTCTACTGCAGATCGCCGAACCCGGCCAAAGTCCAAAACCTCATCAGCGCCGTCTGGCCGTCGGGATCGATCTCGGCACCACCAACTCGCTGGTCGCCGCCCTGCGCAGCGGTATCAGTGAGCCGCTGCCCGACGCCAGTGGTCAGGTGATCCTGCCGTCGGCTGTCCGCTACCACGCTGACCGCGTTGAAGTGGGTCAGTCCGCCAAGGACGCCGCGGCCACTGATCCTCTGAACACCATTATTTCGGTCAAGCGCCTGATGGGGCGTGGTGTCGCCGATGTGAAGCATTTGGGCGAGCAACTGCCTTACCGCTTCATCGGTGGCGAGTCACACATGCCGTTCATCGAAACCGTGCAGGGTGCGAAAAGCCCGGTCGAGGTGTCTGCCGACATCCTCAAGGTGCTGCGCCAGCGTGCAGAAGCCACGTTGGGTGGCGATCTGGTGGGTGCTGTCATCACGGTGCCTGCGTATTTCGACGACGCTCAGCGCCAGGCCACCAAAGATGCGGCCAAACTGGCCGGTCTGACCGTGTTGCGCCTGCTCAATGAGCCGACTGCTGCGGCCGTGGCGTATGGTCTCGATCAGAAAGCCGAAGGTGTCGTGGCAATCTACGATCTGGGCGGCGGGACGTTCGATATCTCGATCCTGCGCCTGACCGGCGGCGTTTTCGAAGTCTTGGCCACGGGCGGCGACAGCGCGCTGGGTGGCGACGATTTCGACCACGCCGTCGCCAGTTGGATCATCGCTGAGGCTGGGCTGTCCGATGATCTGGACCCGGCTGCGCAGCGCAGCCTTATGCAAACGGCCTGTGCCGCCAAAGAGGCGCTGACCGATGCTGAATCGGTTGAAGTCGTCCATGGCGCCTGGACTGGCGTGCTGACGCGCGCGGGTTTCAATGAGCTCATTGAGCCGATGATCGCTCGCAGCCTAAAGGCCTGTCGTCGTGCCGTGCGCGATTGCGGTATTGAGTTGGACGAGGTTGAAGCCGTCGTCATGGTCGGCGGTTCGACTCGCGTGCCTCGCGTGCGTGAAGCGGTCGGCGAGCTGTTCGGTCGTCAGCCGCTGACCTCCATTGACCCGGATCAAGTGGTTGCCATTGGTGCAGCGATCCAGGCCGATACCTTGGCAGGTAACAAGCGCGACGGCGGCGAGCTGTTGTTGCTGGACGTCATTCCGCTGTCCCTGGGGCTGGAAACCATGGGTGGCTTGATGGAGAAAGTGATTCCGCGCAACACCACGATTCCGGTGGCGCGTGCGCAGGAATTCACCACTTATAAAGATGGCCAGTCCGCCATGATGATTCACGTCCTGCAGGGCGAGCGTGAGTTGATCAGTGACTGCCGTTCGCTGGCGCGTTTCGACCTGCGCGGCATCCCTGCGATGGTGGCGGGTGCGGCGAAGATTCGCGTGACGTTCCAGGTCGATGCCGATGGTCTGCTGAGCGTTTCCGCTCGCGAACTGGCCTCTGGCGTCGAATCCAGCATTCAGGTCAAGCCGTCCTATGGCCTGACCGATGGCGAGATCGCACGCATGCTCAAGGATTCGTTCCAGTATGCCGGTGATGACAAAGTGGCCCGCGTGCTGCGTGAGCAGCAGGTTGATGCCCAGCGCCTGATCGAAGCTGTCGAGGGGGCCTTGCAGGCTGATGGCGAGCGTTTGCTCGACGCCGAAGAGCGCATGGTCATCGACATGCAGGTCGATGAACTCCGTGAATTGATCAAGGGCACCGACGGTGCGGCTATCGAGCAGCAGACCAAGCGTCTGTCGCAGGTGACCGACGCGTTCGCCGCCCGTCGTCTGGACTCGACGGTGAAAGCCGCTCTGGCAGGACGCAACCTGAATGAGATTGAGGAATAACTGATGCCGCAGGTGATTTTTCTGCCCCACCACGAGTTCTGCCCGGAGGGCCTGGTGGTTGAGGCCGAGCCAGGCACGTCGATCCTTGAACTGGCGCATGAGCACCATATCGAGATGGAAAGTGCCTGCGGCGGCGTCTGCGCCTGCACCACGTGCCACTGCATCATCCGCGAGGGTTTCAACTCGCTGGAGGAGGCGGATGAGCTGGAAGAAGACTACCTTGATCGTGCCTGGGGGCTGGAAGCGCACTCGCGTCTGGCCTGTCAGGCCAAGGTCGGTACTGAGGATCTTACCGTCGAGATTCCGAAATATTCGCTAAACCATGCAGCCGAAGCGCCGCACTGACCGAGGGATTGTCATGAGCTACGGTTGGAATGACGTACAACGCATTGCCGAAGAACTGGCCGAGGCCTATCCGGGCGTCGATCCGTATTCGGTGGGCTTCGTCAAACTGCAACAGATGATCAAGGAATTACCGGGCTTCGACGATACGTCGGGCCGGGTCGGCGAGAAGGTGCTGGAAGCGATCCAGCCCCTTTGGGCCGCTGAAATAGACTGATCGTCTTTGCACGTTAGGCAATACACCAGAACCCGCGTATAATTCGCGGGTTTAATTTTTCGCAACAATCACCGTTTCTGGAGTTTCACATGGCTGTTCAACGTACTTTCTCGATCATCAAGCCTGACGCTGTTGCAAAAAACGTCATCGGTGAGATCACCACTCGCTTTGAAAAAGCCGGTCTGCGCGTCGTCGCTTCGAAACTGAAGCAACTGTCCAAAGCCGAAGCAGAAGGTTTCTACGCTGAGCACAGCGCCCGTGGTTTCTTCGGCGACCTGGTTGCTTTCATGACCTCCGGTCCAGTTGTTGTTCAGGTTCTGGAAGGCGAAAACGCCATCCTGGCAAACCGCGAACTGATGGGCGCTACCAACCCTAAAGAAGCTGCTCCAGGCACCATCCGTGCTGACTTCGCCGAGTCCATCGACGCCAACGCCGTTCACGGTTCGGACTCCGAAGCGGCTGCTGCTCGCGAAATCGCTTACTTCTTCGCTGCTACCGAGGTAACCACTCGCTAAGCGGCTGCTGCGAGTGAGGGTGAATCCATGACTGAAACAACTGGCAAAATCAACCTGTTGGGTCTGACCCAGCCGGAAATGGAAAAATTCTTCGAGTCCATCGGGGAGAAACGCTTCCGTGCCGGTCAGGTCATGAAGTGGATTCACCACTATGGCGTCGATAATTTCGAAGCCATGACGAACGTCGGCAAGGCGCTGCGGGAAAAACTCGAGCGTCGTGCCGAAATTCGGGGTCCTGAAGTCGTCAGCGAGGACATTTCCGCCGACGGCACACGCAAGTGGGTCGTGCGCGTTGAGTCCGGTAGCTGCGTCGAGACCGTTTACATTCCGCAAGGCAAGCGGGGCACCCTGTGTGTCTCCTCCCAGGCGGGCTGCGCGCTGGATTGCAGTTTCTGCTCCACGGGCAAGCAAGGCTTCAACAGCAACCTCACCGCCGCCGAAGTCATCGGGCAGGTGTGGATTGCCAACAAATCCTTCGGCAGTGTCCCGGCCACCATCGACCGCGCCATCACCAACGTGGTGATGATGGGGATGGGCGAGCCATTGCTGAACTTCGACAATGTCATTTCCGCCATGCGTCTAATGATGGACGATTTGGGTTATGGCATTTCCAAACGCCGGGTGACGCTGTCCACCTCCGGCGTGGTACCGATGATCGACGTGCTCGCGCAGCACATCGACGTCTCGCTGGCCCTGTCGCTGCACGCGCCAAATGACGCGCTGCGTAACAAGCTGGTACCGATCAACAAGAAGTACCCGTTGCAGATGCTCCTCGAATCCTGCCGCAACTATATGTCGGCATTGGGCGAGAAGCGTGTTCTGACCATCGAGTACACGCTCCTCAAGGACGTCAACGACCGTCCCGAGCATGCGGCCGAGATGATCGAGCTGCTCAAGGACACCCCGTGCAAGATCAACCTGATCCCCTTCAACCCGTTTCCGCATTCGGGCTACGAACGCCCGAGCAACAATGCGATCCGGCGCTTCCAGGACACGTTGCATCACGCCGGATTCAACGTCACCGTGCGCACCACCCGCGGTGAGGACATCGATGCTGCCTGTGGCCAGTTGGTCGGGCAGGTAATGGACCGCACTCGCCGCAGCGAACGTTACATCGCTGTACGTGAGCTCAGTGCCGAGGCCGACGGGGCTCAGGTCGCTGCGGCTCGCACCTGATTGCGAATTTGACTGAGAGGATCTCTATGTCCCTGCGCGCGGCGCTGCTCCTGTGTTTTGCCACATTGCTGGTGGGTTGCGTGTCCACAGGCAACGTCAATCCGCTGAGTACCGGCAAGGGACGTGAAGAAGCTCGCCAGGCCTACGTCCAATTAGGCCTGGGCTATTTGCAGCAGGGTCAGACCGAGCGGGCCAAGGCTCCGTTGAAAAAGGCACTGGAGCTGGACAGCTCCGATGCCGACGCCAACGCAGCGCTGGCGTTGGTCTTTCAGGCGGAAGCGGAACCCAAACTGTCTGACGAGTATTACCGCAAGGCGCTGTCCTCGCGCCCGAAAGATGCGCGAATCCTCAATAACTACGGCAGTTTTCTCTACGAGCAGAAGCGCTACAAGGAAGCTTACGAGCGCTTTGAACAGGCGGCCGATGATAACCTCTATGCCGAGCGTGCCAGGGTCTTCGAAAACCTGGGCATGACCTCGTTGATGTTGGGCAATCGTGACGTGGCCCGCGAGCATTTCGACAAAGCCTTGAGGCTGGACCGTCAACAACCGCGCGCTTTGCTGGAAATGGCTGAGTTGTCTTACGAAGACAGGCATTATGTGCCCGCGCGTGACTATTACGACCGGTTCAGCCAACTGAGCGAACAGAACGCACGCAGCCTGCTGCTGGGTACGCGGCTGGCGAAGATTTATGACGATCGCAACAAGGCAGCCAGTTACGGCCTGCAACTCAAAAGACTCTATCCCGGTACGCCGGAATATCAGCAATACCTGTCGGAGCAATGATGAAAGCGGCGCATCCCGAAGTTGTAGCAGCCACTCGTACGAACCCTGGTGAAACGTTGCGCCAGGCTCGCGAGAGTAAAAACTGGTCGCTGCCAGATGTGGCTTTGAGGCTGAACCTCACCGCGACTTCCCTGGGTTATGTGGAGTCGGGCGATTTTGACAAGCTTCCGGGCCATACCTTCGCTCGGGGCTATATCCGTGCTTACGCGAAACTGATGGGGCTGGATCAGAATTCGCTGGTCAGCCAGTTCGACCAGTACACCGGCACCGACGGCAAAGGCAGCAACGTGCATGCGCTGGGCCGTATCGAAGAGCCAGTGCGTCTGTCCCACAACATCCTGCGCATTGTCAGTCTGTTGCTGTTGGTGGCGTTGATTGGCGGTGGTTTTGTCTGGTGGCAGGATCAGTCGACCCTGCGCGGCAAAGAGCCGACCAGTCTGGGCATGGAACACGTGGAAGTCGAAAGCGCCGACGGTACCACCCAGATTCATCCACTGGACGAGCCTGAAGATCAAGCCGTCGCTGAAGGACAGAGCAACAACGCACCACTGCCATTGAACAACACCGAACCGGCTGCACCCGCACCGTCAAATGCTGCTGTGCCAACCACGCCAGCCCCTGCGACCACCGCGCCCGTTGCGCCGACCGCACCGGCGCATACCGCGCCAGCACCCTCTACCTCGGCCACTGCAGTTGTGCCAGTGCCGACACCTGTTCCGGCCGGTTTTGGTCAGGTGCAGATCCAGTTCACCGGCGAGTGCTGGTTCGAAGTCAGGGACAGCAATGGCAAGGTGCTGAGCAGCGGCGTCAAACATTCGGGCGACAGCATCGATGTCAGCGGCCAGCCGCCGTTGGCTTTGCGTCTAGGCGTCGCGCGCGCTGCGCAGGTCAGCTACAACGGCCAGCCCATCGATGTCGCATCGTTTACCAAGGGCCTGACGGCTCGTATAAAGCTGGGTCAATAACATGCACGGCGAATCTCCGATCAAACGTCGCGAAACCCGCAAAATCTGGGTCGGCTCAGTGCCGGTCGGCGGTGATGCGCCGATCGCGGTACAGAGCATGACCAACAGCGACACCAATGATGTCGCCGCGACGGTCGCGCAAATCAATCGTCTGGAGGCCGCTGGCGTGGACATTGTCCGCGTCTCCGTACCGGACATGGACGCCGCCGAAGCCTTTGGCCGCATCAAGCAATTGGTCAAGGTGCCGCTGGTCGCCGACATCCACTTCGATTACAAGATCGCGTTGCGCGTCGCCGAACTGGGCGTCGATTGCCTGCGTATCAACCCGGGCAACATCGGTCGTGAAGACCGCGTGCGCGCTGTGGTCGATGCTGCACGTGACCGGGGCATTCCGATCCGCATCGGCGTCAACGCCGGTTCGCTGGAAAAGGACCTGCAGAAGAAATACGGCGAACCGACCCCGGCTGCGCTGGTGGAATCGGCGCTGCGCCACGTCGAGCACCTCGACCGGTTGGATTTCCAGGATTTCAAGGTCAGCGTCAAGGCGTCCGATGTGTTCATGGCCGTTGAGGCGTACCGCTTGCTGGCCAAGCAAATCGTCCAGCCGTTGCACCTGGGCATCACCGAAGCCGGTGGTTTGCGTTCAGGCACAGTGAAATCGGCCGTCGGCCTAGGTATGCTGCTGGCCGAAGGCATTGGCGATACCATTCGAATTTCCTTGGCCGCCGATCCGGTTGAAGAAGTGAAGGTCGGTTACGACATCCTCAAGTCGCTGCACCTGCGTTCCCGTGGCATCAACTTCATCGCCTGCCCGAGTTGCTCGCGGCAGAACTTCGATGTGGTCAAGACCATGAACGAGCTGGAAGGGCGCCTTGAAGATTTGCTCGTGCCGATGGATGTGGCGGTCATCGGATGTGTGGTCAACGGTCCGGGTGAAGCCAAGGAGGCGCACATCGGCCTCACGGGTGGTACGCCGAACCTGATTTACATCGACGGCAAACCGTCGCAAAAGCTGACCAATGACAACCTGGTGGACGAGCTCGAACGCTTGATCCGCGATAAAGCGGCCGAAAAGGCCCAGGCCGACGCAGCGCTGATCGTTCGCGGCTAACCCGTTTTCCAAGGAATTTTTGTGAGCAAGTCCCTGCAAGCCATTCGTGGCATGAACGACATCCTGCCGGACCAGACGCCGCTGTGGCGCTACTTCGAAGGCACCGTATCGCGTCTGCTGGATAACTACGGCTATCGCCAGATCCGCATGCCGATCGTTGAATTCACCGATCTGTTCAAGCGCTCGATCGGCGAAGTCACCGACATCGTCGAAAAAGAGATGTACACCTTCGCCGACCGTAATGGCGACTCGCTGACCCTGCGTCCTGAAGGCACTGCTGCCTGTGTGCGCGCGGTGCTGGAGCACGGGATCACGGGCGGCGGCCAAGTGCAGAAACTCTGGTACATCGGCCCGATGTTCCGCCACGAGCGCCCGCAGAAAGGCCGCTATCGCCAGTTTCACCAGATTGGCGTCGAAGTGTTCAACCTCGACGGTCCGGACATCGATGCCGAGCTGATCGTCCTGACCTGGCGTCTGTGGGGCCTGTTGGGCATTCGCGATGCGGTCAAACTGGAGTTGAACAGCCTGGGCACCAGTGAGGCCCGTGGTCGCTACCGTGAAGCGCTGGTCGAGTACCTCTCGGCGCGTCACGAGCAACTGGACGAAGACAGCCAGCGTCGCCTGAAGACCAACCCGCTGCGCGTGCTTGACACCAAGCACCCTGAAACCCAGGCGGTGCTGGTCGACGCGCCAAAACTGGTGGATTATCTGGATGAAGAGTCCCGGGTTCACTTCGAAGGCCTGAAAGCGCGTCTGGACGCGGCTGGCATTCCCTACGTGATCAACCCCAAACTGGTGCGTGGCCTGGACTACTACAGCAAGACCGTTTTCGAATGGGTCACTGACCAACTGGGTGCTCAGGGTACGGTCTGCGCGGGCGGTCGTTATGACGGTCTGGTGGAGCAGATGGGCGGTAAGCCGACCAGCGGTGTCGGTTTCGCCATGGGCATCGAGCGTCTGGTGCTGCTGCTTGAAACGCTGGAGCAGGTCCCGGAAGAAATTTCCCGTATCCTCGACGTGTACGTCTGCGCATTCGGTGAAGCAGCCGAGCTGGCGGCGCTGGCGCTTTCCGAGCGTCTGCGCGATCAGGCACCGAACCTGCGTCTGCAGGTCAATGCCGGGGCAGGCAGCTTCAAGAGCCAGTTCAAGAAAGCCGACAAGAGCGGTGCACTGTATGCGCTGATCCTGGGTGATGAAGAACTGGCGCGCCAGGAAGTGGGTGTCAAGCCGCTGCGTGGTCAGGGTGAACAACAGACTGTTGCCTGGGATGCTCTTTCCGAGCACTTGGGCGCCTGCATTCCGCAGGCTTGAGGCTGGATAACAAGCGTTTAAGCGAAAGCGGATAGGAGTATTGGGGTGTCGAGTACTGACGAAGAACAACTGGCGGCGGTTAAAGACTGGTGGCAGCGCAATGGCAAGCCTCTGGTCACCGGCGGTCTGCTCGCAGTGATCGTGGTGTTGGGCTGGCAGGCCTGGCATCGCTATCAGAACAACCAGGCACAAGGTGCCTCGGCGCTGTACCAGCAACTGCTTGAAACGGCACTGACCCCAAGCGGTCAGGCCGATGCCGGTCAGGTCGCTGAAATCGCTGGCAAGCTGAAAAGCGAATTCGGCGGCACTGCGTATGCCCAGTACGGCAGTCTGTTCGTGGCCAAGGTCGCGGTGGACACCGGCAAGCTGGACGACGCAGCCAACGAGCTGAAAGCCGTTTCCGACAAACCGGTCAACCCGACGCTGGGCGAGATCGCCCGTCAACGTCTGGCTCGCGTGCTGGCGGCACAGAACAAGGCGGAAGACGCGCTGAAGCTGCTCGACGGTCAAGTCGACAAGTCGTTCGAAGCCAGCCGTGAAGAACTGCGTGGCGACCTGCTGGTTCAACTGGGTCGTACCGACGATGCGTATGCGGCATACAAGAAAGCCAAGGCTGCGCTGTCCGAGCAATCGGCAGTGGGTGGCCTGCAAATGAAGCTCGACGATCTGGCGAAAGGGGATGCGTGACGTGATTCGTTGGAAACATGCAGCATTGCTGGCTCTGGCCGTTCTGGCCGCGGGTTGCAGCAGCAACAGCAAAAAGGAATTGCCTCCGGCGGAACTGGTCGACTTCAAACAGGAAGTGACCCTGCAAAAGCTGTGGAGCCGCTCGGTCGGTGACGGTCAGGGCGACATCTACAACATGTTGGTTCCAGCCATCGATGGCGAGAACATCTACGCTGCCGACGCCAATGGTCTGGTCATGGCCATTAACCGCAGCAGCGGTGACGTGGTCTGGAAGAAAGAACTCGAACAGCCTGTGTCCGGCGCCGTTGGTGTAGGTTCCGGTCTGGTCATGCTCGGCACCCTGCGTGGCGAAGTGATCGTGCTCGACGAATCTACCGGCGAGCAGAAGTGGAAGGCCAAGGCGACCAGCGAAGTGCTGTCCGCTCCGGCCACCAACGGTGACGTGGTCGTTGCCCAGACTCAGGATGACCGGGTCATTGGCTACGACGCCGCCACTGGCAATCAGCGCTGGATCTATGAAAGCAGTCCGGCGGTCCTGACCCTGCGCGGTACGGGCGCACCCCTGGTGACCAGCCAGTTGGCGGTCGCCGGTCTGTCGACTGGCAAGGTCGTGGCACTGGACACCACCAATGGTGTGCCGGTGTGGGAACAGCGGGTTGCGATTCCCCAAGGTCGCTCGGAGCTGGACCGCGTCGTCGACATCGACGGTGGCCTGCTGCTGTCGGGCAGCACCTTGTATGTCGCGACCTACCAGGGTCGTGTTGCGGGGCTGGATCTGCAGAGCGGCCGTGTGCTGTGGCAGCGTGATGCATCGAGCTATTCGGGCGTGGCCCAAGGCTTTGGCAGCGTCTACGTTTCCCTGGCCACCGGTACTGTAGAAGGCGTCGACGAGCGTTCCTCCACTGCACTGTGGAGCAACGATTCGCTGGCCCGTCGTCAGTTGGGTTCGCCTGAGGTGTTCTCCAGCTACGTGGCGGTCGGCGACATGGAAGGCTATCTGCACCTGCTGAGCCAGGTCGACGGTCATTTCGTCGCGCGTGAAAAAATCGACGGTGACGGCCTGCGCGCTCGTCCACTGGTCTCGGGCAACACCATTTACGTCTATGGCAACAGCGGCAAGCTGGAAGCACTGACGATCAAGTAGTGGCTGTCTATGCTTGAGGAGGCTGGCTTTCGGCTTTCCTCTCGCGGCCCCGCCTGACGGGGCTTGCGGCACTTTTGGGTGCTGCTCCGAACTCCGGCCGCTGCCTTGCAGCGGCTTTTGTATTTTCTGAAATAACGAAGTGGAGAGCCGCATGGTTCCCGTAATCGCCCTGGTGGGTCGACCGAACGTCGGCAAGTCCACCTTGTTCAACCGCCTGACCCGCAGTCGCGACGCCATCGTCGGCGACCTGTCCGGTCTGACCCGCGATCGCCAGTACGGTGAGGCCAAGTGGCAAGGGCGTTCCTATATCGTGATCGACACCGGTGGTATCTCCGGTGACGAACACGGCATGGACGAGAAGATGGCCGAGCAGTCGCTGCTGGCCATCGAAGAAGCCGATGTCGTGCTGTTTCTGGTGGACGCCAAAGCAGGTTTTACCGCTGCCGACCAGATGATTGGCGAGCACCTGCGCAAGCGCAACAAAACCTCGTATGTCGTGGCCAACAAGGTCGACAACATCGACCCGGACATGGCTCGCGCCGAGTTCAGCCCGCTGGGTATGGGCGACGCGATCCCGATCGCGGGCGCACATGGTCGCGGTATCTCGCAAATGATGGAAATTGCCTTGGGCGAATTCCCGAAAGATGCGGATGAAGTAGAAGAGGGCGAAGAGGAAGACGTTGCTGAAGGCGAAGAAGCCAAGCGCATTCCTGGGCCGAGCGAGAAAGACGGCATCAAGATCGCCATCATCGGTCGTCCCAACGTCGGCAAGTCGACGCTGGTCAACCGCATGCTGGGTGAAGATCGGGTCATCGTCTATGACCAGCCCGGCACCACCCGCGACAGTATCTACATTCCGTTCGAGCGCAACGAAGAAAAGTATACGCTGATCGACACCGCCGGTGTGCGCAAGCGCGGCAAGATCCACGAGGAAGTCGAAAAGTTCTCGGTGGTGAAGACCCTTCAGGCCATCAAAGACGCCAACGTGGTGATCTTCGTGATGGACGCCCGCGAAGGCGTCGTGGATCACGATCTGAACCTGTTGGGCTTCGCACTGGAGTCCGGGCGCGCCATTGTCATTGCACTGAACAAGTGGGATGGCATGCAGCCGAGCGAACGCGACTACGTAAAGACCGAGTTGGAGCGTCGTCTTTTCTTCGTCGACTTCGCCGATATTCACTTCATCTCGGCGTTGCACGGCACGGGTGTCGGTAACCTGTATCAATCGGTGCAGGCTTCGTTCAAGTCGGCGGTAACCCGCTGGCCGACCAGCCGTCTGACCCAGATCCTCGAAGACGCCATCAGCGAACACCAGCCGCCAATGGTCAATGGCCGTCGGATCAAGCTGCGTTACGCTCACCTGGGTGGCGCCAACCCGCCGCTGATCGTGATCCACGGCAACCAGGTCGAGAAGGTGCCGAAATCCTACGTGCGCTATCTGGAAAACACCTACCGTCGCGTGCTCAAACTGGTCGGCACGCCGATCCGCATCGAGTTCAAGGGCGGTGAAAACCCGTACGAAGGCAACAAGAACACGCTGACCGACCGCCAGGTCAACAAGAAGCGTCGCTTGATGTCGCACCACAAGAAAGCCGAGAAGAAGCGCAAGGATAAACGCTGATTCGGTAACGGACTTTCTTCGAAAAGGCGCCATTGGCGCCTTTTTTTGTATCCGTTTATTGGGCTATTCTGCCGGTTCCCCTGCCGTTCTGGAGCCGGGTGTAGAGCAGGAAGACCCATGATCACCAGCAAATTGCCGAACGTTGGCACCACCATTTTTACCGTGATGTCCCAGCTTGCAACCGAAACCGGGGCGATCAACCTGTCCCAAGGCTTTCCTGATTTCGACGGACCCGAAGCGCTGCGTGAAGCGCTCTGCCGCCACACCATGGACGGCCACAACCAGTACGCACCGATGGCCGGACTGCCCGCATTGCGTCAGCAAGTAGCGGCGAAAATCGCGCGTTGCTACGGACGCGAGGTGAACGTCGACACCGAAATCACCATTACGCCCGGCGCGACCCATGCGATCTTCTGTGCCATCCAGACCGTTATACGCGCAGGGGACGAAGTCATCGTCTTCGACCCGAGTTACGACAGCTATGAGCCGTCGGTCGAGCTGGCCGGTGGCCGCTGCGTTCATGTGCAATTGAAGAATGGCGACTTCTCCATCGATTGGGAACAGCTCAACGCTGCACTGAGCCCCAAGACCCGCATGATCATCATCAACACGCCGCACAACCCCAGTGGTGCCTTGATTTCCCGTGCCGAACTGGACCAACTCGCGGCGCTGATTCGTGACCGCGATATTTATCTGGTCAGCGATGAGGTGTACGAGCATCTGGTGTTCGACGGTGTGAAACACGCCAGTGTTCTGGCCCATGAAGAACTCTACGCACGTGCATTCGTGGTCAGCTCTTTTGGCAAGACCTATCACGTCACTGGCTGGAAAACCGGCTATCTCGTCGCGCCTCCTGCGCTGACGGCCGAGATGCGCAAGATTCACCAATTCGTCGGCTTCTGCGGCGTGACCCCGTTGCAGTGGGCGCTGGCGGATTACATGGCTGCCTGCCCTGAGCATGTCGAAGAGCTGCCTGCGTTCTATCAGGCCAAGCGTGACTTCTTCTGTGATCGTCTGGCGTCCTCGCGCTTCACGTTCACGCGCGCGGCAGGGACCTATTTCCAGATGGTCGATTACTCGCAGATTCGCCCGGATCTGAATGATGTCGAGATGTCGCTCTGGATGACCCGCGAACACGGTGTGGCGAGCATTCCGCCCTCGGTGTTCTACCAGAACCCGCCTGAAGGCCAGCGCCTGATTCGCCTGTGCTTTCCCAAGCGAGAGGAGACGTTGCGTCTGGCAGCGGAAAAACTATGCGCGATCTGAGTCAACTGCCGAACCTGAACATCGCTTTGGTTCAGACCACGCTGGTCTGGCACGACAGCGCGGCCAATCACGCTCATTTCGAAGAGCTGTTGTCTCAGGCCGAGGACGCTGATCTGGTGATCTTGCCGGAGATGTTCACCACGGGTTTCTCCATGGATTCTGAAACCTTGGCTGAGCCTGAAAACGGCGTCACCTCGACGTGGTTGTTGAGTCAGGCCAAACGCCTGAATGCCGTTATCACGGGCAGTGTCATTACGCGCACGGCCGATGGCAGCCACCGTAATCGCCTGCTCTGGGCGCGGCCTGATGGCGAGCTGCTGCATTACGACAAGCGCCACCTGTTCCGCATGGCTGGCGAGCACGAGCATTACAGCCCCGGCGAGCGCCAGGTGCAGTTCGAGCTCAAGGGGTGGCGGATTCGTCCGCTGATCTGCTACGACCTGCGCTTTCCGGTCTGGAGTCGTGATGCCCGTGACACCGACCTACTGCTGTACACCGCCAACTGGCCGGGGGCCCGCCGACAGCACTGGAACCGGTTGTTGCCTGCACGGGCCATCGAAAACCTGTGTTATGTGGCAGCGGTCAATCGGGTGGGGGTCGATGGCAAAGGCCTGTCCTACACCGGGGACAGTCAGGTGCTGGACTTCCAGGGCGAGAGCCTGCTGAACATCGGCGAGGCCGACGGCGTGTTTCACGTCAGTCTGTCCGCCGACAGCCTGGCCGCGTACCGGCAGAAATTCCCGGCATATCTCGACGCTGATACATACGAGATACACTAAAGTCATAGAGTTTACGGGGTGTGCGGTCGATAGCGATGTACCTAAACAGGAGATCCGTCATGACCAGTATCAGCACATCCTCGCTCAGCAGTTACACCAGCGCCTTCGCCGTAACGGTCAAGAAAGACACCAAGACCACAGGCGCCGACAGCGACACGTCCACCACAGCCGCGGCCACGACTGCGTCCTCTACTTCGCAAACGTCGGCGTCGAGCGGTGCGTCGGGCGCAGGTGGCGCGGGTGGCGGTTCCAGCTCGTCCAGCGAAAGCGAGCAAGCGATCGAGAAGCTGGAGCAACAGATCAAGGAAACCCAGAAGCAGTTGCAAGAGCAGCAACAGCAACTGGCCGCCGCGCAAGCGGGCAGCGGCTCGGACGAAGAGAAATCTCAGCGCGCCATGGCCATTCAGGGCCAGATTTCCACGACCACCGCGACCTTGGCCACTCAAGAAGCGGCGCTGGCGCAACTGCAGCAGTCCGGCAGCATCAACACCACTGCGTAATTCGTTGTTCACGCAAAAGCGCTCCATGGTTCACACCGTGGGGCGTTTTCGTGCGCGCGACATAATGTTCTTCAGTTTTGTGTAAGCAGGCCGATACAAAGCGCACAGAACAGGAGTTCATTATGACTACCATCAATACAAGTTCGTTGAGCCCTTATCCCACTGCGTTCACGACGGCTGTCAGAAATGACGAATCCACGAAAAGTGAGGCAACCACGGTTAACGTGAATTTGCGGGGCAACGTGTACGAGCCGCCCAAGGCGGATGATTCCGGTATGACTCGCGAGCAGATGATCAAACAGTTGCAGGAGCAGATCAAAGAGACCCAGAAGATGCTGGAGCAACAACAGCAGCAACTGGCGGCAGCTCAGGCGAGCAAGGTCTCGGAAGAAGAGAAGGCTACGCAGGTCATGGCCATTCAGCAGCAGATCGCCGGGACTACGGCGCGATTGGCAGCGCAGCAAGCGGCACTGCTGGAGTTGATGAAAGGCACCGTAAACACCACGGCTTGATAAGTGCGCTGCAACGAAAAAGGCCCTGAAGCATTCACTTCAGGGCCTTTTTTGTCTTCCGCATATTCCTGTCGATACGCTATTGCCGGTCAAACATTCTTGTGGGAGCCGGCTTGCTGGCGAATAGGGTGGATCAGTCAACGCATCGTTGGCAGGCCTACCGTATTCGCCAGCAAGCCGGCTCCCACATGCGTTGTGCTGTGCCGGCAAAGCAGTCTGTTACGCGGCTTTAGCGATCTCGGCCTGAATCAGACCACGGTTCAGCGCGCTGAACAGGGCCTTGAAGCTGGCGGTGGTGATGTTTTCGTCGATGCCCACGCCATGGACTGCACGCTCGCCATTCACACGCAGTTCGATGTAGGCAGCGGCCTTGGCCGTGGTGCCCGCGCCGATGGCGTGTTCGTTGTAATCCATGATTTCTACGGGAACCGGCAGGCCGGCCACCAGCGCTTCCAATGCGCCGTTGCCCTTGCCACGCCAGTGCAAGTTGCTCTCGCCATCGCCCTTGCCGGTGACTTCGACTTCTACAGCGCTGTGGCCGTTTTCTTCCTGCAGACGGTGGCTGACCAGTGCATACGGCTTGTTGGCTTGCAGGTACTCGGTCTTGAACAGCGCGTAGATCTGCTGAGCGGTCATTTCCAGGCCCAGACGGTCGGTTTCACCCTGAACCACCTGACTGAACTCGATCTGCATGCGACGCGGCAGGGAGATGCCGTACTCCTGTTCCAGCAGATAGGTGATGCCGCCTTTGCCCGATTGGCTGTTGACGCGAATCACCGCCTCGTAGCTGCGACCGATGTCGGCCGGGTCGATTGGCAGGTAAGGCACTTCCCACAGCGCGTCTTCTTTCTGCTGGGCGAAGCCTTTGCGAATAGCGTCCTGGTGCGAGCCGGAGAACGCAGTGTGAACCAGATCGCCGACATACGGATGACGTGGATGCACCGGAATCTGGTTGCACTCTTCGACGACTTTGCGCACGCCGTCGATGTCGGAGAAGTCCAGTTGCGGGTTCAGACCCTGGGTGTACATGTTCAAAGCAACGGTCACCAGATCGACGTTACCGGTGCGCTCGCCGTTGCCGAACAGGCAGCCTTCGACGCGGTCGGCACCGGCCATCAGGCCCAGTTCAGTGGCGGCAACGCCGGTGCCCCGGTCGTTGTGGGTGTGCAGGCTGATGATCACACTGTCACGGCGGTTGATGTTGCGGCAGAACCACTCGATCTGGTCGGCGTAGATGTTCGGGGTGGCGACTTCAACGGTGGCAGGCAGGTTGAGGATCACCTTGTTCTGCGGCGTCGCGTTCCAGACTTCGACCACGGCGTCACAGACTTCTTTGGCGAAGTCCAGTTCGGTGGCACTGAACGTTTCAGGCGAGTACTCGAACTGCCACTGGGTTTCCGGCTGTTGTGCGGCGTATTTGACGAACAGCTTGGCCGCGTTGACCGCGATAGCCTTGATGCCGTCCTTGTCCTGGTTGAAGACGATGCGACGGAAAGACGGCGAGGTGGCGTTGTACAGGTGAACGATGGCCTTTTTGGCGCCACGCAGGGATTCGAAGGTGCGGGCGATCAGGTCTTCACGGCCTTGGGTCAGCACCTGAATGGTGGTGTCGTCCGGGATGTGGCCATCTTCGATCAGGGTGCGCACGAAGTCGAAGTCGGTTTGCGACGCCGCCGGGAACGAGGCTTCGATTTCTTTCACGCCCACTTGAACGAGGGTTTTCCAGAAACGCAGTTTCTTGACCGAATCCATTGGCTCGATCAGCGATTGGTTACCGTCGCGCAGGTCGGAACTGCACCAGATCGGCACTTCGGTAATGGTCTTGGAAGGCCAGGTACGGTCAGGCAGATCGATGGTTGGAAACGCGCGGTACTTCTTCGAGGGATCTTTGAGCATGGTCATTTGAATAATCCTTTTTGTACGCAGGGCCGAAAGAAGGCGGCCGGCCGGTTTGTCACGAGAATGCAGCGAAGGTGTAGCGTCGAGGCACCGCAATTCAGCCTGGCAGTCGTGCACTGACGAGACTGAGGCAGCGATGTTGACGCAGCAGGATGAGGGTTTGGGACGTTTTCATGTGTCCAACCGTAACCAATGGGGTGAAAGGTGGCAAGCAGTTGGGAAAAATTGGTAGCGGAACTCGGTAGAGCTGTGTTTGAAAGATTTTGTAGCGATTTGTCCGCTCTTTAAGCGATTTTATTGCTCAACACTTTTGGTCTGCGCAACCCGATCCCTGTTAGGAGTGAATGCGTCGTCAGGGCTGAAACGCATTGATGAAAATCGCCGGATCCACGCGCGCATCATTCAAGCTCACGTTCCAGTGCATGTGCGGCCCTGTCGCGCGGCCAGTCGAACCCACACGACCCACCACGCCACCTCGGGGCACGGCGTCGCCCACTTTCACATCGATCTTCGACATATGGCAGAACATGCTGATGAAGCCCTGTCCGTGATCCACGAACACGGTATTGCCGTTGAAGAAATAGTTGCCGATCAGAATCACCCTGCCTGCTGCCGGAGATTTGATCGGTGTCCCAGCGGGAACCGCGAAATCCAGACCTGCGTGGGGATTGCGCTCCTCACCGTTGAAAAAACGACGCACGCCGAATTTGCACGACAGCGGGCCATCCACAGGCTTGTCCAGCAGCAGGTTGCTCGGCGTGACCGGGCTGAACGTGCGGTAGGCGCGGACCTGTACGTCCAGTTCCTGTTCGATGCGTTTCAGGTCGTCCGGGTTCGGGTTGACCTGGCGCTGGTTCTTCAAGGTGATGTGCTGCTCGGGGTATTTCTTGCTGCCCACCGCGAACGACAGCGTACGACCGCCGCTGGTCACCTGTTGTGAGGTACCCGGTTTGATGGTCAGAGGAATCCCGACGATGGCCAGCCAGCGCGCATCCTGATCTTTCACCACCAATACAGGTTTGCCCTGAAACGTGGCTTTCGGCGCTTGCGCTGAGGGGCCCAGATCGACCACCGCTACACCGCCTGGCACGGGCTTGTTCAGTAGACGCGAGAGGTAGCTGTCAGCGTGGGCGGGGAGGGCCAGGCACAGAGCGAGCGCTGCACCGGCCAGAGAACGGGAGATAAAAGGCAGCATCGATCAGTCCAGAAGGGAAAGGGTGACAGGCGTCAGGTGATTGTCTTCCACTCGCACCTGCAATTCGCCCTCGGCGAGTTTTGCCGTGAGGCGCTGGCCGGTGCGGGTTTGCTCGGCGCTGCGAACCGCCTTGCCGCGTTCGTCCAGCAAAATACTGTAGCCGCGACCGAGGGTGGCGAGCGGGCTGACCACATTCAGCGTCTGCACCTGACTCTGCAGTTGCAGGCGGCGGGTCTTGAGGTTTTCCTTGATCGCGCGGGGCAAGCGCTCGGCCAGCACGTCCAGCCGCTGACGCAGAAAGGCGAGGGTACGGCCGGGATGCTGCGCGGCCAGTCGGCTTTCCAGATGAGCCATGCGTGTAGCGCGTTTGTGCATCAGCAGCTCAAAGGCGCGACGCAGACGCATGTCCAGATCATCCAGATGCTGCGCGCGTTGACGCAGTCGTTCGCCCGGATGACGCAAGCGACGGGATATGCCGTCCAGACGCAACCGATCGCGCATCAGGCGGTCGCGCATGCGCGTGATCAGTCGCCGTTGCAGGTTTTCCACGCGACGATGAAGGTCGCTGGAATCGGGTGCCAGTAACTCTGCGGCAGCGGACGGCGTGGGCGCACGTACGTCGGCCACGAAGTCACTGATCGAAACGTCGGTTTCGTGGCCCACGGCGCTGACAATCGGTGTCACACACGCATCGATGGCGCGCGCGACGGCTTCTTCGTTGAAGCACCAGAGGTCTTCGAGCGAACCGCCGCCTCGGGCCAGGATCAGCGCGTCGAAGCCTCGCGAATCGGCCAGCTTCAACGCACGCACGATTTGGTTGATCGCTTCGCGGCCCTGCACAGCCGTCGGGATCAGTGTCAGTTCGACCTGCGGGGCACGGCGCTGGAAGACGCTGATGATGTCGCGAATCACCGCGCCCGTGGGCGAGCTGACAATGCCGATACGCTGTGGATGCAAGGGCAGGGCGACTTTGCGTTCGGCGCTGAACAGGCCTTCGGCGTTGAGCTTGTCCTTGAGCGCGTCGAAGGCCAGGCGCAGTGCGCCATCACCCGCGGGCTCGACCGTGTCGAGAATCAACTGATAGTCGCCACGGCCTTCGAACAATGAGACCTTGCCCCGGACTTTCACCGCCAGGCCGTCTTTCAGTGCCTGACGCACGCGTGCGGCGTTACTGCGGAACAGCGCGCAACGGACCTGCGCACCGCTGTCTTTCAGGGTGAAATAGACGTGGCCTGAGGCCGGGCGCGACAGGTTGGAAATTTCGCCCTCCACCCAGATGCTGGAGAACACATCTTCCAGCAGCACGCGCGCGCGGCCGTTGAGCTGGCTGACAGTGAGGACTTCCCGGTCAAGGCCGAGTCTTGCGAAGGGGTCTTTGATCATGCCGGGCATGATAAAGGGATTGGGGCGTGGGTCACCACCGTTGATGCAGGGCAGTGCGTTCTTTGGAGATACACATATACCTGTGGGAGCCGGCTTGCTGGCGAAAGCACTGGGTCAGCCAACACATTTGTAGCTGACACAACGCATTCGCCAGCAAGCCGGCTCCCACAGGTATGGCGTCGAATAAAAGGCTTGGGTCTGGCGCGGTCAATGTGGGAGCCGCCTTGGTGGCGAATGCGGTTGACCCGTCAACATAGAATCTCCCCCAAGCGCGGCGTCTGATCTCAACTGCAGCGGTGTTCATTTGCATTTCGAGTATGCTTGGCGCCGCCGCTCATCCATGGAGGACACAATGCTCGCGATTCTTGCCGATGTTTCCACTGCGTTCGATCAACTGGGGCTGACCCCGCTGGACTGGCTGCTCATCGAAGGCGGCGTGATCGCTGCTTATCTGGTCTTCGCCATCGCCGGATTCGGCACTGCATTGGTGGCAGGTCCTGTTCTCATCCACTTCATGCCGCTGTCGCGGATTATCCCCTTGCTGGTGATGCTGGATTTTCTCGCCGCCTTCAGCCATCTGCTGCCGTCGCGGCAATCCGTCGTGCGGGCCGAGTTGATGCGCATGGTGCCGTGCATGGCGGTCGGTTGTACCTTGGGTGTGTCATTCCTGCTCAACCTAAAATCTGACGTGCTGCTGCTTTTAATGGGGCTGTTTCTGGTCGGCTACTCGATCTACAGCCTCGCGGTGAAAGTGCGCCCGACGCAATTGTCCGCCGCCTGGTCGATTCCGATGGGCACTACAGGTGGCTTGTTTGGCGCCCTATTCGGCAGCGGCGGATTTCTCTACGCGATCTACCTCAATGGTCGTCTGACTGATAAGGCACAGGCCCGCGCCACGCAGAATGCGCTCATCAGTTGCAGCACCATTGTGCGGCTGAGCCTGTTCGTGATCACGGGCGTTTACGCGCAACTGTCGCTGCTGGTCATGGCGGTCTGCCTGTTGCCCGCGATGCTGGTGGGGTCGTGGATCGGGCGTCATTTGGTGATGCGCCTCTCGCGAGAGATGTTCGTGCGTCTGGTGACCTGGATGGTGCTGATCAGTGGCATCACGTTGATCGGTCGCTACCTGGCAGGTTAAGCGCCATACTTGACGATCTCGGCGTTGGCATTAAGCTGCCGCCCCCGATCCCGTGTCCGCCAGGCCTTGTCATGAACACCCAAAGCATCATCGTGCCGCAAATCTCCAGCTTTCCTGCCCATGAGGTGAAGGCGCGAGCGATTTTGCGTTGGCTGGTGAAGCTGGAAGTGGTGGAAGAGTCGCTGAGCACCTGCGGGCGCAGTTTCAACCGCATGGCCTACGCCATTGGTCCCGGTGCGCGGCGCTTCGTCGAACACCCGGATGCGCTGCCCTACGGCAAGCCGGTCAATGGTCTGGAAATCGTGCTCAAGCGTTGCATCTACACGCCCCAGCAGGGTTTCAAGGAGGAGGCCGGGTGCCCGGAGTGCCGCCGCGAGATTGGCGAGGCGCTGTTCGACAGCCTGGAAGAATGGATGCCGGGGCACACCGACAACTTCATCTGTCCCGAATGCCGCTTCGAAGACGACATCAACGGCTTTCTGTTTCTTGACCCGTGTGGGTTTTCCAACCTGGGATTCATCTTCAACGACTGGCTGGATGCGGGCTTCAAAGCCAGCTTTCTCGAAGAATTTGCCGAGCGACTTGATCGTCCTGTGTCGTTCGTCAAAGTGCGCTTATAAAGAAGGGACGTGCGATAGAGCCGTTCCATCGTATTGATTATGAAATAGCCTGATCTTTACGTTGAGCAAGGGTAGGTGTCTGGGTATAATGGCGCGCTTCCATTTTCCCGCTCGGGAGCCCAGCGATGCTGCGTATCAGCCAAGAAGCCCTTACATTCGACGATATTCTCCTTGTGCCCGGTTATTCCGAGGTGCTTCCCAACGAAGTCAGTCTGAAAACCCGATTGACCCGTGGCATCGAACTGAACATCCCCCTCGTTTCTGCCGCTATGGACACCGTCACTGAAGCCCGTCTGGCCATCGCCATGGCTCAGGAAGGCGGCATCGGCATCATCCACAAGAACATGACCATCGACCAGCAAGCCGCTGAAGTACGCAAGGTCAAGAAGTTCGAAGCGGGTGTGGTCAAGGATCCGATCACCATCGAGGCTGACGCCACTGTTCGCGATCTGTTCGAACTGACCCGTCAACACAACATTTCCGGCGTTCCGGTTCTGCACGACGGCGAGCTCGTCGGCATCGTGACCTCCCGTGATGTGCGTTTTGAAAATCGTCTTGATGTCCCTGTCCGCGAAGTGATGACGCCCAAAGAGCGTCTGGTCACCGTCCGCGAAGGCGCTGACAAGAACGAAGTCCGCGAGCTGCTGCACAAGCACCGTCTGGAAAAAGTGCTGATCGTTGACGGCAAGTTCGCACTCAAAGGCATGATGACCGTCAAGGACATCGAGAAAGCCAAAGCCTACCCGCTGGCCAGCAAGGATGATCAAGGTCGTCTGCGCGTTGGTGCTGCGGTCGGCACCGGCAAAGACACGGGCGAGCGCGTCACCGCGCTGGTTGCAGCAGGCGTTGACGTCATCGTCGTCGACACCGCTCACGGTCATTCCAAGGGCGTGATCGACCGCGTTCGCTGGGTCAAACAGAACTTCCCTGAGGTTCAGGTCATCGGCGGCAACATCGCCACCGGCGAAGCGGCTCGCGCACTGGTTGAAGCAGGCGCTGACGGCGTGAAAGTCGGTATCGGCCCAGGTTCGATCTGCACCACCCGTATCGTTGCCGGTGTCGGCGTGCCGCAAATCAGCGCCGTTGCCAACGTCGCCGCTGCGCTGGAAGGCACTGATGTTCCTCTGATCGCCGATGGCGGCATCCGTTTCTCCGGTGACTTGTCCAAAGCCATCGTTGCAGGCGCCTATAGCGTGATGATGGGGTCGATGTTCGCCGGTACCGAAGAAGCGCCGGGCGAAATCGAACTGTTCCAGGGTCGCTCCTACAAGGCTTACCGCGGCATGGGTTCGCTGGGCGCGATGTCCCAGGCGCAAGGCTCTTCCGACCGCTATTTCCAGGATTCGTCCGCAGGTGCCGAGAAACTGGTACCGGAAGGTATCGAAGGTCGCGTTGCCTACAAGGGCTCGCTGTCTGCCATCATCCATCAACTGATGGGCGGCCTGCGTTCCTCCATGGGCTACACCGGTAGCGCCAACATTCAGGAAATGCGCACCAAGCCTGAATTCGTTCGCATCACCGGTGCAGGCATGGCCGAATCCCACGTTCACGACGTGCAGATCACCAAAGAAGCGCCGAACTATCGCGTAGGGTGATTGGAAATGCGCCCGGTGATTCGGGCGCGTTTCAAGAATTCTGTAGCGGGGCTGTTCATTACAGCCCCGTCTTGTTTCTGATTTTCGACGAGAATGACTCATGGCCCTCGACATTCACGCCCACCGTATCCTCATCCTGGACTTCGGTTCTCAATACACCCAACTGATCGCCCGTCGCGTACGTGAAATCGGCGTGTACTGCGAACTGCACCCGTTCGACATGGACGACGAAGCGATTCGCGAATTCGCTCCCAAAGGCGTCATCCTCGCCGGTGGTCCCGAGTCCGTGCACGAAGCCGACAGCCCGCGTTGCCCGCAAGCGGTATTTGACCTGGGCGTGCCGGTTTTCGGCATCTGCTACGGCATGCAGACCATGGCTGAGCAACTGGGCGGTAAGGTTGAAGGCTCCGATCTGCGTGAGTTTGGCTATGCCCGTGTTGACGTCGTCGGCAAGAGCCGTCTGCTCGACGGTATCGAAGACCATGTCGATGCTGACGGCCTGCTGGGCCTTGACGTCTGGATGAGCCACGGTGACAAAGTCACCAAGCTGCCTTCCGAATTCCACATTTTGGCCAGCACCCCAAGCTGCCCGATCGCGGGCATGGCTGACGACGCTCGCGGTTACTACGGCGTGCAGTTTCACCCGGAAGTGACCCACACCAAGCAAGGCGGTCGCATCCTGTCGCGTTTCATCCTCGACATCTGCGGTTGCGAAGCCCTGTGGACGCCGTCGAAGATCGCTGAAGACGCCATCGCTCAGGTCCGCGCTCAAGTGGGTACTGACAACGTGCTGCTGGGCCTGTCGGGTGGTGTTGACTCCTCGGTGGTTGCGGCGCTGCTGCACAAAGCGATCGGCGATCAACTGACCTGCGTGTTCGTCGACAACGGCCTGCTGCGCCTGCACGAAGGCGAGCAAGTGATGGCTATGTTCGCCGAGAACATGGGCGTCAAAGTGATTCGCGCCAACGCCGAAGATCAGTTCCTCAACAATCTGGCCGGTGAAGCCGACCCAGAGAAGAAGCGCAAGATCATTGGCCGCACGTTCATCGACGTATTCGATGCCGAGTCGGCGAAACTGCACAACATCAAATTCCTGGCTCAGGGCACCATTTATCCTGACGTGATCGAGTCCGCTGGCGCCAAGAGCGGCAAGGCTCACGTCATCAAGTCGCACCACAACGTGGGCGGCCTGCCGGAAGAAATGAACCTGAAACTGGTCGAGCCACTGCGCGAACTGTTCAAGGATGAAGTCCGCCGTCTGGGTCTGGAGTTGGGCCTGCCGTACGACATGGTCTATCGCCACCCGTTCCCGGGGCCGGGCCTGGGCGTGCGTATCCTGGGTGAAGTGAAGAAGGAATATGCCGACCTGCTGCGCCGTGCGGACCACATCTTCATCGAAGAACTTCGTAAAGCCGACTGGTATCACAAAGTCAGCCAGGCCTTCGTCGTTTTCCAGCCGGTGAAATCGGTTGGCGTGGTCGGTGACGGCCGTCGTTACGCCTGGGTTGTGGCTCTGCGTGCTGTGGAAACCATCGACTTCATGACCGCGCGCTGGGCACACCTGCCGTACGAACTGCTGGAGACCGTCAGCGGCCGGATCATCAACGAGATCGATGGCATCTCCCGTGTCACGTATGACGTGTCGAGCAAGCCGCCAGCGACGATCGAGTGGGAATGATACTGAGCGCCTAACCTCGCGCAGTAGTAAAGCCGGATGCAGCCTCTTACAGGTTTCATCCGGCTTTTTCATTTCTGCACGGTGGCGCCAGATGCGGTGGGGCGCTGCCTGCCGCTCGTGTGTTCGATTGCTACGAAATATGTACTGCGCCCAGAGTTCGCTTATTTTTCCTCAAGTGCAGGTGTATCGTGTTTACCCCTCGTAAGGCCTCTCGCCAAGCGTTTTATCCTCACTTGATTTCATGAAGGTGCGCGATCGGATGTCCTTTACCCGTCGACAAATTCTCGGAGGGCTGGCCGGTCTTGCCGTCGTCGGCTTAGGTGCGGGCGGTGTTTCGCGCTACTGGCTCGGCCAGCGTGGGCCGGGAGAAGGCCACGATTACGAACTGATCGCCGCGCCGCTGGACGTCGAGCTGGTGCCCGGTTTCAACACCCCTGCATGGGCCTTCGGCGCAACAGCGCCGGGAACCGAGTTGCGAGTGCGTCAGGGAGAGTGGTTGCGGGTGCGGTTCATCAACCGTTTGCCGGTCGAGACCACCATCCACTGGCACGGCATTCGTCTGCCACTGGAAATGGACGGCGTGCCTTATGTGTCCCAACTGCCGGTCAAGCCGGGTGAATACTTCGATTACAAGTTCCGCGTACCGGACGCAGGTAGTTATTGGTATCACCCCCACGTCAGCAGCAGCGAAGAGCTGGGACGCGGGTTGGTTGGGCCACTGATTGTCGAAGAGCGCGAGCCCACCGGATTTGCCCATGAGCGTACCGTCAGCCTGAAAAGCTGGCATGTGGATGAGCAGGGCGCGTTTACAGAATTCAGCGTCACCCGCGAGGCCGCTCGCGAAGGCACGGCCGGGCGGCTTTCGACCATCAACGGGGTGCCTCAAGGTGTGGTGGAGTTGCCTGCGGGGCAGATCACCCGCGTGCGCATTCTCAACCTCGATAACACCGTCACCTATCGGCTGAACCTGCCGGATGCCAACGCGATGATTTATGCGCTGGACGGCAACCCGGTCAAGCCCCGCCCACTGGGCAAGGATTACTGGCTCGGGCCGGGGATGCGAATCTGTCTGGCGATCAAGGCCCCGGCAGTGGGCGAAGAGTTGTCCCTGCGTAACGGCCCCGTCCGTTTGGGCACGTTTCGCTCCGTTGCCAGCAATGACGCGCCGGGTGACTGGCCGCCCGAGCTGCCTGCCAACCCGGTGGCCGAACCGGATCTGGCCAACGCCGAGAAGCTCAACTTCAATTTCGAGTGGGCAGGCGCGGTGTCCGTCAACGTCGACAATGGCAAGCCGCCGAGCCTCTGGCAGATCAACGGCCAGGCGTGGGACATCACCGACAAGACCTGCGCCGACAGACCCATCGCCAAACTGGAGAGGGGCAAGAGCTACATCTTCGAACTGAAGAATATGACCCAGTATCAGCACCCGATTCATTTGCATGGCATGAGCTTCAAGGTGATTGCGTCGAATCGCAAAGAAGTCATTCCGTATTTCACCGACACCTACCTCTTAGGGCGAAACGAGCGCGCACGGGTCGCGCTGGTAGCGGATAATCCCGGTGTGTGGATGTTCCACTGCCATGTGATCGATCACATGGAAACCGGTCTTATGGCAGCTATCGAGGTTTCTTAATGCGGCAGCCGCAAATCATTGATCGCAGCCGCGATCAGCATTTCATGCGTGAGGCCCTGGCGCTCGCCGCCGAAGGGGCGATGCTGGGCGAGGTGCCGGTGGGCGCTGTAGTGGTTCACGACGGCGTGATTATTGGCCGCGGTTATAACTGCCCGATCAGCGGCAGCGACCCCAGCGCCCACGCCGAGATGGTCGCCATTCGAGCGGCGGCGCAGGCGGTGAGCAATTATCGCCTGCCGGGTAGCACGCTGTACGTCACACTGGAGCCGTGCAGCATGTGTGCGGGGCTGATTGTGCATTCGCGCATCGGTCGAGTGGTTTATGGGGCAGCGGAGCCGAAGGCAGGGGTGGTGCAGAGTCAGGGGCAGTTCTTCAGCCAGCCGTTCCTTAATCATCGCGTGCTGTTCGAGGGCGGCGTGCTGGCGGAGGAGTGCGGGACGATTTTGAGTGAGTTTTTCAAGATGAGAAGGGCGAAGGGGTAGGCGTGTATCAAGTCACCGCTTTCCCTGTGGGAGCGAATTCATTCGCGATAGATGTATCAGGCGATAGGTATACGTCGTTTGCACCGGCCTCTCGCGAATGAATTCGGCCCCACAAAGGCTCGGCGTTCGATTCAGACTGGAAACACTAAAGCGGCGCCTTGTCTTCCGGCGGTTTGGTCTTGTCCACACCCGGCACATGTAGATTACCTTCGGCGATCTGGCTGCCTTCCAGCTGCGGTTGTGTGACCCACGTCAGAATGTCGTAATAGCGACGGATGTTGGCCACGAAGCTGACGGGCTCGCCGCCGCGCGCATAGCCATAACGGGTTTTGCTGTACCACTTCTTCTGTGACAGACGTGGCAGCATTTTCTTCACGTCCAGCCACTTGTTCGGGTTCAGCCCTTCGCTCTCGGCCATTTTACGCGCGTCATCGAGGTGGCCGGTGCCGATGTTGTAGGACGCCAGCGCAAGCCACGTGCGATCCGGTTCCTGAATCGTATCGTCGAGTTGTTCTTTCACGTAGGCAAAATACTTGGCGCCGCCCTGAATGCTCTGTTTGGCGTCCAGCCGGTTGGAAACCCCCATGGCCTGCGCCGTGCTTTGGGTCAGCATCATCAGCCCACGAACGCCGGTTTTGGACGTCACAGCCGGTTGCCAGAGCGATTCCTGGTAACCAATGGCAGCCAGAAGGCGCCAGTCGACCTGTTCTTCCTTGGCCGCCGCCTGGAAGTGCTTCTCATATTTGGGCAGACGTTCCTGCAAATGCTGAGCGAAGGTGTAGGCGCCGACGTAACCAAGGACGTCCACATGCCCGTAGTAGCGGTCCTTGAGCCGCTGGAGCATGCCGTTTTTCTGCATCTTGTCGAGGAAGGCGTTGATCTCGTTCAGCAGGCTGTTGTCATCGCCCAGTGCCACGGCCCAACGTTGATCGCGGCCATCACCCAGATCGAACGCCACGCGCACGTTAGGGAAATACACCTGGTTCATCGCCAGTTCGTTGGAGTCCACCAGTGTCAGGTCGATCTGGCCTTCATCCACCATGCGCAACAAGTCAACGACTTCAACCTGGTCCGACTCTTCGTAATTGATGCCGGGGTACTTGACCTTTAGCGCTGCCAGTTGTTCGGCGTGGCTGCTGCCTTTGAGAACGAGGATTTTCTTGCCCACCAGATCGCCGGGGTCGGTGGGCCGGGACTGGCCATTGCGGTAAATGACCTGGGGCGTGACTTCCAGATACGAATGGGAGAAACGCACCTGTTTGGCGCGGTTCTCGGTGCTGACCAGTCCGGCGGCCGCCAACACAGGCCCTCCGGGTTTGTTCATCTGGTCGAACAGGTCGTCGAGGTTGTCGGCGGTTTCGATCTTCAGTTCAACGCCCAGATCGTCGGCGAAACGCTTCACCAGTTCGTACTCGAAACCGGTTTCACCGTTGCGATCCTGGAAGTAGGTAGCCGGGCTGTTGCGGGTGACCACGCGCAGCACGCCATCCTCCTTGACTCGTTCCAGTGTGTTGGGTTTTTCAACACAGGCGCCGAGCAGCAGGAAGATTCCGGTTGCGATGAGCCACTTGGCACAGCGTGGGCGGAAATCCGATGGGGAAAACATCGGTGCAGTATACGCAAAGCGCGTTGAGCGCCATATCTCGACAGAGCAGGTTGCGTCTGATAGAGCACACAGTTTTTTAATGGATTTTTCCGGCAAACCGTCTCGCACCGACATTCGGGTGTCGCGCGACCTTCGTTTCGGGTGCCGAAAGGTCGCGTTTAGGCTAGAATGCACGGCCTCAAAGCACACCCCCTTCCCCGAGGCTGTCCCGACGATGTTGATCCTGCGTGGTGCTCCCGCCCTTTCCGCCTTCCGCCACAAGAAATTACTTGAGCAGCTGACCGACAAGGTTCCGGCTGTCAGTGGCCTGTACGCTGAATTCGCTCACTTCGCTGAAGTAACCGGCGTTCTGGACGAGACGGAGCAACAAGTCCTTGCCCGTCTGCTGAAATACGGCCCGAGCGTGCCGGTTCAGGAGCCTCGCGGTCGTCTGTTCCTGGTGTTGCCGCGTTTCGGCACCATCTCGCCATGGTCGAGCAAGGCCACGGACATCGCGCGCAACTGCAGCCTGACCAAGATCCAGCGCATCGAGCGCGGTATTGCCTTTTATGTAGAAGGCCAGTTCAGCGACGCTGACGCGCAAGTCATCTCGGATGCGCTGCATGACCGCATGACTCAGGTCGTGCTCGCCGCGCTGGAAGAGGCCTCGGGCCTGTTCAGCCACGCGCAGCCCAAGCCACTCACCGCCGTGGACGTGTTGGGTGGCGGTCGCGCCGCACTGGAAAAAGCCAACGTCGATCTGGGGCTGGCCCTGGCTGAAGACGAAATCGATTATCTGGTCAACGCCTTCGTTGGCCTCAAGCGCAACCCGCACGACATCGAACTGATGATGTTCGCCCAGGCGAACTCCGAGCACTGCCGCCACAAGATTTTCAACGCCAGTTGGGACATCGACGGCCAGAGCCAGGAAAAAAGCCTGTTCGGCATGATCAAGAACACCTATCAGATGCACAACGAAGGCGTGTTGTCGGCTTATAAAGACAACGCTTCGGTCATCGTGGGTAGCGTTGCCGGTCGTTTCTTCCCGAACCCTGAAACCCGTCAGTACGGCGCGGTGCAGGAGCCGGTACACATCCTGATGAAGGTCGAGACCCACAACCACCCGACCGCCATTGCACCGTTCCCGGGCGCATCCACCGGTTCCGGTGGCGAGATCCGCGACGAAGGTGCTACCGGTCGTGGCGCCAAGCCGAAGGCGGGTCTGACCGGCTTCACCGTTTCCAACCTGAACATTCCGGGTTTCGAGCAGCCTTGGGAAAAGCCGTACGGCAAGCCTGAGCGCATCGTCACGCCGCTGGACATCATGATCGAAGGCCCGCTGGGCGGCGCTGCGTTCAACAACGAATTCGGCCGTCCAGCCCTGACCGGCTATTTCCGTACCTTCGAGCAATCGATCAAGACCCCGCGCGGCGAAGAAGTCCGTGGCTACCACAAGCCGATCATGCTGGCCGGTGGTATGGGCAACATCCGTGAAGAGCACGTGCAAAAGGGCGAAATCACTGTCGGCGCCAAGCTGATCGTGCTCGGCGGCCCGGCGATGCTGATCGGGCTGGGCGGCGGCGCTGCGTCTTCCATGGCCACCGGCACCAGTTCGGCGGATTTGGACTTCGCCTCGGTCCAGCGTGAAAACCCGGAAATGGAGCGTCGTTGCCAGGAAGTCATCGACCGTTGCTGGCAGTTGGGTGACAAGAACCCGATCGCGTTCATCCACGACGTCGGCGCTGGTGGTATCTCCAACGCCTTCCCGGAACTGGTCAACGATGGCGGCCGTGGCGGTCGCTTCGAACTGCGCAACGTGCCGAACGACGAGCCGGGCATGGCGCCGCACGAAATCTGGAGCAACGAATCCCAGGAGCGTTACGTGCTGGCCGTCAGCGCCGTCGATTTCGAGCGTTTCCAGGCGATCTGCGAACGCGAACGTTGCCCGTTCGCCGTTGTCGGTGAAGCCACTGAAGAACCGCAATTGACCGTGACCGACAGCCACTTCAGTAACACGCCGGTGGACATGCCGCTGGAAGTGCTGCTGGGCAAGCCGCCACGCATGCATCGCAGCGCCACCCGCGAAGCTGAACTGGGCGATGATTTCGACCCGAATACCCTGAATCTGGAAGACAGCGTTCAGCGCGTATTGCGTCACCCCGCCGTGGCCAGCAAGAGCTTCCTGATCACGATCGGCGACCGCACCATTACCGGTCTGGTCAACCGCGACCAGATGGTCGGTCCATGGCAGGTGCCGGTGGCGGACGTGGCCGTAACCGCCACCAGCTTCGACGTGTACACCGGCGAATCCATGGCGATGGGCGAGCGTACCCCACTGGCGCTGCTGGATGCTCCGGCGTCCGGGCGCATGGCGATTGGTGAAACCATCACCAACATCGCGGCGTCGCGCATCGAGAAGATTTCCGACATCAAATTGTCGGCCAACTGGATGTCCGCTGCCGGTCACCCTGGCGAAGACGCGCGTCTGTACGACACCGTCAAGGCTGTGGGTATGGAACTGTGCCCTGAGTTGGGCATCACCATTCCGGTGGGCAAGGACTCCATGTCCATGAAAACCCGCTGGAGCGACGAAGGCACCGAGAAAACCGTGACCTCGCCGCTGTCGCTGATCATCACCGGTTTTGCGCCGGTGACTGACGTGCGCAAGACCCTGACCCCGCAACTGCGCATGGACAAGGGCGAAACGGACCTGATCCTGATCGACCTGGGCCGTGGCAAGAACCGCATGGGCGCGTCGATTCTCGCGCAGACCCACGGTCTGCTGGGCCAGGCTGCGCCGGACGTGGACAACGCCGAAGACCTGAAAGCGTTCTTCGCCGTGATCCAGGGCCTGAACGCCGACGGCCATCTGCTGGCCTATCACGACCGTTCCGACGGCGGTCTGATGACCACCGCGCTGGAAATGGCCTTCGCCGGTCACTGCGGTCTGAACCTGAAGCTGGAAACCCTGACCAGCAAGGTTGAGAAAGCCGCTGCCATCCTGTTCAACGAAGAGCTGGGTGCCGTGATTCAGGTGCGTCAGGACGCGACCCCTGTCGTGCTCGCGCAGTTCAGCGCAGCCGGTCTGGGCGAAGACTGCGTGGCGGTCATCGGCAAGCCAATCAACAACAGCGAAATCACTATCAGTCTGAACGGCGAAGAACTGTTCAAGGGCGACCGTCGTTTGCTGCAACGCCAGTGGGCGGAAACCAGCTACCAGATCCAGCGTCTGCGTGATAACGCCGATTGCGCCGATCAGGAATTCGACGCACTGCTGGAAGAAGACAACCCGGGCCTGAACGTCAAGCTGGGCTATGACGTCAACGACAACATCGCTGCGCCTTACATCAAGAAAGGTGTGCGCCCACAAGTGGCGATCCTGCGTGAGCAGGGTGTGAACGGCCAAGTGGAAATGGCTGCTGCGTTCGACCGCGCCGGTTTCGCCTCGGTTGATGTGCACATGAGCGACATCCTGGCGGGCCGCGTTGACCTGAACGCGTTCAAAGGTCTGGTGGCATGCGGTGGCTTCTCGTACGGCGACGTACTGGGTGCCGGTGAAGGCTGGGCCAAGTCCGCGCTGTTCAACGCTCGCGCACGTGACGCGTTCCAAGGCTTCTTCGAGCGTACCGACAGCTTCGCCCTGGGCGTGTGTAACGGTTGCCAGATGATGTCGAACCTCAGCGAATTGATTCCGGGCAGTGAGTTCTGGCCGCACTTCGTGCGCAACCGTTCGGAGCAGTTCGAAGGGCGTGTGGCGATGGTGGAAATCCAGAAGTCGGCGTCGATCTTCCTGCAAGGCATGGCCGGTTCGCGTATGCCGATCGCCATCGCCCACGGCGAGGGCCATGCGGAATTCAAATCGCCAGAAGCGCTGCTGGAAACCGACGTGTCGGGCACCGTGGCCATGCGTTTTGTCGACAACCACGGCAAGGTTACCGAAACCTATCCGGCCAACCCGAACGGCTCGCCGCGCGGTATCACCGGCCTGACCACTCGCGACGGTCGCGTCACCATCATGATGCCGCACCCTGAGCGTGTGTTCCGTGCCGTGAACAACTCGTGGCGTCCGGATGAGTGGAACGAAGACGGCGCGTGGATGCGTATGTTCAGAAACGCGCGCGTCTGGGTGAACTGATACGCGATGTACAAGCTCGCCTTCTTCGTGCCGCCGAGCCATGTGGAGCAGGTCAAAAGCGCGTTGTTCGCCGCCGGTGCAGGGCGAATCGGCGCGTATGACAGCTGCTCATGGCAGGTGCTCGGTCAAGGCCAGTTCCGCCCGCTGGACGGCAGCCAGCCGTTCATTGGGCAGGCTGGCCAGGTCGAGACGGTGGACGAGTGGAAGGTCGAGCTTGTGGTGGCCGATGAGTTGATTCAGCAGGCGGTGGCGGCCCTCAAAAGCACCCACCCCTACGAAACCCCGGCTTATGAAGTGTGGAAGCTCGCGGATTTCTAGCGTCCACCGCAAATTCTCTGTAGCAGTCACCTTCCGTTAACCATCCCCCGCAACGCCTCGCTCAGCCCTTGAGCGTCATTCCCTACCAACACATGCCACACGCCATCCCCCAGATTTCTCACCCCTTGAGAGCCCAGTGCGTCCAGTTGATTGACCGCTAGCGTTTGTCCTTCCTTTAATTGCACGCGCAGGCGCGTCAGGGCCACGCATTCGACACTCATCACCGCCTTGCCGCCCAGTGCGGTGAACCATTGCTCTGCTTGAACGCGGTTGATGAACTGGCCCGTTGCAGCATCAACGGTCGGGATAGTCACCGAAGCTCCTGTCGCATGCGGCAGGGCATTACGCAGTTCATCCGCCAGCCCATCCGCCATTGGCCCCACCACCACCTGCAGGCTCCCTGCATTGCCTGGCCTCACCACCGCCATCGCGCCGAGGGTTTTCAACTCACTGTCCTGCGCCTTGCTGCGGTCCACCAGTTGCAGGCGCAGGCGCGTGGTGCAGGCATCAATGCTCAGCAGGTTGTCGGCGCCGCCCAACGCCTTGATATACGCCCCTGCACGATCACTTTGCGTCATATGAGAGGCGCTGGTCGCCGCCTGTTCGCGGCCCGGCGTCTTCAGGTTGAAGCGCTTGATGCACTGATCGAAGACCACGTAGTACACCAGCGCGTAGGCCAGCCCCAGCGGGAAGACCAGCCAGCCATTGGTGGACTTGCCCCAGCCCAGCGCCATGTCGATGGCGCCACCGGAAAACGTGAAGCCCAAATGGATATTCAGCAGGTTCGCCAGCGCCATCGAAAGGCCGGTCAACAGCGCATGCAGTACGTACAACAGGGGCGCAAGGAACATGAAGGCGAATTCGATGGGTTCGGTCACACCCGTCAGCGCCGAGGTCAGGGCCATCGACAGCAGGATTCCGCCGATCAGCTTGCGTTGCTCCGGCAGCGCGTTGCGGTACATCGCCAGGCAAGCCGCAGGCAGGCCGAAAATCATCATGGGAAACATGCCGGTCATGAACTGGCCTGCGTGGGGATCGCCGGCGAAGTAACGCGCCAGATCGCCCGTCACCGCGCGTCCGGTGTCCGGGTCCGAGAAAGTGCCGAAGACGAACCACACCAGATTGTTCAGGATATGGTGCAGGCCGGTGATGATCAGAATGCGGTTCATCACCCCGAAGAAGAACGCGCCGATGCTCCCGCTTTCCAGCATCAGTTGGCCCAGCCCATTGATGCTCTGCTGAACCGGCGGCCAGATCAGGCCGAACAACAGGCCCAGTGCCACCGCCGAAAGACCCGTGACAATCGGCACGAAGCGCCGTCCGCCAAAGAATGCCAAGTACTCGGGCAGGGCGATGTCCTTGAAGCGGTTGTACATCGCGCCGCCCAGCAACCCGGCAATGATCCCGGCGAGCATGCCCATGTCGATGTGCGGGTCGAGCACCTTGAGCGTCGAGGTCATCACCAGATAGCCAATCGCGCCGGCCAGCCCGGCAGTGCCGTTGTTGTCGCGGGCAAACCCCACGGCGATTCCGATGGAAAAGATCAATGCCAGGTTGCTGAAGATCGCATTGCCCGCCGAGTGGATGATTGCGATGTCCAGCAGGTCAGTGTCGCCCAGGCGCAGCAGCAATCCGGCAATGGGCAGAATGGCGATGGGCAGCATCAACGCGCGCCCCAGTCGCTGTAACCCCTCGATGAAGTGTTGATACACGGCGTCTCTCCTTGGGTTGTTCGTTCTTGTTATTCAGGCGATGACTGCGCGAGGCAGGACTTGAGTCTGAAACGTCCGACAGGCCTCGCGGACGGCTTGCGCGCTGGTCAGGGTCAACAGGTGCTGTGCCAGTGCCTGACATTGCCGGGTGTCCAGATTGCGCACCTGTGCCTTGATTTCAGCGACGTGTGGCGGGCTGACCGACAACTCGCGCACGCCCAGCCCGATCAGCGCAGCCGTTGCCAGCGGGTCTGACGCCAACGCGCCACACACGCCAACCCAACGGCTTTTCGCGTCGGCGGCAGAGCAGGTCATGGCGATCAATCTGAGCAAGGCCGGATGCAGAGCGTCGACACGCGCGGCGAGCCCGGCGTGATCACGGTCCATCGCCAAGGTGTACTGCGACAGGTCGTTGGTGCCAATGGAAAGAAAATCAGCGTGTTCGGCCAATTGCTCGGCGAGCAGCGCAGCGGATGGCACTTCGATCATCACGCCCAGTTCGGGACGTTCGGTGAGTCCCGTTTCCTGTGCGAGTTCGTCGATGCGCGCCCGCACCGCCAGCAACTCGCTGACTTCGGTGATCATCGGCAGCAGGATTCGGCAGCGCGCCAAGGGGCGAACCCGCAGCAGCGCACGCAGTTGGTGATCGAGCAGTTCGGGACGTGCCTGGCCCAGACGAATGCCGCGCAGGCCGAGCACCGGATTGGCTTCGGCGGGGAGGGGCAGGTAATCCAGTTGCTTGTCGCCGCCGATGTCGATGGTGCGAATGATCACCGACTTCTCGGGCATGGCGTCGAGCACCGATTGGTACGCCGACAATTGCTCCTCTTCGGTCGGGGCGGTGCTGCGGTCGACGAACAGGAATTCCGTGCGCAGCAGGCCCACGCCGTCCGCGCCGTTAAGTTGAGCGTTCTCGGCATCAGCACGGGACACGACGTTGGCAGCGACATCGATAATCACGCTGTCTCGCGTCAGCGCAGGTGGGTGGGCCTGTTGCTGCTGAAGCTGGCGTCGCTCGAAACGTTGTGTACGAAGTGTCTGAATTTCCCGCAGGCGAGCGTCATCAGGCTTGAGTTCAAGGCGCCCGTTATCGGCATCCAGTACGGTTTCATGGTTTTGCGCGACATTGAGCAACTCGGGACCCATCGCCACCAGACAGGGCAAACCTTTGCCGCGAGCCAGAATGGCGACGTGGGATGTGGCGCCGCCGTTGGCCATGCAGATGCCGCCGATACCGCAGCGTTCCAGCATCAACAGGTCCGAGGGTGTCAGCTCATGGGCGACGATGATGGCGCCTGGTGGTATCTCCACATCGCGAGCGTCACCCAACAAGTTCAACAGCACCCGCTGGCGAAGATCGCGCAGGTCGTTGGCACGTTCGGCGAGCAACGGGTTGTCGAGTTTTTCCAGCATTGTGCACTGGGCCAATACTGCCTGGCTCCAGGCATGGGTGGCACTGCGGCCTTGATCGATGGCATCGTACGCGGCGTCGAGCAAGGCCGGGTCTTCGAGCATTGCCAAATGGGTGGCAAAAATCGCGCTTTGCTCGTGATGACCAGAGTCGACCGATGCGCTGATATCGGCGCGGACCTCTACCAGTGCGTGGCTCAGAATCTGGCGTTGTTCTTCTGGTCGGTGATCGCCGGTGTCTTCATCCAGTTCGATTGTGTCCAGCCGAAACAGCGGCCCGCTGATCAGGCCGGGGGAGGCAATGACGCCGTGCATGACGCCTTGCTCGGTATTCGGGTGGGCACGAGGAGGGATGGCTGCCAGCGGGGCGTGGGATGTTTCGTCAGCGGAAGGTGTCGACAGTGCCTTGAGCAGCGCCTGTAACGCGATGTCGCTGTCATGCCCCAGGCACACCACTTCCACTTCATCCTGCTCCGCCACGCCCAGTCCCATCAGGCCGGTCACGCTGTCGGTGGATGCACTGACCCCGGCAAAGTGCAGCTCGACCTGGCTGGCAAACTGGCGAGCGGTCTGACGCACCAAAGCTGCCGGGCGGGCATGCAGGCCACCGGAGTGGGCCACGCGAATACGACCGCGGGCCTGGCTGGCCTGAACACCGCTATCTGAGGTGTTTTGTGTGTTTTGGGCCAACGAAGTGACGACCAGCAGTGGCTCTCCGACGTTGGCTGCGCCTGGCCCACGGACGGGGGACAGCGCGAACTGATCGCCGTTAAGCAGAATCAGGGGGCTGATCAGACTGCGGCTTTTGCAAGCCACCTTGTCCAGATCGAAGCGCAGCAATGGCTGGCCTTGCTCGACCCGCTGACCGTCCGTCACCAGCGCTTCAAATCCGTCGCCGTTGAGTCCGACGGTGTCGATGCCCACATGCAGCAGCCATTCGCTGCCATTGTCGGCGCGCAGATTGACCGCATGGCGGGTGCGCGCGACGTTGATCACCACCCCGGCGAACGGCGCATGCAGCACGTCATCCAGTGGGTCGATGGCCAGGCCGTCGCCCATGGCGCCCTCGGCGAAGACCGGGTCGGGAATCTGCGCCCGTTTCAGTACGGCTCCGCTGAACGGGGCGCTGAACGTCATTTGTTTATTGTTATGCATGACATCGTCCTTGCTGGCGTCGGTCGAGGCGGCGCGGAATCAATGGGTTTTGGTGACTTTGCTCAGGTGCCTGGGTTGATCGGGGTTCAGCCCTCGGGCGCGGGCGAGGCCTGCGGCCATCACGTAGAAGCTCTGGATGGCGAGGATCGGGTCGAGGGCCGGGTGATCGGCGCAGCTCAACGTCAGGTCGCGCTCGGCGATGTTCTCGGGCGCGGCCAGCAACACACTCGCGCCGCGCGAGCGCATGTCGACAGCGAGGGCCAACAGGCTGGCCTGTTCGGCGCCACGGGGCGCGAAAATCAGCATCGGGTAGTGATTGTCCACCAGGGCCATTGGGCCATGACGCACTTCAGCGCTGCTGAACGCCTCGGCCTGAATGCCGGAGGTTTCCTTGAACTTGAGTGCCGCTTCCTGAGCGATGGCGAAGCCGGTGCCACGGCCGATGACCATCAGCCGCTGACAGCCACGCAACGTATTGATCGCGGTCGACCAGTCCTGACGCGCCGCGTGGCGCAGGCGCTCGGGCAAGGTGTTGCCCGCGTCGAGCAGGTCGGTATCTTGCTGCCAGTGAGCCACCAAACGGGCGCTGGCGCTCAGGGTGGCGATGAAGCTTTTGGTCGCGGCAACGCTCAACTCGGGTCCGGCACTGAGGGGCAGCACGTACTCACAGGCGTGTTCCAGTGGCGAGCCTTCAGCGTTGACCATCGCAATGCTCAATGCCCCGCGTTCGCGCAACGTGCGCAGGCTGCCCACCAGGTCCGGGCTTTGGCCAGATTGTGAGAAGCCGATGACCGGCTGATTTTTTACCTGCATGGGGGCGTCGTGCAGTGTGACCACTGACATCGGCAGCGACGCCACCGGCACGCCTGTCAATTGCATGGCCAGGTAGGCGAAGTAGCTGGCGGCGTGATCAGAGCTGCCCCGCGCCACGGTCAGGATCACCTGCGGATTTGACTCACGCAGGCACGCGGCCAGGTCGATCAGGCGGGGTTCCAGCACCTCCAGTTGGCGCTGAACTGCGTGCGCAGAGGCCAGTGCCTCATCAAGCATTTTCGAGTTCAAGGGTCTCTCCTTCGACCATGACGGAAGTGAGTTTCAGATCGCGGTCCAGGTAAACGGCGTCGGCCCAACTGCCGATTTGCAGGCGGCCGCGTTCTTCGATGCCCAGATAATCCGCAGGGAATTGCGACAGGCGTTGTGAGGCTTCGGCCAAGGGCAGGCCAATCTTCACCAGATTGCGCAGCGCCTGGTCCATGGTCAGGGTGCTGCCCGCCAGGGTGCCGTCGGGCAGGCGCACGCCGCCCAGGCATTTGGTCACGGTGTGGCTGCCGAGCTTGTACTCGCCGTCCGGCATACCGGTGGCGGCGGTCGAATCGGTGACGCAGTAAAGGCAGGGAATCGAGCGCAAAGCGACACGGATTGCACCGGGGTGAACATGCAGCAGGTCGGGAATCAGTTCGGCGTAGCGGGCGTGGGCCAGCGCCGCACCGACGATCCCTGGCTCGCGGTGGTGCAGCGGGCTCATGGCGTTGTACAGGTGAGTGAAGCTGGTCGCCCCGGCGTCGAGGGCTTTGACGCCTTCTTCATAGCTGCCCAAGGTGTGGCCGATTTGCAGCCGCACACCACGGGATGACAGGGTCTTGATCAGTTCGACATGCCCGGAAATCTCAGGGGCGATGGTGATGACCTTGATCGGCGCCAGACGCAGGTACGCCTCGACCTCGCTCAGCAACGCGGCATGGGCATGGTTGGGTTGGGCACCGAGTTTTCCGGGATTGATGTAGGGGCCTTCCAGGTGTACGCCCAATACGCGGGCGGTTTCCGGTGCGCGCTGCTGACAAAACCCACCCAATTGTTCGAGCACCTGAGCGATTTCGGCGGACGGCGCGGTCATGGTGGTGGCCAGCATCGACGTTGTGCCGAAGCGCAGGTGGGTGCGGGCAATGGTGGCGAAGCTGTCGGCGCCTTCCATGATGTCGCGCCCGCCACCGCCATGGACGTGCAGGTCGATGAAGCCGGGCAGCAGATAGGGCCGATCATTGTCCTGTGGGTCGCAGGGGACGCCGTGAATACTCATCACCCGACCGTCACGGTGCTGCAATTCGCCGAGTATCCAGCCGGTGGGGGTGAGGATGTTGAAATCGGGCATGGAGGCTCCGTGCTGGCTCATCGACGAAGCTCGGCGACGAAATCGTAGTAATCGTCGCGGCAGTAGGTGTCGGTCAGCTCGATGGGGGTGTTGTCGGCCAGATAACCGATCCGGGTCATCAGCAACATGGCGGTGCCGGTTTCGATGCCGACCAGTGCGGCCATTTCCTCTGAGGCGTTGATGGCGCGAATGTGTTGCAGCGCGCGCACCACGGGGCGGCCAATGGCATCCAGATGGGCGTACAGCGAATCGCCAATGGCTTGCGGGTCGGGCAACAACGCGGCAGGCAACGTGCTTAACTCCACGGCCATGACGATGCCATCGGCTTTGCGCAGGCGCTTGAGGCGGGCGACCTTCTCGGTCGGCGACAGGCTGAGACGGATCAGTTCTTCGTGGGTGGGCAGGGCGATGTTGCGTTCCAGCCACTGCGAACTGGGGGTGAATCCCTTCAGGCGCAGCATTTCGCTGAAGCTGGACAGTCGCGACAGCGGTTGTTCGAGGCGTGGCGTAATAAAGGTGCCTGACCCTTGGCTGCGGCGGATCAGGCCTTGTTCCAGCAGGATTTCCAGCGCCTTGCGGGCGGTGACCCGGGAAATGTTCAGGGTTTCGCTGAGGTTGCGTTCGGACGGCAGCGCCTGTTCGGCTTTCCACTGACCGGCATGAATGGCCGCTTCCAGATTGCGCGCCAGTTGCAGATAAAGCGGCGTGGGCTGGCTGTCGTCGGGACGCAGGGCGAGGATCGATGGCATGAAAAGAGTCCGAAGGGGTTGGTTTTATGTTCGGAGATGCAGTCGAAAGTAATACCACTTGAATACCACGTCAACGGGATTGGTATCAGATGGGAGGGTTTTTGGTCACAGGGTGGTGACGTTTTGGTGGCGGTGGTGGTGGTGGTGGTGGTGGTGGGCGCGTATTTATGCCGTTGGCAGCAGTGAATCGCGTTGAGTGGTATTAAACTGGCCTATGGCCGGATCTCGATCATCGTGCCGTCTTTGACCAGATCCCACACCTCACGAATGTCGCTGTTCTTCATGGCGATGCAGCCATTGGTCCAGTCCAGCGTGTGGAAATACCATTCCGGGTACTCTTCGTTGATCGGCGTGCCGTGGATCATGATCATGCTGCCGGGGTTCACGCCTTCGCGGCGGGCGCGGGCGGAATCGGAGATGTTCGGGTAAGAAATGTGCATCGACAGATTGAAGGCATCGCTGGTCTTGCGCCAGTCCAGCCAGTAGAAACCTTCAGGGGTGCGCTGGTCACCTTCCTGCAACTTCGGCCCTTTGGGGGATTTGCCCAGCGAGATGCGGTAGGTCTTCAATGCCTCGCCCTTGCTCATCAGTTGCAGTTGATGCGCCGACTTGAGCACCAGCACCTTGTCGATGGTGCGGTTGGCGATGTCCTGGGTGTCCACGACCTTGCCGTCGACGAACTTCTGCTCGCTGCCCTTGGGCACGATAGTCTGGGTAAACGCAGCGTGCGACAACGGAACGAACGACAGGCACAGAGCAGCAAGCAACACACGCATTTCAACAATATCCCTGAAGCCTGCGCATCGGCGAACGCGCGTCATCATCTGATCAAGTGGTTTTAAGAGGAGGGGTGATAGACAGGCAATCGGTCCGCACGGGGAATTCTTGATGCCGCCGGTCGCTGAAGAAGCATTCTAGGGTACGCCGGACCGTCTGGAAAGCCAGCTCGGACCATGGTACATCCGCCTCCTCGAACAGTTTCACCTCAAGGCTCTCCACCCCGGCAGCGAAGTCGGCGCTGGCCATGTTGGCGCGGTAGAAAATGTGCACCTGGCTGATGTGTGGCACATCGATCATTGCGTAAAGGTGCAGGTCCTCCAGCACGGCGCAGGCTTCTTCGACCGTTTCCCGGCGTGCGGCCTGTTCGACGCTTTCGCCGTTTTCCATGAAACCGGCAGGCAGGGTCCAGTAGCCCAGCCGAGGCTCGATGGCGCGGCGACACAACAACACTTTGCCCTCCCAGACCGGCAATACCCCAGCGACGATATTGGGGTTCTGGTAGTGAATGGTGTGACAGTGATCGCACACGTAACGGGGGCGACTGTCGCCCTCGGGGATGCGCTGGGTGACCTGTTCGCCGCAGTGGCTGCAGAATTTCATGATCGGATCGCGTTCTTGAAGTCAGCGGCTATCTTGGCGTGCCGCGCGGGTGTGGAGCAAGGCCCGTGTTTCGACCGACGGAGGAGGGGTTGGGCGCGTCGCGGCTTTGGTGCATCATGCCGGACAGGCATTAGATCGAGAACGCCCATGCTGGACGAGCTACTTCGCCGTATCAACAGCCACACGCCAGGCACCCTGGAGAACGACGGGCGCTTTCCTGAAGCGGCCGTGCTGGTGCCGATCACCCGTAGCGACGACCCTGAACTGGTGTTGACCCTGCGCGCCAGCGGCCTGTCGACCCATGGCGGCGAAGTCGCATTTCCCGGAGGACGGCGAGACCCTGAAGACCCTGATCTGGTGTTCACTGCGTTGCGTGAGGCGCGAGAGGAAATCGGTCTGGCGCCGGGTCTTGTCGAAATCGTCGGGCCACTGAGTCCGCTGATTTCCAAACACGGCATCAGGGTCACGCCTTACGTTGGCGTCATCCCGGATTTTGTCGAGTACACCCCCAACGATGGCGAAATTGCTGCCGTTTTCAGCGTTCCACTGGCGTTCTTTCGCGAAGACGCCCGTGAACATACCCATCGCATCGACTATCAGGGCCGTAGCTGGTATGTGCCGAGCTATCGGTTTGGCGAGTACAAGATCTGGGGCCTGACGGCAATCATGATCGTGGAACTGATGAACGTGCTGTTCGACAGCAATATCAATTTGCACCATCCACCGCAGCGTTCGGCCATTCTGACGCTGAAATCCTGACCGTGAGCCCCCGCGCTCGACCCACGGCCAAAGAGCCGAGCCATGAGGAAAACAAGATGAAATACCGCCTGGGCGATGCCCGTGTCGAAGCCCACTCGCAAAGCTGGATCGCCCCCACCGCCACGCTGATTGGCAAGGTTCGTTTGCAGGCCAATGCCAGCGTTTGGTTCGGCGCGGTTCTGCGCGGCGACAACGAGCTGATCGACATTGGCGAGAACAGCAACGTGCAGGATGGCACCGTGATGCACACCGACATGGGTTCACCGCTGACCATCGGCAAGAACGTGACCATCGGTCATAACGTCATGCTTCACGGTTGCACGGTCGACGACAACACCCTGATCGGCATCAACTCGGTGATCCTCAATGGCGCGAAGATCGGCAAATACTGCATCATTGGCGCCAATTCTCTGATTGGCGAAGGCAAGGTCATTCCCGATGGCTCGTTAGTCATGGGCTCGCCGGGCAAGATCGTGCGTGAACTGAGCGACGCGCAAAAGAAGATGCTCGAAGCCAGCGCCGCTCATTACGTGCACAATGCGCAGCGTTATGCACGGGAACTGGCCCCGCAGGAAGATTGATGTCCACTGAACTCCCTATTCGCGAAAAACCGGTGCGTTCGCCTTGCGTCAGCATTTGCGCATTGGACGAGGCCGACATCTGTGTCGGCTGCCAGCGTACGGTCGCCGAAATCACCGGCTGGAGCCGCATGACCAACGATGAGCGTCGTGCGGTGCTGGCGCTGTGCGACGAGCGCGCGAAGGCCAGTGGGATGATGTTATCGGTACCGAGGGGCTGACACCGATTTGTGGGAGCCGGCAATTGCGTCATTCTCGGGATCACCTGTCCGCTGCCACACCCCATCCCCCCGCCTTCATGGTAAATTGCGCGCCTTTCTCCCCTGCGGTTGCTCGCCTGTGGCGGGTTGCCCTCGATATCTGCTCCACGAGGACCTGAGATGACTCAAATCGGAACTCCACTGTCGCCGACCGCGACCCGCGTTTTGCTCTGCGGTTGCGGCGAGCTTGGCAAGGAAGTGGTGATCGAACTGCAACGCCTGGGCGTTGAGGTGATTGCCGTCGACCGTTACGCCAATGCTCCGGCCATGCAGGTCGCGCACCGCAGTCATGTGATCAACATGCTCGACGGCGCCGCGCTGCGTGCCGTGATCGAGGCCGAGAAGCCGCATTACATCGTCCCGGAAATCGAAGCCATCGCCACTGCGACCCTGGTGGAACTGGAGTCCGAAGGCTTTACCGTGATTCCGACGGCACGTGCCGCACAGTTGACCATGAACCGCGAAGGCATTCGCCGTCTGGCCGCTGAAGAGTTGGACCTGCCCACCTCGCCGTACCACTTTGCCGACACCTTCGAAGACTACAAAAAGGCCGTCGAAGACCTGGGCTTCCCGTGCGTGGTCAAGCCGGTCATGAGTTCGTCGGGCAAAGGTCAGAGCCTGCTGAAAACCGAGGCCGATGTTCAGAAGGCCTGGGAGTACGCGCAGGAAGGCGGTCGCGCGGGCAAAGGCCGCGTGATCATTGAAGGTTTCATCGACTTCGACTACGAAATCACCCTGCTGACCGTGCGCCATGTCGGTGGCACCACCTTCTGTGCACCTGTGGGGCATCGTCAGGAGAAGGGCGATTACCAGGAATCCTGGCAGCCACAGGCCATGAGTCCAGTGGCGCTGGCAGAATCCGAGCGTGTCGCCAAAGCGGTGACCGAGGCACTGGGCGGTCGGGGTCTGTTCGGCGTCGAACTGTTCATCAAAGGCGATCAAGTGTGGTTCAGCGAAGTGTCGCCGCGTCCCCATGACACCGGTCTGGTGACCCTGATTTCTCAAGACCTGTCGCAGTTCGCACTGCACGCCCGCGCGATCCTGGGCCTGCCGATTCCGCTGATTCGCCAGTTCGGCCCATCGGCGTCTTCGGTGATTCTGGTGGAAGGCCAATCGACCCAGACCGCCTTCGCCAACTTGGAACAGGCTCTGAGCGAGCCAGACACCGCGCTGCGCCTGTTCGGCAAGCCGGAAGTCAACGGCCAGCGTCGCATGGGTGTGGCCCTGGCGCGTGACGAATCCATCGAAGCGGCCCGTCGCAAGGCGACCCGCGCGTCGATGGCGGTGAAGGTGCAGTTGTAAGCCTCAGCCGCAAATAAAAAACGGCGCCTTCGGAGGCGCCGTTTTTATTTGTCAATGCGACCCCGGTAGGAGCGGGCAAGCCACGCTCCTACCGATCAAGCATCACTTGATGGCATCGAGATCCGCATTCCGCGTTTCTTTCAGGCACAACACGGCAATCAGGCTCAGCAGCGCGGCCGCCGACACATAACCGCCCACCCAGCTCAAACCGCCCATTTCCACCAATTGCTGAGCGAAAAATGGCGCGACCGAGGCGCCGACGATCCCGCCGATGTTATAGGCCGCCGACGCGCCGGTGTAACGGACGCGGGTCGGAAACAGTTCAGGCAGCATTGCGCCCATCGGTGCGAACGTGACGCCCATCAGGAACAGCTCGATGGACAGAAACAGCGTCACTGCCCAGGTCGAGCCGTGGGTCAGCAGGGGGTGCATCAGGAAGCCCGACAAAATCGCCAGCACGCCGCCGACAATCAGCACCGGCTTGCGCCCGAAACGGTCACTCGCCCACGCGGACAACGGGGTTGCCAACGCCATGAACAACACCGCAAAGCACAGCATGGCGAGGAAGGATTCCCGGCTGTAACCCAGGCTCTTGACCCCATAGCTCAGCGAGAACACCGTCGAGATGTAGAACAGCGCGTAGCACACCACCATCGAGGCAGCGCCCAGCAACATTGGCGCCCAATACTGTGCGAACAGCTCGGCAATCGGCATCTTGAGGCGTTCGTGACGGGCAATGGCTTTGGCGAAAATCGGTGTTTCTTCCAGCTTCAGGCGCACGTAGAGACCGATGACGACCAGCACCGCACTGAGCAGGAACGGGATGCGCCAGCCCCAGGAGCGGAATTGTTCGTCATTCAGTGTCATTGCCAGTGTCAGAAACAGGCCGTTGGCTGCGAGAAAGCCAATCGAAGGGCCAAGCTGCGGGAACATGCCGAACCACGCGCGCTTGCCTTTGGGGGCGTTTTCAGTGGCCAGCAATGCAGCACCGCCCCATTCACCCCCCAGCCCAAGACCCTGGCCGAAGCGCAGCACGCACAACAGAATCGGCGCCCACGAACCGATGGTCTCATAGCCCGGTAGCACGCCAATCAACGTGGTGCAGATGCCCATCAGTAGCAGCGACGCCACCAGTGTCGATTTACGACCAATGCGATCACCGAAGTGACCGAACAGCGCCGAACCCAGTGGGCGCGCGAGAAAGGCGATCCCGAAGGTCAGAAATGCCGACAGCATCTGTGCGGTGCTGGACGTCTGTGGAAAGAACACCGGGCCGATCACCAGCGCGGCGGCGGTGGCGTAGACGTAGAAGTCGTAGAACTCGATGGCGGTGCCAATGAAACTGGCGGTGGCGACACGGGCGGCGGAATTGGCGGGCGGCGCCGCCTGCTCATCGCTGGATGGATAAGTGGAGGTACTGGTCATGCGAGTATCCCTGGCAGTCATCTTGCCTGTCAGCGGGAGACGAAACGTCCTGCGCGCGCTGAAGCAAACGTTAATTATTGTGGGTACAGCGCTGAACAGACTAGCCCGGATGCGGGGGAGGGCGCTGGCATCGCTCGGGATGAGAGCAGGCGCCAGAGGTGTCGCGTGAAGACGTCAGGCTGAGTGACTGGCCGACGCTCGCATTGTGCGGGTAGCACGCGGGTCGGCGGGGCTGGGTAAGCGGGTCGATTATAGAAAGGGCGTCAACGCGGAAACAAGTGTTTCAAACAGGCTGGCGCGCTTTAGATCACGTCTTTGGTCCGACTGTTCTGCCACATCAGCACGCGGGTCACCCGATTGTCCTCGGTTTCGAGGGTTTCCAGCCGGTAAGGCCCGATCTTCAGGCACACCGAGCTGTCGGGAATCGTTTCCAGCGCCTCGGTGATCAGGCCGTTGACGGTCTTCGGGCCATCGGCGGGCAGGTGCCAGCCAAGGCTCTTGTTCAGGTCGCGAATCGACGCCGCGCCTTCAACCACCAGACGTCCATCCGGCTGCGGATGAATGTGCGGATTGTCGAGGGTTTGTTCGCTTTCGAATTCACCGACGATTTCTTCAAGGATGTCCTCAAGGCTGACGATGCCTTGCACCTCGCCGTATTCGTCCACCACCACGCCCATGCGCCGCTGTTGTTTGTGGAAGTTCAGCAATTGCAGTTGCAACGGCGTGCTCTCCGGCACGAAATAGGGTTCGTAACAGGCAGCTTTCAACGCTTCTTTGGTCAGCTGTCCGCGAGGCAGCAGGTGACTGATCATGCGTGTGTTGAGCACGCCTTCGACCTGGTTGATGTCGTTGTGATAGACCGGCAGACGTGTGTGACGGGAAATGATCAACTTGTCGGTGATCTCTTCGATGGTCTCGTCCAGATTGATACCGTCCACTTCGCTGCGCGGCACCAGAATGTCGTTGACGGTCATGCTGTCCAGCGCATGGATGCCGGACAGAACGCGGGAGCGGCCAAACTGGCTTTCGTTGTCCTGATAGATCAGGGCGCCCTGATCGTCGTCATCGGCAGCCGTGTCGGGGCGGCGTTTGGACAGGAAGGGGCGCAACAACAGTTTGGCGAGGTTTTTGTAGAACCACGTCAACGGGCGCAACAGACGCATGGGAATGCGCAGGACGTTGTTCCCCAGCAGCAGAATCGCCTCCGGGCGCCGTGCCGCCAGCTTGCGCGGAATGAACTCGGTGACGATGATCAGCAAGCTGGCGACGACAACCCATGCGATCAGTGGGCCATGGGAATACCACTGCCCGATCGCGAGCAGGGTCGCCAGAATGGTGATCAGGGTTTTCAGCAGGGTATTGCCCAGCACCAGGCTGTTGAAATTAAAACCCAGCGTGGGTTTGGCTGGCTCGGTCGAGCGCGGATTGATGCGGGCGGCACGCAGATTGTGATGCGCCGCTTCGACAGCGGTAAACAGCCCCGACCACAGGGTGAGCAGGGCGAGGAGCGCGAGCATCGTGCCGGTGGGCAGGTTTTCCATGGTCAGCGCCTGTCAGATGTGCAGGATGTATTCGCGGACGAGCTTGCTGCCGAAGTAGGCCAGCATCAGCAGCAGAAAGCCGCCCAAGGTCCAGCGAATCGCTTTGTGCCCACGCCAGCCCAGGCGCGTGCGGCCCCACAGCAGGACGCTGAACACGATCCAGGCGAGGATCGACAGCAGCGTTTTATGCACCAGATGCTGGGCAAACAGGTTTTCGACGAACAGCCAGCCGGAAATCAGCGACATCGACAGCAATGTCCAGCCCGCCCAGAGGAAGCCGAACAACAGACTTTCCATGGTTTGCAGGGGCGGGAAGCTGCGAATCAGCCCGGAGGGGTGCTTGTTCTTGAGCTGATGGTTCTGCAGCAGAAGCAGCAAGGCCTGAAACACCGCGATGGTGAACATGCCATAGGCCAGGATCGACAACAGAATGTGCCCGATCAAGCCCTGTTCACCGATGATCGGTTGCAGCGTGCCCGCCGGGGCGAACTGCGCCATCAAGGTGGTGAGCAAGCCCAGCGGGAACAACAGAACCAGCAGGATTTCCACGGGAATGCGAATGCAGGCCAGCATGGTCACGATGATCACCGCAACGGCGATCAGGCTGGCGGCGCTGAAAAAATCCAGGCCCAGGCCGATCGGGCGCACCAACTGGCTGAACAGCGCACTGGCCTGGCAGGCGACGGCGAGGGTGCCGATCAGGCACAGCAGCCATTTGTCGGCCTTTTTGCCTTGGCGCAGGCGAATACCTTGGTAGAGGGTCGCAGCGGCGTAAAGCACGGCGGCGGCGAGGCTGAATGGCAAACTCGGTGACAAGGCGAACATAGATCCTGATGGGCGTGCCCGAAAGCCGCTGAGTGTGGCATAGAACCGGCACGGCACGAAAGACCACAGAAGCAGACGTCATGGTGTCCGTGCGTCAGAGTCTTCGCTATAATCCGCGACCTGCTCACGCCAACGCCTTGCCGAGCACTGTTCCTTCTTTATATAGGCAGCACGCCGACACCGCGTCAGGTGCTTGCCAACGGGCACAGGGCCGCACCCACTGGGGTTCGCCGCGAACTCAAAGGATCACGCATGTTTGAAAATCTGACAGAACGTCTCTCGCAGACGCTGCGCCAGGTCACCGGCAAAGCCAAGCTGACCGAGGACAACATCAAGGACACGCTGCGTGAAGTGCGCATGGCGCTGCTCGAAGCCGACGTGGCCCTGCCGGTTGTCAAAGAGTTCGTCAATCGCATCAAGGAACGTGCGGTCGGCACTGAGGTGTCTCGCAGCCTGACGCCAGGTCAGGCGTTCGTGAAGATCGTGCAGGCCGAGCTGGAAGACATGATGGGGGCAGCCAATGAAGAGCTGTCCCTCAATGTTGCGCCTCCGGCAGTGGTGCTGATGGCGGGTCTGCAGGGGGCGGGTAAAACCACCACCGCAGGCAAGCTGGCGAAGTTTCTCAAAGAGCGCAAAAAGAAAAGCGTGATGGTGGTGTCGGCTGACGTGTATCGCCCTGCGGCGATCAAGCAGCTTGAAACCCTGGCCAACGACATCGGTGTGACGTTCTTCCCTTCCGATATCAGTCAGAAGCCTGTGGCCATTGCAGAAGCGGCCATCAAAGAAGCCAAACTCAAATTCATCGATGTCGTGATTCTCGACACCGCCGGCCGTCTGCACATCGACGCCGAGATGATGGGCGAGATTCAGGCACTGCATGCCGCTGTCAAACCGGCCGAAACGCTGTTCGTGGTGGACGCCATGACCGGTCAGGACGCCGCCAACACGGCCAAGGCCTTTGGTGATGCGCTGCCGCTCACCGGTGTGATCCTGACCAAGGTCGATGGTGATGCCCGTGGCGGTGCCGCGCTGTCCGTCCGCGCCATTACCGGCAAGCCGATCAAGTTCATCGGTATGGGCGAGAAGAGCGAAGCGCTGGAGCCGTTCCATCCGGACCGTATCGCATCGCGCATCCTCGGGATGGGCGACGTGCTCAGCCTGATCGAACAGGCCGAGCAGACCCTCGACAAGGAAAAGGCCGACAAACTGGCCAAGAAGCTGAAGAAAGGAAAGGGCTTCGACCTCGAAGACTTCCGTGACCAGCTGCAACAGATGAAGAACATGGGCGGCTTGGGCGGCCTCATGGACAAACTGCCGAGCATCGGCGGCGTCAACCTGTCGCAGATGGGCAACGCGCAGAACGCGGCAGAAAAGCAGTTCAAACAGATGGAAGCCATCATCAACTCGATGACCCCGGCCGAGCGTCGCGATCCCGAGCTGATCAGCGGCTCACGCAAGCGCCGTATCGCGATGGGTTCCGGCACTCAGGTGCAGGACATCGGGCGTCTGATCAAGCAGCACAAACAGATGCAGAAGATGATGAAGAAATTCTCCGCCAAGGGCGGCATGGCCAAAATGATGCGCGGCCTGGGTGGCATGATGCCCGGCGGCGGTGGCATGCCTCGCCTTTGATCGGTCACTACGCGGACCGTTCGTCCGCGCAACCTTCTTTGGGATGACCTCCCATAGGCTCGTGAATACGAGCGAAAACAGGCCATTGAAAACGATGGCACCCTTGCAGATGCGAATGACCCTGCGCCTCGCGCCGGAAAAAGTCATTTGCAATCGTCCGGATATTCCTTAGAATATGCGGCCTTTCGGGCACCCGTGCCCGTTTGTGCACCTTAGATTTGCAGCACACTAACAGGAAATTGTTCAATGCTAACAATCCGTCTGGCCCTTGGCGGCTCCAAGAAGCGCCCGTTCTACCACCTGACTGTGACCGACAGCCGTAACCCACGCGACGGTTCGCACAAAGAGCAAATCGGTTTCTTCAACCCGGTTGCCCGTGGTCAGGAAATCCGTCTGTCCGTGAACCAAGAGCGCGTCAACTACTGGTTGAGCGTTGGTGCACAGCCATCTGAGCGCGTTGCTCAGCTGTTGAAGGAAGCTGCGAAGGCTGCGGCCTGAGCAATATGAGCGCGACGCCAGCTTCTGCCGACGATCTGATCGTTATCGGCAAGATCTATTCGGTACATGGCGTGCGTGGAGAAGTGAAGGTGTATTCCTTTACCGATCCAACTGAAAACCTGTTGAAGTACAAAACCTGGACGCTCAAGCGCGAAGGTAATGTGAAGCAGGTTGAGCTGGTCAGTGGGCGCGGGAGCGACAAGTTCCTGGTCGCAAAGCTCAAGGGTCTTGATGATCGTGAAGAAGCTCGTCTTCTGGCCGGTTACGAGATCTGCGTGCCAAGCCACCTGCTGCCGGGTCTGGACGACGGTGAGTACTACTGGTACCAGCTTGTCGGCTTGAAGGTCATCGACCACCTCGGGCAATTGCTCGGGAAAATCGATCACCTCCTGGAAACCGGTTCGAACGATGTAATGGTGGTCAAGCCCTGCGCAGGCAGTCTGGACGATCGTGAACGCCTGTTGCCCTATACGGATCAATGCGTGTTGGCCGTCGACCTGGTTGCAGGCGAGATGAAGGTGGAATGGGACGCGGATTTCTAAGCAATGGCCAGCCTGCGCATTGAAGTCATCACGCTGTTTCCCGAGATGTTTTCCGCCATCAGCGAATACGGCATTACCAGCCGTGCGGTAAAGCAGGAGCTGTTGCAGCTCACGTGCTGGAATCCGCGGGATTACACCACGGATCGACATCACACGGTGGATGATCGCCCTTTTGGCGGCGGCCCCGGCATGGTGATGAAGATCAAGCCTCTGGAAGACGCTCTGGTTCAGGCCAGGCAGGCAGCAGGGGATGCGGCGAAGGTGATTTACCTGTCGCCACAAGGCCGCAAACTGGAACAGTCTGCGGTACGCGAACTGGCGCAGGAGCAAGCACTGATCCTGATTGCCGGTCGTTATGAAGGCATTGACGAGCGCTTTATTGAGGCTCATGTCGATGAAGAGTGGTCGATAGGGGATTACGTGTTGTCTGGCGGCGAGCTGCCGGCCATGGTCCTGATCGATGCGGTTACACGGCTGCTGCCCGGAGCTTTAGGGCATGCGGACTCCGCGGAGGAAGATTCCTTCACGGATGGTCTGCTCGATTGCCCGCATTACACCCGACCTGAGGTGTATGCGGATCAGCGTGTACCCGACGTGTTGCTGAGTGGCAACCATGCACATATCCGGCGTTGGCGTTTGCAGCAGTCCCTAGGCAGGACCTACGAACGACGTGCCGATCTTCTGGAAAGGCGCTCGCTTTCTGGAGAAGAGAACAAGCTGCTGGCGGAATACCTCCGCGAGCGGGACGATAGTTAACGTATCGATGGTAGATCCGACTGATTTACCTTAGGAGCACAACATGACAAACAAAATCATTCTGGCCCTCGAAGCAGAGCAGATGACCAAAGAGATCCCTCCTTTTGCCCCGGGCGACACCATCGTCGTTCAGGTGAAAGTAAAGGAAGGTGACCGTTCCCGTCTGCAAGCCTTCGAAGGCGTTGTAATCGCCAAGCGCAACCGTGGTATCAACAGTGCTTTCACTGTTCGTAAAATCTCCAACGGTGTTGGCGTTGAACGTACTTTCCAGACCTACAGCCCGACTATCGACAGCATGGCTGTGAAACGTCGCGGTGACGTACGTAAAGCCAAGCTGTACTACCTGCGCGACCTGTCGGGTAAAGCAGCACGCATCAAGGAAAAACTGGCTTAATCGCCGTTTTTCGATTCAAAAGGAAGCAGCCTTCGGGCTGCTTTTTTTATGCCTGGATGAAAGGCTCAGGCCACGCCGAATCTGTGGGAGCGAATTCATTCGCGAAGCGGTGTTTCAGCCGACGGAGTAGGATTGGTCGTGGCACCCTCTCGCGAATGAACTCGCTCCCACAAGTTCATGTGCAAAGCCGAGGGCTTTGTGTCGACTTGGGAGATATGAAAGACTTCCTCTGTTTTCCTTCGCTCAAGCCTGATCCCATGCCCGCCTTAGACCACCCCATGATTGACCGCTTCCTCGATGCCCTGTGGCTGGAAAAGGGGCTGTCGGATAATACGCGTGATTCGTACCGCAGCGATCTGGCCTTGTTCAATGGCTGGTTGCAGGAAAGGGGTGTTGATCTGATGGGGGTGGGGCGTGAGGTGATTTTTGATCATCTGGCCTGGCGTGTGGACAACGGCTACAAGGCACGATCGTCTGCACGTTTTCTTTCCGGTGTAAGAGGTTTTTATCGTTATCTTTTGCGAGAGAGGCTGATTTCCGTCGACCCGACGCTCCAGGTGGATATGCCTCAGCTCGGTAAGCCATTGCCCAAATCGCTGTCCGAGGCCGATGTCGAGGCGCTGCTCGCGGCGCCGGATCTGAGTGAAGCCATCGGCCAGCGCGACCGAGCGATGCTGGAAGTGCTTTACGCCTGTGGGCTGCGGGTGACGGAACTGGTCAGCTTGACGCTTGAACAGGTCAATCTGCGTCAAGGTGTCTTGCGCATCATGGGCAAGGGTAGCAAGGAGCGCCTGGTGCCGATGGGCGAGGAGGCCATTGTCTGGGTTGAGCGTTATCTGCGAGACGCTCGCCAAGAGCTGTTGGGCGGTCGCCCCAGCGATGTGCTTTTTCCCAGCCTGCGAGGCGAGCAGATGACGCGCCAGACCTTCTGGCACCGCATCAAGCTGCAGGCCAAGGTCGCGGGTATCGGTAAAAGCCTTTCACCCCACACGCTGCGTCACGCCTTCGCCACTCATCTGCTCAATCACGGCGCCGATCTTCGAGTCGTACAAATGTTGCTGGGCCACAGTGACCTGTCGACGACCCAGATCTACACCCACATCGCGCGAGCCCGCTTGCAGGAATTGCACGCCAAACACCACCCTCGTGGGTGATCGGGGGGCAGGAATTTACGACGAGTCTTACATCAGTCGGCGTCGGCCTCGCGGGCCTAATGTGATAGGCTTTGCCGGTTTCGCAGATTGGAGCCCCGAAAATTTCCCGGTACGTCCGCGTCCGCCGTTTTCAATTCCGCCCGTCTGCCCACCGCTCGAGGAGTTTTCATGCGCGTGACTCGTTTTATCGGTGCTGCTGTCGTAGCGCTGGCCAGTACTTTCAGCCTGTTTGCCTCTGCTGACGAAGCGTCCGACAAGGCTATCCGCAAGACACTGGAATCACTGAACCTGGAAATCCCTGTAGAGAGCATTTCCAGCAGTCCTCTCAACGGCCTGTATGAGGTCAACCTGAAGGGCGGTCGCGTGCTGTATGCCAGTGCTGACGGTCAGTTCGTGATGCAGGGCAACCTGTATCAGATTCAAGGCGGCAAACCGGTCAACCTGACCGAAAAGGTCGAGCGTCTGGCGATTTCCAAGACCATCAACGGCATCCCGACCGCTGAAATGGTCGTCTATCCGGCCGTGGGCGAAACCAAGTCGCACATCACCGTGTTCACCGACACCACCTGCCCGTATTGCCACAAACTGCACGGCGAAGTGCCGGAGCTGAACAAGCGCGGCATCGAAGTGCGCTATGTCGCCTTCCCGCGTCAGGGCCTGGGGTCGCCGGGTGACGAGCAGTTGCAGGCGGTGTGGTGCTCCAAGGATCGCCGTGACGCCATGGACCGCATGGTCGATGGCAAGAACATCAAGGCACCCAAGTGCGATAACCCGGTGACCAAACAGTTCGAGATCGGCCAGTCGATTGGTGTGAACGGCACCCCTGCCATTGTGCTGGCGGATGGTCAGGTGATCCCGGGCTATCAACCTGCGCCCCAAGTGGCAAAGCTGGCGTTGAGCGCCGCCAAGTAACCCAATAAACCAGTTCAACAGCGAGCCGCACTGTCATGCGGCTGATACCACGGTCGGCCACGTGCCGATCGTTTTACGGGGAGTTCATAGTGAAACCGGTCAAAGTAGGCATCTGTGGGCTGGGTACTGTCGGTGGCGGTACCTTCAATGTGCTAAAGCGTAACGCCGAGGAAATTGCCCGCCGTGCCGGGCGTGGAATCGAAGTGGCGCAGATTGCCATGCGTTCGCCAAACCCCAATTGCCAGATTACCGGTACCCCGACCACCACCGATGTTTTCGAAGTGGCCAGCAATCCTGACATCGACATCGTTATCGAGCTGATCGGCGGCTACACCGTCGCGCGCGAACTGGTGCTCAAAGCCATTGAAAATGGCAAGCACGTGGTCACTGCCAACAAGGCGCTGATCGCGGTGCACGGTAATGAAATCTTCGCCAAGGCGCGTGAGAAAGGCGTCATCGTCGCCTTCGAAGCGGCCGTGGCAGGTGGCATTCCGGTGATCAAGGCGATCCGTGAAGGCCTGGCGGCCAACCGCATCAACTGGGTGGCAGGCATCATCAACGGTACCGGCAACTTCATCCTGACCGAAATGCGCGAGAAGGGCCGTACCTTTCCTGACGTGCTGGCCGAAGCGCAGGCACTGGGTTATGCCGAAGCCGATCCCACCTTCGATGTCGAGGGCATCGATGCGGCGCACAAACTGACCATTCTGGCGTCCATCGCCTTTGGCATTCCGCTGCAATTCGACAAGGCCTACACCGAAGGCATCACTCAGCTGACCACTGCTGACGTGAACTACGCCGAGGCGCTGGGTTACCGCATCAAACACCTGGGGGTTGCGCGCAGCACGCCTGCTGGTATCGAGTTGCGTGTGCACCCGACCTTGATTCCGTCGGATCGCCTGATCGCCAACGTCAATGGCGTGATGAACGCCGTGATGGTCAACGGCGACGCGGCGGGTTCGACGCTGTTCTATGGTGCAGGCGCAGGCATGGAGCCTACCGCTTCGTCGGTGGTCGCGGATCTGGTCGATGTGGTGCGTGCCCTGACCACCGACCCTGAGAACCGCGTGCCGCATCTGGCCTTCCAGCCCGATTCGCTGTCGGCCCATCCGATCCTGCCGATCCAGGAGTGCGAAAGCGCGTATTACCTGCGCATTCAGGCCAAGGACCACCCGGGTGTGCTGGCGCAGGTGGCGAGCATCCTGTCCGAGCGCGGGATCAACATCGAGTCGATCATGCAGAAGGAGGCCGAAGAGCAGGATGGCCTGGTGCCGATGATTTTGCTGACCCACCGAGTGGTCGAGCAACGTATCAACGATGCCATTCAGGCGCTGGAAGCGCTGGAAGGCGTAGCCGGTCCGGTCGTGCGCATTCGCGTCGAGCATCTCAACTAAGAGCCGTTGCGAGCGTGAAGCTCGCACCTCGAACCAAAGGTTTGAAACATGCGTTATATCAGTACTCGCGGCCAGGCACCGGCCCTGAATTTCGAAGACGTCCTGCTCGCGGGCCTTGCCAGCGACGGCGGTCTGTACGTCCCTGAAAACCTGCCTCGTTTCACTCAGGAAGAAATCGCTTCCTGGGCCGGCTTGCCGTATCACGAGCTGGCTTTTCGGGTGATGCGCCCATTCGTGACCGGCAGCATTCCGGACGCGGACTTCAAGAAAATCCTGGAAAAAACCTACGGTGTGTTTGCGCACAACGCGGTCGCGCCATTGCGCCAGCTGAACAGCAACGAGTGGGTGATGGAGTTGTTCCATGGCCCGACCCTGGCGTTCAAGGACTTCGCCCTGCAACTGCTGGGTCGCCTGCTGGACTACGTGCTGGAGAAGCGCGGCGAGCGCGTGGTAATCATCGGCGCAACCTCCGGCGACACCGGTTCGGCTGCCATCGAAGGCTGCCGCCGTTGCGAGAACGTCGACATCTTCATCCTGCACCCGAATAACCGCGTGTCGGATGTGCAGCGCCGCCAGATGACCACCATCTTTGGCGACAACATTCATAACATCGCCATCGAAGGCAACTTCGACGACTGCCAGGAAATGGTCAAAAACAGCTTTGCTGATCAGGGCTTCCTAAAGGGCACGCGTCTGGTGGCGGTGAACTCGATCAACTGGGCGCGGATCATGGCCCAGATCGTTTACTACTTCCACGCCGCGCTGCAATTGGGCGGTCCGGCGCGCTCCGTGGCGTTCTCGGTGCCGACCGGCAACTTCGGCGACATCTTCGCCGGCTATCTGGCGCGCAACATGGGCCTGCCGATCAGCCAACTGATCGTCGCCACCAACCGCAACGACATCCTGCACCGCTTCATGAGCGGCAATCAGTACGTCAAAGAGACCTTGCACGCCACGCTGTCGCCATCGATGGACATCATGGTGTCGTCGAACTTCGAACGTCTGTTGTTCGACATGCACGGCCGCAATGGCGCAGCGATCGCAGAGTTGATGGACAGCTTCAAGAAAGGTGGCGGTTTCAGCGTAGAAGAAGACCGTTGGACCGAGACCCGCAAGCTGTTTGACTCCCTGGCTGTCAGCGACGAGCAGACCTGCGAAACCATTGCCGAAGTCTTCGCCAGCACCGGTGAAGTGCTTGACCCGCACACAGCCATTGGCGTAAAAGCGGCTCGCGATTGCCGTCGCAGCCTGGACACGCCAATGGTGATTCTGGGCACGGCTCACCCGGTCAAGTTCCCGGAAGCCGTTCAAAAAGCCGGTGTAGGAAAAGCACTTGAACTGCCTGCACATTTGTCTGATTTGTTCGAGCGTGATGAACGTTGCACGGTGTTGCCAAATGACCTGAAGGCCATGCAGGCCTTCGTCAGCCAGCATGGCAACCGCGGCAAGCCGCTCTGACCGTATCCTGGTGTAACAAGTTAAGGCCCGCTCCCCAGCGGGCCTTCTCGTTTCTACGTGCCAAACTTGCGAAAATTTCTGCTTTTCGCAAACAACCAATTGGCGGTAGAACACATGAACATGGACACGCAAGGAATGCCCGTCCAGCCTCGAATCACGCTGCATGCTCTATGGGTATTGATGCTGATCGCGTGCGTCTGGAGTCGACAAGGCGAGGGGGCGGAAACGTTACCGTTTGTGCTTGGGGCACCTTTTCAAGTACCACGGGCGCTTGAACTCAACGATGATGATCGTCGTTGGCTCAAGGAGCGCAAAGTGCTGAGGGTTGGTATCCCCATAGCCGACTATGAACCCATCGATATCACCACTGACCAGAACCGTTATCAGGGTATCAGCGCCGATTACCTGAGCCTGATCAGTGCCAAGTTGTCACTCCCGATAAAAATCACGGGCTTCTCCCGCCGCGAGGACGAGATTGCGGCGTTGCTGGCGGGCGAGGTTGACGTGCTGACAGGCGCTAACGGTTATGAGCGAGCTTTTTCTGGGCTGAGTTTTTCGAACGATTACATGCCGGATCGATCGGTCGTGGTGGGCCGTAAAGTGGACACCCCCCTTAGAAGCACGCTTTACGGCAAACGAGTCGCTTTGCTTGATGGCTACGCTGACGCCAATGACGTCCATAAAGCTTACCCTGACAGTCAAATCGTATTGGCGCCCACGCTCCGCAGCGGGATGGAGGCTTTGGCGCAAGGAGACGTCGACGCGTTCATTGGCAATGAAGTCATTGTTCGTTCCTATAGCGCATTACGCCCATTCCTCGGGCTGCGAGTTCAATTCGAGAGCCTCTTGCCACCCTCGGGTTTGTCCTTTGCGATGCGCCGCAGTGACGACCGGCTCCAGACGTTGATGAACCGAGCGCTCGGCGATCTTGATGAATCAGTGACGCGAGAAATCCACCGACGCTGGACCGTCGGACTGGGCGACGATGTGGTGGATCAGCGCATTCGTTTAAGTCCCAGCGAGCAGCAATGGATGCGTCGCCATCCACAGATCAAGGTCGCGTCTACGTTGCACCCGCCTTATATCTACAAGGACGAGAATGGGCAGTGGGTGGGGTTGAATATCGACGTGCTCGACAAGATTTCGCGCATGACAGGTCTGATCTTCGTTCACGAGGCGATGCCTTCCACGCAGGTCGCGCTGGATACGCTCAGCGCTGGCAAGGCCGATATGAACACAACACTCGCGGAGACGCCTGAGCGCAGAGAACTGCTTAATTTCGGCTACGCCTATGGCGGAAACAACTGGGTCTACATCGTAAGGGACGATGAAGAATCCCCGGTCATGCTGTCCGATCTTTCGGGGAAAATACTGGCAATGCCCGCACGGCATGCCTTGCTTGGGGGCATTCAGCGTGACTATCCGCAGATCAGGCTGGAGCTTGTACAGACTTATGCGGAGGCTCGCAGGCGGGTCGAAGCCGGTGACGCCCACGCGACCATTCAAAATGAAGCAGGTGCGTGGGTTGCCCCCCTTGGAAAGCTCAAGGTCGGACGGGGCGTTGAGGGCTTGTGGTCTCCCGACCGGTTTGCAGTGGTCAAGACACAACCGGAGCTGTTGAGCATCCTGAACAAGGCGCTGGATGAGTTTCCCGTTGCCGAGCTGCGTTCGATCCGGATGAAGTGGCTGGGAAGCATGAAGCCTGAAACAAGCGTCTGGAAAAAGATTCCCGCTCCCGTGTATTGGTTGCTGGGGGGCGTAGCGCTATCGGCACTGCTTTCGCTGCTCTGGAACAGACGGCTAAAAGCTCAGGTTGCGCAGCGCGAAAGGGCTGAAGGGCAACTCAATGATCAATTGGTTTTCACCCGAGCCTTGCTCGACGGCCTGCCCGATCCCGTGTATGTGCGCGATCTGCAGGGGAGGTTGATGGCGTGCAACCGACGTTACGAAGACAGTCTGGGTATCAGTTTCGAACAATTGAATGGCCGACGCTTGATTGATATCGACCTGCTACCGCGTGAGAGCGTAGAAAAGATGCATGCTGCCTACATGACACTCCTTCGTACGCAAGAGCCCGTCAAGGATCACCAATCTTTGACTCTTCTGGACCGGCGGATAGAGGCCTTTCAATGGATGGTGCCGTTCTACCGCGCCAATGGTGAGCTGCAAGGACTGGTGGGAGGCTGGACCGACCTGACCGAATCCAGACGGATCGAGCAGGAACTGATAACGGCCCGTCAGCAACCGGAGTCCGCCCCTCCTTGATCCTGAATTCCATCTGTCACATTCGGCAGGCATGCTCCAGTGAACAGGGTGCAGCGATGACCCCACTCACGGCGCCAAGAACTTTCCGCTTCCGTCGATGGTCACTGATGAGCACCTTTTGCATTCAAACGATTGAGTGGTGAATCCAATGGAAAATATCAGCTTGTTGCTAAGCGAAGCCCTGGCACCGTATCAGGCGAGTCTGGGCGCTGCAGGGGTTAATGGCGAGCGTCTGGTGACGTTGAGTAATGCAGCCGGTGCGATTGTGATCGAGCGTGTCTACAGCGCTGCGCAGTTGTGTGACAAACGTCAGTTGACCGACGTGGTCGACGGGCTTCATCGAGATCTGATGGTCGCCGAGGGGCGTATAGAACCTTGTGTGATCGCTGCAATGCGTAATGCGACACAGGTCACTCATTTCGCTGCCGGTCAAGCTTTCATCTGAACCACGGGGAACCTTATCGGCCGAAGTGGCTCTTATTCATTACGGCAGGTGCAGGCATTGTGCTCCGGTGTTCATGTCGCCTGCCGTACGGGTCCAAGGTGGACCGCGGTTGACCCCGAGTAGTCTCCCCGCTGCTCGGGGTTTCTTTTGTCCAGCGTTTTTCAATTGCCCGGCTCGTCGAAAAACGTCTGCGCGTCGCGCAGGTATTCGTCTCTCTTGACCATCCACTCGGCATAGAAGCCGACCAGCCTGGTCGTGCGCAATACACGCATTTCCCGATTGATCACGTCCATGGCGGCGCGCCCTTTGTCGGTCTTCGAGCAGCCGATGTGGGCGAACTGATATTTGGGAGCATCCTTGACCGGGAAGAACTCCAGCTCATCCAGTGGAATGGCCTGTTGCTGCGCGTGATAACGCGCTTCTGGCCAGTAACTGATGATGGCCTGAAAACGGTCCATGCGTTCCATCTGCAACATGCTGCCCACCGCCGCATTGCCGTAGTGCAGGACCAGACTGTCTTGGTGGGGTGTTGTGCGCAGAATCTTGTCGATGGTCGGCCCGTAGCTGCGTTCCGCCACGATCCCTACCTTGACCGTATTGCTCGCCAGCAGCGAGGTGAGATCGAGATGGCCATCGTCGGTGAGGAAGGGGGCGAAGCGCTCGTGATTGCTTTTCTCGATGGTCACGCCGTTACCGGGCGTGGCGTAGGTCGGGATCGAGAACAGGATGGTTTTTTCCCGTTCAGGGGTCCACAACAGCGTCGGATCGCAGGCAAACACGTCCGGGTCTTGCAGCATTTGCGTACCCCGTGCGCGGTTCACGTGCATGATCTGGTGATTGTACTCGGGCATGCGCGCGATCAGTTCGGGCATCAGCTTGTCGATGGCCCCTTGGCCGGTCTGGGGGCCGGCAAAGATGGTCAGGGGCGGAAAGTCGCGCAGCAGCCAGGTCAGTGTTTCCTTGGCATGCGCGGTTCCGGGTATCGTGCCCAGTACCGATGTAACGAGCAGGACACAGAGCCCGGACTTGAGAGGGCGCGGGGAGCGATTGACCATCCGTCGATGTAAATCCCGAAAAAACTGACTGGGGCCGGACTCTGCGCGATCACCACCGAAAGGTACTGAAGGTGCAACGGGCCGCTCTGAACACTTCATCCTAGAGGGTCTCGCATCAAGGTATCGGCGTTGTAGTCCATTTGTTTAACACTCGTCACCTTTGGACGAGTAAAGCACTGCACCGCCGTTTCAGCACACCGTTTGCGCCACTTGAGCGATCAATCATCGCGTCGGGTCGTTCAATGGTCATGCATCGGTTAGACTTGGCGCCTTTCCCGTCTCTAGAAGCCCGTTCATGGCCCAGCCGTCCACGACCTATAAATTCGAACTGAACCTCACCGATCTGGATCGTGGGGTGTATGAAACCGTCAAACAGACCATCGCCCGCCATCCTTCGGAAACCGAGGAGCGTATGGCCGTGCGCCTTTTGGCCTACGCGCTCTGGTACAACGAACACCTGTCGTTTGGCCGGGGGCTATCGGATGTCGACGAACCTGCCCTGTGGGAAAAGAGCCTGGACGACCGCGTGTTGCATTGGATCGAAGTGGGCCAGCCGGACATCGAGCGTCTGACCTGGTGCTCCCGTCGGACCGAACGCACCAGTTTGCTGGCCTACGGCAGCCTGCGTGTCTGGGAGGGCAAAGTGGTGCCTCCTGCTCAGGCGCTGAAGAACGTGAACATTGCCGCCGTGCCCCAAGAGGTACTGGAAACCCTGGCCCGCGAGATGCCACGGGTGATCAAGTGGGACGTCATGATCAGCGAAGGTACGGTGTTCGTGACCGACGACCGTGGTCAGCACGAGGTGCAGTTGCAATGGCTGGCGGGCGAGCGCGGTTGATCGTCGCCTTCACGCCTTCCTGAACACGCTTCACACCAAAGAACATCAGCGGAACCCGCATGCGCATCGAATCACGCCAGTTGCCCGACACCCTGCCATTTCTGGGCGATCTGCCGCCCCTGTTGACCCGCCTGTATGCTTCGCGCGGCGTCGTGTCACCCGATGAACTGGACAAAGGCCTGGCGCGGTTGATCCCGTATCAGCAGCTCAAGGGCATCGATGCGGCTGTGGGTCTGCTGGTGACGGCTCTGCAACAACGCCAGCGCATCCTGATCGTCGGCGACTTTGATGCCGATGGCGCGACGGCCAGCACTGTGGGCGTTCTGGGCCTGCGTTTGCTGGGTGCGGCACATGTCGATTATCTGGTGCCGAACCGCTTCGAATATGGCTATGGCCTGACTCCGGAAATCGTCAAGGTCGCCCTTGAGCGCCAGCCTGATCTCCTGATGACCGTAGACAACGGCATCTCCAGTGTCGAGGGCGTTGCGGCGGCCAAGGCAGCGGGTTTGCAGGTATTGGTCACCGATCACCACTTGCCGGGCCACGAGCTGCCTGCCGCTGACGCCATCGTCAACCCCAACCAACCGGGCTGCACCTTCCCGAGCAAGGCGCTGGCGGGGGTGGGGGTGATGTTTTATGTGCTGATGGCCCTGCGCGCGCGGTTGCGCGACATTGGCTGGTTCGAGGCCAATGGTCGGGCACAGCCGAATCTGGGCGAACTGCTGGATCTTGTGGCGCTGGGCAGCGTGGCCGACGTCGTGCCTCTGGACGCCAACAACCGCATTCTGGTGCATCAGGGCCTGATGCGGATTCGTGCAGGGCGCGCGCGTCCGGGATTGCGGGCGATTCTGGAAGTCGCCCGTCGCGACCCTTCGCGCATCACCTCGACCGATCTTGGGTTCATCCTCGGGCCTCGCCTGAACGCAGCGGGTCGTCTGGACGACATGAGTCTGGGCATCGAATGCCTGCTCTGCGACGATGAAACCCTGGCCCGGGAAATGGCCACTCAACTGGACGAACTCAATCAGGACCGCAAGTCCATTGAGCAGGGCATGCAGCGCGAAGCGCTCGCCCAGTTGAAAGACCTGCCGGTGGAGTCGATGCCGTTCGGTCTGTGCCTGTACGAAGCCGAGTGGCATCAGGGCGTGATCGGGATTCTCGCCTCGCGCCTCAAAGAGCGCTACCACCGTCCGACCATCGCGTTCGCCAGTGCTGGAGAGGGCGTGTTGAAAGGGTCGGCGCGTTCGGTGCCCGGTTTCCATATTCGCGACGCGCTGGACGCGGTCGCAGCGAAGCACCCTGCCTTGATCAGCAAGTTCGGTGGCCACGCCATGGCTGCTGGCCTGTCGCTGCCTGCCGAGAATTTCCCGGCGTTCGCCGAGGCCTTCGACGCCGAGGTGCGTCGCCAATTGACGGAAGAAGACTTGACCGGTCGTCTGCTGTCAGACGGCACGCTGGCGGTCGAGGAGTTTCACCTGGAGCTGGCGCGTGCGCTGCGCAATGCCGGGCCTTGGGGGCAGCATTTCCCTGAGCCGCTGTTCCATGGCGTTTTCCAGTTGGTGGAGCAGCGGGTGGTCGGTGAGCGGCATCTGAAGATGGTACTCAGGACCGAATGTGGCACCGTCAGACTCGATGGCATTGCCTTCAGCGTGGACCGGGACGTCTGGCCCAATCCGACCGTGCGTTGGGTCGAGTTGGCGTACAAGCTGGACCTGAACGAGTTCCGTGGCAATGAAACCGTGCAATTGCTGGTCGCGCATATTTCCCCGCGCTGACTTTTCCGCAGGAACGTCACTTCTCTCAGGTTGTCGACTAGGCTCAAGGTTCAGAACAACGGACCTTCCAACGCCACTTGAGAGAGGTGCCCATGAGCCTGCTGCTTGAACCCTTCACCTTCCGTCAACTGACCCTGCGCAATCGCATCGTGGTGTCGCCGATGTGCCAGTACTGCTGTGCCGACGGCCTGGCCAATGACTGGCATCTGGTGCACCTGGGCAGTCGTGCCGTGGGTGGCGCCGGGTTGATTTTCACTGAGGCTGCTGCAGTGACCCGCGACGGCCGCATCACCCCCGAAGACCTCGGCATCTGGTCCGATGACCAGATCGCGCCGCTGCAACGCATTACCCGATTCATCACCGCGCAAGGTGCGGTTGCCGGTATTCAACTGGCTCATGCCGGGCGCAAGGCCAGCACATGGCGGCCTTGGCTGGGCAAGCACGGCAGCATCCCCACGGATGAGGGGGGCTGGACGCCATGGGGGCCGTCCGAAATCGCGTTCGACCCTCAGCACACCAAACCCACGCCGCTTGACGAGACTCAAATCAAGACGGTGATTCAGGCCTTCGTCGATGCCGCAAAACGGGCGCTGACGGCAGGGTTTTCGGTGGTGGAGATTCATGCGGCCCACGGCTATCTGTTGCATCAATTCTTGTCGCCGTTGAGTAACCAACGGCGTGATCAATACGGTGGCTCGTTCGAGAATCGCATTCGCCTGACACTGGAAGTCACCGCAGCCGTGCGCAAGGTCTGGCCGCAGGAGTTGCCGTTGTTCGTGCGGGTGTCGGCCACTGATTGGGTCGAGGACGGCTGGAACCCGGATGAAACGGTCGAACTGGCCAAACGACTCAAGGCCATTGGTGCCGACTTGATCGACGTGTCATCGGGCGGCACGGCGGCCAATGCCGAGATTCCAGTGGGGCCGGGGTATCAGACCGAGTTCGCGGGGCGTGTTCGGCGAGAGTCGGGGATCGCCACCGGGACGGTGGGCATGATCACCGAGCCGTATCAGGCCGACACGATTTTGCGTACTGGCCAGGCGGATTTGATTCTCTTGGCCCGCGAGCTGTTGCGTGATCCGTATTGGCCCTTGCATGCCGATGATGATCTGGGTGGGCGCCAGGCGGTGTGGCCTGCGCAGTATCAGCGGGCGACCCATCGGGATCAGCCGATTCATGAGTCGGATTTGCGCGATTGAGCAGTCTGGCGTTGTCAGTTCTGTAGCAGTCCGGCTCGTCGGCGGTGGCGTCCGTACAATCGCCACCGCCGGCGAGCCGGACTGCCACGGGGGGGGACGTTCTCAGTTTTCCAGCAATCCCTTCACCCGCTCGCTGAGCGCCGGAATCGAAAACGGCTTGGTCAGCACATGCATGCCCGGTTCGAGCCGTCCTTTGTCCAGCGCGGCATTTTCGGCATAACCGGTGACGAACAACACTTTCAGACCAGGCCGGAGCGTGCGCGCGGCGTCAGCCAGTTGGCGACCATTCATGCCGCCCGGCAAGCCAACATCCGACACCAACAGGTCAATGGCCTGACGTGTGTTCAAGATTTCCAGCGCCGATGCCCCAGTGTCTGCTTCCAGTACACGATAGCCCTGATCGGTCAGCACCTCAGCGACCAGCACCCGTACCGACGGTTCATCATCCACCACCAGAACGGTTTCCCCGCCTGCTCCCAGGCGAGCGTCGGGATCCGGGACGGGCGCGTGTTCGGTGACGACTGGAACATCGGAGTGCGCGGGCAGATAAATGCAGATTTGCGAGCCTCGTCCAAGGGTCGATTTGATCTGTACACCGCCCCCCGACTGGCGGGCAAATCCGTAGATCATCGACAGCCCAAGGCCTGTCCCCATCCCGATGGGTTTGGTGGTGAAGAAGGGATCGAATGCCCGCTTGACCACTTCACTGCTCATGCCGCTGCCGTTGTCGCTCACGCACAGCGCGACGTAGCGGCCTTCGGGCAATTCCAGGTCCCGTGCCTCGGCGGCGTCGAGCTCTTTGTTGCAGGTTTCGATCAGCAACTGACCGCCATCCGGCATGGCGTCGCGCGCGTTAAGGCACAAGTTGAGCAGGGCGTTTTCCAGTTGGTGGGGGTCCACCAGTGTCGCCCATAACCCTCTTGTGGCGATGACATCCATGGCAATGGAGGGGCCGACGGTCCGCCGGATCAGGTCGGCCATGCCCTCGACGAGTCGATCGATATCGGTGTGTCTGGGGTCCAGGGTTTGACGACGCGAAAACGCCAGCAGCCGATGGGTCAACGCAGCGGCTCTGCGTGAGCCTTCAAGCGCCGATTCGATGTAACGCTCCAGATGCTCGGTCCGTCCCTTGGCGACGCGGTTTTTTAGCAGCTCGATGTTGCCGCTGACCCCCATCAGCAGGTTGTTGAAGTCATGGGCCAGTCCGCCGGTCAACTGCCCGACCGCTTCCATTTTTTGCGATTGGCGCAACGCGTCCTCCGCCACGCGCAGGGCATCGGCCTGCTGTTTCTCGGTGGTGATGTCCCGCGCGCTGCAGTACATCTTCCCGCCTTCCGGCACCGCTACCCAGGACAGCCAGCGATAGCTGCCATCCTTGCGCCGGTAGCGGTTTTCCAGATTCAAAACCGGATGGTTGTGGCTCAGGGCATCGAACGCTTCCTGGCTGCGCGGGGCGTCGTCGGGATGGATCAGATCGATGAACGCCCGTTTCGACAGTTCGTCATCGGACCAGCCCAGGGTCAAGCGCCAGGCGGGGTTGGTGGTTTCGAAGCGCAAATCGTCGGTCATGACCGACAACAGGTCAGGGCTGACTTGCCACGTCAGCCCGCGTTCGTGAGAGCGCTCGATCACCTGGCGCTCCAGATTGGCGATCAGGTCCAGCCGACGCTGTTCGCTGGCCTTTAATGCTCGTTGGTCCAGGACGCGTTTGGTGGTTTCCTTGGTGATGCACAGCAATCCGGCCACAGCGTTTTGCTCGTCGATGACGGGCGAGAACGAGAATGACCACCACGTCCGTTCGATTTCCCCGTAACGGGCCATTGTCAACGGCAGGTCTTCGCATTGGTAGGGGATACCCCGCAGCGCGTCTTCCACATTGGGCAGCACCTGATCCCATACGTCCGACCACAGCTCCTGCATCCGCGCGCCCATGGCCTTTTCCACCCGAGGGCCGAGCACGGGCGCATAGGCATCGTTGTGAAAGAAGAGCAGATCGGGACCCCAGAGTACGTACATCGACTCTGGAGAATTGAAGATCAGGTTCAAGTGCACTTTCAGCGCGGCAGGCCACTGCTCCATGGGGCCTAGCGACGTCTCGCTCCAGTCGATTCCCATAAGGGTGCGAGCGGCCTCACTGTCACCTGCGGGGAAGCGGGGGTATCTGGTCAACGAAGCAGGCTCCAGTCAGGGGGTGACAGTGTACGAAGCCGGACCGGAAAAATCCTCACCCTTTCTATCCAATTGAGGGTGAATGGATTGGATGAGCGATTCGTGCTTACTCGAACGAATAGCAAAAAGCCCCTGCCAATCCAAAGCAGCGTCAAGGGTGTTGACCATGGAAGTGCACAGGGGTTGCGTGGTGATATCAAATTCTCATCAGTTTTTTGAGATCACTCTGATCGTTCCCACGCTCCGCGTGGTAACGCTGTTTTCGGCGCACTGCGTCCGCTTGGGACGCGGAGCGTTGGTGGAGGCATCCCCACGCGAAGCGTGGGAACGATCAGATTGATCAGCGCAGGCAAGGGAGGCTCAATGCTTGAACATCACATGCCGCACGGTGGTGTAGTCCTCCAGTCCGTACATGGACATGTCCTTGCCATAACCGGACAGTTTCTGACCGCCGTGGGGCATTTCGCTGACGAGCATGAAGTGGGTGTTCACCCAGGTGCAGCCATATTGCAGGCGCGCCGAGAGGCGATGAGCGCGGCCGACGTCCTGGGTCCAGACCGACGAGGCCAGGCCGTAGTCCGAATCGTTGGCCCAGCCGAGCACCTGCGCTTCATCGTCGAACTGAGTGACTGACACCACAGGTCCGAATACCTCGCGGCGAACGATTTCGTCATCCTGCTGGACATCGGCGATGACCGTTGGCTGGAAGAAGAAGCCATTGCCGTCGATGGCTTTGCCGCCGGTGATCAGGCGGGTGTGGGACTGGGCGACGGCGCGCTCGACGAAGCCGGTCACGCGGTCGCGATGTTGGGCGGTGATCAGCGGACCGAGTTCGGTGTTCGGGTCATCCTGCAGGCCGACTTTGATGGTGCTGACTGCTTCACCGAGTTTCTGCACGAACTTCTCGTAGATGCCTTTCTGCGCGTAAATACGGCAAGCGGCGGTGCAGTCCTGGCCTGCGTTGTAGAAGCCGAAGGTGCGAATGCCTTCGACGGCGGCGTCGATGTCAGCGTCGTCGAAAATGATGACCGGCGCTTTTCCGCCCAGCTCCATGTGCATGCGTTTGACGCTGTCGGCGGTGCTGGAAATGATGTGCGAGCCAGTGGCGATGGAGCCGGTCAGCGAGACCATGCGCACTTTCGGGTGAGTCACCAACGGGTTGCCGACAGTCTGGCCGCGACCGAACACCAGGTTCAGCACGCCTGCGGGGAAGATGTCATTGGCCAATTCGATGAGGCGCAATGCGGTCAGCGGGGTTTGTTCGGATGGCTTGAGCACTACGGTATTGCCTGCGGCGAGGGCCGGGGCGATTTTCCAGGCGACCATCATCAGCGGGTAGTTCCACGGCGCAATCGAGGCGATCACGCCTACCGGGTCGCGGCGGATCATTGAGGTGTGGCCCGGCAGGTATTCACCGGCCGCCGAGCCGCCCATGCAGCGGCTGGCCCCGGCGAAGAAGCGGAACACGTCGGCAATCGCGGGCAGTTCATCGTTCAGCGCGGCGTGGTAAGGCTTGCCGCAGTTGTCCGACTCCAGTTTGGCCAGTTCTTCGGCGTTGGTGTCAATGGCATCGGCAAGTTTCAGCAGCAGCAACGAGCGGTCTTTCGGTGCGGTCTGCGACCAGCTCTCGAACGCGGCATCGGCGGCGCGCACGGCGGTGTCGACCTGGCCTTCGCTGGCCTCATTGATCTCCACCAGCACACGGCCCAGTGCGGGGTTGAACACGGGTTGCGCGGGACCTTCACCGGCGACCAGTTGGCCATTGATCAGCAGTTTGGTTTGCATGGGGTTGTCCTCTTGTTCGATCCGTTGGGTATTTCGGGCGCGTTGGCCTGTCGCTACTGCATTGATTCAAATCGGGCCCCTTGTGGGAGCGAGTTCATTCGCGAATCGGTATTCCAGGCGACAGCGTTGTGTCGAATGTACCGACGCCATTGCGAATGAATTCGCTCCCACAGGGGATTGGCGTAGTTCCTTAAAAAAGGATTATTTCCCGCCGCTACCGGCCACACTTTCGCCGCCACGGGTCAGGTAATAGGCGCCGAGGATCGGCAGCATGGTCACCATCATCACCAGCATGGCGACGACGTTGGTCACCGGCACATCCCGTGGGCGGCTGAGTTGGTTGAGCAACCAGATCGGAAGCGTGCGTTCATGGCCTGCGGTGAAGGTGGTGACGATGATTTCGTCGAACGACAACGCGAACGCCAGCATCCCACCCGCCAGCAACGCCGAACCCAGGTTCGGCAGGATGATGTAGCGGAAGGTCTGCCAACCGTCCGCGCCCAAATCCATCGAGGCCTCAATGAGGCTGTGGGAGGTGCGGCGCAAACGGGCGATGACGTTGTTGTAGACGATCACCACGCAGAACGTTGCATGGCCGACGATGATGGTGAACATCCCCGGCTCGATGCCCAGTGACTTGAACGCCGACAGCAGCGCCAACCCGGTGATGATGCCGGGCAGGGCAATAGGCAGGATCAGCATCAGTGAGATGCCGTCCTTGCCGAAGAAGTCCCGGCGGTACAACGCCGCTGAGGCCAGCGTGCCCAGCACCAGCGCGATCAGGGTGGCAACGCAGGCGATCTGCAGCGACAGCTTGATCGCTTCCAGCACATCAGGCCGGGCAAACGCCACACTGAACCACTTCAGAGTGAACCCCTGTGGTGGAAAGCTGAACGCAGCGTCTTCGGTGTTGAAGGCGTACATGAAGATGATCAGGATCGGGAAGTGCAGAAACACCAGCCCGCCCCAGGCGGCGATCTTCAAGCCCCATGAGGCTTGATCGCCTTGCTTGATGACAGGCTTAGAGCGCATCGAAAGCCCCCAGTCGTTTGACGATGGACAGGTAAATGGCGATCAGCACGATGGGCACCAGCGTGAACGCGGCGGCCATGGGCATGTTGCCAATGGCGCCTTGCTGGGCGTAGACCATGCTGCCAATGAAATAGCCCGGCGGGCCGATCAGTTGGGGGACGATGAAGTCGCCCAAGGTCAGCGAGAAGGTGAAGATCGAACCCGCTGCGATGCCCGGCACCGACAGCGGCAAAATCACCTGCATGAACGTTTGCCGGGGTGTGGCGCCCAGATCCGCCGAGGCTTGCAGCAATGACGGCGGCAGACGTTCAAGTGAGGCCTGAATCGGCAGGATCATGAACGGCAGCCAGATATAGACGAATACCAGAAAGCGCCCCAGATGGGAGGTCGACAGGGTGCTGCCGCCGACGCCGGGAAGCCCCAGAATCGCCTGCAACACCGGTTCCAGCCCCAAGTGCTGAACGAACCACTGCGCCACGCCGCCTTTGGCCAGCAACAGCGTCCAGGCATAGGCTTTGACGATGTAACTGGCCCACATCGGCATCATCACCGCAATGTAGAAAAACGCCTTGGTCTTGCCCGTGGTGTAACGCGCCATGTAGTAGGCGATGGGAAAGGCGACGATGGCGCTGGCGATGGACACCGCGATGGCCATGGTCAGGGTGCGCTGGATCACATCGAAGTTGGCCGGGTTGAACAGCGCAGCGAAGTTGGTCAGGGTCAGGTCGGGGGTGACCGTCATGCTGAAGTCGTCGAAGGTGTAAAACCCTTGCCACAGCAGGCCCAGCAGCGAACCGAGATAGATCGCGCCGAACCACAGCAGCGGCGGGATCAATAGCAGCGACAGGTACAGGTTCGGCCGTAGATACAGCAGATTGGAGAGGCGTCGCAGGGGCGAAAGCCCTGGCATCGGCGCTGAATGCGCGACTGTCTGGCTCATGTCAGCGGGCCTCGGTGACAGGGTCGTGCAGCGCGACCATCGCCTCACGCGCCCAGCGTGCGGTGACCCGCTGGCCGGTCTGGTGTTGCGCGCTGGTGTCTAGCCATTGGGTATTGTGCTGGCTGACACTCAAGGTCTGGCCGTTATCCAGCATCAGTTCGAAGCGGGTCGCACTGCCTTGATACTGGATGTCGTGCAGCAAGCCGCTGACTTCGATCTCATGACTGCCCGCCGGGCCTTCAGCGAAGCGGATGTGCTCGGGTCGAATGGAGAACGCATTGGCATTGCCGCTCAATTGCTGCGCCAGCTCGCCGCGCAGCACGTTGGAAGTGCCGACGAACTCGGCAACGAACGGCGTCGCCGGTTTCATGTACAGGTTGCGCGGGGTGTCGACTTGTTCGATGCGGCCCTTGTTGAACACCGCGACGCGGTCTGACATGGACAACGCTTCGGTCTGGTCGTGGGTCACGAAAATGAAGGTGATGCCCAGTTGGCGCTGGAGTTTCTTCAACTCGCTCTGCATCTGCTCGCGCAACTTGAGGTCGAGGGCGCCAAGGGGTTCGTCGAGTAACAGGACGCGTGGGCGATTGACCAGCGCACGTGCCAACGCCACACGCTGGCGCTGGCCGCCGGAAAGCTGCACCGGTTTGCGATCGCCATAACCGCCGAGGGCGACCATGCTCAGCGCCTCTTCGGCGCGGGTCAGGCGCTCGCTCTTGCCCACGCCTTTGACCTTCAGGCCATAGGCCACGTTGTCACGCACGTTCATGTGGGGGAACAGGGCGTAATCCTGGAACACCGTATTCACGTCGCGCTGGTACGGCGGCAGGCCTGCTGCTTCCTCGCCATGAATGCGGATCGAACCTGCGCTGGGTTGCTCGAAGCCTGCGATCAAGCGCAGGCAGGTGGTTTTGCCCGAGCCCGACGGGCCCAGCATGGAAAAGAACTCGCCGTCCTTGATGTCGATGGAAACCCGGTCAACGGCCTTCACATCGCCGAACTGACGGGAAACGTGGGTGAACTGGACTGCAAGGGTCATGATTGGAAACTCTGGAGATAGCAGGGATCTGGAGTCTTGCGCGGTCGCCTTTGTGGGAGCCGGCTTGCTGGCGAATGCGTCAGGTCAGGCACTGCAATGTTGAATGACTGACCGCATTCATCGGAACGCCGCCCGCACCAAGCCGGCTCCCACAGGAATTGCGTCTGACCTGCGGGTTAAATAGCTACCGCCCACCCATGATCGCGATGTAATCCTGGGTCCAGCGGCTGTATGGCACGTACTTGCCGCCTTCGGCCTGTGGGGTTTTCCAGAAGGCGATCTTGTCGAACAGGTCGAAGCCGTTGGTGGCGCAACCTTCGGCCCCCAGCAACTCGTTGCCCTTGCACGCCGCAGGCACGACCGGCAGCGAGCCGAACCAGGCGGCGACGTCACCTTGCACCTTCGGTTGCAGCGACCAGTCCATCCACTTGTACGCGCAGTTCGGGTGCTTGGCCTCGGCGTGCAGCATGGTGGTGTCAGCCCAACCGGTGGCGCCTTCCTGCGGGATGGTCGAGGCGACAGGCTGTTTGTCCGCCACCAGGCCGTTGACCATGTAGCCCCACGAACTTGAGGCGGCGACACCTTCGTTTTTCACGTCGCTCATCTGCACGGTCGCGTCATGCCAGTAGCGGTGCACCAGCGGGTGTTGCGCGCGCAGCAGGTCGAGCACGGCCTTGTACTGGGTCTCGGTCAACTGGTACGGGTCTTCGATTTTCAGCTCCGGCTTGGCGGACTTCAGGTACAGCGCCGCGTCAGCGATGTAGATTGGCCCGTCATAAGCCTGCACACGGCCTTTGTTCGGCTTGCCGTCCGGCAGGTCTTGCGGTTCGAACACCACGCTCCAGCTCACAGGCGGGGTCTTGAACACGTTGGTGTTGTACATCAACACGTTCGGTCCCCACTGATAGGGCGTGCCGTAAGTCTGCTTGTTGACGGTGTACCACGGGCCGTCTTTCAGGCGCGGGTCGAGGGTTTTCCAGTTGGGGATCAGATCGGTGTTGATGGGCTGAACACGCTTGCCCGCTACCAGACGCAGCGAGGCATCGCCCGATGCGGTCACCAGGTCGTAGCCGCCCTTGGTCATCAGGCTGACCATCTCGTCGGAGGTCGCTGCGGTTTTGACGTTGACCTTGCAGCCGGTCTCTTTTTCGAAGCCGGTGACCCAGTCATAGGCTTTGTCGCTCTCGCCCCGTTCGATGTAACCCGGCCACGCCACGATATCCAGTTGGCCTTCACCATTGCCGACAGACTTGAGCACTTCGGCCGCCTGTACCATGCCGCTTGAGAGCAATCCGGCCACTATGGCGCCCAAGAGCGCGGTTTTTTGAAACGACATAGGGTTCACCTCGTTATTGATGTTTTTTTCGGCAGAACAAAATCTCAGGGTATCGCTGTTTTTATAGCGTTCGCTTGACGCTTGAAATTCACAGCTCGTAGCTGCTTCGGGCCATGATGTGGCGGACCACGCTGTAGTCCTGAAGCGAATCACTGGACAAATCCTTGCCGTAGCCTGAGCGCTTCAAGCCGCCGTGGGGCATTTCGCTGGTCAGCATGAAGTGGCTGTTGATCCAGGTGCAGCCATATTGCAGCCGGGCTGCCACCTGCATGGCCTTGTCCAGATTCCGGGTCCAGATCGACGAGGCCAGGCCGTATTCGGAGTCGTTGGCCCACTCCACGGCCTGTGACAGTTCGTCGAAACGGGTGACGGTCACCACCGGCCCGAACACCTCGCGCTGGACGATTTCATCGTTCTGTTTGCAGCCTGCGAGCAGCGTCGGCTGGTAGAAAAAGCCGGGGCCGGAATGCACGGCAGCGCCCGTGATGCGCTCAATGTGCGGCTGGCTCAGTGCACGCTCGACAAAGCTGGCCACGCGGTCGCGTTGGCGGGTGCTGATCAGCGGGCCGATCTCGTTGTCGGCATCGCGCTTGCCCGCAAAGCGCAGGCTGCTGACAGCGCTGCCGAGTTCGGCGACCAATTTGTCATGGATCTCGGCCTGGGCGTAGATTCGGCAGGCGGCGGTGCAATCCTGGCCCGCGTTGTAATAGCCATAGGTGCGCACGCCCTCGACCACTGCGGCGATGTCGGCATCGTTGCAGACGATCACCGGGGCCTTACCGCCCAGCTCAAGGTGGGTGCGTTTAAGGGTTTTGGCAGCGGCCTGAAGGATCTTCTGGCCGGTGACGATATCCCCGGTCAGCGACACCATCCGCACTTTCGGGTGGCTGACCAAATGACTGCCCACGCCTTCACCACCGCCGCAAACGATGTTGATCACGCCCTTGGGCAGGCGGTCAGCGAGCAGCGGGGCGAGCGCGAGAATCGAGAGGGGGGTGTGTTCCGAGGGTTTGAATACCAGCGTGTTCCCTGCGGCCAATGCCGGGGCGATTTTCCACGCGGCCATCATGATCGGGTAATTCCACGGCGCAATAGACGCCACTACACCAATGGCGTCGCGCCGCACCATGCTGGTGTACCCAGGTACGTATTCACCGGCCAGTTGCCCGGTCTGGCAACGCACTGCTCCGGCAAAGAAGCGGAACACGTCGACGGTGGCGGTCAGGTCGTCCTGAAGCGCGAGATGCAAAGGTTTGCCGCAATTCAGCGCTTCCAGTTGGGCGAGGTGATCAGCGTTCTTTTCGATGGCATCGGCGATGCTCAGCAGCACGTGGGCGCGTTGTTGCGGTGTGGTGCGCGACCATTCGGCGAAGGCGCGGTTGGCCGCCAGAATCGCGGTTTCGACCTGATCCGTGCTGGCTTCGGCGATGTGGGTCAACACCTCGCCCGTGGCCGGATTGAGGATCGGCTCGACAAACCCCTGGCCTGCGATCAGTTCACCGTCGATCAGCAGTGAGGTGAGGAATTGAGGGTTCGCGCCGCCTGCCATGGTTCGAGCTTCCTTGTGTCGATTTCTTTCTGTATCTAAATCGTTGGCGCCGCGGAAATTGCCATCGCGAGCAAGCTCACTCCTACAGAAGTGCGCATCCTCCCTGTAGGAGTGAGCTTGCTCGCGATGGCGTCATCACTGTGCGCGGGTCTGCTGGCCGTTGTATTCAGAAACAATTGGCTCCCAATCCTCAGAGCCTAGTGCCCCCTTCAGTGGTCGACAAATTCTAAATACTGAAACCTCCATTCGATTAAATCGATGGCTTGCGTCCCGGGTGAGGCTGTTCTCGGGCGACGCTCAGGAAGGGATCAACCAATGAAGGCCGTGCGGTGCCTCGACGCCACGCCAAGCCCACGTCCAGCGTTTGGGTCAAGTCGGCGATAGGGCGGGCTTCAATGATGTCGCCTTCCAGCGACCAGGGGCGATAGGTCATGTCCGGCTGAATCGACACACCCAGGCCGGCCGCCACAAGACTGCGCACTGCTTCCGTTGAGGCCGTACGCAGGCCGACTTTCGGCTGCAGCCCCGCGCGGGACCAAATGCGCTGTGCGTTGCTGCCCATCTCGTCGACATTCAGTTGAATCAGCGGCTCGCAGGCGACATCGGCGAGGTTGATGTTGTCGTGCTCCAGCAGCGGATGCTGAGCAGGCAGCCAAAGCCGATAGGGCGAGTGGGTCAATACCTCGGTCTGCAAGGCATGACGGTCTTCCAGGTTGGAGAGAATCAACACGCCAATGTCGATCTCGCCACTGACCAGCAGATGCTCGATGTAAGGCCGCTCGTCTTCCATCACGCGAATGTCGACGTTGGGATAGGCGCGCTGAAAGCGGGTCAGCAGGTCGGCGAGGTAGTAACCCGCGACGAGACTGGTCACGCCGATCACCAATTGCCCGGCCACTTGTTCAGCGCCTTGTTGCAGGCTGCGTTTGGCGTTTTCGACGGTGGCCAGAATCAGGTGCGCCTGACGCAGAAACTGATGCCCTTGGTGAGTCAGGGTCATGCCCTTGGCATGACGACTGAACAGGGTGACGCCGATTTCCTCCTCCAATTGCTGAATGGCCAGCGTCAGGGTGGACTGGGAAATGAACACCGCTTGTGCAGCGGCTGATATCGACCCTGTTTCGGCCACCGCAATGAAATGGCGAATCTGGCGTAGCGTCATCATGAAGGGCGCGGCTCGCGTGATTTTTTAGAATGTAGCGAGTGTATATCGTTTTTACTGAATGGCTGGTGACTGACCTGCAACATCCAGAAGCACACCCGAAAACGACACCTGACGACTTCGACTTAACCTGCGGGTCGGACTGTTTATCTGTTTTCAGGAGGTGCCCATGAATACCCGAGGCTTGCTCGATCAGCTGTTGAAATCCGGTCAGGACCTGTTGCAGAACACGGCAGGCAAACCGGCTCGTTCCGAATCTCAACGCCAAGGCAGCCAGGGCGGGCTTGGCGATTTACTGGGCAAAATGGGGGGCGGCAATCTGGGCGGATTTCTGTCCGGCGCGGGCGGCGGGGCGCTGGCAGCGGGTGCGATGGGGCTGTTGCTGGGCAACAAGAGCGCGCGCAAGATCGGCGGCAAGGTCGTGACCTATGGCGGCCTGGCGGCGCTGGGCGTACTCGCCTACAAGGCCTACGGCAACTGGCAGGCGAATCAAGCGGGTGCCGGGCCGAGTCAGCCACAAACCGTAGACCGCGTGCCACCGGCGCAGGTCGAGCAGCACAGTGAGGCGATCCTTCGGGCGTTGGTGGCGGCGGCCAAGGCGGACGGCCACGTAGATGACTACGAACGGCAGTTGTTAGAAGGCGAGTTCACCCGCCTGACTGGCGATCAGGAATTACAGCACTGGCTGCACACCGAACTGAACAAACCGCTGGACCCTGCCGAAGTCGCCCGCGCGGCCCATACCCCGGAAATCGCTGCCGAGATGTACCTGGCCAGCGTGATGATGGTGGATGAGGAGCATTTCATGGAGCGGGCGTATCTGGATGAGCTGGCGAAGCAACTGAAGCTGGCGCCGGGCTTGAAAGCCGAGCTGGAAAATCAGGTTCGCCAGGCACAGCAATAAACGGCACCGCACAAAGTCGGTATTCATACCTGTGGGAGTGAGCTTGCTCACGATGGCATCCGGTCAGTCACTGCCGCTATGACGACAGACCGAAATCGTGAGCAAGCTCACTCCAACAGCTACAGTGCTCGATGATCGACAGCGCGGTCTGAACGCCGGACGATTTTTGACAGGTTGGCAGTCCACTATCAAACACACTTTCCCATCTGCCGATAACCCGTCTGACATTTACGCTATATGTGTGCGTTATTACGTAAGTCATGTCGGAAACAGCCCGTTTAAACAGTAAGGCACTAGGCTATACTCCGCTCGCGTTGGGCCGTCTGTCGGTCCGCTTCTTGAACCCGGTTTTTGCCGGTGTTGAACTCTTGAGGGCTGACTGTGAAGAACTGGACGTTGCGTCAACGTATTTTGGCGAGCTTCGCTGTCATCATCGCCATCATGCTGCTGATGGTGATTGTGGCTTTCAACCGGTTGCTAGTGATTGAAAGCAGCGGCGATGAGGTGCGTCTCGACGCGTTGCCGGGCGTCTATTACAGCAGCACGGTGCGTGGGGCATGGGTTGAAAGTTATGTGCGTACCCAGCAGTTGCTCGCTGAAGGCGCAGGGCGTGCGCTGACCAACGCTGAAGAAGACCAATACAAAGAGTTCGAGGACCGTCTGCAAGCGCAGATATCCGCCTATCAAAAGAGTATTTTCGAAGAGACCGATCGCAATGATTTCGCGCAGTTCCTGCAACTGCGGGAACGTTATGGTCTGGTCCTTAATGGCATTCTGGCGGCCTATCAGGGCGACAACTATGCCTTGGCGCAACGCATTTTTACCGAGCAGTTGACCCCGATGTGGTTTGACGGCCGCAAGATGCTCAATGCCTTGGGTACCAAGAACAAGGTCAATGCGGACCGCGCGTCTGACAATATTCAGACCGCTGTCTCCAGCGCCAAAGTCACGCTGAGCATTTCCCTGGTGCTTGCCGTCCTTGCAGCCGCTGCCTGCGGTTTGCTGCTGATGCGGGCGATTCTGGCGCCGATGAACCGCATCGTGCACATTCTGGAGGTCATGCGCACGGGTGACTTGAGCAGCCGCCTGAACCTGGAGCGCAAGGACGAATTCGATTCGGTGCAGACCGGATTCAACGACATGGTCACCGAGCTGGCGGCGCTGGTGTCCCAGGCGCAGCGTTCGTCGGTGCAGGTCACCACCTCGGTCACCGAGATTGCCGCCACGTCCAAACAGCAGCAGGCCACGGCCACCGAAACCGCTGCGACCACCACGGAAATTGGTGCGACCTCGCGGGAAATCGCCGCCACCTCTCGCGATCTGGTGCGCACCATGACCGAGGTGACGTCGGCCGCCGATCAGGCTTCGATCCTCGCCGGTTCCGGCCAGCAAGGCCTGGCGCGCATGGAAGAAACCATGCATTCGGTGATGGGCGCGGCGGATTTGGTGAACTCCAAGCTCGCGATCCTCAATGAGAAGGCGGGCAACATCAATCAGGTGGTCGTGACCATCGTCAAGGTCGCCGACCAGACGAACCTGCTGTCCCTCAACGCGGCGATCGAAGCCGAGAAAGCCGGCGAATATGGTCGTGGTTTTGCGGTGGTCGCCACCGAGGTGCGTCGTCTGGCTGATCAGACGGCGGTCGCCACGTATGACATCGAACAGATGGTCCGCGAGATCCAGTCAGCGGTGTCGGCGGGCGTGATGGGCATGGACAAATTCTCTGAAGAAGTGCGTCGCGGCATGTTCGAGGTGACGCAGGTCGGTGAGCAGCTTTCGCAGATCATCCACCAGGTACAGGCGCTGGCGCCGCGGGTGTTGATGGTCAACGAAGGTATGCAGGCCCAGGCCACGGGCGCCGAGCAGATCAACCAGGCGCTGGTGCAGTTGGGCGATGCCAGCAGCCAGACGGTGGAGTCCTTGCGTCAGGCCAGTTTTGCCATCGACGAACTGAGTCAGGTGGCGGTAGGTCTGCGCAGCGGCGTTTCGCGATTCAAGGTCTGATCGGGCCATGACCGAGCATTCAGCCAAGCGCGGCACGGCCGTCGTGCCCAAGAACAAACTGTTCCTGCTGTTTCGCATCGGGACGGAGCGTTATGCGCTGGAGGCAGCCGAGGTCGCCGAAGTCCTGCCTCGTCTGATGCTCAAACCCATTGCGCGGGCGCCGCACTGGGTCGCAGGCGTTTTTGCCCATCGGGGCGCAGTGGTGCCGGTCATTGACCTGAGCGCGCTGACCTTTGGCGAGCCGGCGCCGCTGCGCACCAGCACGCGCGTGGTGCTGGTGCATTACCGGATGGGGGGCGATCGCCCGTCGCAGCGTCTGGGGCTGGTTCTCGAACACGCGACGGATACCTTGCGTTGCGCCGTCGATGAGTTCAAGGCCTATGGTCTGGACAACCGCGAAGCGCCGTACTTGGGGCCTGTGCGCGAAGACGCTCTTGGGTTGTTGCAATGGATTCGAGTACAGGACCTGCTCACCGATGATGTGCGGGACATGCTGTTTCCCGCCCAGCCCATGGACCTTGCAGCCCTTGAGTCCATGCCATGAGTTCCGATGCGCGTTTCTTCGCCTTCCTCAAGAGCCGCATCGGTCTGGACGTTGCGTCTGTGGGCGAGGCCATCATCGAGCGGGCGGTGCGTCAGCGCTGCACCAGCGTCAAGGCGGACACCGCCGATGCCTATTGGCAACTGCTGCAAAGCTCGGCTGACGAACAGCAAGCGCTGATCGAAGCGGTGATCGTGCCGGAGACCTGGTTTTTCCGTTACCCGGAATCCTTCGGCACCCTCGGCAAGCTCGCTGCCGCACGGGTCGTCCAGTTGAGTGGCGTTCGCCCATTACGCATTCTCAGCCTGCCATGCTCGACCGGCGAAGAGCCGTACTCGATTGTCATGGCCCTGTTCGACGCCGGGTTGCAACCGCAGCAATTCAAAGTCGAAGCCGTGGACATCAGCCCGCTGTCGCTGCAACGGGCGCGAAGTGCGGTGTATGGCAAGAATTCCTTTCGTGGCGATCAATTGAGTTTTCGTGACCGCTACTTCAGCCAGGTCGACGAGGGCTACCTCGTCAACGAGAAGGTGCGTGAGCGGGTCAGTTTTCAGACCGGCAATTTGCTCGACCCGAACTTGCTGGTGGCGCAATCGGCCTATGATTTCGTGTTCTGCCGCAACCTGTTGATCTACTTCGACGTCGACACTCAACGTCAGGGCTTCGAGGCGTTGAAGCGGATGACCCGCGAGGACGGCCTGCTGTTCATCGGTCCCGCTGAAGGCAGCCTGTTGGGGCGCATGGGCATGGCCTCCATCGGGATTCCCCAGTCGTTCGCGTTCCGTCACCGCTCGGAACCTGTGGCGGACCCTTTTGCAGCTCAACCCGCTGCGCCGCTGCCGCCTGTGTCGCCAACTCTTGCGCCATCGGTCAGCAGCAAACCGGCACCGTCCCCACGGTCCAAGCCTGTCACGAGGCCTTTTGCGTCCACACCCGCTACGACGCGCAGCCCGGCACCGCCAGCGCCTGTCTCGACCGGCGAGGCGGCGACCCTGTTGAACAGCATCAAACAACTGGCCAACGAAGGCAAAAGCGCGGAGGCCAAACTGGCCTGCGAGCAATACCTGAAACGCTATGAACCGGTGGCCTCGGTTTTCTATTGGCTGGGTCTGCTCAGTGAAGTGGGCGGTGATGTCATCGGCGCTCAGGGCTTTTACCGCAAGGCGCTGTATCTGGAACCCCAGCACCCCGAGGCGCTGGCGCAACTGGCGGCCCTGTTGGCTGCGCAAGGCGACAGCGCCGGAGCCCGCCGTCTGCAAGAGCGCGCCGCACGTGGTGTGAACAAAGAAGGACGTAGTCGATGACCGGCGTACACAGTGAATTGATCAGCGACGACGCCCAGGCCATCGACGATTGCTGGAACCGTATCGGCATTCACGGCGACCGTTCCTGCCCGTTGCTGGCCGATCACATCCATTGCCGCAACTGCTCGGTGTATTCCGCCGCCGCCACCCGTTTGCTGGACCGTTATGCGCTCGCTCAAGAGCACCGGGCCGTGGCGCAAAGCGACGAGCTGGACAGCGACGTCAAGACCCGCTCGCTGGTGGTCTTTCGCCTCGGTGAAGAATGGCTCGGTTTGCCGACCCGGTGTCTGGTGGAAGTCTCGCCCGTCCAGTCGATTCATTCGTTGCCCCACCAGCGTTCACGCGCCTTGCTCGGTGTCGCTAACGTGCGTGGCGCGCTGGTGGCCTGCCTGTCGTTTGTCGAGCTGCTCGGGCTGGACGTTTCGTTCGCCCCTGTCAGCACTGGTCGAGTTATGCCGCGTATGCTGATCGTCGCCGCGGAGGGCGGCCCGGTGGTGGTGCCGGTGGATGAGGTCGACGGTATCCACGCCATCGAAGCGCGGTTGCTGGACGCCGCATCCGTCCCCGCACAGAACACCAATGCCCGATTCACCAAGGGGGTTGTGCAGTGGAAAAACCGCAGCCTGCGCCTGCTGGATGAAGAACACCTGTTGTCGGCAGTGAACCGGAGCCTGACATGACGCCCGATCAAATGCGCGACGCCTCGCTGTTCGAACTCTTCACGCTGGAAGCCGAAGCGCAGACTCAAGTGTTGAGCGCAGGCCTGCTCGCCCTCGAACGCAACCCGACCCAGGCCGACCAACTGGAAGCCTGCATGCGTGCAGCCCACTCGCTCAAGGGCGCGGCGCGGATTGTCGGGGTCAATGCGGGCGTCAGCGTTTCCCACGTCATGGAAGACTGTCTTGTGGAAGCCCAGACAGGGCGTCTGCACCTGAAGCCCGAACACATCGACGCGTTGTTGATGGGCACCGACATGTTGATGCGCATCGCCACGCCGGGCGAAAGCAGCGTGGGTCAGGGTGACGTGGATGGCTATGTGGCCCTGATGAACGACTTGATCAAGCCGGGCGCTCATCATGCGGCTGCGGCGCCGTCCGCCGAACCCTCGATGGAGGATTTGCTGCGGGCCAATGCCCAGGCATTGGTGGAGTCGGTGCAATCCGCTCATGCGCCGCTCGTTCCCGAGCCTGCGGCGATTGAGCCCCCCCTCGTCGTGGAACCCCCTGCGCCGACGCCGCCCGTTGTCGCGGAAAGTGAAGAAGATGCTTCACCGAAAACCGAGCGGCATCGTGAGCGGCGGGTGGCTGAAGGCGGCGAGCGGGTCCTGCGGGTCACCGCCGAGCGTTTGAACAACCTGCTGGACCTGTCGAGCAAATCGCTGGTCGAGACCCAGCGGCTCAAGCCGTATCTGACCGCCATGCAACGGGTCAAACGTTCACAGATGGGGGCCAGCCGGGCGCTGGATAATCTGGAAGCGCTGCTCGACGCCAATGTCGATCCGGACGCCCAGAAAGCACTGGATGAGGCCCGTCGTCTGTTGAGCGAAGCGCAGCATTTGCTGATTCAGCAGACGGCGGACCTGGACGAATTCGGCTGGCAGGCCAGCCAGCGCGCGCAACTGCTGTATGACACCGCACTGGCGTGTCGCATGCGCCCGTTCGCCGATGTATTGGCCGGTCAGGCACGCATGGTGCGCGACCTGGGGCGCTCGCTGGGTAAACAGGTGCGCCTGGAAATCGAAGGTGAGAAAACCCAGGTCGACCGCGATGTGCTGGAGAAACTTGAAGCGCCGCTGACTCACTTGCTGCGTAACGCGGTGGATCATGGCATCGAGTTGCCCGAACAACGCCTGGCCAGCGGCAAGCCCGCCGAAGGTCTGATTCAGCTCAAGGCCTCCCATCAGGCCGGGCTATTGGTCGTGGAACTGATCGACGACGGCGCGGGTGTCGATCTGGAGAAGCTGCGTCGCAGTATCATCGCGCGCAAATTATCGCCGGAAGAAACCGCAGCGCAGTTGAGCGAAGAAGAGCTGTTGAGTTTCCTGTTCCTGCCTGGTTTCAGCATGCGCGACAAGGTCACCGAAGTCTCGGGCCGAGGCGTGGGGCTGGATGCGGTGTTGCACATGGTCCGGCAACTGCGCGGCGGTGTTGATTTGCACCAGCAGGCGGGGCAGGGCAGTCGCTTCCATCTTGAAGTGCCGTTGACGCTGTCGGTGGTGCGCAGTCTGGTCGTCGAAGTGGGCGGAGAGGCCTATGCCTTTCCGCTGGCGCACATCGAACGCATGCGCGATGTGCAGGCCGACGAAATCGTGCAACTGGAAGGTCGTCAGCATTTCTGGCACGAAGAGCGGCACGTCGGTCTGGTCGCGGCCAGCCAGTTGCTCAATCGCCCGGCCAGCCAGGACAGCGCCGATGTGCTCAAGGTCGTGATCATTCGCGAGCGCGACGCGGTGTATGGCGTGGCGGTCGAGCGCTTCATCGGCGAGCGCACGCTGGTGGTGCTGCCGCTGGACCCGCGTCTGGGCAAGGTTCAGGACATTTCCGCTGGCGCGTTGCTGGACGACGGTTCGGCGGTGCTGATCATCGACGTCGAAGACATGCTGCGCTCGGTGGAAAAACTGCTCAACACCGGACGTCTGGAGCGCATCGACCGGCGCAATCGCCAGGCCGACGCACAATCGCGCAAACGCGTGCTGGTGGTGGACGACTCTCTAACGGTGCGCGAACTGGAGCGCAAGCTGCTGCTCAGTCGCGGTTATGAAGTGGCGGTGGCGGTGGATGGCATGGACGGCTGGAACGCCCTGCGTGCCGAGGATTTCGACCTGCTGATCACCGACATCGACATGCCGCGCATGGACGGCATCGAGCTGGTCACCCTGTTACGACGCGACAGCCGGTTGCAGTCGCTGCCGGTGATGGTGGTGTCGTACAAGGATCGTGAAGAAGACCGCCGACGCGGGCTTGATGCTGGCGCCGACTATTATCTGGCTAAGGCCAGTTTTCATGACGACGCATTGCTCGATGCGGTCGTTGAACTCATAGGAGATGCGCAGGGATGAAGATCGCCATCGTCAACGACATGCCCATGGCTGTCGAGGCTCTGCGCCGTGCGTTGGCGTTCGAGCCTGCGCATCAAGTGGTGTGGGTGGCGAGCAACGGCGCGGAGGCGGTGCAATGCTGCGCCGAGCTGACGCCGGACCTGATCCTGATGGACCTGATCATGCCGGTGATGGACGGCGTCGAGGCCACGCGACGCATCATGGCGGCCACGCCCTGTGCCATCGTGATCGTGACGGTGGATCGCGAGCAGAACGTGCATCGCGTCTTCGAAGCCATGGGCCACGGTGCGCTAGACGTCGTGGACACCCCGGCGATTGGCGCGGGCAACCCGCAAGAAGCCGCCGCACCTTTGTTACGCAAGATACTTAATATAGGCTGGCTCATCGGCCAGCGTGACAGCCGGGTCAAACAGGCGCCGCCACCGGTGCGCGAAGCCGCGCAACGGCAAGGGCTGGTTGCCATTGGATCGTCCGCAGGTGGACCGGCTGCGCTGGAAGTGCTGCTCAAGGGCCTGCCGAAGAGTTTCCCGGCGGCTATCGTGCTGGTTCAGCACGTGGATCAGGTGTTTGCGGCTGGAATGGCACAATGGTTGAGCAGTTCATCGGGACTCGCAGTACGATTAGCCCGTGATGGCGAACCGCCTCAACCCGGTGCCGTGCTCTTGGCAGGCACCAATCACCATATTCGATTGTTGAAAAACGGCACGCTGGCATACACCGCCGAGCCGGTTAACGAGATCTACAGGCCCTCGATTGACGTCTTCTTCGAGAGCGTAGCGACCTATTGGAACAGTGATGCGGTGGGTGTTCTGTTGACAGGTATGGGCCGGGATGGTGCCCAGGGACTCAAGCTGATGCGTCAGCGCGGGTTTCTCACCATCGCCCAGGATCAGCAAAGCTGTGCGGTTTACGGCATGCCCAAAGCGGCAGCCGCGATTGACGCCGCCATGGAGATTCGCCCGCTGGACAGCATCGCGTCTCGCTTGAACGAGGCTTTTACCCAATGAATTTCCAGGTGATTTCACAGCCCGGCTGTGACCAGGAGACCCTGAATGCATGATTTGCAGCTGGACGAGTTAGACACCACGGACGAAAACGCTGCCATGGTGTTGCTGGTCGACGATCAGGCGATGATCGGCGAAGCAGTCCGGCGTGGGCTGGCGAATGAGGAAAACATTGATTTCCACTTCTGCGCCGACCCTCATCAGGCCATCGCACAGGCGATCCAGATCAAGCCGACCGTCATCCTGCAAGACCTGGTCATGCCGGGGCTGGATGGCCTGACGCTGGTACGTGAATACCGCAACAACCCGATGACACGGGACATCCCGATCATCGTGCTGTCGACCAAGGAAGACCCGTTGATCAAGAGCGCCGCGTTCGCAGCGGGTGCCAACGATTATCTGGTCAAGTTGCCGGACAACATCGAGTTGGTGGCGCGCATCCGTTACCACTCGCGGTCCTACATGACGCTGTTGCAGCGTGATGAGGCCTACCGCGCCTTGCGCGTCAGCCAGCAGCAGTTGCTGGACACCAACCTGGTACTGCAACGCCTGATGAACTCTGACGGCCTGACCGGCCTTTCGAACCGTCGGCACTTCGACGAGTACCTGGAACTGGAGTGGCGGCGGGCGATCCGCGAGCAGACCCAGTTGTCGCTGATGATGATCGATGTCGACTACTTCAAGGCGTATAACGACAATTTCGGCCATCTTGAGGGTGATGAAGCCCTGCGCCAGGTGGCCAAGGCCATTCGCGCCAGTTGCAGCCGCCCATCCGATCTGCCTGCCCGTTATGGTGGTGAAGAGTTTGCGCTGGTGTTGCCGAACACCTCGCCGGGCGGCGCGCGTCTGCTGGCGGAAAAGCTGCGCCAGACCGTGGAAGGCATGAAGATCCCGCACATCGCGCCGACCGAAGGCTCGCACCTGACGGTCAGCATCGGCCTGGCGACGATCATCCCGCCGGTGGGTAGCCACAGCCGCCAGTTGATTCAGAGCGCGGACCAAGGGCTGTACGCGGCCAAGCACAATGGACGCAATCAGGTGGTGGTGGGCGGGTAACCGATTTTGGTGCTGTGCGGCGATTCTGTGGGAGATTCTATGGTGGCTGCTCAACCGCTTTCGCCACCAAGGCGGCTCCCACAGGTTCGGCGTCGACCAGAAGGCTTGGTATCGGTGCGGTGGTTCAGACAATAAATCTGCGCCGGACCAGCCGCATTCGTCGGAACGCCGCCCGCACCAAGGCGGCTCCCACAACGATTACGCATTGATCAAGTCGGACCAATCGCCAACCGCTGCCCAATGGACTGCCATCGCGCCATCGGCTCAGGTATACTCGCGGGCTTTGTGAAATTCGCCTGCGAGTCCTGACGACCATGGAAATCAACCCGATCCTGAACACCATCAAGGACCTGACCGAACGCTCCCAGTCCATTCGGGGGTATCTTTGACTACGATCACAAGAGTGATCGTCTGATCGAAGTCAACCGCGAGCTGGAAGACCCGAACGTCTGGAACAAACCCGAGTACGCCCAGGCACTGGGCCGCGAGCGCGCCATGCTGGCGCAGATCGTCGACACTCTGGACGAAATGTCCAGCGGCCTGACCGATTCCCGCGAGTTGCTCGACATGGCTGTCGAAGAAAACGACGAAGGCGCCGTCAATGACGTCGTCGAGTTGCTTGAGGGTCTGGAAGAATCCCTGGCCAAGCTCGAATTCCGTCGCATGTTCAGCGGCGAGATGGACATGAACAACGCCTACCTGGACATCCAGGCCGGTTCCGGCGGCACCGAAGCGCAGGACTGGGCGAACATCCTGCTGCGCATGTACCTGCGCTGGGCCGACAAGCGTGGTTTCGACGCCACCATCATGGAACTGTCCGAGGGCGAAGTCGCAGGCATCAAGGGCGCGACCGTTCACATCAAGGGCGAATACGCTTTCGGCTGGCTGCGTACCGAGATCGGTGTACACCGTCTGGTGCGCAAGAGCCCGTTCGACTCCGGCGCGCGTCGCCACACCTCGTTCTCGGCGGTCTTCGTTTCGCCAGAGATCGACGACAAGGTCGAAATCGACATCAACCCGTCAGACCTGCGCATCGACACCTATCGTTCGTCCGGTGCCGGTGGTCAGCACGTTAACACCACCGACTCGGCGGTCCGTATCACCCACGTACCGACCAACACCGTGGTCAGTTGCCAGAACGAACGTTCCCAGCACGCGAACAAGGACACCGCCATGAAAATGCTGCGGGCCAAGTTGTACGAGCTGGAAATGCAGAAGCGCAACGCCGCGTCCCAAGCGCTGGAAGACAGCAAGTCCGACATCGGTTGGGGTCACCAGATCCGTTCGTACGTGCTCGATGACTCGCGCATCAAGGACCTGCGTACCGGCGTTGAACGCAGCGACTGCAACAAGGTGCTGGACGGCGACCTCGACGGTTACCTGGAAGCTAGCCTCAAGCAGGGCCTGTAATCGCGAAACTCCCGTTGTGGGCACGGCGCATGCCAACAAGCGACCGGCCCGCGATCCCTTGCCGATGGCAAGAAGCAACGAACCTGTGATGGAAAAACTGAAGACATGAGCGACCAACAACTCGACCCGCAAGCCCAGCAACAGGAAGAAAACACCCTGATCGCCCTGCGCAAGGAAAAGCTTGCTGCCGAGCGCGCCAAGGGCAACGCCTTCCCGAACGACTTCCGCCGCGATAACTACTGCAATGACCTGCAGAAACAGTACGTGGACAAGACCAAGGAAGAACTGGCTGAGGCAGCGATTCCGGTCAAGGTTGCAGGTCGCATCATGCTCAACCGTGGCTCGTTCATGGTGATCCAGGACATGACCGGCCGCATTCAGGTCTACGTTAACCGCAAGACCCTGTCGGAAGAAACTCTGGCTGCGGTCAAGACTTGGGACATGGGCGACATCATCGCCGCTGAAGGCACTCTGGCCCGTTCCGGTAAGGGCGACCTGTACGTTGAAATGACCAGTGTGCGCCTGCTGACCAAATCCCTGCGTCCGCTGCCCGACAAACACCACGGTCTGACTGACACCGAGCAGCGTTATCGCCAGCGCTACGTCGACCTTATGGTCAACGAAGAAGTGCGCGAGACCTTCCGTGTGCGTTCGCAAGTGATTGCCTACATCCGCAGCTTCCTGATGAAGCGCGACTTCCTCGAAGTCGAAACCCCAATGCTGCAGACCATTCCTGGAGGCGCCGCGGCCAAGCCGTTCGAAACTCACCACAACGCCCTGGACATGGCCATGTTCCTGCGCATCGCGCCGGAGCTGTACCTCAAGCGCCTGGTGGTAGGCGGCTTCGAGAAAGTGTTCGAAATCAACCGCAACTTCCGTAACGAAGGCGTTTCGACCCGTCACAACCCTGAATTCACCATGTTGGAGTTCTACCAGGCCTACGCCGATTACGAAGACAACATGGACCTGACCGAAGAGTTGTTCCGCGAGCTGGCGCAACTGGTGCTGGGCAGCACCGACGTGCCGTACGGCGACAAGGTGTTCCACTTCGGTGAGCCGTTCGTGCGCCTGTCGGTGTTCGATTCGATCCTGAAATACAACCCGGACATCACTGCTGACGATCTGAACGACATCGACAAGGCCCGCGCTATCGCCAAAAAGGCCGGTGCCAAAGTGCTGGGCTTCGAAGGTCTGGGCAAACTGCAAGTGATGATTTTCGAAGAACTGGTCGAGCACAAGCTGGAGCAGCCGCACTTCATCACCCGTTACCCGTTCGAAGTGTCGCCACTGGCCCGTCGCAGCGACGATGATCCAAGCGTGACCGACCGTTTCGAGCTGTTTATCGGTGGCCGGGAAATCGCTAACGCCTACTCCGAGTTGAACGACGCGGAAGACCAGGCTGAGCGCTTCATGCAACAGGTGGCTGACAAGGACGCCGGTGATGACGAGGCCATGCATTACGATGCTGACTTCGTCCGTGCTCTGGAATACGGCATGCCGCCAACGGCGGGCGAAGGCATCGGTATCGACCGCTTGGTGATGCTGCTGACCAACTCGCCGTCTATTCGCGACGTGATCCTGTTCCCGCACATGCGGCCACAGGCGTAAGCATCAAAAAACAAGCCGCCTGAGCAGGGCGGCTTTTTTTTGCCTGTTTTATCGGAATACTGACCACGCTCCTACAGGAATTGTGTCGTTCCGCTTCAATGACTGAAAAAGGAAAACCCGTCGTGAATCGCATGACCGCTCAAAAGGGAGCCGCTGGCCTGGCTACGGCCGTCGCGCAGAGTGTTCAGTACCAGGGCCGCAAGGCCAGTCGGCAGGGGAGTGAGCAGCGTCGACAGCAGATCCTCGACGCGGCCATGCGCATCGTCATCCGCGACGGCGTGCGCGCAGTGCGCCACCGCGCCGTGGCTGCCGAAGCGCAGGTACCCTTGTCAGCCACTACCTACTACTTCAAAGACATCGATGACCTGCTCACCGATGCCTTCGCCCAATACGTGGAGCGCAGCGCCGCCTACATGGCCAAGCTATGGACCAACACCGAAGCGCTGCTGCGGGAAATGGTGTCGCGTAACGATGGCAGTACTCAGGCGCGCGCACGCCTGGCCGACGAGATCGCCCGCATGACCATGGAGTATGTGCGTCATCAATTGCAAACCCGTCGCGATCAGTTGATCGCCGAACATGCCTTCCGTCTCGAAGCGCTGATCAACCCGCGCCTGGCATCGCTGGTGACCGCTCACCAGGAAATTCTGTTGCAGGGAAGTGCCCAGTTTCTGGAGGTGATGGGCTCTAGCCAGCCTCATGTGGATGCCCAAGTGTTGACGGGTGTGATCGGCCGGATGGAATATCAGGGCCTGCTGGAAGGGCCAAAGCCCGACGCAGACGACGAAATGCTCGCTATTCTTACCCGCCAGATGCATCTGGTGCTGGGCACTGCCAAACCCATGGCAGCTTGAACACTTTTCACTCGGGGCGAGTTTCAGGAGAACGTGATGAAAGTCTGGAACGTCTTGCTCGCCCTGTCGTTCGCGCTGTTGAGTGGGTGCCTGGTGACGTTCAACGACCCGATCCCGACCCGCGACACTGCGCCGCCGAAACTGCTCGGCACCTGGACCAGCAAAAATGCCTGGGGCGAGCCGCTGGAACTGGAAATCAGCCGCGCCGGGACGGATCAGTATAAGGCCGTCAGCTATCGCAAGGGCGACCGCAAAAACCGTGACGAATACGCGTTCACCGTGTCACGGCACGGTAGCCGCTGGTACGTGTCGGCGGCGTTGCCCGAGAAGTACGGCGCCCACTACGTGATCGCCGGTTTCGAGCTGATCGACAACGACAACGGTGCCGATGAACTGCTGATCTACGATCTGGATCTGGAACGCATGCAGCAATTGGTCGATCAGAAGGTGTTCGAAGGCCAGCCCACCGACACCGAAAAAGGTGACGGCGTGTTGATCACCACGTCCATGGACAAGGTTTTTGCCTATCTGGATGACAGCGCCAATTCCGACGTGTTTCTTTCAGCGGCCAAATACCAGCGCATGACCCAATAGCGCGCGAATCAATCACAGGAGTACCGGGTGGACGAATACCAGCAGACCATACGCACGTTGTCCGATCGTATCGTGTTGGCCCAGACGCCGATTCGTGTCCTTGACGCCGTGAAATGGGACGAGAGCATTCGCAAGCGTTTCCTGGCGGCCAAGGGCAAGGAGCTTCCGGAAATCGATCGGGCGTACTACGAAAATCGCCCGCTGGGTTTTGATTCAGGCGCGCTGAAGGTGGAATTCCAGAACATCGAACGGGACATCACCCGACAACTGGGACAGTTCAACCCGGTCGGGCAGATCATGCGCCGCATGTGCAAGGAATACCGGATGGTCATTCGCATGCTCGAAGCGCGGGGTACGCCGGATTTCGGGCTGATTTCGCAAGAGCTTTATGGCGCGGCATCGGACGCGTTTCATGCCGGAGACCCAACGCTGTCCGACCTTGGGCTGATGCTCTCTGATTACCTGAATAACATCGCAGGCCGAGGCGATCTCAAGGACGAGCCGAAAACCCTCAATGCCAAGGACGCCGTGGCGATGCTGCAAAGCCGCCTGAACCGGACCTTTGGCGAGGCGGAAGAGACCATCCGCGTGTTCGAGTCCGACGGCATCGTCGCTGACGCGGCAGCGGGCGCGGACTACATCAAGATTCGCAGTGATGCGATGTTCAACGAGCGTGACGTGCGTGCGCTGGAAGTCCACGAAGGGTTGGTGCACGTGGGCACGACGTTGAACGGTTTGAATCAGCCGATCTGCACCTTTCTGGCCAAAGGCCCGCCCTCGTCGACTATCACTCAGGAAGGCCTGGCGATCTTGATGGAAGTGATCGGCTTCGCTTCCTATCCCAGCCGTCTGCGCAAACTCACCAACCGCACCCGCGCGATTCACATGGCCGAGGAGGGCGCTGATTTCCTTCAGGTGTTCGACTTCTACCGTGAGCAAGGCTTCGGGATGCCGGAAAGTTACGGCAATGCCAGCCGCGTTTTCCGCGGTTCGGTGCCGAACGGTCTGCCGTTCACCAAGGATCTGTCCTACCTAAAGGGCTTCATCATGGTTTACAACTACATCCAGTTGGCCGTGAGGAAGGGCAAGTTGGAGCAAGTGCCGCTGCTGTTCTGCGGCAAGACCACTCTGGAAGACATGCGCACCTTGCGGCAGTTGGTGGACGAAGGTTTGGTTGTGCCACCCAAGTACTTGCCCGATCAGTTCCGCGACATGAACGCGCTCTCGGCGTGGATGTGCTTCTCCAACTTCCTCAACCATTTGAGCCTGGACCGGATCGAGGCGGATTATTCGAATATCCTTTGATACCCACCCAGCGAACACTCACCCATTCTGTAGCAGTCCGGCTTGCCGGCGGTGGCGTCATCAACATCGCCACCGCCGGCAAGCCGTGCTGCTCCAGGGGGTATCCAGACAATAAAAGGACACTGCGTGAAGCTGCTCACCTCGCTGCTCCTGCTGCTCTGCCTCACCGGCTGCAGCCAACTGCTGTTCTACCCTGAACGCGAGGTGCCGTTGACTCCGAAAGCGGCCCAGCTCGCCTGGCGCGACGTCACTCTCACCGCGACCGACGGCACCCGGCTCAACGCCTGGTTTCTGCCGGCCAAACAGGGTGTTCCGCTCAAAGGCACGGTGCTACACCTGCATGGCAACGGCGGCAACATGGCCTGGCATTTGAGCGGCAGTGCATGGCTGCCCGAACAAGGCTATCAAGTGTTGCTGCTGGACTACCGCGGCTATGGCCACTCCCAAGGCGACCCCAGCCTGCCTGCGGTGTATCAGGATATCGACGCTGCCTTCGAGTGGCTGAACAACGCGCCCGACGTACAGGGCAAACCGTTAGTGGTGCTGGGGCAAAGCATCGGCGGCGCGCTGGGTGTGCACTATCTCGCTGAGCATCCGCAGCAGCGTTCGCGTATCAAAGCGCTGGTGCTCGACGGCGTGCCCGCCAGTTACCGGGAAGTCGCCCGTTACACCTTGAGCACGTCCTGGCTGACGTGGGCGTTCAAGCGGCCTCTATCCTGGGTGATCCCCGACAGCGACAGCGCCATCAACGGCATCGCGCAATTGAAGGGCACGCCGATGCTGTTGTTCCAGAGCCTGGATGACAGCCAAGTGCCGCTGTACAACGGCATCCGTCTGTACCAGTCCGCGCCGCCGCCCCGCGTCTTGCAACTGACCCGCGGCCCTCATGTGCAAACATTCGGCGACCCGACCTGGCGTGAAGTCATGGTGCGTTATCTGGACGATCCGCAGCACTTCAATGGCCTGCGACGTCTGGCCGAAATTCCGAATTATCCCGACCCTGATGCGGGCAAGAAGGCAGAGAATCCGCAATGACCGATGAGCGTAACGTTATCCCGCAAATCCTTACGGGCATCGCCTGCATTTTCGGCACCGTGGGGGTGTTGTGGTACTACGGCTACCTGCATTTCGCCAAACCGGAGGACGCACTGGAATTGAGCCAGTTCACCATGCTCAAGACGGTTCCCGGTGAGGATTACAAAGTGGCGTTGGAGCCTGCGCCGCAAGTCGCGCAGTGCATCGAGGGAGTGCTGGTGTTGTTCGACACCGAACAAAAAGGTTTGACCGGCGTGTTGGTCAATGACCGTAAGCAAGCCGTGCGTTGCATGGGGCAACAGACGCCGCAGCAGGTGCAGTGAGGGATACCATTCACTTTAAGTGGTCACTCCCACAGGATTTGCATCTCTTGGACGTTCGGGCAACGTGCTGAGTCCGCATCCACAAAAAAGCCCCGCCTGGGTGCAATGCCAAGCGGGGCTTTTAGATGCAGCGCTAACCGATCACTGAATCGAAGAACGCGGTGCAACCGGCTGGTTGTCGTTGGAAATGGTCACTTCCACACGACGGTTCATGGCGCGGCCCGAGTTGCTGCTATTATCGGCTACCGGGTACTCCTTGCCATAACCTTGAGCGACCACGCGGTCCATGCTCACGCCCATTTTCACCAGCGCCATGCGCACCGAGTTGGCGCGACGCTCGGACAGCGACTGGTTATAGCTGTCGGAACCGGTGCTGTCGGTATAGCCTTCGACGATCACCTTACGGTCCGGGTTTTCCTGAAGGAACTGGGCCAGCTTGTTGACGTTGACCAGACCGGCCGATTTCAGCTCGGATTTGTTCAGGTCGAACAGCACGTCACCAAAGGTCACCAGCGTACCGCGTTCGGTCTGCTTGGCGTTCAGGCTGTTTTGCAGGGCCTTGATCTGCGCATCGCGAGCGTCCAGACGCGCTTGAGCACGTTGGGCCGAGGCGTTTTTCAGATCGTTTTCAGCGGTCTTCAGATTAATGGTCTGCTTCGCCAGCTCCACGCGCTGGTTGGTCAGATACGCGAGTTGATCGACTTTCTTTTCGTCTTCGTGGTTGCGGTAGGCGGCATCCGCCTTGTCCAGCCACTCGCTGGCGTCTTTGGTTTCCAGTGCGGCCAATTCAGTCGATTTCGGGTTGCTTTGCAGTGCGGAGTAGTTGGTACGAGCTTGTTCCAGGTTGACGTTAGGCGCCGAAGAACAGGCAGCCAGACCAACGCTAACGGCCAACAGGGCAGGGATGAGTACTTGTTTACGCATAATAATTTCGTCCTTTAAATCCAATGGCAATGCATGAAATGCGAAGGGTTACTGGCTGACCGGCTGAACCTGACGCAGGCCTTCTTCACGCAGTTCATTGACGCCCTGACGCGCGTCCTGCACTGCCTTCTGTGCCTTGGCTGCCTGAGCCTTGCGTTCGGCGACGCGGGCGTCCCATTCGGCCTGCTCGGCGTATTTACGGGCTTCGTCGTATTTCTTTTCCTGCATGGCCAGCTCGGATTGCTTGAACTTGTCCTGAGCCGACTTCATTTCGACCGGTGCATACTCAGTCGCACCCGCGGTCACAGCAGCATTCACCGCCGATTGGGTCACGGCGTATTGCTCACTGGGCGGCTTGCCCGCGCAACCGGCGAGCAGCACGCTGGTGCCCAGCACCAACGCAGCCAGTTTCAGTCCGCGCAGACCCTTGGATGAGGCGTTGGCAGTGCGGGTGTTCATCATGGTCAACTCCATTTTTTAACTCCTGAAAACGAGAGGATCCATTTCAGTTTTAGGCCTGGCGGGGGGGCGATAAACGCATGGAAACCCGCTGCCATTGGTCGGCTTTTTCTGTAATGGCTAACTGCTCGGACCTGCGCGTTTTTTGAATAGTTCAGACGTTTTGCTTCTCAAGAGCGCGTCTTTTGTTACGCGTTGTAAATATGACGCTTGAAAATTGACACAAAAAATCCCACGCCATACCCGGTTTCCCAGGCCGGTGCGGGATGATTCGATGTTCAAAAAACGACGTCGTTATCAGTGCTGAGAGCTGTCCTTCTGATCGGACAAATCCTGCAAATGACGACGGGACAGCGCGAGGAAGCGTGGCGTCGGGCCGACGTCCTCATACAGCGGATCGCCTTCCTCGTCAGTGGCTACCACATGCTGGCCCTTGATATACGGAAAACTGGCTTCGAGCTCTTCCAGCGCGGCGCCGAGCAACTCGCCCATCAGCTCTTCGGGGGAGCGCTTGGGGTACATTTCGGCGAGCGCGGCCAGGCGGGCCGCCGCTTCGATGTCCAGATGCACCGCGTAGCCGGTTTTAGTCAGACGGCCTTTTGCCGAGTCTTCCCACTGTCTTGCGAGCTCACGAATTTTCATAGAGACCTCTTCACAGACCCGCGTGATGGCGGGTCAAGGCGGATTTTCGGACCCTCATGAGGCCCGTCGTTCAGACTAGTCTGCTTCGGGCGGATGCGACGCCAAGGGTTGCGTCGATGCATGAATTTGTCGCTCTATACACAGAGATAGAGGCAAAACAGGTGAGGACGTTCAGTTTCGGCTGATCGCAGACTCAAGGCAGAACAACAAAAAAGCGCTAAAGGAGAACGCTGGATGGCTGATATCGATGCACGCTTGCGCGAAGACGTTCACCTGCTGGGTGAGTTGTTGGGCAACACCATTCGTGATCAGCACGGGGCTGATTTTCTCGAAAAGATCGAACGCATTCGCAAGAGTGCCAAGGCCGGGCGTCACGGTTCGGCGCAGGGCACCGAGCAACTGAGTTCCAACTTGGAAAGCCTGAGGGAAGACGAGCTGCTGCCGGTGGCGAGGGCCTTCAATCAGTTCTTGAATCTGGCGAACATCGCCGAGCAATACCAACTCATTCATCGTCGCGACGACAGCACGCCTCAGCCGTTCGAGTCTCGCGTGTTGCCCGAACTGCTGGAGCGTTTGAAGCAGTCCGGACAGTCGCCTGACGCGCTGGCCCGTCAACTCGGCAAGCTGGAAATCGAACTGGTGCTGACCGCGCACCCGACCGAAGTGGCGCGACGTACCCTCATCCAGAAATACGACGCCATCGCCGCGCAACTCGCCGCCCTCGATCATCGCGATCTGAATCGTCTGGAGCGCCAGCAGATCACTGAGCGCTTGCAACGTCTGATCGCCGAAGCCTGGCACACCGAAGAGATTCGCCGCGTGCGTCCCACCCCGGTGGATGAAGCGAAATGGGGCTTTGCGGTGATCGAGAACTCGCTGTGGCAGGCGATTCCCAATTATTTGCGCAAGGCCGATCAGGCGCTGCACGCGGCAACCGGCCTGCATTTGCCCCTTGAGGCGGCTCCGATTCGCTTTGCCTCGTGGATGGGCGGGGATCGTGATGGCAACCCTAACGTAACGGCAGCGGTCACCCGCGAAGTGCTGCTATTGGCTCGCTGGATGGCCGCGGATCTCTACTTGCGAGACGTCGATCAACTGGCCGCTGAACTGTCGATGCAACAAGCCAGCCCTGCGCTTTTGGCTGTGGCGGGGGACAGCGCCGAACCTTACCGCAGCGTCCTTAAACAACTGCGTGAGCGGTTGCGCGCTACCCGGAATTGGGCGCACGCGTCCCTCAAAGTCACTCAGCCCGAGCCAGAAGGCGTGTTGCACAGCAACCGCGAGTTGCTGGAGCCGTTGCAGTTGTGTTTCCAGTCGCTGCATGAATGCGGCATGGGCGTGATCGCCGACGGGCCGCTGCTCGATTGCTTGCGTCGCGCCGTCACGTTCGGCCTGTTTCTGGTCAAGCTCGACGTACGCCAGGACTCCACGCGACACAGTTCGGCAATGACCGAAATCACCGATTATCTGGGGCTGGGCCGTTACAACGAGTGGGACGAAGAGGCGCGCATCGAGTTTCTGCTGCGTGAGTTGAGTAACAAACGTCCGCTATTGCCCGCCCATTTCAAACCCGCTGCCGACACTGCTGAAGTGTTGGCGACCTGCCGCGAAGTGGCGGCGGCGCCTGCCGCGTCGCTGGGTTCCTATGTCATTTCCATGGCCGGTGCTGCGTCCGACGTCCTGGCCGTACAGTTGCTATTGAAAGAAGCCGGGTTGCAGCGGCCGATGCGCGTGGTGCCGTTGTTCGAAACCCTGGCGGATCTGGATAACGCAGGGCCTGTGATCGAGCATCTGCTGAGTCTGCCGGGCTATCGCGCACGTCTGAGCGGGCCACAGGAAGTCATGATCGGCTATTCCGATTCGGCCAAGGACGCGGGTACCACGGCGGCAGCCTGGGCGCAGTACCGGGCGCAGGAAAAACTGGTCGAAATTTGCCGCGCCCAACAAGTGGAGCTGCTGTTGTTTCATGGTCGTGGCGGCACCGTGGGGCGTGGCGGCGGCCCGGCTCATGCGGCGATTCTGTCGCAGCCGCCGGGTTCGGTGGCCGGGCGTTTCCGTACCACTGAACAGGGCGAAATGATCCGCTTCAAGTTCGGCTTGCCCGACATTGCCGAGCAAAACCTCAACCTCTACCTGGCTGCGGTGCTGGAGGCCACGCTGCAACCTCCGCCGATGCCGGAGCCTGCCTGGCGTCAAATGATGGATCAACTGGCGGCAGATGGGGTTAAGGCCTACCGGGCGGTGGTGCGGGAAAATCCCGAGTTCGTCGAGTACTTCCGTCAAGCGACGCCAGAGCAGGAACTGGGGCGCTTGCCATTGGGCAGTCGTCCGGCGAAACGTCGAGAGGGTGGGGTGGAAAGTCTGCGGGCGATCCCGTGGATTTTCGCCTGGACTCAGACGCGCCTGATGTTGCCTGCGTGGCTCGGCTGGGAGGAGGCGCTGAGCAACGCACTGAAGCGAGGGCAGGGCGATTTGCTTGGCCAGATGCGCGAGCAGTGGCCGTTTTTCCGCACCCGTATCGACATGCTGGAGATGGTGCTGGCCAAGGCCGACAGCGACATCGCACAACTCTACGACGAACGTCTGGTTGACCCGACACTGCTGCATCTTGGTATACATCTGCGCGACCTATTGTCGCAGGCTTGTCAGGTCGTGCTGGGGTTGACCGGCCAGTCGCAGCTGTTGGCCCATAGCCCGGAAACGCTGGAGTTCATCAGTTTGCGCAACACCTATCTGGACCCTCTGCATCTGCTACAGGCCGAGCTGCTGGCACGCTCGCGTCGGCAGGAGGCCAGTCTGGACAGTCCTTTGGTACAGGCGCTGCTAGTGTCTGTGGCGGGGATTGCCGCCGGTTTGCGCAACACGGGCTGAAGGGCGTTTTCTGGCAGGGATGGGGGCGAAAGCCTTCATCTCGCGGGTTACGGGTGGCTGTTCACTGCGCGTAAATGTGCAGCTATGGCGGGTCATCCGAAAGTATCGATCGTTGGCGGGCTACCGGTTTACGCCCGGTTGGTGCGACTTTTAGCGTCTTGTGCGGCAGGAATCGGCTGTGTATCTTGATCAGCCTTTTGGCCGTTGGGTCAGTAAATCTTTAAAGCGATTGGCCCCAATCAGGCGAATCCGACGAAATCTCTATAAAAATTGAGGAGCACAACAATGCGCGTGATTCTGCTGGGAGCTCCCGGGGCCGGTAAAGGTACTCAGGCAACGTTTATCACCAAGAAATTCGGCATTCCGCAAATCTCCACGGGCGACATGCTGCGCGCAGCGGTCAAGGCGGGCACCGAACTGGGTCTGAAAGCCAAGAGCGTCATGGACGCGGGCGGTCTGGTTTCCGATGACCTGATCATTGGCCTGATCAAAGATCGCCTGTCGCAGCCAGACTGCGTCAATGGCTGCCTGTTCGACGGCTTCCCACGCACCATTCCTCAGGCTGAAGCCCTGAAGAATGCGGGCCTTTCGATCGACCACGTGGTTGAAATCAAGGTGGATGACGAAGAAATAGTCAAACGCATCTCTGGTCGTCGTGTACACGAAGGTTCGGGCCGTGTTTATCACACCGTGTTCAACCCGCCAAAGGTTGAAGGCAAGGATGACGAGACCGGCGAAGATCTGGTTCAGCGTAAAGATGACGTTGAAGAAACCGTGCGTCATCGCCTGTCGGTTTACCACGCGCAAACCGAGCCTCTGGTCGAGTTCTACAAAAAGCTCGAAGAGAACGACGGCACGCCGAAGTTCAGCAGCATTCCGGGCGTTGGCTCGGTAGCCGACATCACCGCCAAGGTGGAAGCAGCACTGGCCTGATCCTTCATGGCGCAGTGAACAACGGCCCGATTGCGGGCCGTTGTTGTTTATAATGCGGCACTTTTCGTACTCCCCCTCACTCACGGAACCCCACGATGACCACCTTGCTGGCCCTGGACACCGCCACTGAAGCCTGCTCAGTCGCTTTGCTGCACGACGGCAAAGTGCTGACTCACTACGAGGTGATCCCGCGTCTGCACGCTCAAAAGCTGCTGCCGATGATCAAGGACCTGCTGGCCGAGGCGGGGATTGGTCTGTCGGCGCTGGACGCCATTGCATTTGGTCGTGGTCCGGGTGCTTTCACCGGCGTGCGTATTGCCATTGGTGTGGTTCAGGGGCTGGCGTTCGGCCTGGATCGCCCGGTATTACCGGTTTCCAACCTCGCGGCATTGGCGCAACGTGCCTTTCGTGAGCAGGGCGCCACGCAGGTGGCGGCAGCCATCGATGCGCGGATGGATGAAGTGTATTGGGGTTGCTATCGCGAAGTGGCAGGCGAGATGACGCTGATCGGCGCAGAAGCGGTGATGCCACCGGAAAGTGCTGCACTGCCGCACGATGCGTCGGGCGAGTGGTTCGGCGCGGGCACCGGTTGGGGGTACGGCGAGCGCATTCACGTCAACCTGTCCGGCCAGGACGCCACGTTGCTGCCTCACGCACAGGATCTGCTCACGCTAGGCACTTTCGCCTGGCATCGCGGCGAAGCCATCGTCGCCGATCAGGCGCAACCGGTTTACCTGCGCGACAAAGTGGCCACGCCCAAGGCGCGGTGACGTGGTCTGTTCCATCGCGAATACCCTTGTGGGAGCCGGCTTGCTGGCGAATGCGGCCTTTCTGTCCCGTCTGGTCCGACTGATCCACCGCTTTCGCCACCAAGGCGGCTCCCACAGGAATTCAACCGCTAGATACGTGCAATCTGCGACCCAAGTCACACCGTTTGCTACCGTTCGGCGACAAACCTGCAATTTCTGCCCGTGGCTTTAAACGTTTTGCAATAACTGTGGTCTAGTTAACGTTCGCGAGTTTGCTTAAGTGCGTTTCGTGAGATTAAATTGCCACTACAAGACGCCGAGTAAGCATCGATGCGTATTAATGGTCCATCACCACGTTCGTACCCGATCAAGCGCAAGCCCCGCAAAGGCTCGGCGACGATCGATAACGCCTCGGAAGAAGTGATCGACGACGTTGAAGTGGTCGCGCAACAGCCTGCTCGTCGTCAAACCGGCAGCACCGCCAATGTGCCTGCTCGCCAACAGGACATCATCTTCCCTCGTGCCATGAGCCGTCGAGTCGCCACCGCGCTCAGCAGCTACCTGACGACGTCCACGTTCGTTGATTGGGACCTCGAAGTCTCGGGGCTTGATCTGCACGTTTGAACATCGCCAATCCGCCTTACTACATCGGTTGTCCGTCGTGGAGTGAAAACGCCTGGCGTGATTCGCTGTACCCGCCCGATGCCCGCAGCACCGATTTTCTTGAACTCTATGCCCAAGTCTTCAACGCCGTTGAAGGCAACACGACGTTCTACGCACGCCCGAAAGACACGACGGTGCAGCGCTGGGCGCAGGTGTTGCCTGAGCATTTTCGCTTCACTGCCAAGTTTCCGGGTGACATCAGCCACGCGGGGGATTTGCGCGAGCACCTGACCGCCGCCGACGATTTCCTGCGATTGCTGGCGCCGTTGGGTGAGCGTGTTCAGCCGTTGTGGCTGCAACTGCCCGCCAGTTTCACGCCCAACCGCCTGGGGGAACTGGCCACCTTCATCGATGCGCTGGAAGGTCGAGCCTTGGCGGTTGAAGTGCGCAACATGGCGTTTTTCAGCAAGGGTGAAGAAGAGCGAATGCTCAATCGGCTGTTGCTGGATCGCGGCGTCGAACGCATCTGTCTCGATTCCCGCCCCCTGTTCAGTTGCATCTCCAATGATCCGGCTGTGCTGCATGCACAGTCGAAAAAGCCGAAAGTGCCTGCGAGGCCCGCTGCGTTGACGCAGTTCCCCCAGATCCGCTTCATTGGCCGCCCGGAGCTGGACGCCAACCAGAGCTTCCTCAAGCAATGGGCAGTGAAAGTGGCAGGGTGGATTGAAGAGGGGCGGACGCCCTACGTGTTCCTACACACGCCCGATAACGTTCAGGCTCCGGACCTCGCACGACGCTTCCATCAGCAGTTAATGACATTGCTGCCTGGTCTGCCGGACCTGCCTGAGCTGGAGCGTGGGCCTGAAGTGGAGCAACTTGGGCTGCTCTGAGGTCGATAGTGGGCATGTCCTCGCACACTCAGTGGAAATCTGCTTATGCGCGGTTCGACCCTGTTCCTCATATGCTTTTTAGCCTGCGCAAGCGTTGCCATTTCGGTGTGGCGCGGATGGCTACCTATTCCGGACCGCTGGAATCCTTGGGTGCCGCTGGACCTGCGCGATCAGCCGAATCTTCTGACGTCGTTCAAGCTCTGGCGCCTCCAGCGCAATCCGACGTTGTGCGATCACGTGCTGCAGACGTCGAGCCTGCGTTACAGCCGTCAGACCGACAGCGGCGCCGACGCCAAATGCCCGCTGACTAACACGTTGCGCATACAAGGCGGGGATGTGGCGTTGAGCAGCAGCTTTCTCTCAAGCTGCCCGCTGGCGGTGGCTTATGCGCTGTTCGACATTCATGAACTCCAACCGGCCGCCCAAGCGGTGTTCGGGCAAAACGTCACGCAGGTCGATCATCTCGGCAGTTTTGCCTGTCGCAACGTGTATAACCGTAGCGTAGGGCGGCTCAGTCAGCATGCCTCGGCCAATGCGTTGGACATTGCCGGGTTTCGCCTGGCTGACGGAAAACGGATTTCGGTGCTCAGGGATTGGAATGACGGCAGTGATAAAGGGAAGTTTCTGGCATTAGTCAGGGATGGCGCCTGTCGGCAGTTCAACACGGTGCTGGGGCCGGACTATAACGCGGCGCACCGGAATCACTTTCACGTCGACATGGGGCGCTGGCGGGTCTGCCGTTAGGGGGTTGCGGTGGCGGGCATGAGTTTCTGTAGCGGTCCGGGTTGCCGGTGTTAGCGAGCTCGCTGACGCCACCGCCGGCAAGCCGGACTGCTACAGGCGTTGCCCAAGATTAGATTATCAAGCCGCGATACGAAGATTCTGCAACACGATCGGCCGTGCCCAGCCGTTATCGAATTCCAGATGGCGCTGTTGTTCGTTTATTTCTTCAGCGCTGTAAGGCGTGGCCGGTTTGTCGGCCAGGTCCCATTCGAACTCGGCAATGGGCAGGAAAAGCGGGCGAGGCTGAGGGCCTGGACCCGGATCGACGCTGTCGTCGTACGGGTTGAGCACGGTCGGGCGTACCCAGTTGCTGTCGATTTCCAGATTGCGCTGCTGTTCGATCATTTCGCTGGCGCTGAAAGGCACGGGTGGTTTGGCCAGGTCCCATTCAAATTCGGCAATCGGCAAAAACAGCGGCTCGGGCGGGGCAATTTCTTTGTCTTCGACCGGGCATTCGCGCTGTTCGACGATTTTGCTCAGGGTCTTGGCGCCCGCAATTGGCTCGCCAGTCATGCTGTCCGTCGCGGCTACAACGCTGAATTCCGGGGTTGTGCCTGCGTTGTCGTCGACTTGCTGAGCCATTGCCCGGGCGAACGCATCCTGCCAGAGCTGCGTGGAGCCGCCCAGGGTTTCGGTGTTGCGTACGCTGTAGTCGCCAACGTACGTCAAGTAACCGATTGAGGATGTGTTCTGAATGTCTGACATAAGCGCTCAGTACATGCCGTGGGTCTGGCAGAATGCCGGATACTTTCGTTATCGGCAGATGTTGCCAATCATTAAGAAAATTTGAGCGTGTTGAAAAGATGAGTGAGCAGCAAGCGGGCAGCCGCATTCGGGTCGAAACCCTGACCGCCGATGGCGCGCAGCAAGCCGCACGATGGGCCGAGCGTCTGGGTTTGCCTCTGGAGGACGGCGAGGCCGATTTTGCACTGCAAGTCTGTGATGACGGTTTGCAATTGCAGCAGCTGGGCGAGGATGCGCCGGGTCCGGTGCGGGTGGACTTCGTGGAAGGCAAAGCCGCCCATCGACGCCTGTTTGGTGGCGGTAGCGGGCAGATGATCGCCAAGGCGGTGGGTATCCAACCGGGTGTTCGTCCCCGTGTGCTGGACGCGACTGCCGGGCTGGGCAAGGACGCGTTCGTGTTGGCGAGCCTGGGCTGTGAGATGAGCCTGATCGAGCGTCAGCCGATCATTGCCGCACTGCTGGAGGATGGTCTCGCCCGTGCGGCGCAGGATCTGGACGTCGGCGCGATTGTCAGCCAGATGCGCTTGTTGACCGGTAACTCCATCGAACTGATGCGCAATTGGGAAGGTGAGCCGCCGCAGGTCATCTACCTGGACCCGATGTTTCCCCATCGTGAGAAAACGGCGCTGGTGAAGAAGGAGATGCGTTTGTTCCGGCCATTGGTGGGCGACGACATGGACGCCCCCGCGTTGCTGGAAGCGGCCCTCGCGCTGGCGACTCACCGCGTAGTCGTCAAACGCCCGCGCAAGGCGCCTTGCATCGAGGGCACGAAGCCAGGGTATGCGTTGGATGGCAAATCGAGCCGGTATGACATCTACCCGAAGAAAGCATTGAAGCCCTGATTGCAGATTTCACCGACGCCATTTTGTCGGCATGCACGCAAATCTGTGGGAGCGAATTCATTCGCGATTGGATCGTACCTCCGATGAAGATGTGTCGGATGTACAACCGCATCGCGAATGAATTCGCTCCCACCGGGGGGGATGCAGGGCATGCATTTGGCGGCGCGGCTGACGTTCAGGCTTTGTAAGCCTTCAAAAACAACGCCACCACCTCCCGCACATGCCGCTCGCCGGTCTGTTCATCCGGCACACCTGCGTTGCCGATCAGCAACCGGAAGTTACACACCCCCTTGATCAAGCTCAGAAAGTGCCCCGCGGCGCGGGCAGGCGAATCGAAATGCAGGCCTTCGGTGTCGTTCACCCGCGTCAGAAAACGCTCCATTTCGTGCAGGATACGTTGCGGCCCAGCCTCGAAGAAAACTTGTGACAGCGTAGTGTCCTGAGTGCCCAAGGCGATCATCAGGCGATGCAGCTCGATGGACTCCGGACTGTTGATCAGCGTCTGAAAACCTCTCGCAATACCCAGCAATACTTTTTCCACTGATGCATTCGGCGCCATGTCGACGAACAACTCGGGCAGTTGCTCCTCGCAGCGAGCCACGACCGCGGCAGAGAACAGTGTCTCCTTGTCATTGAAGTGGCTGTAAACCGTGAGCTTGGAAACCCCGGCTTCAGCGGCGACCGCATCCATGCTGGTATTCGCATACCCATTGCGGACGAACAGGTCTTTGGCGGCGTCCAGAATCGCCTGGCGCTTGGCCAGATCCTTCGGGCGGCCAGGGCCTGTGGTGGATGTTGCATCGGTCATTCGGTGATCAAGCCTGTCGGTTTTAATAGTGGACTGTGCAGTTCGGTAATTCTTAATATACTCGCCAGTACAATTATTCAAAGCTCCCTCTGCCAAGGTGCCTCATCATGTTTCGCGATGCCTTGTTCCTTGCTGTGCCGATCGGTCTGGCGTCGTTGCTGGTCGGCTGTGGCCAGGATGTTTCGGTTCCCGCCACTGTTCGCCCGGCCATGGTAGTGCAACCCATGCCGTCGTCCCAATCCATGGACAGCTACCCCGGTGAAGTCCGCGCCCGTTTCGAGCCGGATCTGGCCTTTCGCATCTCGGGCAAGGTGAGCAAGCGGCTGGTCGAGGAGGGCGAACGGGTCAAGGCCGAGCAGCCATTGGCCGAACTCGATGCACAAGACGTGCGCCTGCAACTGGATGCCACTCGCGCGCAGGTCGCGGCTGCCGAAGCCAACCTGCAAATGGTCCGCTCCGAGCGTGACCGTTACAAGACATTGATGGACCGTCAAATGGTCAGCAAGTCACAGTACGACAACGCCGAGAACCTTTACCGCGCAGGCGATGCCCGTCTCAAACAGCTCAAGGCTGAACTCACCGTCGCCGACAATCAGACCCGTTACGCGGTGCTTCGTGCCTCTCAGGATGGTGTGGTCGCCAAACGTCTGGTGGAAGTGGGTCAGGTGGTGGCCGCCGGGCAAACCGTCTTCACGCTGGCTGCCGATGGTGAGCGCGAAGTGGCGATCAGCCTGCCGGAACAGAATTTCGGCCGTTTCAAGATCGGCGATCCAGTGTCTGTCGAACTGTGGACCCAGCGCGAACAACGGTTCCCTGGCCGCATCCGCGAACTGTCTCCGGCAGCCGATCCTAAATCTCGTACCTTCGCGGCGCGCATCGCTTTTGCCGGGGGCAAAGTCCCTGCCGAGCTGGGGCAGAGTGCGCGGGTGTTCATTGCCTCGGATCACAGCGTGCCGTTGTCGGTACCGCTGTCTGCCGTGACCGCTGAAAATGGGCAGACCTACGTCTGGCGCCTGCAAAGCGACAGCACCCTCAAGCGCACGCCGGTTCAGGTCGGCCCTTATGGCCAGGAATCCGTCCCCGTGTTGGGTGGGCTGACGGCCAATGATTGGGTGGTGGCGGCGGGCGTTCATGTGTTGCACGAAGGTGAACAGGTGCGTCCGGTAGACCGCGATAACCGCGCGATCAAACTGGCAAGCGGGGAGTAAGCACGGATGCGTTTCAACCTCTCCGAATGGGCGCTGCGCAACCGGCAGATGGTCCTGTATTTGATGATTCTTCTGGCCGTGGTCGGAGCGTTGTCCTACACCAAGCTGGGGCAGAGTGAAGATCCGCCGTTTACCTTCAAAGCCATGGTGATTCGCACGCTCTGGCCGGGTGCCAGCGCCGAGGAAGTGGCGCGTCAGGTCACCGACCGGATTGAAAAGAAGCTGATGGAAACCGGCGATTACGAGCGCATCGTCTCGTTTTCGCGGCCCGGCGAGTCTCAGGTGACGTTCATGGCACGGGACTCGCTGGTCTCGGCCAAGTTGCCCGAGCTGTGGTATCAGATCCGCAAGAAGATCGGTGACATCCGCCAGACTTTGCCCACGGGTGTACAAGGCCCATTCTTCAACGACGAATTCGGCACCACCTTCGGCAACATCTACGCGCTGACGGGGGAGGGCTTCGATTACGCGGTCATGAAGGATTACGCCGACCGTATCCAGATCCAGTTGCAACGGGTGAAGGATGTGGGCAAGGTCGAGCTGATCGGCCTGCAAGACGAGAAGATCTGGATCGAGCTGTCGAACGTCAAACTCGCTACCCTTGGCCTACCGTTGTCTGCGGTTCAACAGGCGCTGGAAGCGCAGAACGCGGTGGTCGCAGCGAGCTTTTTCGAGACCCCCAGCGAGCGCGTGCAGTTGCGGGTGACCGGACGCTTCCAGACCGTCGACGAAATTCGCAATTTCCCGATCCGGGTCGGCGACCGCACCTTCCGCATCAGCGATCTGGCCGACGTGCGTCGTGGCTTCAATGACCCCCCCGCGCCGCGTATGCGCTTCATGGGACAGGACGCCATCGGGCTGGCCGTGGCGATGAAGGACGGCGGCGACATCCTGGTACTCGGCCGCGCGCTGGAAGGCGAGTTCGCGCGTTTGCAAAACAACCTTCCGGCGGGCATGCAGCTGCGCAAGGTCTCTGATCAACCGGCGGCGGTGAAGACCAGCGTGGGCGAATTCGTTCAGGTGCTCGCCGAGGCGTTGGGTATCGTGCTGCTGGTGAGCTTCTTCTCCCTCGGCGTGCGCACTGGCATGGTGGTGGCGCTGGCGATTCCCGTGGTCCTGGCGATGACCTTCGCCACCATGTATTACCTCGGCATCGGCCTGCACAAGATTTCCCTCGGCGCGCTGGTGCTGGCGCTGGGGCTGCTGGTGGACGACGCGATCATCGCTGTGGAAATGATGGCGATCAAAATGGAACAGGGCTACGACCGTCTCAAGGCCGCAGCCTTCGCCTGGACCAGTACCGCGTTTCCCATGCTGACCGGCACGCTGATCACTGCGGCCGGGTTCCTGCCGATTGCCACCGCGCAGTCCAGCACGGGTGAATACACCCGCTCGATCTTTCAGGTGGTGACCATTGCACTGCTCGCCTCGTGGGTGGCTGCGGTGGTGTTCGTGCCGTACCTGGGCGAGCGCCTGCTGCCGGATCTGGCCAGGATTCATGCGGCTAAACACGGCTCAGGCCCGGATGCGCCAGACCCTTACGGCACGCCGTTTTATAAAAAGGTTCGAGCGCTGGTGGGCTGGTGTGTGCGTCGGCGCAAGACCGTTATCGTGCTGACCATTGCCTTGTTCGTGCTGTCGATTTTTAGCTTCCGTTTCGTCCCGCAACAGTTCTTTCCGGCCTCGGGACGACTGGAGTTGATGGTCGATCTGAAGCTCGCTGAAGGCGCGTCGCTGAGCAATACGGCAGAGCAGGTCAAGCGCCTTGAGGGCATGATCAAGGACCACGCGGGCGTCGAGAATTACGTGGCCTATGTCGGCACCGGCTCGCCGCGTTTCTACCTGCCGCTGGACCAGCAACTGCCTGCCGCCAGCTTTGCGCAGTTTGTCGTGCTGGCGAAAACCATCGAGGACCGCGAAGCCCTGCGCACCTGGCTGATTCAGACGCTGGATGAGCAGTTCCCGATGCTGCGTCCTCGGGTTACACGGCTGGAAAACGGTCCCCCCGTGGGCTATCCGGTGCAATTTCGGGTGACCGGTGAGCACATCGACGAGGTGCGGGCGCTGGCGCGCAAAGTCGCGGCCAAGGTTCGCGAAAACCCCCATGTGGTCAACGTGCACCTGGACTGGGAGGAACCGAGCAAAGTGGTGTATCTCAACGTTGATCAGGACCGGGCGCGGGCCTTGGGCGTGACCACGGCCGACCTGTCGCGCTTCCTGCAAAGTCAGTTGACCGGTTCCAGCGTCAGCCAGTACCGCGAAGACGACGAACTGATCGAAATCCTGTTGCGCGGCACCGAACAGGAGCGTCATGCGCTGGGCGGGTTGGCGAGTCTGTCAGTACCGACGGCCAACGGCGCCAGCGTGGCGTTGTCCCAGGTCGCGACGCTGGAATACGGCTTCGAGGAAGGCATCATCTGGCATCGCAATCGTCTGCCCAACGTGACCATTCGCGCCGACATTTATGGCAAGGAGCAACCGGCGACCCTGGTCAATCAGATCCTGCCGACGCTTGAGGGCGTGCGCGCACAATTGCCCGATGGTTACCTGCTCGAAGTCGGCGGCACGGTCGAAGACTCGACCCGGGGCCAGAACTCGGTGAACGCCGGTGTGCCGTTGTTCATCGTGGTGGTGCTGACGTTACTGATGATCCAGCTGCGCAGTTTCTCACGCACCTTCATGGTGTTTCTGACAGCGCCGCTGGGTTTGATCGGTGTGACGCTGTTTCTGTTGATCTTCCGTCAGCCGTTCGGCTTCGTGGCAATGCTGGGCACCATCGCGCTGTCCGGGATGATCATGCGCAACTCGGTGATCCTGGTGGACCAGATCGAGCAGGACATCGCCGCAGGGCTTGATCGCTGGCAGGCGATTATCGAAGCGACTGTTCGCCGCTTCCGCCCCATCGTCCTTACTGCGCTTGCGGCGGTACTGGCGATGATCCCGCTGTCGCGCAGCGTGTTCTTTGGGCCGATGGCAGTGGCGATCATGGGGGGATTGATCGTGGCGACGGCGCTGACGCTGCTGTTTTTGCCAGCGCTATATGCGGCGTGGTTCAGGGTGAAGAAGCAGACGCCTAACTGAAACACCTCTGTAGCAGCACGGCTTGCCGGCGGTGGCGTCTTTTAAATCGTCACCGTCGGCAAGCCGGACTGCTACAGGGGCACGTTTGGAGGCAGAGTACCGTGTACACGCCATAGCACTCCCTTTCTGTTGCCTGAACAAACTCACCGCCGTGCTTCTCGCCTCGGCGGTTTTCTCCTATATTCGCCCCGCCAGCCTCCGGCTGCTCAAGCACCATCCGCGTCAACATCGTTTCAGGCGATAGAAGTCCATGTCCGAATCTTTCGAAGTCCCCAGCCCCCACGAGCACCATGTCGAGCATGCGCACAAAAGCGGCGACAGCTTTGCCGGAAAGATCGCCGTAATGACCGCGATCATGGCGACGGTGGGTGCGCTGCTCAGTTATCAGGCCGGTTCCACTGAAAGCGAAGCGGCGATGGACAAGAACAACGCAGCGATCAAGAAGACCGAGGCCTCGAATCAGTGGAATTACTATCAGGCCAAGTCCAGCCGTGAAAACCTCGCCGACCTTGCCAGCCACATTCCCGGAATGGACGCCGCGCATTACGTCGCCGAGGTGCAGCGTTACAAGGCGGACAAGGAAGCGGCGAAGGTGAAAGCCGAGGCGCTGGAAGTTCAGGCGCAGGAATGGGACGAGAAGTCCGAGCGAGTGCTGCACTCCCACCATCGGTGGGCGCAAGCGATGATGGCAATTCAGATGGCCATTTCGCTGGCGGCGATCACCTTGCTCACCCGCAAGGAATGGCTGCAAAAGGTCTCCTATGGCGCCGGTGGTGTGAGCATTCTGCTGGGTGTCATGGCCTGGCTACACCTCTGATCGCTTAACAAAAAGCCCCGACACTTTGCGGTGTCGGGGCTTTTTGTGTCGGTTGGCGGTCAGGCGATTACAGTGCGCCAAATACCTTCTTCGCAAGGCTGGTGGCAGCACCGGCCGGGTTGGAGCGAATACTTTCTTCCTGTTTGGCGATCATCTCGAATAGGCCATCCAGCGCCTTTTCAGTCACGTAGCCTTCGATGTTGGAGTCTTTGGCATCGACCACGCCCAGACCTGCTGCCTTGCCTGCAAACGCGTTGTACTGCTGCGCCAGGCCCACTTTGTCGGTGGCCTGCTTGACGATCGGCAAAAATTTGGCGCGGATCTGCTCGCGGCTGGATTTGTTCAGGTATTGGGTCGCGGAATCTTTGCCGCCGGTCAGCACGCCTTTGGCATCCGCTACGCTCATCTTCTTCACGGCATCGACCAGAATCGCCTGAGCCTGCGGTACTGCGGCCTCGGCCGCCTGGTTCATGCTGGTTTCCAGTTGATCAACCTGAGAGCCCATACCCAGCAGCTTCATTTTGCTCGCCACTTTGCCCAGCTTGCCTGGCAACTCGATACGTACATCCTTGTTGTTGCTGAAGCCGCCAGGCACGCCCAGTTGCTTGACGGCGATCTGCGCGCCCTGTGTCAGCGCGTCCTTCAGCCCGCCCGTTGCATCGGATTGCGACAGGTCACCCAAAGAGAGTGCGAAGGCGTTGGCCGACAGCAACAGTCCAGCGCACAGGCCAGTGAACGAGAGGGTGCGAAGCAGCATGGGGAGTGTCCTTTTCATCATGTAGTAAGCGTGTTAGTTCGCCGGGTTCACGCGGATCTTGATCGGCGGCTTTTCTTCCAGCGTCAGGTCCACGGTATAGCGTTCGGTGCTGATCAACAGCAGTTTGCCGTCGACCTCAATGCGTGCGCTGACCGCGTAGGTGTGGCCCGGCTTGATTTGTTTCTGATCGTAAGTCAGATGGAACGGCAGCGGAACCTGGCCTTTGATCGGGCCGCTCTGACTGGCCAGCGTTTGCGCGGGGGCATCGGCCAGTGAGACGTCTTGCAAGCTGACTTTCAACGTGGCGGTGGGCGGCAAGGCCATGCGTTGGAGGTAGAACACTTCGCCATCGACCGTACCGGGCAGGTTGTCCGGTGTGTGACCGGCGCAGGCGGCCAGCAGTGAGGCGGCGAGGGCGAGGAAAAGCTGTTTCATGGGGTGAGTCTCCTTGTGGCTTCGTGGATGCGTCATCGGTGAAATAACGCCGCGATCGTCCTGATTGACTCGCTTCCCCCGTGGGAGCCGGCTTGCTGGCGAATGCGATCTGTCAGTCAATTTATCCCTGACTGACCCAGCGCTTTCGCCAGCAAGCCGGCTCCCACGGGAACTGCGTTCGGCTCCGGTATCCCGAATGTACAAGATCAGGCCTCAGCCAATCGGGCCTGGATCTAGGACCTCATCCTCGCGATGCAGTGCCACCTGACGGATCGACAATCGGATTTCAGCTGACAACACCCGCTTGGCCGCTCCCTCGGCCAACTCGCCGAGCAACTCGTGATAGCCCAGTTTTCCGCTCTCGTCCTTGGTGAGTACGCCCTGATTCAGCAGGGTCTGAATGAAGTGCCGGAACAGGCTCTTGTCGAAGAATTCCGGGGCGTTCAGACCGTGAAGTATAGACAGGCGCTGAGCCATGATCGTGCACAGGTCTTCCAGTTCTTCGGCGGTGAGCGTGTGCTGGCCGCTGTTGAGCAGCAACGAGATCGCCATGTAGAAACGTTGCAGGGTTTGCGCCACGGAGCGTGACAGCAAGGTCAGCAGGACAAAGTGCCGCGAGCTGGGCGCCGGGCGCAGGTACACGTCGTTCTCGAATCGCAACAGGCCCTGTTCCACGAACGCGGCCAGCCATTGATCGATGACCTCATCCAGTTCATCCAGCGACCAGCGAATGAACAGCTCCGATTGCAGGTACGGGTACAGCGCGCGGGCAAATCGCAGAATCTGTTCTCGGCTCATGCGCGACGAACTCTGGAAGAAACTCGCCAGCAGCGATGGCAACGCAAAGATGTGCAACACGTTGTTGCGGTAGTAGGTCATCAGGACGGCATTTTGCTCGTCCAGATACAGAATCCTGCCCAGCGCGTCTTTCTGTTCGGACAACAGGTCCATGCCCTTCACGTGCTCGATCAACTCACGGCCATCCCCTTCCGGCAGCGTGGTGTGCGGCGAGTAGGGCACGCTGCGCAACAGGGTCAGATAAAGGTCGAGCACGCGAACCAGTGCCTGGTCGTCCAGCGCATGTTTGTTGGTGGACAGCAATGCCAGCGCCACCAGGTTCACCGGGTTGATGGCGGCGGCCTCGTTCAGATGACGGGCCACGCGTTCACCAAGGCGATGGGTGGTTTCGTTCAGCCACGCAGGCTTGAACACCGGCCCCAGTTCCTGGGTACGCCAGTCGGGTTGTTCGTGGTCGAGGAATTCAGCCAGTTTGATCGGCTCGCCGAAGTTGACCGCGACCTGACCGAAGCGCTGTTTGAGCGCGCCGATGACTTTGAAGATGTCGAAGATCGATTCTTTCTTCTTCGCCGCGCCGCGTAACTCGCCCAGATAGGTACGGCCTTCGAGCACCCGCTCGTAACCGATGTAAACCGGCACGAAGACGATCGGCGTACGCGAGTTGCGCAGGTAGCTGCGCATCGTGATTGCGAGCATGCCGGTCTTGGGCTGCAACATGCGCCCGGTGCGTGAGCGCCCGCCTTCAACGAAGTATTCCACCGGAAAACCCTTGGTGAACAGGGTGTGCAGGTATTCGTTGAATACGGCGGTGTACAGCGGGTTGCCCTTGAACGTGCGACGCATGAAAAACGCGCCGCCACGGCGCAGCAGGCCGCCGATCACCGGCATGTTGAGGTTGATGCCTGCCGCGATGTGCGGTGGGGTCAGGCCATTGCGGAACAGCAGATAGGACAGCAGCAGATAGTCGATATGGCTGCGATGGCAGGGCACATAGATGATCTCGTTGCCCTGCGCGACGTCCTGCACGCCTTCGATGTGGTTGACCTTGATGCCGTCGTAGATCTTGTTCCAGAACCAGCTCAGCACCACTTCCAGAAAGCGGATGGCGGTATAGGTGTAGTCCGAGGCAATTTCGTTGCCGTAATGCAGGGCTTTTTCCCGGGCCTTGGCTTCAGGGATGTTCTCCCGCGTGGCTTCATCGAGGATGGCCTGCTTGACCAGCGGATCGTTGATCAGGCCTTTGACCATATTGCGACGGTGGGAAATGTCGGGGCCGATGACCGCGGCTTTCAGATTGCGGAAATGCACGCGCAGCAGCCGTTGAGCCATGCGTACGGTGCGCTCGTACCCCTTGTTCTCGTCGACCAGCTCACGCAGGTGAATCGGCGCGGAAAACTGCACCCGGGTCTTGCGGCCCAGAATCAGGATGGTGATGAACTTGCGCAGGCGGCCCGTGACGGCCCAACTGTCGGCGAACAACAGTTTCCACGGGCTGTCTTCCTTGTCCGGTGACTGACCCCAGAACACACTGACCGGGATGATCTGCGCGTCTTCAGTGGCGCTCTGCGACACCGCGCCCACCAGCCGCTCAAGCGTCGGGGGCGCACCGCGTTTGTCTTGACGGCCGAGCCAGTCCGGCTCCGGCGTCAGGTAGAAAAACGCTGCGGGCTCGGTGAGATTGCCCACCGCTACGGGCAGGACCGGGCGCGGCAGACCGGCTTTGACGCATTCCCGGTCGAGCACGGCCAGGTCGGCCAGTGAAGGGCTTTGCAGCGCGTAAAACACCGGGCGGCTGCGGTCCAGATTGAGGGTGAAGGACGATTGATTGATCGTCTCCGAACGCACCCACAGGTACAGCAGGCGACGCAGGGTGCCGAAGACAAGACGGCGAAACGGGGAACGGGTCATACGAATTCTGCGCTGAGGGGCCATGGCCCACGAAGCGGTCAGTGTGCCGGATATGGCGGGGATGGGCAAAGCGGCTCGCCGTAGGACACGGCGTTAAACCCTGTGGGAGCCAACTTGCTGGCGAGAGCGGCGTGTCATTCAGCACAAGGGTGAATGGTCTGGCACATTCGCCAGCAAGCCGGCTCCCAGAGGTTAGGCGTCGAGCAGGAGGTCAGGATCCGGCGCGATCCTTGTGGGAGCCGCCTTGGTGGCGAATGCAGTTGACCCGTCAACATAGAGCTTCCCACAGTCGACAGCGATGCCTTACGACGTACGCCAGGTAATCTCTTCCTCACCATCGGCGCTGATGCGGATCCAGCGGTCGGCGTCTTCTTCGCTTTCTTCCTCAACCCACGTCCCCGGTGCGCAACGCACTTCGACGTTCATGGCCTTGAAGGCCGCGCGGGCGCAGGCGATGTCGTCGTCCCACGGGGTGTTGTCGCTGTCCAGGCACAGGCTGTTCCATTTGCCCACGGCCTTGGGAATCCAGGTCACGGGGATGTCGCCTGCCTTGCACTTCCAGGTCTGGCCGCGTTGGACCCACTCGCTGCAGGGGCCGATATCGGCGCTCAGCCAGGCGGTGATCGCCTTGTGGTCCACGTCGGCGTCTTTCAAGTAAATCTCGATATCGGGTTGGCGCATGGGGGCCTCGTAAAGTGTTTCGGTCAGTGCCGAACGAAATAATCGTAGCGCATGGACACCGTGACCTCGAACGGCTCGGCCTGTTCAATGACGCTGGCCCGGCGTTCGGCGCTGGCGCGCCAGCCGTGGGGCGTCATGGCCAGCAGGTTGGCGCGGGCCTGGCCGTCGATCAGCGTCAGCGTGAAGCGCAGGGTTTCGCTGTGGGCATGGCGCATGCCTTCAGGGACGAGCGCCAAGTGCTTGTCATCGGCGTAGTCGCGAACTTCGTCGTACAGGCGCTGACGTAATTCCATCAGGTGTTCGTTGGTCGGTCCTACGCGCATCAGGCCACCGCCTGGCGACAACAGGCGCTTGGCCTCGTCCCAGTCCAGCGGGCTGAACACGCTGGCGATGAACTGAATGCTGGCGTCCGGCAGTGGCACGCGGGCCATGCTGGCGATCAACCAGGTCAGTTGCGGGTTGCGCTTGCAGGCGCGTTTGACCGCTTCTCGGGAGATGTCCAGCGCGTAGCCGTCGGCGGTGGGCAGGGCATCGGCGATTTGCGCGGTGTAGTAGCCCTCGCCACAGCCGATGTCCAGCCAGTGCGCAGGCGCACGTTCAGCCGCCAGTTGCGCCAGACGTTTCGCCACCGGGGCGTAATGCCCGGCGTTGAGAAAGTCCCGGCGCGCCTCGACCATCGCCTGATTGTCACCGGGGTCGCGGCTGTTCTTGTGCTGCACCGGCAGCAGGTTCAAATACCCCTGACGGGCGCGGTCGAAGCGGTGGCCCACCGGGCACACCACGCCGTTGTCCGCTGTGTCGAGCGGGGCAGAGCAGATTGGGCAGGTCAGCATCAGGCGAGCAACTTGACCAGTGTCTGGTAGTAGATCTCGGTGAGCACGTCGAGATCGCTGGCCAGGATGCGTTCGTTGACCTGATGGATCGTCGCGTTGACCGGGCCGAGCTCGACGACTTGCGTACCCATGGTGGCGATGAAACGGCCATCGGAGGTGCCGCCGCTGGTGGAAGCCTTGGTTTCACGACCGGTCACGTCTTTGATGCTGGAGGACACGGCATCGAGCAGCGCGCCTGGCTCGGTCAAAAACGGCAGGCCCGACAGTGCCCACTCCACGTGCCAGTCCAGCCCGTGTTTGTCGAGAATATCGGCCACGCGTTTCTGCAGGCCTTCGACCGTCGATTCGGTGGAGAAGCGGAAGTTGAACACCGCCGTCAGATCACCCGGAATTACGTTGGTCGCGCCAGTCCCCGAGTTGAGGTTGGAGATTTGGAAGCTGGTTGGCGGGAAGAACGCGTTGCCCTCGTCCCAGTGCTCGGCGGCCAGTTCGGCGAGCGCCGGGGCGGCCAGATGAATCGGGTTCTTGGCCAGGTGCGGATAGGCCACGTGGCCCTGCACGCCTTTTACGGTCAAGGTGGCGCCTAACGAGCCGCGACGGCCATTTTTGACCACATCGCCCACCAGCGTGGTACTCGACGGCTCGCCGACGATGCACCAGTCCAGACGCTCATTGCGCGCGGCCAGTCGCTCGACGACGGCTTTGGTGCCGTGGTGGGCCGGGCCTTCTTCGTCGCTGGTGATCAGGTACGCGACTTTGCCTTTGTGGTTCGGGTAATCAGCGACGAAACGCTCGGTGGCGATGATCATCGACGCCAGACTGCCTTTCATGTCCGCTGCGCCACGGCCGCAGAGCATGCCGTTTTCGTCGATCAGCGCATCGAACGGGTCGCTCTGCCAGGCTTTCACCGGGCCTGTCGGCACCACGTCGGTGTGGCCGGCGAAGCACAGCACCGGGCCATCTTGTGTGCCGTGGGTGGCCCAGAAGTTGTCGACGTCTTCGATGCGCATCGGCTCTAGCATGAAACCGGCATTGCCCAGGCGTTTCATCATCACGGCCTGACAATCGGCGTCGAGCGGCGTGACCGATGGGCGACGGATAAGGTCGCAGGCGAGTTGCAGAGTGGGCGAAAGATCGGCTGGGGCTGTCATGAAAAGTCCGCGCAAATGAGAGTGTTGACGCTGTAGGAGCGCGCTTGCCCGCGAATGCTGTATCAAGTTGTCTATTGCTGACTGACCCACCATCGCGGGCAAGCGCGCTCCTACAAAACGGCAGGTATCTTAAAGCAAAACAGTGGATCAAAGGCCGCCGTCGAACGATCAGAGCAAACACCCCGACCAAACAGCTGTCCCAATCCCGTACAAGGCCTATAATGCGCGCCGGTTTTTTGGGGTATTGGTCATGAGCACAGAAGATCCACGGTTTGCTGGCGTCGCTCGTCTGTACGGCCTTGAGGGCCTCGAACGCCTGCGCGCGTCCCATGTGGCGGTGGTTGGCATTGGCGGCGTGGGGTCGTGGGCAGCGGAAGCCATGGCCCGCTGTGGTGTGGGCGAGATTTCGCTGTTCGACCTGGACGACGTTTGCGTCAGCAACAGCAACCGCCAGTTGCACGCGTTGACCAGCACTGTGGGTCAATCCAAGGTCGAGGTGATGGCGCAGCGCATCCGCGAGATCAACCCTGATTGCGTGGTGCACGCCGTCGCCGATTTCGTCACCCGCGAAACCATGGCCGAATACATCACCCCCGACATCGATTGCGTGCTTGACTGCATCGACAGCGTCAACGCCAAGGCAGCGCTGATCGCCTGGTGCAAGCGCCGCAAGATCCAGATCATCACCACGGGTGGCGCGGGCGGGCAGATTGACCCGACACAGATTCAGGTCTGCGATTTGAACCGCACCTACAACGACCCGTTGGCTTCAAAAGTCCGCTCGACCTTGCGTCGCGATTATGGTTTTTCCCGCACCGTGACCCGGCATTACAGCGTGCCGTGTGTGTTTTCCACCGAACAACTGCGTTATCCCAAGCCTGACGGCAGCATTTGTTTGCAGAAGAGTTTCGTTGGAGAGGGCGTCAAGCTTGACTGCACGGGCGGTTTCGGAGCCGTGATGATGGTGACGGCGACCTTCGGCATGGTGGCGGCGACCAAGGCCGTGGAGAAAATCGTGGCGGGTGCGCGGCGTCCGTCGGAGCGGGTGAAGTCGCAGGACCCGGTTCAGTCCTGAACGGAGGAGCGGTCGGGTCGAATCCTGTTGGTGCGCCAACGTGACCTCTGTGGGAGTGACCTTGCTCACGAAGACTGTGTTCCAAGCGATGTAAATCCGCTGAATCTGCCAGTGCCTCGTGAGCAAGCTCACTCCCACAGGGGCGGATGGTGTCAGCCTCTATGTGGTCAACCCGCCAGTTGCCGCATCTTCTGCAGTACGGCATTCAACCCATTGCTGCGTGATGACGAGAGCTGGCGGCTCAGACCCAACTGATTGAACCAATCATTCAGATCGACTTGTTGCAAGTCGTCAGCGGACAACCCGTTGACCCGCGCCAGCAGCAACGCCACCAGTCCGCGAACCAAACGGGCGTCGCTGGCGGCGCGAAACTGCCAATGGCCGTCGATCACATCCCCCAGCAGCCATACCTTGCTTTCGCAACCGTCGACCAGGTGCTCATCGGTTTTTTCGTCATCTGCCAACGCGGGCAAACGCTCGCCCCATTGCATCAACAGGCGTGCGCGTTGCTCCCAACTGAGCGACGCGTTGAAGGTGTCGAGGGCGGTCTGTGCGTCAACGGGCAGGCTCATCGCAACAGCTCCAGCGCCTGATCCAGCGCATTGAAGAAGCGCTCCAGATCCTCTGAATCGTTGTACAGCGCCAGCGACACCCGAATTGCGCCCGACAGGCCCAGACTGCTGATCAGGGGAATTGCGCAATGGTGCCCTGCGCGGACGGCGATGCCTTGCTCGGTCAGCAGATGCGCGAGGTCTGCGTTGTGCACGCCATCAACGACGAAGCTCGCCAGTGCCACCTGAGGTGCACCGACCAGTCGCACACCCTCGCGCAGACGCAGACCTGCACACAGCAGCTCATGCAGTCGGGCTTCATGTTCAGCGGCGGCCACTTGATTGACATCGTTCAGGTAGTCGAGGGTTGCGCCCAGGCCGATCACCCCGGAAACCGGTGGCGTACCGGCCTCAAAACCCAATGGAGCAGGGCGGAACGTCGCGTCCTGATAGCCGGCCTGCAAGACCATCTCGCCGCCAAACTGCCAATGCTGCAAGTGCGCCAAAGCCTGATGACGACCGAACAGAACGCCAACCCCATCCGGGCCATACAGCTTGTGGCTGGAGAACACATAAAAATCACAACCCAGCGCCTGCACGTCGTGGCGGCCATGTACCACGCCCTGAGCGCCGTCGATCACGGTCAGCGCGTTGTGCGCCCTCGCCATCGTCATCAGTTCGCTGACTGGCTGCCAGGTGCCGAGCACGTTGGACAGTTGGCTGACCGCCAGCAAACGAGTTCGCGAGTTGATCAGTGAAGTGGCGGCACTCAGATCGATAACGCCTTCGCGCGTCAGCGGCAGAATGACCAGTTTCAGGTCACAACGTTTGGCCAGTTGCTGCCAAGGCAGCAGGTTAGCGTGATGTTCCAGGGCACTGATGACGATCTCGTCGCCCGCCTCAAACAGATGCTCCAGCCCGTAGGCGAGCAAATTGAAGGCCGAGGTGGCGCCATGGGTGAACACGATGTGCCCGGACGAGCCTGTGTTCAACCAGTCGGCGACCTTGTGGCGGGTGTCCTCAAACGCCTGCGTGGCCATGGCGCCGGGTAGATGCTGGGCACGGTGCACATTGGCAGCGCCGTTGCCGTAGTAATGGGCCAGAGCGTCGATCAGGGCTTGAGGTTTTTGTGCAGTGGCGGCGCTGTCCAGATAGGTCTGGCCTTGCCGTTCTAAGGCATCGAGAGCGGGGAAGTCAGCGCGCCACGGAGAAATAAGGGACATGAGAAGTTGACTCTCTCACCTGTGGGAGCGAATTCATTCGCGAGAGGCTGAATCATCCGACACGCCTGTGTCGGATGTACCCGTCTGGCGAATGAACTGGCCCTCAGATTCGATCAGTTGTGAGCGTGCAGCGCTTCGTTCAGCTCGATGGCCGACTTGTGGGATTTGCATTCCACGGCGCCGGTTTGCGAGTTGCGACGGAACAGCAGGTCATGCTGACCGGCCAGATCACGGGCTTTGAGGACCTTGACCAGCTCGTTCTTCTCATCCAGCAGCGCCACTTTGGTGCCTGCGGTGATGTACAGACCGGCTTCCACGGTGTTGCGGTCACCCAGCGGAATGCCGATACCGGCGTTCGCGCCGATCAGGCAGCCTTCGCCGACCTTGATCACGATGTTGCCGCCACCCGACAGGGTGCCCATGGTCGAACAACCGCCGCCCAGGTCTGAACCCTTGCCGACGAACACGCCTGCCGACACACGACCTTCGATCATGCCCGGACCTTCGGTGCCGCCGTTGAAGTTGACAAAACCTTCGTGCATGACGGTGGTGCCTTCGCCGATGTAAGCGCCCAGGCGAACGCGTGCGGTGTCAGCGATACGCACACCGGCCGGTACGACGTAGTCGGTCATTTTCGGGAATTTGTCGACGGAGAACACTTCCAGCAGCTCGCCTTTGAGGCGTGCTTCCAGTTGACGCTCTGCCAGCTCGCTCAGGTCGATGGCGCCCTGGCTGGTCCAGGCCACGTTTGGCAGCAGCGGGAACACACCGGCCAGGCTCAGGCCGTGCGGCTTGACCAGACGATGGGACAGCAGATGCAGCTTGAGGTAAGCCTCGGGCGTGGAGGTCAGCGCGGCGTCTTCGGCCAGCAGCGTTGCAACCAGCGGCTTGTGGCTTTCAGCCAGGCGGGTCAGCAGCGCGGCTTGTGCAGCGTCGACCGACTTCAGTGATTCGGCCAGTTTCGAGGCCTGGTCGGTGGTGAACGCGATGGCCTGGTTGCCACCGGTGTAACCCAGAATTGGCGAAACAGCGGCAACGATTTCAGCCGAAGGGTTGAGCAGGGGCAGGGCGTAGAAAACTTCCAGCCAGGCGCCTTGGCGGTTTTGAGTGCCGACGCCGAAGGCCAGGCTGAACAGGGAAGTGGACATGGAAATTCCTCTCATTTTGGGGCTATCTCAATCAGGCGATAGCCGCTGCGTACAGGTCAGGTTTGAAGCCAATCAGGGTCTTGCCACCGAGATCCAGCACCGGGCGCTTGATCATCGAGGGTTGGGCGAGCATCAGCTCAATCGCCTTGTTCTGGTCGAGGTCGGCTTTCTGCGCCTCATCCAGCTTGCGAAAGGTCGTGCCCGCGCGGTTCAGCACCGTTTCCCAGCCGTGCTCGTTGCACCACTGGGTCAAGTGTTCGCGGTCGATGCCCAGCGTCTTGTAGTCGTGAAAATCGTAGTTCACCGATTTTTCATCGAGCCAGGTGCGGGCCTTTTTCATGGTGTCGCAGGCTTTGATCCCGAACAGGTGCAACGTTTTGTCAGCCATGAGCTTGCCCCCTTTGGGATTGCGAAAAAAACGGTGACGGATTATGCCACGTACAGCGGGCTTGGGTGCGGCCCGCCGAAGCTTTGTGTCTTCTGGCGAGTGTTTTTGTGCGCGTTAAGACCTATGTATTAACCCGAGAGGGCAGCTTAAGCCGCTAATATGGCACTTCGACGCTGTACCCGGAGTGACTCCGGGCAACAGTCACATGTCGCTCGTTTGGGGAAAAACGCAATGCAGACCGCCTATACCGTCCTGATTCTGTTGACGCTGGTAGGGGTCTCACGTTTGTTGGCACGAGTGATCCCGCTGCCTCTGCCGCTGGTCCAGATTGCGGCGGGAGCCTTGCTCGCATGGCCGACGCTGGGCCTGCATGTGGCGCTTGACCCGGAGCTGTTTCTTTTTCTGTTTCTGCCGCCACTGCTGTTCTCGGATGGCTGGCGCATGCCCAAGCGCGACTTTTGGCACTATCGCGGTCCGATCCTGACACTTGCGGTGGGGTTGGTGATTTTCACGGTCGTCGGTGCGGGATACTTCATTCACTGGTTGCTGCCCAGTGTTCCGCTGCCGGTGGCATTTGCGCTGGCCGCCGTGCTGTCGCCGACAGACGCCGTCGCGGTCTCCGCCATTGCACAGGACCGATTGCCCGCGCCCATCATGCGCATGTTGCAGGGTGAGGCGCTGATGAACGATGCGTCGGGCCTTGTGACCTTCAAGTTCGCACTGGCGGCCGCGATCACGGGGGTGTTTTCCCTGACCGATGCCAGTCTGACGTTCATCTTGGTGGCCGTTGGTGGGCTGGCTGTCGGGGTGGTGCTGAGCTGGGTGGTGGGGCGCTTTCGCAGTTGGATGATCACCCGGGGCTGGGACGATCCGGCAACCCATGTCGTGTTCATGTTGTTGCTGCCCTTTGCGGCCTATGTGTTAGCGGAGCGACTTGAGGTGTCGGGTATTCTCTCTGCCGTCGCGGCGGGGATGATGCAGAGTTGGGTTGATCTGCTGCCGCGCCAGACCAGCACCCGTCTACTCAATCGCAGCGTGTGGACCCTTCTGGAATTCGCGTTCAATGGACTCATTTTTCTGCTGCTCGGATTGCAGTTACCGGACATTGTCAGCGCCGTCACGCATCAGGAAGTGACACTCTGGCCAGCGTTACTCTGGCGTTGGCTGGATGTCTTGGCGATCTTCATCGTGCTGGCCATTTTGCGCTATGTCTGGGTACGCAGCGTTTGGCGACTGATGGTGCAATTCAGGCGCTGGCGTGGGCAGAGTGATGGCGCTCTTGAGCTGTCTGCCCGTTCTGCGTTGTTGCTGACGGTAGGGGGCGTGCGCGGTGCCGTGACGCTGGCCGGTACGTTGTCGGTACCCATGCTGATCGCCGCCGGGGTCGAGTTTCCCGAGCGGGACCTGCTGATCTTCATCGCCGCCGGGGTCATTCTGTTGTCGCTGGTGGTGGCAAGCGTCTGCCTTCCGCTGTTGTTGCGCGGTCTGGTCAGCGAGCCTGATCTTCGTCTGAAGCGCGAAGTGCGCGACGCATGGAAGTTGACTGCTCAAGCGGCGATCAAGACGCTGGAAAGCGAAGACGTCCCAGGGGCGACCGGCTCGCCCGATGCGGCCCAGGCGGTGCTCGCGACAGAAGTGAAGTCGCGCATCATGTCCGAGTACCGCCATCGGCTCGAAATTTTCAACGACACTGCAGAAGCCCAGGCACTGGCATTCCAGATGGATCAACTGGAGAAGCGCATGCGCATTAATGCTCTGCGTGCCCAACGTCTGGAGTTGTACAGCTTGCACCGTCACCGCAAGATTGGCGATGACGTGCTGCGTCTGATACTTGCGGAACTTGACCTGAGTGAAGCCAATCTGGGTGTCGTCAAGTGACGACGAGCTCAATCTAAGGGGCCGCGATCGTTCTGTCGGTCGCCGTAAATGGCCTTCATGAAGGCTTTGTCCTTCTCGCTCAACGTTTTGCCGGTATTGTCGATCCGGAAACTGCCGAGTGTGTGTTTTTCGGGCACGTTGTAATGCATCACAGATTCCTGGTCATATTCTGAGTAGGAAAAGTCGGCAGCTTCGTAGCGATCCAGGATGTTCTTGCGGATGAAGGCTTCACTCATGCCTCTGGCGGCGAAATCGCTCAGCACTTTCTGTTCGTCCCATGGGATGTTTGCGTTGGGGTGTTGATGTTCGTGCTCGGCACCCAGTGCGTGCCCGAATTCGTGTAGAACGACCCGATCGAAGTCGGCGCTGAGTACGGTGCGGATATCGAATCCGGCAGAGGGTTTTCCCTGCTGTTTGATGAGTTTCTGGGCGTCGACCAGGCTGGTCAGATTGAACCCCATCGTCGGGACCGACTGATCATGGTACGCAAGCAGGGCGTCAGTCCCTACGGCGCTGGCATGAAATGGCTGCGCAAGCGAGATACGTATCTCTGCATCTCCTGATGTCACCAGCTCGAACTTGAGATTGATGTGCGGGAGCCACTGGCTCGCTGTGTCGAAAAATAGCTGCTGCAGGTAAGCGGGGCTTTTTTCCAGAAAGCGTATTTTGAGCGTCCGACCGCGGGCCCAGTATTTGGTGAATGAGGTCACGATGCGCGAGTCCCGATCCGAAGATTGATGCTCTGTGAGATAGCTGGGCGTGATCTGGGCGTTGGCCGGGTTTTCGTTGATGGCGGCGTCGTAGGCAGCTTTCAGGTCTACGTGGTGAGACGTGTTGCAAAGGTAAAGCGCGGTTTTCATGGTCGAGTCCTTTCGAGGTGAGGGCACTGCCTGCTTGTTGCAGACAATGCCTTGAGTCACGAAAGAATAATCCTTTGAATTCAGCGAGTTGCCGTACATATGTATAGCGTGATGATTTTCGGTGTTTTATACGAACGGGTCGGTTTCGCGGATAGGCCAGGCGTATGAACGACTTGTCTTTCTCGCTCAATGTTGAATTCACGCCCACTCGCCAATGGTCAATGCATTGTCGATCGATTCCTCCACGAAGCCGATTTTCAACGTGCTGCGATAAGCGCATATAAAAAGGGCTGACCGTTAGCGGACAGCCCTTTCGAGGGTTGATGCCGTTTCAGCGTCGAGCGGTCAGCGGGTTTTCACGAAGTTTCGAATGCGTTCTGCCGCCTCCACACATTCGGACAATGACGCAACCAATGCCATGCGAACACGCCCTGCACCGGGGTTGGCGCCATCAACGTCGCGGGACAGATAAGAGCCTGGTACTACCGTCACGTGTTCCGCTTCGAACAGGTCGCGGCAGAACGCAGCGTCATCGCTGCCGACGTTAGGCCACAGGTAGAAACTGCCGTCAGGACGTTGTACGTCCATCACGGGGGAGAGGATCTCCAGCACTGCGTCGAATTTCTCGCGGTACAGGTCACGGTTGGCGCGTACGTGGGCTTCATCGTTCCAGGCGGCGATGCTCGCCAGTTGAGTCTGAACCGGCATCGCGCAGCCGTGGTAGGTGCGATACAGCAGAAACCCCTTGAGAATCTCGGCGTCACCCGCCACGAAGCCGGAACGCAGCCCTGGCAGGTTGGAGCGTTTGGACAGGCTGTGGAAGACCACGCAGCGCTTGAAATCCTCGCGACCCAGTTCGGCGCAGGCAGTCAGCAGACCTGGCGGCGGGGTGCCTTCGTCAAAGTACAGTTCGCTGTAGCATTCATCGGCGGCAATGACGAAGTCGTGTTCGTCGGCCAGTGCGATGAGCTTTTTCAGGGTTTCCAGCGGAATCAGCGCGCCGGTCGGGTTGCCTGGCGAGCAGAGGAACAGAATCTGGCAGCGCTTCCAGATGTCAGCCGGTACGGCGTCGAAGTCCGGGTTGAAGCCGTGTTCTACCACGCAGGGCAGGTAGTGCGGCTTGGCGCCCGCGAGGAACGCTGCGCCTTCGTAGATTTGATAGAAGGGGTTGGGGCTGACCACCAGACCGTCATCGCTGCGGTTGACCACGGTTTGAGTGAACGCGAACAGTGCTTCTCGGGTGCCATTGACCGGAAGTACGTGCTTGCCCGCGTCCAGCCAGCCTTGCGGCACGCTGAAGCGGCGTTCGCACCAGCCTGCGATGGCTTCACGCAGCGCGGGGATTCCCGCTGTCGTCGGGTAGACCGCCATCTTGTCCAGGTTGTCGGCCAGTGCCTTGGCGACGAATTCGGGGGAGGTGTGCTTTGGCTCGCCAATGGACAGGGCTATCGGGCGTTTGTCCGGGTTTGGTGTGACACTGCCCAGCAGGGCGCGCAGTTTTTCGAACGGGTAGGGCTGAAGCTGTTGCAAAGCATTGTTCATGAGCAGTCGTTCTCGGAGAGCGGGGCGCCGGGCGTTGTTGCATCCGGCGCCGATGAATCGAATTTTCAGGGCGTTCAAATGCTGATGCGCAGTTCGCTGCCAGGCTCCTGGTTGACGCTCAGTTGCTGGACGATGGCGTCCTGCAATCGGCTGCACAGTTGAGGATCGGACAGCGGCTGATTTTTCTCGTCGGTGAGAAAGAACACGTCTTCTACGCGCTCGCCCAGAGTGGAAATCTTGGCGTTCTGCAGCGACAGGTCGAATTCCAGGAATATTTTGCCAATGCGGGCCAGCAAGCCCGGGCGGTCCGGCGCGCTCAGTTCAAGCACGGTCACCGGCCGTTGCGCATCATTGGAAATCGTCACCACCGGCGCGAAGGCAAAGTGCTTGAGCTGGCGCGGCACCCGGCGTTTGATGATCGTCGGGTAGTCGTCAGGGTTGCGCAACGCTTCGGTCAGACCTTCGCGAATGGTTTTGATCCGCTCCGGGTTATCGCCGATCGGGCCGCCGTCGCTGTCGAGCACAATGTAGGTGTCGAGGGTGAACTGGCTGGTCGAGGTGATGACTCGGGCGTCGTGGATGTTCAGGTTCAACTGGTCCATTGCCGCCACGGTCACGGCGAAGAAATCGTGTTGGTCGGGGGCATAGATGAAGATCTGCGTGCCGCCTTCGAATTCTCGTTGCGTGGTTTCCTTGATCAGCACCAGCGGGCCGCCGTCGGCGGGTTGCTGGAGAATGGCGTCGCTGTGCCAGGCCACATCGCCTGCCGTGTGGCGCAGGAAATAATCATCGCCCAGTTGCGACCACAATTGCTCGACGTCGTCGGGGTCTGTGCCATTGCGTACCAGAATATCCAGCGCGGCGCTTTGCGTGCGACGGATCTGTTCTTCGCGATCGACCGGGTTTTCCAGACCGCGTTTCAGGGCGCGCTTGGTCTCGGTATACAACTGGCGCAGCAGGCTGGCGCGCCAGGAGTTCCAGAGGGTCGGGTTGGTCGCGTTGATGTCGGCGATGGTCAGCACATAGAGGTAGTCCAGATGCACTTCGTCGCCTACGAACTGGGCGAAATCGTGGATCACCTGTGGATCGGACAAGTCCTTGCGCTGGGCGGTGGTCGACATCACCAGATGGTTTTGCACCAGCCAGACGATCAGTTGGGTGTCCCAGTTCGGCAGATGATGGCGAATGCCAAACGCCTCGGCGTCGACCGCGCCCAGTTCCGAGTGATCGCCACCGCGGCCTTTACCGATGTCGTGGTACAGGCCCGCGAGATAGATCAGTTCCGGCTTGGGCAGCTTGCCCATCAGCTTGCTGGCTAGCGGGAATTTTTCCGACATCTGCGTGTACTGGAGCTTGCGCAGGTGTTTGATCAGGTTGAGCGTGTGGGCATCGACCGTATAAATGTGGAACAGGTCGTGTTGCATCTGCCCAACGATGTGCCCGAACTCGGGCAGGTAGAGGCCCAGAATGCCGTAGCGGTTCATTCGCCGCAGATTGCGGTGAATGCCGATCTCGCACTTGAACAGTTCGATGAACAGGCTGGTATTGCGAATATCGTTGCGGAAATCGTCGTTGATCAGGTGCCGATGTTCGCGCAGCAGGCGAATGGTGTCGGCACGGACGCCCTTGATTTCCGGGTGCTGGGCCATCAGCACGAAAATCTCCAAAATCGCGAACGGCGTGCGCTTGAAGACGTTCGGGTTGGTCGCCTCGATGTAGCCGTCGTGCAGTTGGAAGCGTGAGTTGATCGATTCGGTGACAGAGCCCTGATCGTCCGCCAGGATCTCTTCTTCGAAATGCTGAATGATCAGGTCGCTCAACTGGGCGATGCTCATCACTACGCGGTAATACTTCTGCATGAAGCGTTCGATGGCCAACTTCGCGTCGCTGTCCTGGTATCCCAGCAGGCGCGCGATATTGGTTTGATAATCGAACAGCAGGCGGTCCTCCGCACGACCGGCGAGCATGTGCAGCGCGTAGCGCACTTTCCACAGAAACTCCTGAGACGAGGCGAGCAGGGCGTGTTCGCTTTCCAGCAAGAAGCCCTGATCGGCCAGTGCGTGCAGGTTAAGCGTGCCGTATTGACGGCGGGCTACCCAGAGGATGGTCTGAATGTCGCGCAGGCCGCCGGGCGAGCCTTTGACGTTGGGCTCAAGGTTGTACTCGGTGTCGAAATACTTGTGATGGCGGGTCTTCTGTTCGGCGCGCTTGGCGAGAAAGAACTCCTTGCTCGGCCACATCTCGGAGGTGCTGGTGACTTCCAGCATACGTTGGCGCAGGTGCTCGGGACCGGCGATGGTGCGGCTTTCCATCAGGTTGGTGATCACCGTCAGGTCGGCCCGCGCTTCAGTGGCGCATTCGTCCACCGAGCGCACGCTCTGACCGACTTCCAGACCGATGTCCCACAACAGCGTCAGAAAACGCTCGATGGAGTCCCGGAAAATCTCATGGTCGGCGCTGTCCAGCAGAATCAGCAAGTCGATATCGGAATAGGGGTGCAGTTCGCCACGACCGTAGCCACCGACCGCCAACAGTGCGATGTCGGCGTCTTCGCTCCAATCGAACTGTTCCCAGGCTTGTTGCAGAATGTTATCGACGAACCAGGCCCGGTCTTCGATCAGCCGACGAATCTCCCGGCCTGCGCGAAAACGCTCATCCAGCACCTCGCGTGCCTGGCGGATGGCTTTCTTGAAGGCGGCGATGGGGCTGGCCTTAAGTGCCAGTTCGGCCTGAAACTGGCCACGATCAAACAAATCTGGGTCCACTTGCGGCATCGAACTGCTTTCCTTCTATATATGCGCCGAATCGGACGAAGTTGATCAGGCAGAGGTGCGGGCGATTGTGTCGTCGCTTCGCAGCGTGAAGATTTCATAGCCGGTGGCGGTCACCAGAATGGTGTGTTCCCACTGCGCCGACAGCTTGCGGTCCTTGGTAATGGCTGTCCAGCCATCGCCCAACAGGCGGGTGTCGGCCTTGCCCTGGTTGATCATCGGCTCGATGGTGAAGGTCATGCCTTCTTTCAGCTCCATGCCCGTACCGGCCTTGCCGTAGTGCAGGACCTGCGGTTCTTCATGAAACACTTTGCCGATACCGTGACCGCAGTATTCGCGAACCACGGAAAAGCCATTCTTCTCGGCATGCTTCTGGATCACTTCACCGATGTCGCCCAGGTGCGCACCCGGCTTGACCAGTTCGATGCCTTTGTACATGCATTCCTGGGTGATCTTCGACAGACGTTCAGCCCACTCGGGCACTTTGCCGACATGGAACATCTTGCTGGTGTCGCCGTGGTAGCCGTCCTTGATCACGGTCACGTCGATGTTCAGTACATCACCTTCCTTCAGCGGCTTCTCGTTCGGAATGCCGTGGCAGACGACATGGTTGATCGAGGTACAGATGGATTTCGGAAAGCCCTTGTAATTGAGCGGAGCCGGGATGGCCTTCTGCTCATTGACGATGTAGTCGTGGCAGATGCGGTCCAGCTCGTCGGTGGTGACGCCAGGCTTGACGTACGCCCCGATCATTTCCAGAACTTCGGCGGCCAGACGACCGGCGATGCGCATCTTCTCGATGTCTTCAGGGGTTTTGATGGTAACGGTCATACAAGGCTCTCTCGGCGCGGCAAGGCCGCAGCTAAACACGGAAAAACGGGATTCTATCAGACCACCGCCGGGCGGGTGATCATCGCGTCTTCATATGGAAGCTGGCAGAGTATGCCGCCCGATAGCGCGCCGGGTGCAAAAGCGTCGAGAAAACAGAATCTTATTGCGGGTTCCGTTATTCAGTCTTTTGTGATATAAAATGCGCCGCTTTACGGGGTATGCCCCGAAAGCCTAAACCCCACACACGTGTCGACACGATGACCTGGGTGCCCTCGGCTCTTGCCGCTGGTTGGTCATTGGGATACGTGGAGGCCTAACCCGACTTATCAAGGAACTATCATGTCCCAAGTCAACATGCGCGATATGCTGAAGGCCGGTGTGCACTTCGGCCACCAGACCCGTTACTGGAACCCGAAAATGGGCAAGTACATTTTCGGCGCGCGTAACAAGATCCACATCATCAACCTTGAAAAAACCCTGCCAATGTTCAACGACGCGCTGACGTTCGTAGAGCGTCTGGCTCAGGGCAAAAACAAGATTCTGTTCGTCGGCACCAAGCGTTCCGCTGGCAAGATCGTTGCTGAAGAAGCAGCACGTTGCGGTTCGCCGTACGTCGATCACCGCTGGTTGGGCGGCATGCTGACCAACTTCAAAACCATTCGTGCTTCGATCAAGCGTCTGCGCGAGCTGGAAGTTCAGTCTGAAGACGGCACCTTCGCCAAGCTGACCAAGAAAGAGGCGCTGATGCGCACTCGCGATCTGGAAAAACTGGATCGCAGCCTGGGCGGTATCAAGGACATGGGCGGTCTGCCAGACGCACTGTTCGTCATCGACGTTGATCACGAGCGCATCGCGATCACCGAAGCCAACAAGCTGGGCATTCCGGTCATCGGCGTTGTCGATACCAACAGCAGCCCGGAAGGCGTTGACTACATCATCCCAGGTAACGATGACGCCATTCGCGCCATCCAGCTGTACATGGGTTCGATGGCTGACGCCGTTATCCGTGGCCGCAACAATGTTGCTGGCGGCACCGAAGTTTACGCTGAAGAAGCGGCTGTACCTGCTGCCGAGTAATTGACGCTTAGCGTTCACTCGGTACGCAAAAAGGGGGCTAAGCCCCCTTTTTGCCACCTCGAAAACCATCTGGCGTTGCCATCGATCTGATTGTCATGCGCAACTGTCACCATGGTTTTTCAAGAATTGTACGCCCGCTCGGCGGGTGGAATGGTTGAAGACCTATCCAAAGAGGATTTTGAAATGGCAGAGATTACTGCAGCGTTGGTCAAAGAACTGCGCGAGCGTACCGGCGAAGGCATGATGGACTGCAAGAAGGCCTTGACCAAGGCTGGCGGCGACATCGAAAAAGCCATTGACGATATGCGTGCATCGGGCGCCATCAAGGCTGCCAAGAAAGCAGGCAACGTGGCTGCTGAAGGCTCCATCGGCGTCAAGAGCGATGGCAAAGTTGCCGTTCTGGTTGAGGTCAACTCTCAGACCGACTTCCTGGCTCTGCAGGACGACTTCAAGGCATTCGTCGCTGCCAGCGTCGAAAAAGCATTCGCTGACAAGCTGACCACCGTTGAGCCGCTGATCGAAGCGCAAGAGCCTGCTCGTCTGGCTCTGGTTGCCAAAACCGGCGAAAACGTCAACATCCGTCGTCTGGCCCGTATCGAGGGTGACGTTCTGGGTGCTTACCTGCACGGTAACAAGATTGGTGTTGTTGTCGCTCTGAAAGGCGGCGACAGCGAGCTGGCCAAGAACATCGCGATGCACGTTGCTGCCAGCAACCCTGAGTTCCTGAAGCCGGAAGAAATCTCCGCCGAAGCGATCGAGCGCGAGAAGGGCGTCTTCCTGCAACTGAACGAAGAAAAGCTGAAGGGCAAGCCTGCTGACATCGCCGAGAAGATGGTTGCTGGCCGTATCGCCAAGTTCAAGGCTGAAGCCAGCCTGGTTGAGCAGGCGTTCGTCATGAACCCTGAAGTCACCGTTGGTGCTCTGGCCAAGAAAGCCGGTGCTGAAATCGTTTCCTTCACCTACTTCAAAGTCGGCGAAGGCATCGAGAAGCCAGTTGACAACTTCGCTGAAGAAGTTGCCGCTCAAGTGGCTGCTGCCAGCAAGCAATAAGACGGTTTTTCAACTGTCGACCAAAGAGGCTGCCCGCTCACGCGCGCAGCCTCTTTTTCAAAACGGCTGCACGAATTTGTTTTTTTCGGGTGGGTGGCCCACAAGGCTGCAACACCCCGAGTGAATAGCTAGAGTTAGCGCAGGCTGAAAACGGCCCGCCGCTCAGAAGATTTTTTTCAAACGCCGCAGGAGAGATTCGCAATGGCTCAGCAGGGCAGTGGTTATCAAGCTCGCTATAAACGCATTCTACTCAAGCTTAGCGGCGAGGCCCTGATGGGGTCCGAAGAGTTCGGGATCGACCCTAAAGTGCTGGATCGCATGGCGCTGGAGGTGGGGCAACTGGTAGGGATAGGTGTACAGGTCGGTCTGGTGATCGGCGGTGGCAACCTGTTCCGCGGTGCTGCCCTTAGCGCTGCCGGTATGGATCGCGTTACGGGTGATCACATGGGCATGCTGGCGACCGTGATGAACGCCTTGGCGATGCGTGATGCGCTGGAGCGGGCCAACATCTCGGCCATCGTGATGTCGGCTATTTCCATGGTGGGCGTGACGGATCACTATGATCGTCGCAAGGCCATGCGTCATCTGAACGCCAAGGAAGTGGTGATTTTCGCGGCGGGCACCGGTAACCCGTTCTTCACCACCGACTCGGCCGCTTGCCTGCGCGCCATCGAAATCGATGCCGACGTCGTATTGAAGGCAACCAAGGTCGATGGTGTGTACACTGCCGATCCATTCAAGGACCCGCATGCCGAGAAGTTCGATCATCTTACTTATGATGAAGTGCTGGATCGCAAGCTGGGTGTAATGGATCTGACGGCCATTTGTCTGTGCCGTGACCACAAGATGCCGCTGCGTGTCTTTAACATGAATAAACCCGGCGCCCTGCTGAACATCGTGCATGGCGGCGCGGAAGGAACCTTGATCGAGGAAGGCGAACAATGATCAACGACATCAAGAAAGACGCTAAAGAGCGCATGCAGAAATCCCTGGAATCCCTGCACCACGCATTCGGCCAGATTCGTACTGGCAAGGCGCACCCTAGCGTGCTGGGAACCGTAATGGTTCCTTACTACGGTGCGGACACGCCGCTGACCGGCGTTGCCAACGTCACCGTGAAAGACTCTCGTACGCTGCAAGTTGTCCCGTTCGAGCGCAACATGCTGGGGGCGATCGACAAGGCCATCGCCAGTGCTGGACTGAATCTGAACCCGACCAACCTGGGAGAGCTGCTGCTGGTCAACATGCCGCCGCTGACTGAAGAGACCCGCAAGGGCTTCACCAAGCAGGCGCGCAGTGCTGCCGAAGACGCTCGCGTCGCAGTGCGCAACATTCGTCGTGACGCCATGGGTGACCTGAAGAAACTGGTCAAGGACAAGGAAATCAGCGAAGACGAAGAGCGTCGCGCCAGCGCTGATATCGACAAGCTGATCAAGGACTTCGAGGCTCAGATCACCAAGGCCACGGATGACAAAGAAGCGGACCTGATGGCCGTTTAAGGGTCGGGAAGCTTTCATGGAAAAGACAAAGCTGGCTGTGCCGTCGTCGGTACCGCGCCATGTCGCGATCATCATGGATGGAAACAATCGCTGGGCGAAGAAGCGTCTGTTACCAGGTGTGGCGGGTCACAAGGCTGGGGTGGATGCTGTTCGGGCAGTGATTGAGGTGTGTGCCGAGGCCGGGGTCGAGGTGCTGACGCTGTTCGCCTTCTCCAGTGAGAACTGGCAGCGCCCTGCGGAAGAGGTCGGGGCGTTGATGGAGTTGTTCTTCACCGCCCTGCGTCGGGAGACCCGGCGCTTGAACGAGAACGGCATCAGCTTGCGCATCATTGGTGACCGTTCGCGCTTCCATCCGGAACTTCAGGCCGCGATTCGCGAAGCTGAGGCCTCTACCGCCGGTAATAGTCGCTTTGTCCTGCAGATCGCCGCCAATTACGGCGGTCAGTGGGATATTGCTCAAGCGGCGCAGCGTTTGGCGCGTGAGGTTCAGGCCGGGCATTTGCGCCCGGAAGACATTACGCCCGAGTTGTTGCAAACCTGTCTTGCGACCGGTGATCTGCCGCTACCCGACCTGTGCATTCGTACCGGGGGGGAGCATCGCATCAGCAACTTTCTGCTGTGGCAGCTCGCTTATGCCGAGCTGTATTTCTCCGACCTGTTCTGGCCGGACTTCAAACACGATGCCATGCGCCATGCGCTGGCCGATTTCGCTTCGCGCCAGCGCCGCTTTGGTAAGACCAGCGAGCAGGTGGAAGCCGGAGCCCGTGCTTAATGCTCAAACAACGAATCATTACGGCGTTGATTCTCGCGCCTCTGGCGCTGTGCGGTTTTTTTCTGCTTGAAGGCGGTTACTTCGCACTGTTCATTGGCGTTGTCGTTGCCCTGGGTGCCTGGGAATGGGCACGTCTCGCCGGTTTTGAAAGCCAGTCCATTCGTGTGGTGTATGCCGCTGCGGTGGCGGTGCTGCTTTTTCTGCTCTACCTGTTGCCGGGCCTCGCACCGTGGCTACTGGTCGCGGCACTGCTCTGGTGGCTGGCAGCGACCTGGCTGGTCTTGACCTACCCGGAATCGAGCGAGCATTGGTCCAGCGTGCTGTGCAAGTTGGTCATCGGTTTGCTGATTCTGCTGCCTGCCTGGCAAGGGCTGATTCTCATCAAGCTTTCGCCATCGGGTAACTGGCTGATCCTCGCTGTCATGGTTCTGGTTTGGGGGGCAGACATCGGTGCCTATTTCTCCGGAAAGGCATTCGGCAAGCGAAAGCTGGCGCCGAAAGTCAGTCCGGGAAAAAGCTGGGAAGGCCTTTACGGTGGTCTGGCGGCGTGCCTGTTGATCACACTGGCGGTGGGGATCGGTCGTGGTTGGGCGGTTTCCGAAATCATCTTTGCGCTGGTGTGTGCCGCCATCGTGGTGCTGGTGTCTGTTGTGGGTGACCTCACAGAGAGCATGTTCAAGCGCAAGTCCGGCGTGAAGGACAGCAGTAACCTGTTGCCCGGGCATGGCGGCGTACTGGACCGCATCGACAGTCTGACCGCTGCGATCCCGGTGTTCGCGCTGCTGCTGTGGGCAGCCAAAGATTGGGGCTTAATGTGAGCAAGCCTCAACACATCACGGTGCTCGGCGCCACCGGCTCCATTGGCCTTAGTACCCTTGACGTCATTGCCCGTCACCCCGCGCGCTACAAGGTGTTCGCGCTGACGGGTTATACACGGCTGAAGGAGTTGCTGGCGCTGTGCGTGCGGCACACTCCGCAGTTCGCGGTGGTGCCAACGACGCTGGCCGCACGGCAGTTGCAGGACGACCTGCGCGCTGCGGGGCTTGATACGCGGGTTTTGGTAGGGGAGGGTGGCCTTTGTGAAGTGTCTGCCCATCCGCAAGTCGATACTGTTCTGGCCGCGATCGTAGGTGCTGCTGGCTTGAGGCCTACGCTCGCCGCCGTTGAAGCGGGCAAGAAGGTACTGCTGGCCAACAAGGAAGCGTTGGTCATGTCTGGCGCGCTGTTCATGCAAGCGGTTCAGCGCAGCGGGACCGTTTTGTTGCCGCTGGATAGCGAGCACAACGCTATTTTTCAATGCCTGCCCGGCAACTACGCCAAGGGCCTCGATGCCGTGGGCGTGCGCCGGGTGTTGCTGACCGCGTCCGGTGGTCCGTTTCGGGAAACGCCGCTTTCGGAGCTGGAGCATGTCTCCCCCGAGCAAGCCTGCGCGCATCCAAACTGGTCCATGGGTCGCAAGATTTCCGTGGATTCAGCCAGCATGATGAACAAGGGGCTTGAGCTGATCGAGGCTTGCTGGCTGTTCGATTGTGCGCCGGCTCGTATTGAAGTCGTGGTCCACCCTCAGAGCGTCATCCACTCGATGGTGGATTATGTGGACGGTTCGGTGCTGGCTCAGTTGGGCAATCCCGACATGCGTACTCCCATTGCCCACGCACTGGCTTGGCCTGAGCGAATTGATTCGGGCGTTGCGCCTCTGGATCTGTTCAGCATTGCGCGGCTGGATTTTCAGGCGCCGGACGAAGTGCGCTTCCCTTGCCTGCGTCTGGCACGGCAAGCTGCGGAGGCAGGGGGCAGTGCTCCGGCCATGCTGAACGCGGTCAATGAGGTCGCGGTGGCGGCGTTTCTTGATCGACGCATTCGTTTTCCGGAAATCGCGAGTATGATCGACGAAGTCTTGAATGCGGAGCCGATCATGGCGATGGGCGAGCTGGAGACGGTGTTCCAAGTCGACGCCAGGGCGCGAAGCCTGGCTGAGCAGTGGCTCGCGCGAAATGATCGATAGGCGACATGTGTCACACGATGCAGGTGTGTCGGCGGGGGTGGGTGCTCAAGCAATACCTGCCCGCAGCGCCGGACCGATACCCGGAGAACTGCGATGAGCGCGCTTTACATGATTGTCGGCACCCTGATTGCGTTGGGCGTGCTGGTGACGTTTCACGAATTTGGCCACTTCTGGGTGGCCCGGCGTTGCGGCGTAAAAGTGCTGCGCTTCTCGGTGGGCTTCGGCATGCCGCTGCTGCGCTGGCATGACCGTAAGGGAACCGAATATGTCGTAGCTGCCATTCCGCTGGGTGGCTACGTGAAAATGCTCGACGAGCGCGAAGGCGATGTGCCTGCTCACCTCGTCGATCAGGCGTTCAATCGCAAAACCGTGTATCAGCGTATCGCCATTGTCATCGCTGGCCCGGTTGCAAACTTTTTGCTGGCCATCGCATTCTTCTGGGTGCTGGCCATGCTGGGCAGTCAGCAGCTTCGCCCTGTCATCGGTGGCGTGGAGGCGGGGAGCATTGCAGAAAAGGCGGGCCTCGTTTCCGGCCAGGAAATTGTTTCCATTGATGGCGAAACCACCACGGGCTGGGCAGCGGTCAATTTGCAGCTGGTTCGTCGTCTGGGGGAGACCGGCAGCATCGCCTTGAAGGTCCGCGACAAGGGCTCTGACGTCGATATGCCGCGCACATTGGTTCTGGATAACTGGCTCAAAGGCGCCGATGAGCCAGATCCGATTCATTCGCTGGGGATTCGTCCGTGGCGCCCGGCCTTGTTGCCTGTTCTGGCAGAACTTGACCCCAAAGGCCCGGCCCAGGCGGCAGGCTTGAAGACCGGAGATCGTCTGCTGACGCTCAATGGGCAATCGGTCGAGGAGTGGCAGCAGGTCGTCGATTGGGTTCGTGTCCGTCCTGATACCAAGATCACACTCGGTGTCGAGCGTGACGGTGCGACAATCGAGGTCCCGGTCACGCTCGCGGTTCGCGGTGAGGGCAAAGCGGCAACGGGGTACTTGGGGGCTGGTGTCAAAGCCGTTGACTGGCCGCCGGAGATGCTTCGCGAAGTCAGCTACGGGCCTGTGGCTGCTGTTGCAGAAGGGGCTCGTCGTACCTGGACGATGAGCGTGCTGACCCTCGATTCGCTGAAGAAAATGCTGTTCGGCGAGCTCTCGGTAAAAAACTTGAGCGGACCGATAACCATTGCTAAAGTGGCGGGCGCTTCGGCCCAGTCAGGTGTTGGTGACTTCTTGAATTTCCTCGCTTATCTGAGCATAAGCCTGGGGGTTCTCAATTTGCTGCCCATTCCAGTGTTGGACGGGGGGCACTTGCTGTTTTATCTGATCGAGTGGGCGCGTGGTCGTCCGCTGTCGGAAAAGGTTCAGGGCTGGGGGGTTCAGATCGGAGTCAGTCTAGTGGTCGGAGTCATGTTACTCGCACTGGTCAACGATCTGGGACGACTGTAAAAGCTACGCCGAATTGTGAATCTGCCGCATTTTGCGGCAGTTTGTTTATTGCCAGTTGGAATAAGAAAGGACTTCATGAAACGTCTGCTGCTAACTGCGGTTCTTGCCGTACTGATGATCGCCGAAGTTCACGCCGAGTCCTTCACTATCTCCGATATCCGTGTCAACGGGCTGCAGCGGGTGTCCGCAGGCAGCGTCTTTGGCGCGTTGCCGTTGAACGTGGGCGAACAGGCCGATGACGCACGCCTGGTCGAAGCCACGCGCGCGTTGTTCAAAACCGGTTTCTTCCAGGACATCCAGCTGGGCCGTGATGGCAACGTGCTGGTGATCACTGTCGTGGAACGTCCGTCGGTCGCGAGCATCGAGATCGAGGGCAACAAGGCAATCACCACTGAAGACCTGATGAAGGGGCTGAAGCAATCCGGTCTGGCTGAAGGCGAAATCTTCCAGCGTGCAACCCTTGAAGGCGTGCGTAACGAGCTGCAGCGTCAGTATGTCGCTCAGGGCCGCTATTCGGCAGAAGTCGCCACTGAAGTCGTTCCTCAGCCGCGTAACCGCGTTGGTCTGAAGATCAACATCAACGAAGGCGCAGTGGCCGCCATCCAGCACATCAACGTGGTCGGCAACTCGGTCTTCAAAGAAGAAGACCTGACCGACCTGTTCGAACTGAAGACCACCAACTGGCTCTCTTTCTTCAAGAACGACGACAAGTACGCCCGGGAAAAACTGTCCGGCGACCTGGAACGTCTGCGTTCCTACTACCTTGACCGTGGCTATATCAACATGGATATCGCCTCGACTCAGGTGTCGATCACCCCTGACAAGAAAAGCGTGTACATCACCGTCAACATTCATGAAGGCGAAAAATACACCGTCAAGTCGGTCAAGTTGAGTGGCGACCTGAAAGTGCCTGAAGATCAGGTCAAGTCGCTGTTGCTGGTCAAACCGGGCCAGGTGTTCTCGCGCAAGGTCATGACCACTACTTCCGAGCTCATCACACGTCGTCTGGGTAACGAAGGCTATACCTTCGCCAACGTCAACGGCGTTCCGACCCCGAACGATGAAGACCATACCGTCGACATTCTGTTCGCTGTCGATCCGGGCAAGCGTGCCTACGTGAACCGCATCAACTTCCGTGGCAACACCAAGACCGCGGACGAAGTGTTGCGTCGCGAAATGCGTCAGATGGAAGGCGGTTGGGCCTCCACCTATCTGATTGACCAGTCCAAGACCCGTCTTGATCGTCTGGGCTTCTTCAAGGAAGTGAACGTTGAAACCCCGGCGGTGCCAGGCACCGACGATCAGGTTGACGTGAACTATGCCGTGGAAGAGCAGGCCTCCGGTTCGATCACCGCGAGCGTCGGTTTTGCACAGAGTGCCGGTCTGATCCTCGGCGGTTCGATCAGCCAGAACAACTTCCTGGGTACCGGTAACAAGGTCAGCATCGGCCTGACCAAAAGTGAATACCAGACCCGCTACAACTTCAGCTATGTCGATCCGTACTTCACGCCTGACGGTGTGAGCTTGGGTTACAGCGCGTTCTACCGCAAGACCAACTACGACGACCTCGATGTCGATATCGCCAGCTACTCGGTAGACAGCATCGGTGCCGGTATCAACATGGGTTACCCGATCAGCGAAACCTCGCGTTTGAACTTCGGTCTGTCGGTGCAGCGTGACGAGATCAACACCGGTACTTACACCGTTGACGAAATATTCGACTTCCTGGAGAAGGAAGGCGACAGCTTCACCAACTTCAAGGCATCCGTGGGCTGGTCCGAGTCGACCCTGAACAAAGGCACCCTGCCAACTCGTGGTCATTCCCAAAGCCTGACGCTGGAAACCACCATTCCGGGCAGCGACCTGTCGTTCTACAAACTTGACTACCGTGGCCAGCTGTTCCATCCACTGACCACCAACACCACCCTGCGCCTGCACTCGGAGCTGGGCTATGGTGACGGTTTCGGTTCGACCTCCGGTCTGCCGTTCTATGAGAACTACTACGCAGGTGGTTTCAACTCGGTACGTGGCTTCAAGGACAGCACCTTGGGTCCTCGTAGTACACCAAGTAGCGGACGTAACCCGGGTACTTCCCAAGACCCGGATCAAGACCCGCTGCCGTTCGGTGGTAACGTGTTGATCACTGGCGGTGCCGAGATCCTGTTCCCGCTGCCGTTCATCAAGGACCAGCGTTCTCTGCGTACCTCGCTGTTCTGGGACGTGGGTAACGTGTTCAACACCAACTGTGGTAGCACCAAAACCACAGTCAACGGTGAAAAAGTTGAATGTAACGGCCCTGACCTGTCTGGCCTGGCCAGCTCGGTCGGTGTTGGCGTGACGTGGGTTACCGCTCTGGGTCCATTGAGCTTCGCACTGGCGATGCCGATCAAGAAGCCGGACGACAACACCGAAACCCAGGTCTTCCAATTCTCTCTCGGTCAGACCTTCTAAGGGTCTGATCACTGTCACGACAACGGATTCTGTAGGAGTTACAACGTGCGTAAGTTGACCCAATTGGCATTGCTGGCAACGGTTTTGGTTGCAGGCCCGGCATTCGCTGACATGAAAATCGCCGTCCTGAACTATCAGATGGCGCTGCTGGAATCGGATGCTGCCAAGAAGTATGCCGTTGACGCAGAAAAGAAATTCGGCCCGCAACTGACCAAGCTCAAAGCACTGGAAAGCAGCGCCAAGGGTATTCAGGATCGTCTGGTGGCGGGCGGCGACAAGATGGCTCAGCCTGAGCGCGAGAAGCTGGAGCTGGACTTCAAACAGAAAGCCCGTGACTTCCAGTTCCAGTCCAAGGAGCTGAACGAAGCCAAAGCCGTTGCTGACCGCGACATGCTCAAGCAACTGAAACCGAAGCTGGATCAGGCCGTTGAAGAAGTCATCAAGAAAGGCGGCTATGACCTGGTGTTCGAGCGCGGAGCCGTGATTGACGTCAAGCCACAATACGACGTCACTCGCCAGGTGATCGAGCGCATGAACCAGTTGAAGTAACTTCATGACTGCGACTACCACCCTCGGCCAGTTGGCCGAGTTCCTCGGGGCCACACTGCGTGGCCCGGCGGACAAGGAAATCACCGGACTCGCCACCTTGCAGGAGGCGGGCGCCGGGCAGGTCAGTTTCCTGGCCAACCCCCAATATCGAAAATTCCTCGCCACGACCCAGGCCGCTGCCGTGCTACTCAAGCCAGCAGATGCTGAAGATTACGACGGCAATGCCCTGCTGATCGCCGATCCGTATCTGGCGTACGCGCGAATTTCCCACCTGTTCGACCCCAAGCCCAAGGCTGCGGCGGGTATTCACCCGACGGCGGTCGTCGCGCAGGATGCGTTCGTTGATCTGAGCGCCAGTGTCGGTCCCTACGTGGTCATTGAAAGCGGCGCGAAGATTGGTGCAGGCGTGACCCTCGGTGCGCAGTGCTACGTCGGCGCGCGCAGTGTCATTGGCGACGGCGGCTGGCTCGCACCTCGCGTGACGCTTTACCACGATGTGCGTATCGGTCAGCGTGTGGTGATCCAGTCCGGCGCGGTTCTGGGTGGCGAGGGCTTCGGTTTCGCCAACGAGAAGGGCGTCTGGCAGAAAATCGCTCAGATCGGCGGTGTGACCATTGGTGATGACGTGGAAATCGGCGTGAACACGGCCATCGACCGTGGTGCGATGGACGACACCCGTATCGGCAATGGCGTGAAGCTGGATAACCAGATTCAGATTGCGCACAACGTTCAAGTGGGCGATCACACGGCCATGGCGGCGTGTGTCGGCATTTCCGGCAGCACGAAAATCGGCAAGCACTGCATGCTCGCAGGCGGTGTCGGGCTGGTGGGGCATATCGATATTTGCGACGGAGTTTTCATCACCGGCATGACCATGGTGACCCATTCGATCACCGAGCCGGGTTCCTATTCCTCCGGCACGGCGATGCAGCCTGCTGCTGAGTGGCGCAAGAGCGCGGCCCGTATTCGTAAGCTCGATGGCATGTCGCGGCGGCTGCAGCAGCTGGAAAAGATTGTCGAGGCCGTGACCTCGGGCGGTAAAGCGTCATCTGATAGCTGATATTTTTTTCTTATCAAGCGTGTACAGCCGATAAACTGCCTCCTTGATTTGCTAGAGGAGTGCTGCGCGTTCGTCGCGCACTCCCATTCTTGACTACAGGCTTCCTCTCGAAATGATGGACATCAACGAAATCCGCGAATATCTGCCCCACCGTTACCCGTTCCTGCTCGTGGACCGGGTGGTGGCGCTGGATGTTGAGAACAAGAGCATTCGTGCCTATAAGAATGTCAGCATCAATGAGCCGTTCTTCAATGGGCACTTCCCGGCGCATCCGATCATGCCGGGTGTGTTGATTATCGAAGCCATGGCTCAGGCTGCCGGTATTCTGGGTTTCAAAATGCTTGACGTGAAACCTGCGGACGGCACTCTGTATTACTTCGTGGGCTCCGACAAGCTGCGTTTCCGCCAGCCAGTGTTGCCGGGCGACCAACTGATCCTTGAAGCCAAGTTCATCAGCTGCAAGCGTCAGATCTGGAAGTTCGAATGCCAGGCGTCGGTCGATGGCAAGCCGGTCTGCTCCGCTGAAATCATCTGTGCGGAACGCAAGCTATGAGTTTGATTGACCCTCGCGCGATCATCGATCCGACGGCCATTCTGGCCGACGATGTGGAGGTCGGCCCGTGGTCGATCGTCGGACCTGGTGTGGAAATTGGCGAGGGTACGGTGATTGGCCCGCACGTGATCCTGCGTGGCCCGACCAAAATCGGCAAACATAACCACATCTACCAGTTCTCCTCGGTAGGTGAGGACACGCCTGATCTCAAGTACAAGGGCGAAGCGACGCGCCTGGTCATTGGCGATCACAACGTGATTCGCGAAGGCGTGACGATTCATCGGGGCACCATTCAGGACCGCGCCGAGACCACCATTGGCGATCACAACCTGATCATGGCGTACGCCCACATCGGGCACGACAGCGTCATCGGCAATCACTGCATCCTGGTCAACAACACCGCGCTGGCTGGCCACGTTCATGTGGCGGACTGGGCGATCCTGTCCGGTTTCACTCTGGTTCACCAGTATTGTCACATCGGTGCTCACAGCTTTTCCGGCATGGGCACGGCAATCGGCAAGGACGTTCCGGCATTCGTGACCGTATTCGGCAACCCGGCCGAGGCGCGCAGCATGAACTTCGAAGGCATGCGCCGTCGCGGTTTTTCGGACGACTCGATCCACGCACTGCGTCGTGCCTACAAAACGGTTTATCGCCAGGGCCTCACCGTTGAGCAGGCGATTGTCGAGCTGGCCGAACCGGCTGCGCAGTTCCCGGAAGTCGCGCTGTTCCTTGAGTCCATTCAGAACTCGACTCGCGGCATTACTCGCTGACCATGGCGGCCTTGCGTATTGCGCTGGTCGCCGGGGAAGCCTCCGGCGACATTCTCGGTTCCGGGCTTATGCGTGCGATTAAAGCTCGCCATCCGGATGCACAGTTCATCGGTGTGGGCGGTCCGCTCATGGAAGCCGAGGGCATGCACTCTTACTTCCCCATGGAACGTTTGTCGGTCATGGGGCTGGTGGAGGTGTTGGGCCGGCTGAAAGAGTTGCTGGCGCGCCGCAAACTGCTGATCCAGACCCTGATCGGTGAAAAACCGGACGTGTTCATTGGCATCGATGCCCCGGATTTTACCCTCAATATCGAACTCAAACTGCGCCAGGCCGGTATCAAGACCGTTCATTACGTCAGTCCGTCCGTATGGGCGTGGCGACAGAAGCGGGTGCTGAAGATTCGCGAAGGGTGCGATCTGATGCTGACGCTGCTGCCGTTCGAGGCGCGTTTTTACGAAGAGAAAGGCGTTCCGGTGCGTTTTGTGGGGCATCCGCTGGCCGACACCATTCCTCTGGAAGCTGATCGTCAGGCGGCTCGCGCCGAACTGGGGTTGGGTGATGGCCCTGTGGTTGCTCTGATGCCAGGCAGTCGTGGCGGCGAAGTCGGACGCCTCGGCGCGTTGTTCTTCGATGCCGCTGAGCGTTTGCTCGCCGCGCGGCCTGAGTTGCGTTTCGTGCTGCCCTGTGCAAGCCCGCAACGTCGCGTGCAGATCGAACAGCTCCTGCAAGGACGCCAACTCCCACTGACCTTGCTCGATGGCCGTTCTCATGTGGCACTGGCCGCTTGCGATGCCGTTCTGATCGCCTCGGGCACGGCCACGCTGGAAGCCCTGTTGTACAAGCGACCGATGGTGGTGGCCTATCGTCTGGCGCCACTGACCTACTGGATCCTCAAGCGGATGGTGAAAAGTCCGTATGTGTCTCTGCCGAATCTGTTGGCCCAGCGACTGCTGGTCCCGGAACTTCTGCAGGACGCGGCGACCCCCGATGCCCTGGCACACACCCTGCTGCCGTTGCTCGACAACGGCGCGGAACAGACAGCAGGCTTTGATGCCATTCACCGTACCTTGCGACGCGACGCCTCCAATCAAGCCGCTGATGCGGTATTGAGCCTGATTGGCGCTTCGCCTTCACAATGAGCCTTCAATCAATGCAAATGGGTCTGGACTTCAACCTGGTCGAGGATCTGGTCGCCGGTGTCGACGAAGTGGGCCGTGGCCCGCTCTGTGGCGCGGTGGTGACCGCTGCGGTGATTCTCGATCCCAATCGTCCCATTCTGGGGCTGAACGATTCGAAAAAGCTCACCGAAGCCAAGCGCGAAAAGCTGTTCGACGAGATATGTGAAAAGGCCCTGTGCTGGCACATCGCGCGGGCAGAGGTCGACGAAATCGATGAGCTGAACATCCTGCACGCCACCATGCTGGCCATGAAGCGTGCGGTCGAGGGCCTGATCATCACGCCCAAACTGGCGCTGATCGATGGCAACCGTTGCCCCCAACTGTCAGTGCCCTGCGCGCCGGTGGTTCAGGGCGACGCCAAGGTGCCTGCCATTGCGGCGGCCTCGATTCTGGCGAAAGTCACCCGCGATCGGGAAATGGCAGCGATGGAGTTGACCTATCCGGGCTATGGCATGGCTGGGCACAAGGGTTATCCGACCGCCGTTCATCTGGAAGCGTTGGCACGGCTGGGGCCTACCCCGATTCATCGTCGTTCTTTCGGCCCCGTCCGGGCGGCTTATGAAGCGCGGGAACTCATGGTGTCCACTGGATTCTCGTCGTTACCGATCAGCTGAATCGCGGGCTGATGTTTTTTTGAGAGGCCGGTACAATCCGGCCTTTGTTTTCTGTGCGCCATAGGATCACCCATGTCGGCTTCTTTCGTTCATCTGCGCATGCACACCGAATATTCTCTGGTCGATGGCCTGGTTCGGGTGAAACCCCTGGTCAAGGCGCTGACCGGGATGAACATGCCTGCGGTGGCAGTGACCGATCAGAACAACCTGTGCTCGCTGGTCAAGTTCTACAAGGCTGCGATGGGCGCGGGCATCAAGCCGATCTGTGGCGCCGACATCTGGCTGGCGGGTCGCGGCAAGGACGCGCCGCTCAGCCGCATGAGCCTGCTAGTGATGAATCCCAAAGGCTACCTGAACCTGACCGAGTTAATTTCCCAGGGCTTCATGACCGGCCAGCGCAACGGCCTGGTCATCATCGAGCGCGATTGGGTGGCCGAGGCGAACGAGGGGCTGATTGCGCTCTCCGCTGCGAAAGAAGGCGAAATCGGCATGGCCTTGTTGGGCGGCAATCCAGCGGAAGCTGACGAACTGCTCAAGGAGTGGGTGTCGGTGTTTGGGGATCGGTTCTACATCGAGATCCAGCGCACCAACCGCGTCAACGACGAGGAACATCTGCACGCCGCTGTCGCTTTGGCAGACCGTCACGGTGTGCCGTTGGTAGCGACCAACGATGTGCGCTTTATCAAACAGGAAGACTTCGAAGCCCACGAAACGCGTGTTTGCATCGGTGAGGGCCGGGCGCTGGACGATCCGCGCCGCTCGAAAAATTACAGCGACCAGCAGTACCTGAAAAGCGCCGATGAAATGATCGAGCTGTTCAGCGATTTGCCCGATGCGGTGCAGAACACCGTCGAGATCGCCAAGCGTTGCAACATCGATGTGCGTCTGGGCAAGCACTTCCTGCCCAATTTCCCGATCCCCGATGGTCTGACCATCGACGAATATTTCCGCAAGGTGTCCTTCGAAGGGCTTGAAGAGCGCTTGGCGGTGCTGTGGCCTAAAGACACCACGCCCAACTATGAAGCCAAGCGTCAGGTCTACGTCGACCGGCTGAATTTCGAACTGGATATCATCATCCAGATGGGGTTCCCCGGTTACTTCCTCATCGTTATGGACTTCATTCAGTGGGCCAAGAACAACGGTGTGCCGGTGGGGCCGGGCCGGGGTTCGGGTGCCGGGTCGCTGGTCGCGTATGTGCAGAAAATCACCGACCTCGATCCGCTGGCCTATGACCTGCTGTTCGAACGTTTCCTTAACCCGGAGCGGGTTTCCATGCCCGACTTCGACGTCGACTTTTGCATGGATGGTCGCGACCGCGTGATCGAGTACGTGGCCGACAAATATGGCCGCAACGCGGTGAGCCAGATCATCACCTTCGGTTCCATGGCCGCCAAGGCGGTGGTTCGGGACGTGGCGCGGGCGCAGGGTAAATCCTTCGGTTTGGCGGATCGTCTGTCCAAGATGATCCCGTTCGAAGTCGGCATGACCCTGGAAAAAGCCTACGAGCAGGAAGAGATCCTGCGCGACTTCCTCAAGACCGACGAAGAAGGTGCGGAAATCTGGGAGATGGCGCGCAAGCTGGAAGGCGTTGTGCGTAACGTCGGTAAGCACGCCGGTGGGGTGGTGATCGCGCCGACCAAGCTGACTGACTTTGCCGCGATTTACTGCGACGAAGAGGGTAGCGGTCTGGTGACCCAGTACGACAAGGACGATGTCGAGGCGGCGGGTCTGGTGAAGTTCGACTTCCTCGGCCTGCGGACGCTGACGATCATCGACTGGGCGATGAAAACCATCAACCGCGACCGCGCCAAGGCAGGCGAGGAGCCGTTGGACATTGCCTTCATCCCTCTGGACGACGCGCCGACCTACGATCTGCTGCAAAAGGCCGAAACCACGGCAGTGTTCCAGCTTGAATCCCGTGGCATGAAAGAGCTGATCAAAAAGCTCAAGCCCGACTGCCTGGAAGACCTCATCGCACTGGTGGCTCTGTTCCGCCCCGGTCCGTTGCAATCGGGCATGGTGGATGACTTCATCAACCGTAAGCACGGTCGCGCAGAGTTGGCTTATCCGCATCCGGATTACCAGTACGAAGGTCTGCAGCCGGTGTTGGCACCGACCTACGGCATCATCCTGTACCAAGAGCAGGTGATGCAGATCGCACAGGTCATGGCCGGTTACACCCTTGGTGGTGCAGACATGCTGCGTCGCGCCATGGGTAAAAAGAAACCCGAGGAAATGGCCAAACAGCGTGGCGGTTTCATCGAAGGCTGCGCCACGAACGGCATCGATGCCGATCTGGCCGGTAACATTTTCGACCTGGTGGAAAAGTTCGCCGGTTACGGTTTCAACAAATCCCACTCTGCGGCCTATGGCCTGGTGTCGTACCAGACCGCGTGGCTGAAGAAGCACTACCCGGCGCCGTTCATGGCGGCGGTGCTGTCAGCGGACATGCACAACACCGACAAGGTCGTGACCTTGATCGAAGAAGTGCGGACCATGAAGCTGCGCCTTGATGCGCCGGACGTGAACAACTCCGAATTCAAGTTCACGGTGAACGACGAAGGCCGCATCGTGTACGGTCTCGGCGCGATCAAGGGCGTGGGCGAGGGGCCGGTCGAGGCCATCACCGAAGCGCGCCAGGCCGGGCCGTTCAAGGATCTGTTCGATTTCTGTGAGCGCATCGACCTCAAACGCGTCAACAAACGGACCCTCGGCGGGTTGATCAGCAGTGGTGCGCTGGATCGTCTCGGCCCGTTTTTCTATGACGAGCCCAAGCAATATCACGCCAATATCGACCGCAATCGCGGCGTGTTGCTGGCTGCGCTGGAAGAGGCGATTCAAGCCGCCGAACAGACCGCGCGCAGCCACGACAGCGGTCACTCCGACCTGTTTGGTGGCCTGTTCGACGAGGCCGATGCCGATGTTTACGCGAACCATCGCAATGCCCGCGAGGTCACTCTCAAGGAGCGTTTGCGCGGGGAGAAAGAAACGCTGGGTCTTTATCTGACCGGGCACCCGATTGACGAATACGAAGGCGAGATTCGCCGCTTCGCGCGTCAGCGCATCGTTGATCTCAAGCCTGCGCGCGACACTCAGACCGTGGCCGGCCTGATCATCGCGTTGCGGGTGATGAAGAACAAAAAGGGCGACAAGATGGGCTTCATCACCCTGGACGACCGTTCAGGGCGCATCGAGGCGTCGTTGTTCGCCGACTCGTTCCAGGCCGCGCAATCGCTGTTGCAAACCGACGCGATGGTGGTCGTTGAAGGCGAGGTCAGTTCGGACGACTTCTCCGGAGGGCTGCGCCTGCGGGCCAAGCGGGTCATGAGTCTGGAAGAGGCGCGGACCGGCCTCGCTGAAAGTTTACGCCTGACCGTGCGTAGCGAAGCGCTCAAAGGCGATCGTCTACGCTGGCTGGGGGACCTGTGCAGGAAGCATCGGGGGGCGTGCCCGATCACGCTCGATTACACCGGGCAGGATGCCAGAGCGCTGCTGCAGTTTGGCGAAGCGTGGCGGATCGATCCCGCAGACAGCCTGATTCAGGCGCTGCGTGACCAGTTCGGACGAGAGAACGTCTTCCTGCAGTATCGTTGAAAGCCAACAGACGAATTTATTAAAACTCGACCGCAAGGCGCCTGCTCCTTTAAGGTATGGCGCTTACGGATCAACCGGCCGGCCTCTTGGCCGTCGACCCAAGACGGATGCCTATGAACCCGAATTTTCTGGATTTCGAACAGCCGATCGCTGACCTGCAAGCCAAAATTGAAGAGCTGCGTCTGGTGGGCAATGACAACTCGCTGAACATCAGCGACGAAATCTCTCGACTGCAAGATAAGAGCAAAACGCTCACCGAAAGCATTTTCGGCAACCTGACCAGTTGGCAGATCGCGCGGATGGCGCGTCACCCGCGTCGTCCGTACACGCTGGATTACATCGAACACATCTTCACCGAGTTCGACGAACTGCACGGCGACCGACACTTCTCTGATGACGCTGCCATCGTCGGTGGCATCGCCCGTCTGGACAATCAGCCTGTCATGGTGATCGGTCACCAGAAAGGCCGTGAAGTGCGTGAAAAGGTGCGTCGCAATTTCGGCATGCCTCGTCCTGAAGGCTATCGCAAAGCCTGCCGTCTGATGGAAATGGCCGAGCGCTTCAAGATGCCGATCGTGACCTTCATCGACACACCGGGCGCCTACCCGGGCATCGACGCTGAAGAGCGCAACCAGAGCGAAGCGATTGCCTGGAACCTGCGCGTCATGGCGCGCCTGAAGACTCCGATCATTGCCACAGTCATCGGAGAAGGCGGTTCGGGTGGTGCGCTGGCCATCGGTGTTTGCGATCAGTTAAACATGCTGCAGTACTCCACGTATGCGGTGATCTCGCCGGAAGGCTGTGCGTCGATTCTGTGGAAAACCGCCGAGAAGGCGCCGGATGCTGCTGAGGCCATGGGCATCACTGCCGAGCGCCTGAAAGGTCTGGGTATCGTTGACAAAGTGATCAGCGAGCCACTGGGTGGTGCGCACCGCGATCCGGCTGCGGCCTCCGCTTCGATTCGTGAAGCACTGAGCAGCCAGTTGGCCATGCTCAAGAAGTTCAGTCACGATGAACTGCTGGCGCGTCGTTACGAGCGTCTGATGAGTTACGGCGTCTAACCGGAGCCAGCTTTCGAGGTCCGGTGAGCCAGCGCGGGGTCTACCAGCATGAGCAAACCGGACCATTTCAAGAAAGAGCTCAACCAGCGGCTGCTGTCACGCCTTTCCCCTTGGCGCGACGCAACCGGTTGGTGCATTGCCTTCTCGGGTGGCCTTGATTCCACCGTCCTGCTGCACCTGCTTGCCGAACTGGCTCGGAGTCAGCGCATTCCTCCCTTGACTGCCATTCACGTCCATCACGGGTTGCAGGCCGTTGCCGCGTCGTGGCCGGGGCATTGCCGCCAGATGTGCCAGATTTTGGGTGTGCCATTGCAGGTCATCGACGTTCAGGTGCAGCCCGGCGCCAGCCTTGAACAGGCCGCGCGGGATGCCCGTTATGCGGCGTTCGAACACGCCTTGCCATCCGGTGCTGTGCTGTTGACGGCACAGCACCGCGACGATCAGGCCGAAACTCTGATGTTTCGCCTGTTGCGCGGTGCCGGAGTGCGCGGTTTGGCCGCGATGCCTGCGCAGCGAATTCTTGGCAACGGGCATGTGTTCCGCCCGCTGCTGGACGAGCCCCGTGCGTTGCTTGAACGTTATGCGCAGGAGGAAGGGCTGAGCTGGATTGAAGACCCGAGTAACAAGGACAGCCGTTTTTCCCGCAATTACCTGCGTAATCATGTCATGCCCCTGCTCACCGCCCGCTGGCCTCAGGCGATTGCCAGCATGACGCGCAGCGCCGCGCATTTGGCAGAAGCGCAAGGGTTGCTCGAAGAGCTGGCGGTGCAGGACCTGTCGCTCGCGGACACTCCCTGCTCATGGCCCTGGCTGAATCTGCCCTCGCTGGAGTTGGCCCCCTTGGAGGGGTTATCCCCCGCGCGCCAACGCAATGCGTTGCGACACTGGCTCGGCCCGCTGACCCGCCTGCCGGACAGCGATCATTGGGCTGGCTGGGATTCGCTGCGTGATGCAGGCCCGGAGGGACGTCCGATCTGGCGGCTGGCCGACGGGCAATTGCATAGGGCAGAGGGGCGCATCTGGTGGCTGTCGGGGATCTGGTTGAAAGACGTCGCCGGTTCGCAGCACTGGTCAACCGCGTCTCAGCCCCTGCACCTGCCGGGCAACGGGATGTTGCAGATTCTCGGAGATGTGCCTCGGGGCGGGCTTCACGTTCACTATCGTCAAGGCGGCGAAGTGCTCGATGTGCCGGACCGCGGTCGCCGCGACCTCAAGCGTCTACTCAACGAAAAAAGGGTGCCTGTGTTTTTGCGCGGCCGATTGCCGCTGCTCTATCGCGGCGAGCAATTGCTGGCGGTCGCCAATCTTCCCGGACTCGACGCAGACCCCCGTGGCGATTGGCGATTGCACTGGCAGCCACCGACGAATGACCACAGTTTGAGATGAGAGCCTGTTTCCGGTAGACTACGCTCCCTTCTTGATACAGCTTATGTCGGCCCTTTCGGAACGACACAAGTTGCCGATTACCAGCCAGTCTTTACTGGGCGATTCTCAAAATGTGGCGAGCAATGGACAGGTCCGTATACGACCAGTCGCTTTCAACGCAGCAGTTTCAGGAATGCACTGTGAAACACGCAGGTCATCGGGGGCTTCGGCCTTCCTTCGCTTTCCCCGGCGGCTCTGACCGCTTTAACGCAGACTTCTAGGGTTTTTCATGACGCGCTACATCTTCGTCACGGGCGGTGTTGTTTCTTCATTGGG
>NZ_JBJDNK010000010.1:325829-326376 GCF_044900175.1 Pseudomonas sp. NPDC088444
CGTCACCCACGACGGCGCCGAGACCGACCTGGACCTGGGTCACTACGAGCGTTTCATTCGCACCACCATGACCCAGAACAACAACTTCACCACTGGCCGTGTGTACGAACACGTCCTGCGCAAAGAGCGCCGTGGTGATTATCTGGGCGCGACCATCCAGGTGATCCCGCACATCACCGACGAAATCAAGCGTCGCATCATCAAGGGCGCCGGCGATGCCGACGTCGCACTGGTCGAAATCGGCGGCACCGTGGGCGACATCGAGTCGCAACCGTTCCTGGAAGCCATTCGCCAACTGCGCGTGGAAGTCGGTTCCAAGCGCGCGATGCTGATGCACCTGACGCTGGTTCCGTACATCGCCACCGCTGGCGAGACCAAGACCAAGCCCACTCAGCACTCGGTAAAAGAGCTGCGCTCCATCGGCCTGCAACCCGACGAGCTTAACTGCCGCAACGACAATCCCGTGGATGAGTCGACTCTACGCAAGATCGCGCTCTTCACCAACGACGAAGAGCGTGCGGAGATTTCGCAGGAAGAAGTCTACAAC